>NZ_JBIRVJ010000023.1:0-1043 GCF_044386705.1 Streptomyces sp. NPDC020422 | reverse complement strand
TCGTCGCGGCGGAACGAAGGCCGCTCGTCACGACGCTCGTCACGCCGGAAGGACGGACGCTCGTCACGACCCCGGTAGCCACCACCACGGTTGTCATCGCGACGGTTGTCGTCACGACGGTCATCGCGGCCGCGGTAGCCACCGCCACGGTTGTCGTCGCGGCGGTCGTCACGGGGGTAGGACGGACGCTCGTCGCGGCGGAACGAAGGCCGCTCGTCACGACGCTCGTCACGCCGGAAGGACGGACGCTCGTCACGACCCCGGTAGCCACCACCACGGTTGTCATCGCGACGGTTGTCGTCACGACGGTCATCGCGGCCGCGGTAGCCACCGCCACGGTTGTCGTCGCGGCGGTCGTCACGGGGGTAGGAGGGGCGGTCGTCGCGGCGGAACGAAGGCCGCTCGTCACGACGCTCGTCACGCCGGAAGGACGGACGCTCGTCACGACCCCGGTAGCCACCACCACGGTTGTCATCGCGACGGTTGTCGTCACGACGGTCATCGCGGCCGCGGTAGCCGCCACCACGGTTGTCGTCACGGCGGTCGTCACGCTGGTACGAGGGGCGGTCGTCGCGACCGCGGTAGCCACCGCCACGGTTGTCGTCACGGCGGTCATCGCGACGGTCATCGCGGCGGTCGTCACGCCGGAAGCCGCCGCCACCGCGGTTGTCGTCACGGCCGCGGTAGCCACCGCCGCTGCGGTTGTCGTCACGACGCGGCCCACGGAAGCCGCCCCGGTCACCACCGTCGCGGCGACGCGGCTCGCGCTCCGGGCGGTCGTCGGGAGAGTTGGTGGACATCGACGTGACTCCTGTCTTCGGGTACTGCAGTCATTCTCGCGCAGCCGGCACCCCGGCGCGCGCTTCAGAAAATTCCAAGAAAAACAAAAGGACCCCTGGTCCCAGCGTGAACGCTGGGACCAGGGGTCCTGAAAGATTGTTCGGCGGTGTCCTACTCTCCCACAGGGTCCCCCCTGCAGTACCATCGGCGCTGAAAGGCTTAGCTTCCGGGTTCGGAATGTAACCGGGCGTTTCCCTAACGCT
>NZ_JBIRVJ010000022.1:0-1157 GCF_044386705.1 Streptomyces sp. NPDC020422 | reverse complement strand
GGCCAAGGACTTCGACCTGTATCGCCCGTCCGAGGAGCACGACATGCTCCGTGAGTCGGTCCGTGCGCTGGCGGAGGCGAAGATCGCGCCGTTCGCCGCGGCGGTGGACGAGGAGGGGCGGTTCCCCCAGGAGGCCCTGGACGCGCTGGTCGCGGCGGACCTGCACGCGGTCCACGTCCCGGAGAGCTACGGCGGCGCGGGCGCCGACGCGCTCGCCACGGTGATCGTGATCGAGGAGGTCGCCCGCGCCTGCGGTTCCTCCTCGCTGATCCCGGCGGTCAACAAGCTGGGCTCGCTGCCCGTGATGCTGTCCGGCTCCGAGGAGCTCAAGGCCAAGTACCTCGGCCCGCTCGCCAAGGGCGACGCGATGTTCTCCTACTGCCTGTCCGAGCCCGACGCGGGCTCGGACGCGGCCGGCATGAAGACCCGCGCCGTGCGCGACGGCGACTTCTGGGTGCTCAACGGCGTCAAGCGCTGGATCACCAACGCCGGCGTCTCGGAGTACTACACCGTGATGGCCGTCACCGACCCCGACAAGCGCTCCAAGGGCATCAGCGCCTTCGTCGTGGAGAAGTCCGACGAGGGCGTCTCCTTCGGCGCCCCGGAGAAGAAGCTCGGCATCAAGGGCTCCCCGACCCGCGAGGTCTACCTCGACAACGTCCGCATCCCCGCCGACCGCATGATCGGCGCCGAGGGCACCGGCTTCGCCACCGCGATGAAGACCCTCGACCACACCCGCATCACCATCGCCGCCCAGGCCATCGGCATCGCCCAGGGCGCCCTCGACTACGCCAAGGGCTACGTCACCGAACGCAAGCAGTTCGGCAAGCCCATCGCCGACTTCCAGGGCGTCCAGTTCATGCTCGCCGACATGGCCATGAAGCTCGAAGCCGCCCGCCAGCTCACCTACGCCGCCGCCGCCAAGTCCGAGCGCCTCGACGGCGACCTCACCTTCTTCGGCGCCGCCGCCAAGTGCTTCGCCTCCGACGTCGCCATGGAGGTCACCACCGACGCCGTCCAGCTCCTCGGCGGCTACGGCTACACCCGCGACTACCCCGTCGAGCGCATGATGCGCGACGCCAAGATCACCCAGATCTACGAAGGCACCAACCAGGTCCAGCGCATCGTCATGGCCCGCAACCTCCCGTAACCACCCG
>NZ_JBIRVJ010000021.1:0-3208 GCF_044386705.1 Streptomyces sp. NPDC020422 | reverse complement strand
AGGTGATGGGTGGCTGGTCGTTGCTTGAGAACTACACAGTGGACGCGAGCATCTGTGGCCAAGTTTTTAAGGGCGCACGGTGGATGCCTTGGCACCAGGAACCGATGAAGGACGTGGGAGGCCACGATAGTCCCCGGGGAGCCGTCAACCAGGCTTTGATCCGGGGGTTTCCGAATGGGGAAACCCGGCAGTCGTCATGGGCTGTCACCCATGCCTGAACACATAGGGCATGTGGAGGGAACGAGGGGAAGTGAAACATCTCAGTACCCTCAGGAAGAGAAAACAACCGTGATTCCGGGAGTAGTGGCGAGCGAAACCGGATGAGGCCAAACCGTATGCGTGTGAGACCCGGCAGGGGTTGCGCATGCGGGGTTGTGGGATCTCTCTTCTGTCGTCTGCCGGCGACAGGACGAGTCAGAAACCGTTGATGTAGTCGAAGGACATGCGAAAGGTCCGGCGTAGAGGGTAAGACCCCCGTAGACGAAACGTCAGCGGCTCGTTTGAGAGACACCCAAGTAGCACGGGGCCCGAGAAATCCCGTGTGAATCTGGCGGGACCACCCGCTAAGCCTAAATATTCCCTGGTGACCGATAGCGGATAGTACCGTGAGGGAATGGTGAAAAGTACCGCGGGAGCGGAGTGAAATAGTACCTGAAACCGTGTGCCTACAAGCCGTGGGAGCGTCGGGCATAGCTTGCTATGCCTCGTGACTGCGTGCCTTTTGAAGAATGAGCCTGCGAGTTTGCGGTGTGTTGCGAGGTTAACCCGTGTGGGGAAGCCGTAGCGAAAGCGAGTCCGAATAGGGCGTTTCAGTAGCACGCTCAAGACCCGAAGCGGAGTGATCTAGCCATGGGCAGGTTGAAGCGGAGGTAAGACTTCGTGGAGGACCGAACCCACCAGGGTTGAAAACCTGGGGGATGACCTGTGGTTAGGGGTGAAAGGCCAATCAAACTCCGTGATAGCTGGTTCTCCCCGAAATGCATTTAGGTGCAGCGTCGTGTGTTTCTTGCCGGAGGTAGAGCACTGGATAGGCGATGGGCCCTACCGGGTTACTGACCTTAGCCAAACTCCGAATGCCGGTAAGTGAGAGCACGGCAGTGAGACTGTGGGGGATAAGCTCCATGGTCGAGAGGGAAACAGCCCAGAGCATCGACTAAGGCCCCTAAGCGTACGCTAAGTGGGAAAGGATGTGGAGTCGCAGAGACAACCAGGAGGTTGGCTTAGAAGCAGCCACCCTTGAAAGAGTGCGTAATAGCTCACTGGTCAAGTGATTCCGCGCCGACAATGTAGCGGGGCTCAAGCGTACCGCCGAAGTCGTGTCATTGCAGCGTATAGCCCCAACGGGTGCTGTGATGGGTAGGGGAGCGTCGTGTGCCGGGTGAAGCAGCCGCGGAAGCGAGTTGTGGACGGTTCACGAGTGAGAATGCAGGCATGAGTAGCGATACACACGTGAGAAACGTGTGCGCCGATTGACTAAGGGTTCCTGGGTCAAGCTGATCTGCCCAGGGTAAGTCGGGACCTAAGGCGAGGCCGACAGGCGTAGTCGATGGACAACCGGTTGATATTCCGGTACCCGCTTTGAAACGCCCAATATCGAGCCCATTAATGCTAAGGCCGTGAAGCCGCCCTGGATCCTTCGGGTGAAGGGGAGTGGTGGAGCCGCTGACCCAAGGTGGTAGTAGGTAAGCGATGGGGTGACGCAGGAAGGTAGTCCAGCCCGGGCGGTGGTTGTCCCGGGGTAAGGGTGTAGGGCGTTGTCTAGGCAAATCCGGACAACATATAGCCTGAGACCTGATGCCGAGCCGATTGTGGTGAAGTGGATGATCCTATGCTGTCGAGAAAAGCCTCTAGCGAGTTTCATGGCGGCCCGTACCCTAAACCGACTCAGGTGGTCAGGTAGAGAATACCGAGGCGTTCGGGTGAACTATGGTTAAGGAACTCGGCAAAATGCCCCCGTAACTTCGGGAGAAGGGGGGCCATCACTGGTGAGGGAACTTGCTTCCTGAGCTGGGGGTGGCCGCAGAGACCAGCGAGAAGCGACTGTTTACTAAAAACACAGGTCCGTGCGAAGCCGTAAGGCGATGTATACGGACTGACGCCTGCCCGGTGCTGGAACGTTAAGGGGACCGGTTAGCTCTGTTTCGACAGGGCGAAGCTGAGAACTTAAGCGCCAGTAAACGGCGGTGGTAACTATAACCATCCTAAGGTAGCGAAATTCCTTGTCGGGTAAGTTCCGACCTGCACGAATGGCGTAACGACTTCTCGACTGTCTCAACCATAGGCCCGGTGAAATTGCACTACGAGTAAAGATGCTCGTTTCGCGCAGCAGGACGGAAAGACCCCGGGACCTTTACTACAGTTTGATATTGGTGTTCGGTTCGGCTTGTGTAGGATAGGTGGGAGACTTTGAAGCCGTGACGCCAGTCATGGTGGAGTCGCCGTTGAAATACCACTCTGGTCGTGCTGGATGTCTAACCTCGGTCCGTGATCCGGATCAGGGACAGTGTCTGATGGGTAGTTTAACTGGGGCGGTTGCCTCCCAAAGGGTAACGGAGGCGCCCAAAGGTTCCCTCAGCCTGGTTGGCAATCAGGTGTTGAGTGTAAGTGCACAAGGGAGCTTGACTGTGAGACCGACGGGTCGAGCAGGGACGAAAGTCGGGACTAGTGATCCGGCGGTGGCTTGTGGAAGCGCCGTCGCTCAACGGATAAAAGGTACCCCGGGGATAACAGGCTGATCTTCCCCAAGAGTCCATATCGACGGGATGGTTTGGCACCTCGATGTCGGCTCGTCGCATCCTGGGGCTGGAGTCGGTCCCAAGGGTTGGGCTGTTCGCCCATTAAAGCGGTACGCGAGCTGGGTTTAGAACGTCGTGAGACAGTTCGGTCCCTATCCGCTGTGCGCGTAGGAATATTGAGAAGGGCTGTCCCTAGTACGAGAGGACCGGGACGGACGAACCTCTGGTGTGCCAGTTGTCCTGCCAAGGGCATGGCTGGTTGGCTACGTTCGGGAGGGATAACCGCTGAAAGCATCTAAGCGGGAAGCCTGCTTCGAGATGAGTATTCCCACCTCCTTGAGAGGGTAAGGCTCCCAGTAGACGACTGGGTTGATAGGCCGGATGTGGAAGCCCAGTAATGGGTGGAGCTGACCGGTACTAATAGGCCGAGGGCTTGTCCTCAGTTGCTCGCGTCCACTGTGTTAGTTCTGAAG
>NZ_JBIRVJ010000020.1:0-19898 GCF_044386705.1 Streptomyces sp. NPDC020422 | reverse complement strand
CGGGGAGCCGGGGGGTGGGGAGGTGCTCGATCTGCTCGGTTCGCTGGTCGACAAGTCGCTGGTGGTGGCCGCCGAGACCGGGGACGGGGACGGGGTCGGGGACGGGGCCGGGGTCGGGATGCGCTACCGGCTGCTGGAGACCGTCGCCGAGTACGCGGCGGAGCGGCTCGACGAGGCCGGTGACCGGGCGGCCGCCGAACGGCGCCACCTCACGTACTACCGCGAACTCGCCCGCCGCACCGACCCCGAACTGCGCGGCCCCCGGCAGGCGTTCGCCCTGCGCCGCTTCGAGTCCGAACACGACAACGTGCGCGGCGCGCTCCGCACGGCCGTGCGGAACGGGGACGAGCAGGAGGCGCTGTGCCTCGTCCACGCCATGAGCTGGTTCTGGCAGCTGCGCAACCACCAGCACGACTCCCGCACCTGGACCAGGGCCGCCGCCGGCCTCGGCCCCGACCCGTTCCTCGCGCCGGTGCGGCACGCCGAGCCCTTCACAGGGCGGTGCCTCGACCTGCCGCCCCCCTGGTCGCAGGAGCGCCTGTGGGAGGCGCGGCGCGGCGGACACCTGCTCGCCCTCGCCACCGAGGGCGGCGAGGGCGCCACCTGGCTCGAACGCCCCGAGACCCGCGCCCGGCTGGACGCAGTCGTCGCCGCGTACGATCCCGGGCTGCCGCAGAACTGCCGTCAGCCCGGGGCGATGTGGTACTTCGCCCGGCTCATGACCGGAGGGTTCGACGGACTCGACGCGACCCTGGCCGCGATCGTCGCCGCCGCACGCGCGCACGGAGACGACTGGGACATCGCCTTCAACCTGCTCCTGCGGGCCAAGCTGCTCGGCGAGCAGCCGGGTGACGCGGAGGAGGCCCTCGCGCTCTTCGAGGTCGTAGGGGACTCCTGGGGCATCGCCGAGTCGCTCGCCGCGCGCGGGGAGACGTACGAGCGCGCGGGGCGCTCCGCCGAGGCCGCCGCCGACTTCGCCCGCGCCATGGACGCCGCCGTCCGGCTGGGCGCGCGCTCCCAGATCCCGGTCTTCAAGGCGCTGCTCGCCGCCGTCCGGCTCCGCACCGAGGCGGTGGCCGACGATCCGGAGGCGTGGGCGGACGCCGAGCGGATGCTGGTCGAAGCGGCCGCCGAGGCGGGCGAGTCGGGCGCCGAGGCCGTCAGCACCGCCCGCCTGCTGCTGGCCCAGCACTACGGGAACACCGGCCGCACGGCTTCGGCCCGCGAACAACTCGACGTGATGGAGGCCGATTTCGGGGAGGGCACGCCGAGCCTCTTCCGCGGCATGCTCGGCGGCGTACGCGGCTGGCTGGACTGTGTGGACGGCGCGTACGACCAGGCCGCCGTCCACCTCGCCCGCGCCGTGCGGGACATGGAGGCCCTCGCCCATCTTGTCGCCCCCTACCTGGTCGTCGCCCAGTTCGGCCCCGCCGCCTGGGCCCACGCGGGCACCGCCGCCCCCGAGAGCGGCGCCCGCCTCCTCGGCGCCTACGACACCCACCGGGGCAGCCAGGGCGGCGCGGGCTTCCGCCCCTACACGGCCCAGACCGAGGCGTCCGTACGGGCAGGGGCGGAGCGGGCGCTGCGGGAGGTGCTGGGGACGGAGGCGTTCCTGGCGGGGTACGAGGAGGGGGCGAGGCTGACGGTGCGGGAGGCCGCGGAGCTGGTCTAGGCGGGCGACGGAGGGCGATGGCTTGCCAGGGCGGTCCGCGGCCGTCCGCGGCGGTTCGCGGCGGCCGACGGCCGGCCACGGCCAGCCGGGCCGTCGGCAGCCGGGCTATCCGCCGCTGCGCTATGCACCCGTAGGGCTGTCCGCGCGCCGGGCTGTCGGCCCGCCGGGCTATCCGCCGCTGGGCTATGCGCCCGTAGGGTTGTCCGCACGTCGCGCTGTGCGCCCGTAGGGTTGTCCGCCCGCTGGGCTGTGCGCCCGCCGGGTTGTCCGCGCGTCGGGTTGTCCGCACGTCGCGCTGTGCGCCCGCCGGGTTGTCCGCCCGTCGCGCTGTCCGCCCGCCGGGCCCCCGGTCCCGCCGCGCTCACCCCGCCTCAGCCGAGTCCCGCATCGCCAGCCGCTCCCGTGCCTCCGCCAGGTCCTCGGGGGTCGGGGCGTCGTCCTGGGTCAGGCGCCGTCGCCAGTAGCCGGCGAAGTCGACGGCGCGCCGGTCGAGGCCCCGCTCCTCGACGAGGTGGCGGCGCAGGGCCCTCACCGTCGCCGCTTCCCCGGCCAGCCATGCGTAGGGCCGTCCGGCGGGGAAGACGGCCGCACCCACGGCCTCCTCGAGGGAGGAGTCGTCGCCGTGCAGCCAGCGCACGGTGAGCCGACCGGCCGTCGGCAGCGGCTGCTCCTCCGCCGCGTCGGCGACGTGGACGTACGCAAGGGCCCGGTGGCCCGGCGGCAGGGCCGCGACGAGCGTGGCCAGGGCGGGCAGCGCGCACGCGTCGGCCACCAGGAGCGCCCAGTCGCCCGCGCCGGGGTCGACGGGCGCGGCGAAGTGGTCCGAGGGGCCGAACATGCCGAGGACGTCCCCCACGCGGGCGCCACGGGCCCAGCGGGTCGCGGGCCCGTCCCCCTCGTCCCCGCCGTGCAGGAGGAAGTCGACGTCGACCGTGGCGGCGGCCGGGTCGTGGGACCGGAGCGTGTAGCTGCGCATCCAGGGCCGCTCGTGCTCCGGGATCGCCCCGTACGCCGCGTACCAGCGCATCACGTCGCCGTCGGGGTCCGGGGCGGGCAGCACCGGCTCGGACTGCCCGGGCCGGGGGAAGTACAGCTTGACCTGGCGGTCGGGGCCGTCGAGGGGCGCCCCGGCCAGCGAGGGGTCGCCGAGGGTGACCCGGACCATCCGGGGGGTGACCGCCCGGACGGCGGCGACGGTGACGCGCCGGAGGGGCAGGGCGGGCGGGGCGAGGGGCGTCGGGGGCGTCGGGGCCTTCGTCATGGAGTCTCCTGATCCGTGGGGCCGTGCGGTGTCCGGGCCCCACCCTCCCCGCCCCCGTCGACACGGCACCGACACGCCGTCGACACGGGCGAACGGCGTACGCGGCCCGCCCGGATGCGGGAGCAGCACCCGGACACGAGAATGGCGAGTGCCTGCAGAACATGAGGAGGCGGCATGAACGGTGACACCGACAAGACGTCCCGGGGGGACATCCCGACGCCCGACAGGCTGCTGCACGCCGGGTCGGAGGGCGAGTTCTCGGCGGAGGACGTGTGCCTCGCGTCCGGCCGGGACGTGACACCGAAGAACCTCGCCTGGGCCGAGCGGCGCATGGCCGAGAAGGGGCGCGCCGCTATGGAAGAGCTGCTCCCCTGAGCGAAGCGCGGTAGTCGGGCCGCCGCCAGGCGAGGCGGCAGGGCGGCGGCCGGGCTGTCTCCCCGGGACCGGAGCCCGGGGCTTTCACGCGTGGTGCTCGCGTGCATGCCCCTTCCCCATTTGTGGAACACGTTCTACCGTGGCGCCGCACCGCGCGGAGACCGGTTCAGGGGAGATCCAGGGGAGACGCCATGCACCTCGAGTACACGCCCGCCCAGCACCGCCTGCGCACCGAGCTGCGTGCCTACTTCGCCGAACTCGTCCCCGAGGACGTCCACGCCCGTTACGCCGACCCCGCCGCCCAGAAGCGCTTCTACCGCGAGACGGTGCGCCGGCTGGGCACGGACGGCTGGCTCGGGGTGGGCTGGCCCACCGAGTACGGCGGGCGCGGACTGACGCCCATGGAGCAGTTCATCTTCTTCGACGAGGCGGCCCAGGCCGGGGTGCCGCTGCCGCTGATGGCACTCAACACCGTCGGACCGACGATCATGCAGTTCGGTACGGAGGAGCAGAAGGCGTACTTCCTGCCGAGGATCCTCTCCGGCGAGATCGACTTCGCGATCGGCTACAGCGAGCCCGACGCCGGCACCGACCTCGCCGCGCTCAAGACCCGCGCGGTGCGCGAGGGCGACGAGACCGGCGGCACCTACACCGTGAACGGCCAGAAGATCTGGACCACCAACGGCGACACCGCCGACTGGGTCTGGCTCGCGGTCCGCACGGATCCGGCGGCGCCGCCGCACAAGGGCATCACCATGCTCCTGGTGCCGACGAGCGACCCCGGCTACTCCTGCACCCTGATCAACACGCTCGCCTCGCACGACACCACCGCGAGCTACTACGAGAACGTCCGCGTCCCGTGCTCGCGCCGGGTCGGCGAGGAGAACAAGGGCTGGCGCCTGATCACCAACCAGCTCAACCACGAGCGGGTCACGCTCGCGGCGCACGGCACGATGGCCATCCGCGCCCTCCACGACGTCCAGCGCTGGGCCGCCGACACCAAACTCGCCGACGGCCGCCGCGTCCTCGACCTGGGCTGGGTCCGGCGCACCCTGGCCCGCACCCACACCCGCCTCGACGCGATGAAGCTCCTCAACTGGCAGATGGTGAACGCCGTCCAGAACGGCACCCTCACCCCGCAGGACGCCTCCGCCGTCAAGGTCTACGGCTCCGAGGCGCGCCGCGACGCCTACGCCTGGCTCATGGAGGTGACCGGCGCGGCCGGCGCCCTCAAGGAGGGCTCGGCCGGCGCCGTCCTCCACGGCGAGCTCGAACGCGGCTACCGCTCGGCCGTCATCTTCACCTTCGGCGGCGGCAACAACGAGATCCAGCGCGAGATCATCTCCTGGATCGGCCTGGGCATGCCCCGCGTCCGCCGCTAGGCCGTCTCCGGGCGAGGAGCCCTGCCCGGCGCGGGCACCTGCGGCCCGGGCCCCCGGCCCGGGCTCCGGCCGGTGCGCCGGCGGCCGTTGCCCGTCGCCCGCCTCCGGAGGACTCGGGCCCCGGTGTCACCGCAGGTGCCGTGCGAAGAACCGGGCCGCTTCGTCCCCCGCGTACTCCGGCACGCCGGTGTGACCGCCCGTGTTGGCGTTCAGCGTCTTCTCCGCGGAGCCGAAGGCGTCGAACAGGTCCAGGGCGGCCTGCCGGTCGTTCCCCTCGTCGTCCCACTGCAGCAGGACGTGCAGCGGTACGGTCACCCGGCGGGCCTCCTCGACGATGGCCCGGGGCACGAAACTCCCGGCGAAGAGCGCGGCGGCCGCGATGCGCGGCTCGACCGCGGCGAGGCGGACGCCGACGGAGATCACGCCCCCCGAATACCCGACCGGACCGCCGAGCTCGGGCAGTGCCAGCAGGGCGTCCAGCGCGGCCCGCCATTCCGGGACCGCCCTGTCGACGAGGGGCAGGACGAGCGCGTCGACGATCTCGTCGCCGACCGGCTCGCCGGCCGCCATCACCCGCCGCAGCTCGGCGCGGGCCTCCTCGGCCGCGTCCCAACGGGGCCGGTCCCCGCTGCCGGGAAGCTCGATGGTGGCCGAGGCGAAGCCGTCCGCCGCGGCACGCCGGGCCCGGGCGGCCAACCGGGGGCGCATCCGGTCCAGCCCGAGCGGGGGGTGCCCGAGGAGGATCAGCGGGACCGGCTCGGAAGCGGGCGCGGGGGTCCACAGGATGCCGGGGATCTCGCCGAGCGCGAACCCGCGCTCGAGGACGCCGTCGTCGAGACGCCGTTCGGAAGTGAAGCGCAGGGGCGCGTGCGGGGGTGTGTGGAGGGTCGTGTCCATGGTCGTGCCCTTCGGGAGTGCGGTGAGACGGCGCTCCCGGACGACCTATCGCCCGACCGTGACCCCGGAGGGGAGCACCCATGTCGAAACTGCGTTCACGGGTACCACCTCCTCGATCTCTCGCACGGCCGCCGGAAACGTAGCAGCGGTCTCCCGCGCCCACCAAACGGTTTTCGCGGAGACCGTCGCCGTCGTCGCCCTGCGACCCGGCTCGCAGGGGTGTCGAGAAGGGGTCTTCGGCTCCGTCCCCGGTATACCGGTGGCCTCGAAGGGCCGCGCCACGCAGAGGGAGAACCGTCATGACGCTTCAACGGATGGACAACGTCGGCATCGTCGTCGAGGACCTGGACGCCGCCGTCGCCTTCTTCACCGAACTGGGCATGGAGGTCGAGGCCAGGGCGGAGATCGAAGGCCTCTTCGCGGACCGGACCGTCGGACTCGACGGGGTCCGCAGCGAGATCGCGATGATGCGGACCCCCGACGGCCACGGCAAGCTGGAGCTCGCGCAGTACCGCACGCCCGCCGCGACCGTCGACGGATCGCCCAACCCGCCGCCGAACACGCTGGGCCTGCACCGGGTGATGTTCGCCGTCGACGACATCGACGACACCATCGCCCGCCTGGGCCGCCACGGTGCCGAACTCCTGGGCCAGGTCGCGCGGTACGAGGACGTCTACCGCCTCTGCTACCTCCGGGGCCCCTCGGGCATCATCGTCGCGCTCGCCGAGGAGATCGGCTGACGAGGCAGCTCCGGGATCACGGCAACGCGCGCGTCAGCCACGCCACTTCGCCGCTGTCCTCCATGGACACCCGGTCCCGCTCGAAGCCGAGCTTCTCCAGGACGCGCAGCGACGGCGCGTTCCACGTGCCGACGGTCGACCAGAGGCGCTTCCGGCCGGTCGCCACGGCGGCTTCGAGGACCGCGCGGGCCGCCTCGGTGGCGTAGCCGCGGCCGTGCGCGCGCTGGAACAGCTCGTACGCGATCTCGGGTTCGTCGAGGGTGGTGCGGCCGATGATCAGGCCGCAGTAGCCGATGAAGTCGCCTTCGGCTCGGCGTTGGACGGGCAGCAGCGCGATGCCCGTCTCCTCCGTCGCGGCGAGGAACCCGCCGATGGCCGACCGGATGCGCTCGACCGGCGGCTTTCCCTTGCCGCGTTCGGCCAGGAGCTCGCAGAACTCCTCGGCGTCCGACACGGCCCAGGGGCGCAGGATCAGGCGCTCGGTCTCCAGGTGGAACGACATCGTCTCGTAGGCGGCCATGCCCCCACTCTGCCGTACGGATCTTCCTCGCGGACCACCGCCCACCGCCCGCGGAGCGGATCAGTCGTGGGGGACGAGGGCCACCGGAGCGTGGCTGTGGTGCATGACCGCGTGGGAGACGCTGCCGATGTGGCCGCCCAGCACCGAGCGGCGGGTGCGGCGGCCGACCACGACGAGGGCCGCGTCCGCCGCGGAGCGGACCAGCTCCTGGCCGGCCGAGCCGATCACCACCCGACCCGTCGCCGCCACGTCCGGGAACGTCGCGCGCCACGCGTCGAGCAGGTCGTCCAGCGAGCGCCGCACCTGCGGGGTCACGGCGGGCCGGACGTCCGGCACCATGGCGGGGCCGAGGCTCGCGTACAGGGGCAACTCCTGCGCGTGGACGACCTCTACGGCGGTGCGGCGCAGGGCCGCCTCCTCGAAGGCGAAGCGCAGCAGGGCGTCCACCGGCTCCCGTACGTCCACCCCGGCCACGACAGGGCCCTGCCGGGCGCTGTCACCGGCCCGCACCAGGACCACCGGCCGCTCGACCCGCCCGGCCACCGTCATCCCGACCGAGCCGACGAGGTACCCGGCCACACCGCCGAGCGCCCGCGAACCGAGGACCAGCAGCTCCGCCTCCTCGGCCACCGCGACCAGCCCGGCGGCGGTGCCCGAGGGCAGCACCCGGGTCGTCACCGCGAGCCCGGGCCAGCGCTCGCGCAGCCCCGCCGCCGTGCGGGCGAGCAGGTCCTGGGCCCAGGACTCCACGGGCTCCCGCGAGGCGAGCGGGACGAGGACGTCCGGCGACGGCTCCGGCACGTGGACCAGGCACAACCCGGTGCCGCGCAGCCGCGCCTCCTCGGCCGCCCACTCGGCCGCCGCCTCCGCCTGCTCCGTGCCGTCCAGACCGACCGCGATGCCCTGCGTCATGACCTTCACTTCCTTCGGCGCTTCACCGTCCGGAGCCGCCCGCCGCCGTCCCGTGCCGTCCGGGCGTGTCGTCCGTCTCGTAACCGAGCCGGGTCGTCGAGACCGACACGACGCCGTCGACCATCGCGCACATGCGCTCGACCGCCGGGACCATGCCCCGGTACGGCAGCCTCCCGGCGAGCTCGACCCGTCCGTCCCGTACCTCCACCGTGCAGTCCGCCCGGTCGAGGCGCAGCGTGGCGCCGAGCACGTCGTCGACGATCTCCCGGCGGATGTCCTCGTCCCCGCGGAGGAAGACCGCCAGCAGGTCACGGCGGCTCACGACGCCCACCGGCCGGTCCTCCGCGTCGACGACGACCAGCCGCTTGACGCCCTGCACCTCCATCAGCCGCGCGGCCTCCACCACCGTCCAGTCCGCGCGGGCGCACACGGCAGGCGCCGACATCAGCTCCTCGGCCCGCGTCCCCTCCGCCTTCGCCCGCTCCCAGGCCTCCAGCTCCGGCACCGGCGGCCGGTCTCCCGGCACGGCGCCGTGGTCGGCGGCCTTGCGGAGCAGGTCTCCCTCCGAGACCACCCCCATCACCCGGCCGGCGCCGTCCACGACGGGCACGGCCGTGACCCTGTGGTGGGTGAGCACGCGGGCGAGCTCCTTGAAGGGCGCATCGCCGGACACGCTCACCACCTCGCGGGTCATCAGCTCTCCGATCCTGCGATGACGCATCACGCGCTCCCTCCCGGGGCCCGTCGCCGCAGTGGCGCGCGGTGTCCCGGTCTCTCCGGCGTCCCTCCCTCTCCCATGGTGCGCGGCCCCGCCCCGGCGGCAAGGGCCGAACGGGGCAGGCCGGGCCCCGGACAGCCCTGGCGCGGTGCGCCGGGCGGTGGTCTCCTGAAGGTGAGGAGGGGCCCGCCCCACCGACGCGGGGAAGCGGCCTCGTGCCGCGCACCGCGCAATCAGGATCCGCGAGAAGCGGATGGGCCCCTCCTCCCCGATACGGCGCGACGGCGGACGGCGGACAGCAGGCGGCAGCCGGGAGGCGGTGGGCGAGATGGACGCACCCGTGGTCGTGGGTGTCGACGGGTCCGAGGCGAGTCTCGCCGCCGTGGAGTGGGCCGCCGAGGAGGCCGTACGGCACGGACTCCCGCTGCGGATCGTGCACGCCTCGCTGTGGGAGCGGTACGAGGGCGTCGACGCGGACGTCGACGAGGAACGTCCCTCGGGGCCGGCGCTCGCCGAGGACGTCGTCGCCGCGGCCGCCGAGCGGGCCAGGCTCCGGGCGCCGGACCTCCCCGTCGCGACCGACGTCCTCCCCGAGGACCCCTCCGGCGCGCTCCTGAGGGAGGGGCGCGAGGCCACCCTCCTGGTCGTCGGATCCCGCGGCCGAGGGACCCTCGCCGACCTGCTCCTCGGCTCCGTGAGCCTCGGCGTGGCCGCCCGCTCGCACTGCCCGGTCGTCGTCGTCCGGGGTGACCGGCACGCCCTGGAGGGCCTCCACGGGCGCGTCCTGCTCGGTGTGGGCGAACACGACGCGGACTCGCCGGCCGTTCGGTTCGCCTTCCGCGAGGCGGCGGCCCGCTCGGCGGAGCTCGACGCCGTCCGCGTCTGGAGACGCCCCCACCCGGGCGGCGGGGCGGGACAGCGAGGTGAGCGGCAGGCGTCCGCGGAGCTCGCCGAGGCGCTCTCGGCGCCGGCCCGCGAGCACCCCGGGGTACGGCTGCGTACGAGCACCCTCGAAGGCCATGCCCACAAGGAGCTGACCGGGCGCTCCGCAGCCGCCGACCTGCTCGTCGTCGGCGCCCGTCGCCGCGACGGCGCCGTCGGCCTCGAACTCGGCCGGGTGGCCCACCGCGCCCTGCACCACGCCGTGTGCCCGGTCGCCGTCGTACCGGTGCGTCCGGAGGCCGAACGGGGCCTTTGACGGCGCTCAGCGGCTCTCCCCGGGACCGGCCAGGTCGCGTTCGGCGAACACCTCACGGGCCGCGGCGATGCCGTTGAGGGCGGCGGGGAACCCGGCGTAGCCGGCCATCTGCATGATCGTTTCGACGGCTTCCTCGCGGGTGCCGCCGACGTTGAGGAGGCCGTGCAGGTGCACGCGCAGTTGCGGCCCCGCGGTGCCGAGGGCGGTGCAGGCCGCCACCGTGGCGAGCTCCCTCGTCTTCAGGTCCAGGCCGGGACGGCTGTAGATGTCGGCGAAGCAGAACTCGATGATGTAGCGGGCCAGATCGGGGGCCAGGTCGGCGAGCGAGGCGACCACCTGCTCGCCGGCGTGCCCGTCGACGCGGGCGAGGGCCGCACGGCCCCGCTCGTACCGCTCCTGCGAGGTCTCGGCCGGGCGGATCCGGCTCTCCTGCGGCTCCTCGGCGGTCTCGGGCCGCGCCGCGAACACCTCCCGGGCCGCCGCGATCCCGTTGAGCGCGGCCGGGAACCCCGCGTAGACGCTCATGTGCATGATCGTCTCGACGATCTCGGTACGGGTCACCCCGACGGTCAGGGCGCCGTCGATGTGGAAGCGCAGCTGCGGGGCGGCGGTGCCCATCGCGGTCAGCGCGGCGACGTTGACGATCTGCCGCTGGGGCAGGGACAGTCCGGGACGGCTGTAGACGTCGCCGTAGCCGAACTCCACGGTCAGGCGCGCGAGGTCCGGGGCGATGTCGGCCAGGGCGTCGAGGGGCGCCGGGTACTCGGAGCGGGTCAACTGCCGGAGCAGGGCCAGGCCGCGCTCGTAACGGGCGGAAGAGGTCTCGTCGGTCATGAAGGGCTCTCTCACTACGGGTGTGTCGACGTCGGGGGGGCGGGGTCGGGGGTGGTGATGCGCGTTGCGGGTGTGCCGGTGTGCCGGTGTGCGGGTGTCCGGGTCTGCGGGTGCCCGGGTGTCCGGGTGTCGGGTGTGCAGGTGTCCGGCCAGGCCGCGCGTCGGCCGGACCGCTATCGGGGCGGGGGAGCGGACCACTCCAGGGTCCGCACCGCCCGGGCGCCGGCCAGCACGGCCGGCAGGACCCGCTCGGCGTGGCGGCGGTGCGCGCCGGCCCGGTGCAGCCGGGCGTGGAGCGGGCTCTCCCACTCCTCGACGAGGGCCATCCGCTCGGGCCGGTTGGGATCGGCGTAGACCGTCAGGGCCACCCAGCCGGGCTCGTCCGCGGACGGTTCGAGCAGGGCCTCCAGGGCGGTGCGCAGACGGTCCTGCGCCCCGGGCCGGGCCTCGTACTCGGTGAGGACCACATACCCCATACCGGACCTCCGCGGGTGCGGTGCCGCGTTGCCCGGGCGGGCGGTGCGGCCTGACACTCCGAGGCTCTCGCAGGGGAGGGCAGCTGCCCAGGGGGGTGATCAACCTGGGTGAAGGCCGTACCCGGGTCTGGCGGAACCACCTTGGAGCCCGCCTCCTAAGATCGCCGCATGTACAGCAAGTCCGAGCTGGGCGAGTTCCTGCGCTCCCGCCGCGCCCGCCTGCGCCCCGCGGACGTGGGGCTGCCCGACTACGGGACCCGCCGGCGTGTGCCAGGCCTGCGCCGCGAGGAACTGGCCCAGTTGGCCGGCGTCAGCGTCGACTACTACGTGCGCTTCGAGCAGGGCAGGAGCGACACGATCTCCGCGGCGGTCGTCGACGCCATCGCCACCGCACTGCGCCTGACCACCCACGAGCGGGCCCACCTGCACAACCTCGCCCGCCCACCACGCGACCGCGGCGCGCCGGAGGCCGCCCCCGCCGTGGCGGCGCCGGAGGCCGCCGCGATACGCCCGGGTGTCCGCCAGCTCCTGGACGCCCTGCCGCACTCGCCCGCCTACGCGGTCGGCCACCGCACCGACGTGCTCGCCTGGAACAGGGCCGCCGAGGCGGTCTTCACCGACTTCGGCGCGCTCCCCGGGCCGCAGCGCAACCTGGCCCACCTCCTGTTCCGCGACGACGCCTTCCGCCGCCTCGTCGCGGACGACCGGGCGAGGTGGTCCCGGCAGGTCGTCTCCTACCTCCGGCTGCGCGCGGGCCACCGCCCGCAGGACACGGAACTCCACGCCCTGATCCGCGCCATGACCGAACAGAGCCCGGAGTTCCGCGAGTTGTGGGAGGCCCAGGACGTCACCGACGTGGCGCACGGCCACTTCCGTTTCGAGCACCCGCGGGCCGGCGCACTCGACCTCGACTACGAGTTCCTCCTCCTGCCCGCCGACCCCGGTGTCCGGGCCGTCGCGATCTGGACCGCCACCCCCGGCACCCCGACGGAATCCGCCCTGCGCGCCCTCACCGCGACGGAGTGAGGGGGGGCCGGTCGGTCCCTTCCCCGGGCGGTCCGTTCGACCCTCCGGGGAGGCCCCGTGGGGCACTGTGCGGGGCGGGGTCCGGGCGGAAGAGTGGGAGCCACGGGACCCCTGGGCAGGGGGGACGCGGAAGGCGGTGCGACCGCGCCGCGGTGCGAAACCCGCCCACGGCCCGACGCCCTCGCGAGCAGGAGGCAGAACGATGACCGGAGACAAGGTGGCACGCGGGCACCGCTGGTTCCCCGACTTCGACGGCTGGTTCGACCGGGAGTTCCCCGGGCTGCCGGGGTGGCGCCCCGCCACCGCCGCGCATTCCATCCCGGTGGAGGTCACGAGCTCCGGCGGCGCCTACGTGCTGCGGGCCCAGCTGCCGGGCATGGACCCCGAACACGACATCGACATCACCGTCGACGACGACCTGATCACGGTGAGCGCGCGGCACACCGAGTCGGAGGAGGACAAGGAGCACTCGGAGTTCCGGTACGGCGCGTTCCGCAGGACCGTGCGCCTGCCGGCCACGATCCCCGTGGACGAGGTCGACGCCTCGTACGCCGACGGCATCCTCACCGTCCGCGTGCCCATGCCCGACACGGGCGTCAGGACCCCGCGCAGCGTCCCGGTGCGGCGCGCCGGCTCCGGGGGCGCGCGGTCATGAACCGGCGGCGGGTCCCGCCGCGTACGGCGGCGGCGTCCCGCTTCCCACGCCCCTCCCCGCCTCGATCCGGTGCCGCACGACCGTCGTCAGGGCCGTGAGCCGGGTCGACACCGTCGGCCGGGGTGCCGTGGGGGCGTCGACGCGCCGGGCCTCCTCCGGCAGCTGGGCGAGGTCGGTCTCGAAGCGGTGGCGGGCGGCGGGCAGGGTGTCCGGCGGTTCCGTGCGCAGTCCGCCGCGCATCACGGTCCGGAGCAGCGGCTCCGTGCCCTCCGGGGGTTCCTCGTTGGCCAGGCCGATGACGTCGCGCAGACCGGGGCCGCGGAAGACCTGCTTCCGGCCCGGCGCCGTCACCTTCGCCGACGACAGCTTCATGACCGGGCGCCCGTCGTACTCCACCAGCTTGTACGCCGCGTCCAGGTAGGGGGCGTCGGCGGCCACCCCGACCCTGGTGCCCACGGCGTACACGTCGATCGGCGCCCCCTCCCGTACGAGACGGTCGACGCCGTACTCGTCGAGCCCGCCGCTCGCGATGATCTGGACGTCCGGCAGCCCCGCCGCGTCGAGGGCGGTGCGGGCCCGGCGGGCCAGTGCCCCGAGGTCGCCGCTGTCGAGGCGGATCCCGCAGCCCGGCCCGAGACCGAGGTCCTTGAGGACGCGGGCGGCCGTCGCGACGCCACGGCCGGTGTCGTAGGTGTCCACGAGGAAGGTGACCGGGCCCGGGTGGGTGCGGGCGAAGGCGCGGAACGCCTGCTCCTCCGAGCCGAAGGCCTGGACGTAGGAGTGGGCCATCGTCCCGGCGGCGGGAATGCCGTACCGCGCGGCGGCGGCGACGTTGCTGGTGGCCGCGAAGCCCACCAGGGCGCACATCCGGGCCGCCTGTGTCCCCGCCTCGGGCCCGTGCGCCCGGCGCAGCGAGAAGTCGACCAGCGGGCGTCCTCGGGCGGCGAGCACACAGCGGGCCGCCTTGGCCGCGACGAGCGTCTGGTGGCAGAGCAGGGACAGCAGGTACGTCTCCACGAGCTGCGCCTGCGGCAGCGGGGCGGTCACCTCCAGGAGCGGCTCGCCCGCGAGGACGAGCCGGCCCTCGGGCACGGCCCGGACCTCCCCGTCGAAGGACAGGCCGAGCAGCGGCCCGAGGTCCTCGACGGGCCGGCGCAGCGCCTCGGCGAACTCCGCCACGTCGGAGCGGCCGACCCGGAAGCGGGAGAGGTGGTCGAGGGCCGGTTCGAGCCCGGCGGCGACCAGGAAGCCGCGGCCCGGCGGGAGGTCGCGGACGAACAGGCTGAAGGTGGCCGGAGCGCGCATGTCCTCCCGCAGGTACGAGAGCGCCATCGTGACCTCGTACAGATCGGTGGTGGTCACCTGGGACATGCTTCGAGCATGCGCGCCGCGGCCCGCGGGCGCACCGGGACCCCGCGTGGAGACCCGCGCCGGGCACGCGCGGAGACCCGCACCGGGACCCGCGAAAGGGGGCGGGCGGGGGCTGAGCCGCCCCTACGTCTCCTGCCGGGCGGTGAGGTCGCACCGTACGTCCACCACGCCCTCGACCGCCCGGGCCAGGCGCGCCGCGACGGGGACGAGCGCGCTGTCGCGGACCGCGCCGGTCAGCGTGACGACACCCGCCTCGACCCGGACGTCCACCCGGTGCCGGGAGAGCGGGAACAGCGGCTCGACGACGTCGTGGCGCACCTCGGCCGCGAGGTCCTCGTCGGACCGGAGGTAGACCTTGAGGAGGTCGGACCGGCTGACGACGCCCTGGATCACGCCCCGTGCGTCGACGACCGGCAGGCGCTTGACGCCGTGGACGCCCATCAGGCGCGCTGCCGTCGGAAGGGAGGCCTCCGGGGCGACGGTGACGGCCGGCGAGCTCATCAGGTCCTCGGCGCGGCGGGCGCCGGCCTTGGCGGTGGCGTCCAGGCGCCGCATCTGCTCGACGAGGCCCAGCCGGTGGTCGTGGAACTCCTCCTTGAGGAGCAGGTCCGCCTCGGAGACGATGCCGACGCACCGGCCCTCGCCCTCGACGACGGGCACCGCGGTGACCCGCCACCGTCGCATGGTGGCGACGATCTCCTTGAAGTCCGCGCCGGGCAGCACGGCGACGACCCTCTTGGTCATCACGTCGGCGACGGTGAACGGCTGCGCGGTCATGGCTCTCTCCTTCGCCCCCCGCACCGGGCGGGACCCTCAGTCGAACGCCAGTACCTCCGAGACCGGCCGCCGCGGCGTCGCCCGCCCCCGCGGCCCGTACCCGAGGCGGAACACCATGTGCACGAAGCCCATCGTGGAGTCCGGATCCCTGGCGAGGGAGCGGAGCTCGGGCCACTCGAGGGGTTGCGACATGAGCGAGGTGGACAGGCCGTCGCGCGTCGCCTGGAGCAGGACCCGCTGCATCGCCTGCCCGGCCCTCAGCCACTCGCGCGGAGTGTCGCCGGGCGTGCCGAGCAGGGCGATCTGCGGATCCTTCTCGAACGGGGCCGCCGGGCGGCCGGAGACCCGCCGCGGGGCGTCGAAGTCCCGGACCGGCGCGGTCACGTCGTACTGGCGCGGCCCGAAGGCGTACGCGGGGATCCCCTCGGTCACGGAGCCGTCGGCGGCGGTACCCGTACGGGTCCACGCGGCGATCTCCGCCCGCACCGAGGCGCTCGCGGCCTCGAACAGCTCCGAGACGTGCACCAGCCCCAGCACGGCGTCCGTGTGCCAGGCCCCCGGCACCACCAGGCGGCAGCCCTCCAGGACGGCCGCGGCCGCGAGCCCGTCGAGGATCTCCGCCGGGATCCGCTCCTCGGTGAACGGGAAGCGGCTGGTGTGCCGCTCCCGCAGCACGGGCCGGAAGCCGGCCAGGGTCCCGTCCTCCTCGGCCTCCCCGGCTCCCGGCGGCCGCAGCCGCACGTCGGCCAGGTGCCAGGGATCCGCGGGATCGGGCAGCAGCCGGACCGCCGCGTGCAGCCCCCGCTCCGCCGCGGCGACCCGCAGGCCGAACAGGGCGGCGCCGCACCCGAGGTGGAGGGCGCGATGGGCGGGGTCCTCCCGCGGCATGGCGCGCGCGGGGTCCCCGTACAGCTCGACGGCGCCGGTGCCGGCCCGGTGGACGAACCGCCAGGGCTGGGCGTTGTGCATCGACGGCGCGGTGACGGCGTCCTCGACCAGCGCCGTCACGAGCGATCGGGTCGGAGTGGTGGTGGTGGACACGGTTCGTCCCTCCTGTCTTCCTGCTCTTCTCTCGTCCCGCCGGTCACGTGGTCCCGCGGTTCACGTGATGTCGTACGCGGAGCCCGTCGCGCCGGCGGGAAAGGCACCGTCCTCGGGGGCGGCCAGCCGGTCCACGACGGCGACGACGCCGTCCACCCGCTCGGTGAGCCGCACGAGCACCCGGGCGCGGCTCCGGCGCCGCACCCGCCCGGTCAACGTGACCACCCCGTCCAGGACGTGCACCTCCACCGCGTCGCCCGGCAGGTCCACGGCCTCGGCCAGGAGGTCCTCCCGTATCCGGCGGCGTATCTCCGCGTCCGGGCGGAGGAAGACGTTCAGCAGGTCCCGCCGGGTCACGATCCCCACCAGCCGTTCCTCCTCGTCCACGACGGGAAGGCGCTCCACGCCGCGGCGCACCATGAGCCGCGCCGCGTCCGCCACCGACTCCTCCGCGTACACCGTGACGGCCGGGGCGCTCATCAGCTCCCGGGCGCTCGGGCGGCGGTGGGCCAGGAGGTCGGACTCGGAGACGACGCCGATGACGTGATCGTCCTCGTCCACGACGGGCAGCCCGCTGATGTCGTGCTCGGCGAGCAGTTTCGCCACCTCCTTGAAAGGCGTCGAGGCGACGGCGGAGACGACCTCGTCGGTCATCAGTCCGCCGACCTTCATCTGCGTCATCGCGGCGCCTCCTGTCCGTCCGGGTCCGAGCCCTCCCGCACCACCACGCTCCCTCGCCCGCCGCCTGCAAGCGAGGGGCCGAACGGCCCCGCGTCGGACCCGACCGGGCCCCGGACGGGGGCCCGGTCCGGGGCTTCTTCCTCGCGGTGCGGAAGAAGCCCGAGCAGGACGTCCCCCGGTCGGGAAGGCTCGCGGTGAGAAAGGGACCTTTGGCCCCGTCCACGTCCCCCACAGGCCCTCCGCCGCGAGGCCCCCGGATGCCACGGTGGGAGCACGTCCGACGGAGCGTGCGAAGGCACGCGGGAGCGCGCGAGGAGGAGTCATGGACGGATACGCGACACGTCCGGGCCTCGGCCGGGTCGTGGTCGGCGTCGACGGCTCGCCCTCCGCGCGTACGGCGGTGGCGTGGGCGGCCGCCGAGGCGGTGCTGCGGCGCACCGGACTCTGCCTCGTGCACGCGACGGACACCGACTCGGTCGCCGGCTTCCTGTCCCGGTCGGAGACGGGCCGGAGCCGGCTGGCCGGCCGGGCGCTGCTCGACGAGACCGCCCGCGCGGTGCGGGAGCGCCACCCCGACCTGACGGTCGTCACGGAGCTCGGCACCGGCCGGCCCGCGGAGGCCCTGCGCGCGGCCGCCGCCCTGAGCGGCACGATCGTCGTGGGACACCGCGGCCTCGGCGGCTTCGCCTCGATGCTGCTCGGCTCGGTCGGCCTCGACGTCGCCGCCGGCGCCACCACACCGGTGGTCGTGGTCCGCGGCGCCGCCGACCCCGCGGAGACGGGCTCCGTCCTCGTGGCCGTCCGCGACGAGGACGACCTGGGCTGCGCCCGTGCGGCCGCCCGCGAGGCCCTGCTGCGCAAGGTGCCCCTGCGGCTTCTGCACATCTGGGTCACGGCCCCGTACGGCGGCGTACGGACGGCGCTGCGCAACGGCACCCGCGAGGCCGCCCGCGAGCACGTCGGCATCCCCGCACGGGTCGCCGACCGCCTCCGCGAGGAGTTCCCGGAGATCACCCTGCTCGCCGACGGCGAGAAGAACCACAGCGTGCCCGGCTCGCTCCTCGACGCGTCACGCCATGCCGACCTCCTGGTCGTCGGCGGCCGCCGGGCGCCCGGATACCTCGGACCGACCCTCGGCCGCACCACGCTCAGCCTGCTCCAGCACGCGCACTGCCCCGTCGAGCTCGTCCCGCGGCACGGACCGGGACACGGCAGCACGCGGTGAACGGGCGACCCGTACGGCACGCGGCGCCGTACCGTCGGCCGAGCCGACGCTCCGGGCCGCGCCCGGCAGGAAGGTACGCCCCGGCCGGACTACCGTGAAGGTGGGGCGGAGGTGCGCCCGGAGGGCCGGAGGTGGCGATGGGGCGTGACGACACGGAGCGGGCGCACACCGGAATCCCGCGGCTGCGACTCGACGAACTCCTCGATGAGCTCCAGGTCCGCATCGACGAGGTCCGGGGCACCCGGGACCGGCTCAACGGGCTGCTCGAAGCCGTCATGTCCGTCGGCCGGGAGCTCGACCTGCCCCAGGTGCTGCGCGGCATCGTGGAGGCGGCCGTGACCCTGGTGGACGCCGAGTACGGGGCCCTGGGCGTCATCGGCGAGGACCGGAGGCTCTCGGAGTTCCTGCCCGTGGGCATCGACGACGGCACCCGCGAGCGGATCGGCGCGCTGCCGTCGGGGCACGGCCTGCTCGGCGAACTGATCCGCAACCCCAAGCCGCTGCGCCTCGCCGAGCTCTCCGAGCACCCGGCCTCGTACGGTTTTCCCGCCCACCATCCGCCGATGCGCTCGTTCCTCGGTGTGCCCGTCCGGGTGCGCGACGAGGTGTTCGGCAACCTCTACCTCACCGAGAAGCGGGGCGGCGTCGACTTCGACGCCGAGGACGAGGCCGTCGTCACGACCCTGGCCGTCGCGGCCGGCATCGCCATCGAGAACGCGCGGCTGTACGAGGAGGGCAGGCGGCGCCAGCAGTGGCTGGCCGCGAGCTCCGAGCTCACCAGCGCCCTGCTGTCCGGCCGGGCGGAGGCCGACGTCCTCGACGGCATGCTGGAGCAGGCCGTGGACATCGCGGGCGCCGACATGGGGGTGTTCTACCTGGTCGGTCCCGGTGGCGAGCTGCGCGGCTCGCTGGCCCGCGGCGAGGGGGCCGACGAGCACCGGGGCGTCGTGCTGCCGAGCAGCGAGGGGACCCTGGCCGCGGCGGCCCTCGCCGAGGACGGCCTGATCACCGTCGCGGACGTGGAGAGCGACGAGCGGGTCACCGTGCAGCCGGAGCGCTGGAAGGGCTTCGGCCCCGCGGTGGCGGTCACGGTCGGCACCAAGGAGCGTCTGAGCGGGGTGCTGATCCTGGCGCGCGGCCGGGGCGGGCCGCCCTTCACGGGGCCCGAGATCGCCGCCCTGCCCGGTTTCGCCGGTCAGGCCGCCCTCGCCCTCGAACTCGCCGACCGGCGCCGCGACGCCGAGCAGGTGAGCCTCCTGGAGGACCGCGACCGGATCGCCCGTGACCTGCACGACCTGGCGATCCAGCGGCTCTTCGCCACCGGGATGACGCTGCAGAGCGCCCGCCGGTTCGTCGAGCACCCGGAGGCCGTGGACCGGCTGACCCGGGCGATCGACGACCTGGACGCCACCATCAAGATCATCCGGGCCACCATCTTCGGCCTCCGGGAGCACACGCCGCCCGGAACGGCGCCCAAGCTCAGGAGCCGCGTCGTCACGGCGGTCGACGCGGCCGCCGCCACCCTCGGGTTCGCCCCCGCGCTGCGCATGGAGGGGCTGCTGGACACGGAGGTGCCGCCGGACGCCGCCGACGCGGTCGTCGCCGTCATCGGCGAGGCGCTCACCAACGTGGCCCGGCACGCCCGGGCGCGCCGCGCGGAGGTGGCGGTCGTCGTCGAGGACGGCGTCCTTGCGGTGGCGGTGGGCGACGACGGCGTGGGCATCGCGCCCGTCGGGAGCCGCAGCGGCCTCCGCAACCTGGCCGAACGCGCCGCGCGGCTGGGCGGCGACCTGTCCGTCCGCGCCCGCCCGGAGCCGCCCGGCGGCACGCTGCTGGAGTGGCGGATCCCCCTCCCGGCCGGTCCGGAACCGCCGGCGAGACCGAGCTAGGCCTGGCCCTCTCCGGAGGCGTCGTCGTGCTCGTGGGCCTGGGCGGCGATCACGGCCGCCTGGACGCGGCGTTCCACGCCGAGCTTGCCCAGGAGCCGGGAGATGTGGTTCTTGACCGTCTTCTCGGAGAGGTAGAGCCGTTTGGCGATCTGTCGGTTGGTGAGCCCTTCGCCGATCAGATCGAGCACGGTTCGTTCCCGCTCGGACAGCACGGCGAGCCGCTCGTCCTCCGGCGGTCTGGCCGGCTC
>NZ_JBIRVJ010000019.1:0-20973 GCF_044386705.1 Streptomyces sp. NPDC020422 | reverse complement strand
TAATCTGGCGTTGATTTTTGGCACGCTGTTGAGTTCTCAAGGTGCGGACGCTTCCTTTGTTCCTGTTTCCAGGCCCTCCGGGCGCTTCCTTCGTTCTTGCGTTTCCGACTCTATCAGATCTTTCCGATCCGATTTCCTCGGTGCTTTCCGGTCCGAATTTGCTTTCGCTTTTCGGCCCTTCCGGCGTGTCCACTACGTTAGCCGATTTCCCCGGCGACTCATAATCGAGCCTCTGGAACCAATTCCGGCATGCCGAAATGAGCCCCGTTGGGATTCGTTGTAAGGAAGTGGATGGCCGCTCTGGGGAGGCTCGAAGTAAGCACTGCCCGTCTCAAGCGGCTCGGGCCACATTACGCATCTGTGGCGCCCGAGTCAAGGCGGCGCTTCCGCGGTGTGTGGGCCCGGTACGGACTGACGGTGTGGTCGCCGTCGATCCAGAAGCGCCAGGGGTGCGGGGCCCCGTCGCCGCCCACCCCGGTGCGGGGGCCCGTGCGGATCAGGTCGGGATCGGGCGGGGTGCCGGTGAGGAGGGCGAGCGGGGCGTCCTGGCCGGCGCAGGTGTCGGTGCCGTTCAGGGACAGGGCGACGTCGAGGGCGGTGGCCAGGCGGGCCGGGCCCTTGGCGAGCTCGGCGTCGTACCGGGCCGAGAGGCGTCGCTTTCTGGCCTGCTCGGCGCCCGTGAGGATCTCCCCTGCCCGGAGCAGGACTCCGCTCGCCTCGCCCTCGGGGCCGCACACCAGGTTCAGGCAGTGCCACATGCCGTAGGTGAAGTAGACGTACGCGTGCCCGGGTGGGCCGAACATCACGGCGTTGCGGGCCGTGCGGCCGCGGAAGGCGTGGGAGCCGGGGTCGATCGCGCCGGCGTACGCCTCCACCTCGGTGAGGCGCAGTTCGATGCGCCCGTCGGGGGCGTTGCGGACGAGGGTGCGGCCCAGGAGGTCGGGGGCGACCTCCAGGACGGGGCGGTCGAAGAAGCTCCGCGGGAGCGGCGTACGGTCGGGGCTCTCGCTCATGGCGTCCGAGCGTACTGGGGAGCGGTGGGGAACCGGCTACGGTCGTCACGCGTATGTAGGGGTCAGGACAGCGCAGGACACATAAGGAGTCTGTGATGGGGTTCAAGAAGCTGCTCGCGAGCCTGGGTGCGGGCGGGGCGTCGGTGGAGACGGTGCTCACCGAGGAGAACGTCGTCCCGGGCGGCGTCGTCCAGGGTGAGGTGCGGATCCAGGGCGGTTCCGTGGCGCAGCAGATCGAGGGGCTGTCCGTCGGTCTGCAGGCGCGCGTCGAGGTCGAGGGCAACGACCAGGAGTACAAGCAGGACGTCGAGTTCGTGAAGGTGCGGCTCGGCGGGGCCTTCGAGGTGCAGGCCGGTGCGGTGCACGTGGTGCCGTTCGGTCTGGAGATCCCGTGGGAGACGCCGGTCACGGCGATCGGCGGGCAGCAGCTGCGGGGCATGAACATCGGGGTGACGACGGAGCTGGAGATCGCCCGTGCGGTGGACTCCGGTGACCTGGACCCCATCAACGTGCACCCGCTGCCGGCGCAGCAGGCGATCCTGGACGCGTTCATCCAGCTGGGCTTCCGCTTCAAGAACGCGGACATGGAGCGCGGGCACATCCGTGGGACGCGGCAGAAGCTGCCGTTCTACCAGGAGATCGAGTTCTTCGCGCCGCAGCAGTACCGGGGTCTGAACCAGGTCGAGGTCAGCTTCGTGGCGGACGACCGGGAGATGGACGTCATCCTGGAGATGGACAAGAAGCCGGGTCTGTTCACCGAGGGCAGTGACTCGTACCGCTCGTTCACGGTGGGGCTGCACGACTTCCACACGACCGACTGGGCGGCGTATCTGAACCAGTGGCTGGCGGAGGTCGGCGGGCGTCGCAACTGGCTCTAGGCTCGGCGGGTAGGGCTGTTGAGACTGGTCAGCGATACGGAGGTTCCAGACGTGGCCGAGGGCAAGCGGGCTCCGCTCCCCCATGACTTCCATCCGCCGGTGCCGGAGTTCACCGTGGTGAGCGACGACGTCGAGCCGGGTGGTGTGCTGAAGGACGCTCAGGTGTACGCGGCGGGGAACATCTCGCCGCAGCTGCGCTGGGAGGGTTTCCCGGCGGGGACGAAGAGCTTCGCGGTGACGTGCTTCGATCCGGACGCGCCGACGGGCAGTGGATTCTGGCACTGGTCGCTGTTCGACATCCCGGTGTCGGTGACGGAGCTGCCGGCGGGTGCGGGTTCGGGGTCGTTCGAGGGTCTGCCGGCGGGTGCCGTGCACGCCCGTAACGACTACGGCTCGAAGGACTTCGGCGGGGCGGCGCCGCCGCCGGGGGACGGTCCGCACCGGTACGTCTTCACGGTGTACGCGGTGGACCAGGAGAAGCTCGGTCCGGACGCGGACGCCTCGCCGGCCGCGGTCGGCTTCAACCTGCGCTTCCACACGCTGGGGCGTGCCCAGCTCGTGGCGGAGTACGAGAGCCCCGAGTAAGGCTGATCTTCGTTTGTTGTTTGCCCGCTTCTGGTCTTGGAGAGATCAGAAGCGGGCATCTTTCTTTTCGCGGATATTGCGTTGTCCTACCCGGCGTGCCCGGCCAGAGTTGATCCAAGCCCGGAGCCCGCAAGGGGGTCTTGGCCGGCACACGGGAGGTGGGCACAATGCGGGACACGCTGGTACTGAACGCGAGCTTCGAGCCGCTTTCGACGGTCACACTCAACCGTGCGGTGGTGCTTGTCCTGCAGGACAAGGCCGTCGTGGAGCAGGAACACCCCGGTCTGCGTGTGCGGGCGGCGGCGGTGGACATGCCCGTGCCCCGGGTGATCAGGCTGTGCCGGTACGTCCGGGTGCCCTTCCGAAGACAGGCTCCGTGGTCGAGGCGGGGTGTGCTGGTCCGGGACCAGCACCGGTGTGCGTACTGCGGGCGGCGGGCGACGACGGTGGACCATGTGGTGCCGCGGGCGCAGGGTGGCGGGGACAACTGGCTGAACACGGTGGCCTCGTGTGCGGAGGACAACCACCGCAAGGCGGACCGGACGCCGGAGCAGGCGGGGATGCCGTTGCTGCACCAGCCGTTCGTCCCGACGCCGGCGGACGCGATGCTGCTCGCGATGCGGGCCGGTGAGCGGTCGGAGCTGCCGGAGTGGCTGACCGACCAGGCCGCGTAGTCCTGTTGGTGCGTTCACGTGGGCCCGCCCCTTGTCGGGGCGGGCCCCGCCGTCATTTCAGGGTGAGCTGGAGGATGGCGACGATGCCGACGGCGATGATCACTCCGCGCAGGACGGTGGGTGAGAGGCGCTTGCCGACCTTGGCGCCGATCTGGCCGCCGATGGTGGAGCCGACGGCGATGAGCAGGACGGCGGTCCAGTCGAAGTCGGCGACGAAGAGGAAGAAGACGGCGGCGACGCCGTTGACGACGGCGCCGAGGATGTTCTTGACGGCGTTGATGCGCTGCAGGGTGTCGTGCAGCAGCAGGCCCATGAGCGAGAGGTAGAGGACGCCTTGGGCGGCGCCGAAGTAGCCGCCGTACATGCTGGCGAGGAAGAGTCCGACGAGGAGGACGGGGCCGCCGTCGGGGTGGGCCTCGGTGCCGGTGGCCTCGCGGCGGCGCTGGACGGCGGCGGCGATGCGGGGCTGGAGCAGGACGAGCAGCAGCGCGATGCCGATGAGGACGGGGACGATCGCGTCGAAGGCGTCGGAGGGCAGGGCGAGCAGGAGGATCGCGCCGAGGAGTCCGCCGAGGAGTGCGGTGGTGCCGAGGCGGATGACGCGGTTCTTCTGGCCCTTGAGTTCGCTGCGGTAGCCGATGGCGCCGCTGATGGAGCCGGAGACGAGGCCGAGGGTGTTGGAGACGTTCGCGGTGATCGGCGGCAGGCCGGTGGCGAGCAGGACGGGGAACGTGATGAGCGTTCCCGATCCGACGATGGTGTTGATGGCGCCGGCTGCGGTGCCGGCGCCGAAGACCGCCAGTGCTTCCCAGATGGACAAGGCCATCTCCCTTACATGGTCAGTGAGTCGCCTCCCCGCCCTGGGTTGACCGGTCCGGGGTCGAGGGGCTCGCACTGATCATGCACGAGAATTACGTGTACGTGTCAGTCAACCCGGGGTTCTTCGCGGCGGTCGGGGCCGTCGGCGGGTGCGGAGCCGCCCTTGGTGTTGAAGCCGGGGACGCCGGGCGCGACGTTGCCGAAGGCGCCGGAGAGGCCCTTGAGGGCGTCGCCGATCTCGCTGGGCACGATCCAGAGCTTGTTGGCGTCGCCTTCGGCGATCTTCGGGAGCATCTGGAGGTACTGGTAGGAGAGCAGCTTCTGGTCGGGGTCGCCGGCGTGGATGGCCTCGAAGACCGTGCGGACGGCCTGGGCCTCGCCCTCGGCCTTGAGGGCGGCGGCCTTGGCCTCGCCCTCGGCGCGCAGGATCGCGGACTGCTTCTCGCCCTCGGCGGTCAGGATCTGGGACTGGCGGATGCCCTCGGCGGTGAGGATCGCGGCGCGCTTGTCGCGGTCGGCGCGCATCTGCTTCTCCATCGAGTCCTGGATGGAGGTGGGCGGCTCGATGGCCTTGAGCTCGACGCGGTTGACGCGGATGCCCCACTTGCCGGTGGCCTCGTCGAGGACGCCGCGGAGGGCGGCGTTGATCTCCTCGCGGGAGGTGAGGGTGCGCTCCAGGTCCATGCCGCCGATGATGTTGCGGAGCGTGGTGACGGTGAGCTGCTCGATGGCCTGGATGTAGCTGGCGACCTCGTAGGTCGCGGCGCGGGCGTCGGTCACCTGGTAGTAGATGACGGTGTCGATGTTGACGACCAGGTTGTCCTGGGTGATCACCGGCTGCGGCGGGAAGGGCACGACCTGCTCGCGCAGGTCGATGCGGTTGCGGATGCGGTCGATGAAGGGGACGACGATGTTGAGTCCGGCGTTGAGCGTGCGGGTGTAGCGGCCGAAGCGCTCCACGATCGCGGCGCTCGCCTGGGGGATGACCTGGATGGTCTTGATCAGGGCGATGAAGACAAGCACCACCAGAATGATCAGGACGATGATGACTGCTGACATCGTGTTCCCTGTGCCCTTCGCTGCTGCCGGTTGCGGGTTGACTACGAGATGATGATCGAGTTTCCCAGACCGCGGGGCGTCATGGGCGAGGTTCGGTCACATGACGACGGCCGTAGCGCCGTCGATGTCGACGACGTCGACCTGTGTGCCGGGTTCGAAGCTCTGGCCGGTGTCGAGCGTGCGGGCGGACCAGACCTCGCCGTTGAGCTTGATGCGGCCTCCGGAGGCGTCGACCCGTTCCAGGACGACGGCCTGACGGCCCTTCAGGGCGTCGATGCCGGTGGCGAGTTGGGGGCGGCCGTCGCGGTGGCGGGCCGCGATGGGGCGGACCACCGCGATGAGGGCGACGGAGACGGCGGCGAAGACGATCACCTGCGCGACGACGCCGAAGCCGAGGGCCGCGGTCACCGCTCCGGCGACCGCGCCGACGGACAGCATGCCGAACTCGGGCATCGCGGTCAGGACCAGGGGAATGCCGAGCCCCACCGCGCCGATCAGCCACCAGACCCATGCGTCGATGTCCACATGGTCATGGTAGGGCGGGTGGGGCTTTCGGGACAGGGCGCCGGTGGCGGGCGTGGCTCTGTGCGGTGGCTACGCCCCGTCGGCGTTCCTCGGGGTGCTACTTCAGCGGGAGGCCCTGGGCGGTGTAGCGGTCGCCTCGGTGCTCGACGACGAGCGGCAGGCCGAAGCAACGGGAGAGGTTGCGGGAGGTCAGCTCGGTCTCCATGGGGCCCGCGGCGAGGACCTTGCCCTGACGGATCATCAGGACGTGGGTGAAGCCGGGGGCGATCTCCTCGACGTGGTGGGTGACCATGATCATCGAGGGGGCGTACGGGTCGCGCGCGAGCCGGCCGAGGCGGCGGACCAGGTCCTCGCGGCCGCCGAGGTCGAGGCCGGCGGCCGGCTCGTCGAGGAGGAGCAGCTCGGGGTCGGTCATCATCGCGCGGGCGATGAGGGTGCGCTTGCGCTCGCCCTCGGAGAGGGTGCCGAACTTGCGGTCCAGGTAGTCGGTCATGCCGAGGCGGTCGAGGAAGGCCTTGGCCCGCTCCTCGTCGACCGGGTCGTAGTCCTCGTGCCAGGTCGCCGTCATGCCGTACGCGGCGGTGAGGACGGTCTGCAGGACGGTCTGGCGCTTGGGGAGCTTCTCCGCCATGGCGATGCCGGCCACGCCGATGCGGGGGCGCAGGTCGAAGACGTCGGTGCCGACGCCGCCGAGGCGCTCGCCGAGGACGCTGGCGGTGCCCTTGGTGGGGAAGAGGTAGCTGGAGGCGATGTTGAGGAGGGTGGTCTTGCCGGCGCCGTTGGGTCCGAGGATGACCCAGCGCTCGCCCTCCTTGACCGACCAGGAGACCTCGTCCACCAGAGCGCGTCCGTCGCGGACCACGGATACGTCCACCAGCTCCAGTACATCGCTCATGAGCGCGTTGTCTCCCCTTGCGGTCGAATCTTTGTCGTCGCCTTGCGCCTGTGGGCGCGGCGTCCAGAGGAAAACCTACGCCACCGGCGGGCCGGGCCCGTCCTTAGGGCTTGCTTTGCGCCGTGCGGCCCCGCGGGAGTCCCTACGCTGGGGGCATGCTTTCGGAACCACGCTCAGGACGTCTGGCCGCATGGGGCAATGCCCTGCTGGCCGGGGCGGTGTCGCCGGACGACGCGGCGCTCGCCATTGTCGGGGAGGACGCGGTGCACCGCGTGGAGGGGCTGCCGGGCGAGGCGGGGCCGGTCGGCCTGACGCTGGCGCTGGGGCGGCTGCGTCGGCTCGGGGTGACCGGGTGGCGGGTGGCGCTGCCCGCGCCGGGGCACCCGCTGGGGCTGAGCGGCCCGCCGGAGTTCAACGCGCGGGCGCTCGAGGCGGAGGAGGCGGTGGTCGGCTTCGGCGCGCCGTACGGTCTGGTGCCGGAGGTCTCGGAGGCGGGGCCCGCGGGTGATCTGCACGTGGAGGTCGTCTGGCGCTGCCTGGCGGTGCGGGAGGCGCCGCCGGCGGACGTGCCGTCGCTCGGCGAGGCGGAGCGGGAGCTGGCGGAGGCCCTGCGGGAGGCGACGACGGTGCTGACCCGCCTGGACGTGGCCGCCTCGGGCCCGGCGGCCGACGCGGCCCGCGACGCGTACCGCGCCCGCGCGGAGACCGGCCGGGAGATCCTGGCCCCCGGTTACCCGCCCCGCGCGGTCCGCGTCCTGGAACTGGCCCAGCGCATCGGCCTCCTCGTGGACCTGGCGTACGACCACGGCCACGGCGGCGCGGTGAGCGCGTCGGAAATGGCGGCGCGGGGGGCGGCTCTGCGGCCGGTGGAGCGGGTGGCGCGACGGGCGCAGGTGGCGGCGTACAACGCGTACGTGGAGGAGCGGGAGCGGGAGGGGTTCTAGCCCGGACGCGGCCCCCCGGCCGCCCGAGCCCCCCCGGCGGACGGCGCACCGGCGCCGAGCCGTGCGAGCCCCCCGGCGGACGGAGTCCGGCGCAGCGTGGCGACGCCTGGGAAGCGCCCCGGCGCTGAGCAGTGCGAGCCACGCGTCGAAAGGAAGGGGCTGGCGGCGCGGGGGGCGGCTCTGCAGCCGGTGGAGCGGGTGGCGCGACGGGCGCAGGTGGCGGCGTACAACGCGTACGTGGAGGAGCGGGAGCGGGAGGGGTTCCAGCCCGGACGCGGCCCCCCGGCCGCCCGAGCCCCCCCCCGGCGGACGGCGCACCGGCGCCGAGCCGTGCGGGCCGGGTGCGGGAAGGGACGGACAGCGAAACCGGCCCCCGGGGGATCGTCCGGGGGCCGGTGGTTCTGCTGGGGGTCAGTTGTTGACGGCCCCGTTGCCGAAGGCCGGGTTGAGCAGGCCGATCACGTTGATCGTGTTGCCGGAGACGTTCACCGGGACGTGGACCGGGGCCTGCACCAGGTTGCCGGAGGCGACGCCCGGGGAGTGGACGGCCTGGCCGTGGGCGTCCGCGTTCGCGGAGGCGACACCGGCACCGGCGGCGACGATGCCGCCCGCGACCATGGTCAGAGCAGCGGCCTTCTTGAGGTTGTTCACTTCAGGATCCTCCTGGTCATCGGCTGCGGCCGGTCCGCCGCAGCACGCCATGGAGAACGCCGCCGGCCCCGCTCGGTTGCGCCGAACGGGGGACATACACGCGACGGTATGACTGGGGGAATGGGTGTTCCCCCGGTGGAGGTCAGGACGTCAGGCCGTGGCGTACGGCCCAGAGGGCGGCCTGGGTGCGGTCGGCCAGGTCCAGTTTCATGAGGATGTTCGAGACGTGGGTCTTGACCGTCTTCTCGGAGAGGACGAGCGCGCGGGCGATCTCCCGGTTGGAGCGCCCGTCGGCGATCAGGCCGAGTACCTCCCGCTCCCGCTCGGTCAGCGTGGAGCCGCGCCCCGTGCCGCCGCCCTGGCCGTGCTCCTCCTGGCTGAGCAGGGCCCCGGCGACCTCCGGCTGGAGCAGCACATGGCCCGCGTGGACCGAGCGGATCGCGCCGGCCAGCGCGTCGGGGTCGATGTCCTTGTAGACGTATCCGCGCGCGCCGGCGCGCAGCGCGGGGACGACCGTGCGCTGTTCGGTGAAGCTGGTGACGATCAGGACGCGCGCGGGGTTGGCCAGCTCGCGCAGGCGCTTCAGCGCCTCGATGCCGTCGGTGCCGGGCATCTTGACGTCCATGAGGACGACGTCCGGCCGCAGCTGCTCCGCCGCGGCGACGCCCTCGGCGCCGTCGGACGCCTCCCCCACCACTTCTATGTCGTCCTGTACTTCGAGGAAGGTGCGCAGGCCGCGGCGGACGACCTGGTGGTCGTCCACCAACAGGACGCGGATCGTCTTCTCAGCCACCCGGGACCTCCATCTCGATCGTGGTGCCCCGCCCCGGGGCCGATGTCACGGTCAGTGTGCCGCCCACCCCGGCGGAACGGTCGCGCATGGAGACCAGGCCCAGGTGCCGGCCCGCCCTGCGCACCCGCTGCGGGTCGAAGCCCTTGCCGTCGTCGGTGACGGTGAGCCGCGCGCCCTGGCCGCTGCGGAGCAGGGAGACGGTGACGAGCCCTCCGCCTGAGTGGCGCAGCGCGTTGTGCAGGGCCTCCTGGGCGACCCGCAGCACCGCTTCCTCCTGCGCGGCGGGCAGCGCGCGGACGCCGCTGCTGTCGAAGGTGACGCGGGCGGTGTGGGCGCGGTCGAGGACCTGGATCTGGGTGCGCAGGGTGTGCACCAGGCCGTCCTCGTCGAGGGCGGCGGGCCGCAGCTCGACGACGGCGGCGCGCAGCTCGTCGGCGGCCTCCGCGGCGAGCGCGGCGACCTGCTGGAGCTCGTCCTTGGCGCGCGCCGGGTCGCGGTCGACGAGCGCGGCGGCGGCCTGGGCGGTGAGCCGCAGGGAGAAGAGCTTCTGGCTGACGGCGTCGTGCAGCTCGTGGGCGAGCCGGGAGCGCTCCTCGGCGATGGTGAGCTCGCGGCTGCGCTCGTAGAGCCGGGCGTTGGTGAGGGCGATGGCGGCGTGCTGGGCGAGGGTCCGCAGCAGCTCCTCGTCCTCGGCGGTGAAGCCGCAGCCCCCGCCCGGCCTGGGGCAGCGCTTGTTGGCGAGGAAGAGGGCCGCGAGGGTCTCGTCGCCGTCGCGGACCGGGAGGCCGAGGAAGTCCGACATGTCCGGGTGGGCGTCGGGCCAGCCGCCGAAGCGGGGGTCCTGGCGCACGTCGGCGAGGCGCTCGGGCTCCGCCTCGTGGAGCATCGCGGCGAGGATGCCGTGCTGGCGGGGCAGCGGGCCGATGGCCCGCCACTGCTCGTCGCTGACGCCGTCGACGACGAACTGGGCGAAGCCGCCGTGGTCGTCGGGGACGCCCAGCGCCGCGTACTCGGCGTCGAGCAGCTCGCGGGCGGAGGCGACGATCGTCTTGAGGACGTCGCGGACCTCCATCTGGCGGTTCATCGCCAGCAGGGCGCTGCTCACGGCGGCCAGGCCGGAGCTCGAACGATGGCTCATGTGTTCACCGTACCGGCGGGGTGTGACGGTCCGTATCCGACCGGGGACGGCGGCGGTCCCGGACCGGGGACCTAGGCCGAAGTGCCCTGGGCGGTCGGGGCCCGGGGACGAGGCGGCGGGCGCGCCGGGTCACGAGGCTGACATCGGTGGACGTCGTCGGGTCCGTGTGGAAGGGGATGGGGAACATGTCTGTCGCGATGGTGACGGGCGCGTCGAGGGGGCTCGGCCGGGCGCTGGCCCTGGCGCTGGCCGGACGGGGCTGGGACCTGGTCCTGGACGCCCGCACCGGCTCCGTGCTGGAGGAGACGGCCCGGCGGGCGCGCCGGCTGGGGGCCGGGGTGGTGGCGCTGCCGGGAGACGTCACGGACGACGCGCACCGCAAGGAGCTGGTGGCCGCCGCCGCGGGGCTCGGCGGGCTCGATCTGCTGGTGAACAACGCGGGGATCCTGGGCGTCGAGCCGCTGGTGCCGTTGGACGGGCACCCGCTGGACCGGTTCCGGGCCGCCCTGGAGACCAACGTGGTGGCTCCCCTGGGTCTGATCCAGGAGGCGCTGCCGCTGCTGCGCGAGGCGCCGGCGGGGGCGGTGGTCGACGTGAGTTCGGACGCGGCGGTCGTGGCGTACCGCACGTGGGGCGGGTACGGGGCGACGAAGGCCGCGCTCGACCGGCTGTCGGCGGTGCTGGCGGTGGAGGAGCCCGGGCTGCGGGTGTGGTGGGTGGATCCGGGCGGGATGCGTACGGACATGCTGGCGGCGGCCGAGCCGGACGAGGACCTGTCGGGCACGCCGGCGCCGGAGGAGATCGCCCCGGCGTTCCTGCGGCTGCTCGACGAGCGGCTGCCGAGCGGCCGCTACACGGCGCCGGAACTGCTGGCGGGCCTGCCGGGAGCGGCGGGAGGAGAGGGGTGACCGTGCTGCTGGAGGGGCTGAGGGTCCCGGAGGAGCTGTCGGCCCGGGTGCCGGCCGAGCAGCGGGGTCCCGGGCGCGGCCGGGACGACGTACGGCTGCTGGTCTCACGGGGTGTGCGGGTGGCGCACCGGGCGTTCCGGGAGCTGCCGGGGCTGCTGCGGGCCGGGGACGTGCTGGTGGTGAACACGTCGGTCACGCTGGCGGCGGCGGTGGACGGGCGGCTGGGGCCCGAGCCGGGCGGGGATCGGCTGGTCGTCCACTTCTCCACGCGCGGCGACGACGGGCGGTGGGCGGTGGAGCTGCGGGAGCCGGACGCCGCCGGGACGACCCGGCCGCGGCCGGGTGGGCCCGCCGGGGCGGTGGTGCGGCTGCCGGGCGGGGCGCGGCTGGTCCTGGAGGAGCCGCTGGCGCCGGGGGCGGCGCGGCTGTGGTGGGCCCGGCCGGACACGGAGGTGCCGGGGCTGCTCGCCCGGTACGGGCGCCCGATCCGTTACGGGTACACGGAGCGGGACCAGGAGCCGGCCGCCTATCAGACGGTGTTCGCGCTCCCGTCGCCGGACGGGGCGGGGTCGGCGGAGATGCCGAGCGCGGGGCGTCCGTTCACGGCGCGGTTGGTGGCGGAGCTGGTGAGCCGGGGGGTGCAGTTCGCTCCGGTCGTCCTTCATACGGGGGTGGCGTCGGCGGAGGCGCACGAGCCGCCGTATCCGGAGCGCTTCGAGGTGCCGGCGGCGACGGCCCTGCTGGTGAACGCGGTGCGGGCCGGTGGGGGCCGGGTGATCGCGGTGGGGACGACCGCGGTGCGGGCGCTGGAGTCCGCGGCCGCGGACGGGGGCCGGGTGCGGGCCGCCCGGGGGTGGACGGATCTCGTCGTGACGCCCGAGCGCGGGGTGCGGGTGGTGGACGGGCTGCTGACCGGGCTGCACGAGCCGGAGGCCTCGCATCTGCTGATGCTGGAGGCGGTGGCCGGGCGGGCCGCGCTGCGGTGCGCGTACGCCGCGGCGGTGCGGGAGCGCTACCTCTGGCACGAGTTCGGGGACGTCCACCTCATCCTCCCGGAGGAGGAAGCTCACTGTGCGCATTGCTGAAGCAACGCCTGGTGAGTTTGTTACGCGCCCGATGTGAGCCCGCGCATAGGACCCACATCACTTACGAATCCCCCTAGTGGATACGTAAGGGGCAGATCAGTGCCGCCTGGACTGGCCGTGGGCCGGTCCGGCGGCGCCCCCGGAGGCCCCCTGATCCACTATCGCGGATCGTACGTCACACCTTTGCCACAGGATTTTGCTGCCGCTAAGAATTGCGTCCGTCGCCGCCGAGCAGGCGCAGCGCCGCCCCGGCCTGAGCGACCCCCTGCGATTCGAAGAGGTACTGCTGCATGTCTGCGAAGACCCCTGGCCACAGTCGTGGTCTGAACAAGACCCACAAGGCCACGATCGCCGGCGTCGCCGCTCTGAGCGCCGCAGCACTCGGCTTCACTCTCGTCCCGGGCAACAACGGTGCCACCGAGACCGAGCCCCAGGCCCTGGCGAACACCCAGCAGGTCGCATGGTCCTACGACGCGAACAGCCCGCAGGCGAAGGCGCTGGCCGCCAGCCTGGACTCCCAGCAGTCCACGATCGAGCTGAAGGCCAAGCAGGACGCCGCCGCCAAGGCCAAGGCCGAGGCCGCCGCCAAGGCCGCCGCCAAGGCCAAGGCCGACGCCGCCGCCAAGGCCGCCGCCAAGGCGAAGGCCGAGGCCAAGAAGCGCGCCGAGGCCAAGGCCGCCGCGAGCCGCGCCGCCGTCCGCAAGCCGGTGTTCGCGAACAACCTCGACGGCTGGATCCGCGAGGCGCTCTACATCATGGACAAGCACAACATTCCGGGTACCTACAACGGCATCCACAAGAACGTCATGCGCGAGTCCAGCGGCAACCCGTACGCGATCAACAACTGGGACATCAACGCCATCAACGGCGTGCCGTCCAAGGGCCTGCTGCAGGTCATCTACCCGACCTTCAAGGCCTACCACATCCCCGGCACCAAGTTCGACCAGTACGACCCGGTCGCCAACATCGTCGCCGCCTGCAACTACGCGGCCGACCGCTACGGCTCGATCGACAACGTCAACAGCGCGTACTGAGCCTGCTCAGGCATGCCGAAGGGCGGCACCCCGCGGAGGGGTGCCGCCCTTCGGGCGTGGCCTCGCGGCCGCTACTTGCGCATGACCTCGGGCTCGTGGCGGCGCAGCAGCCGTGCGACGAGCACACAGCAGACCGTGGCCATGAGCAGCTGGATGCCGAGGTCGAGGCTCCACTGGCCGACCGAGTGCTCCCACAGACCGTCGAGGTTGTCCGGGTTCTTGTGGTCCCACGGCGGCATCAGGTGCGCCAGGTCGAGCGTCGTGCCGGCGCCGGCGATGCCCCAGCGGGACGGCATCAGCCAGGCGAACTGCTCCAGGCCGGGCGAGCCGTACACCTGGAAGAGGATGCCGGTGAACACGACCTGGATGATCGCGAACATGACGAGCAGCGGCATCGTCTTCTCGGCGGTCTTCACCAGGGCCGAGATGACCAGGCCGACCATCATCGAGGTCAGGCCGAGCGCGATGACCTGGATGCAGAGCTCCACGGCCGGCGGCATGAAGAGGCCCTCCTCCGGCAGCTCGCGGGTGGAGAAGCCGATGCCACAGATGATCACGCCCTGGAAGGCGGTGATCACGCCGAGCACGATGACCTTGGACATCAGGTACGCCGAGCGGGACAGGCCGGTGGCGCGCTCCCGCTCGTAGATGACCCGTTCCTTGATCAGCTCTCGTACGGAGTTGGCGGCGCCCGAGAAGCACATGCCGACCGCGAGGATCAGCATGATCGTGCCGGCGTCGCCGTTGAAGCGGGACGGCGCCACGGGCTTGCCCAGGCCGAAGTCGGCCGGGATGACCACCGAGACCGCGCCGAGCACCGCCGGCAGGATCACCATCAGGGCCAGGAAGCCCCGGTCGGAGGCGATCACCGACACATAGCGGCGGATCAGCGTCCACAGCTGGGAGCCCCAGCCCTGCGGCTTGGGCGGCCGGGCCAGCGCCTGCTGGGCCTGCTGCGGCAGCTGGACCGGCTGGGCGGCGACGGCGTCGATCTCCGCCGCGTACATCTGGTAGTGCTGCGAGCCCTTCCAGCGGCCCGCCCAGTCGTAGTCGCGGTAGTTCTCGAAGGCGGAGAAGACGTCGGCCCAGGTGGAGTAGCCGAAGAAGTTCAGCGCCTCCTCCGGCGGACCGAAGTACGCCACCGAGCCGCCGGGCGCCATCACGAGCAGCTTGTCGCACAGGCCGAGCTCGGCCACCGAGTGGGTGACCACGAGGACCGTGCGGCCGTCGTCGGCGAGGCCGCGCAGCAGCTGCATGACGTCGCGGTCCATGCCCGGGTCGAGGCCGGAGGTCGGCTCGTCCAGGAAGATCAGCGAGGGCTTGGTCAGCAGCTCCAGGGCGACCGAGACGCGCTTGCGCTGGCCACCGGAGAGGGAGGTGACCTTCTTCTCCTTGTGGATGTCGAGCTTGAGCTCGCGCAGCACCTCGTCGATCCGGGCCTCGCGCTCGGCCTCGGCGGTGTCGCCGGGGAAGCGGAGCTTGGCCGCGTAGCGCAGCGCCTTCTGGACGGTCAGCTCCTTGTGCAGGATGTCGTCCTGCGGGACCAGACCGATGCGCTGGCGCAGCTCGGCGAACTGCTTGTAGAGGCTGCGGTTGTCGTAGAGGACGTCACCCTGGTCGGCGGGCCGGTAGCCGGTGAGCGCCTTCAGGAGGGTCGACTTTCCGGAACCGGAGGGGCCGATGACGCCGATGAGCGACTTCTCGGGGACGCCGAAGGTGACGTCCTTGAGGATCTGCTTGCCGCCGTCGACCGTCACCGTGAGGTGGCGGGCCGAGAAGGAGACCTCGCCGGTGTCGACGAACTCCTCGAGCTGGTTGCCGACGATCCGGAAGGTCGAGTGACCGACGCCCACGATGTCGTTGGGGCCGATGAGGGCGGAGCCGCCCTTGGTGATCGGCTGACCGTTGACGTACGTGCCGTTGTGCGAGCCGAGGTCGCGGATCTCGAAGCGCCCGTCGGGCGTCGCGTGGAACTCGGCGTGCCGGCGCGAGACCTGGAGGTCGGAGACGACCAGCTCGTTCTCGAGGCCGCGGCCGATGCGCATGACACGGCCGAGGTTCAGCTGGTGGAAGGTGGTGGGGCTGCGGTCGCCGTGCGGCGGCTGCGCGCCCTGCGGGCCGGCCTGCTGGTGCGGGACCTGCGGCGGCTGCTGGGCCTGCGGGGCCTGCTGGTGCGGGACCGCCTGCGGGGCCTGCTGCTGCCAGCCCTGCTGCTGCGGCTGCTGCGGCGGCGCCTGGTGGGTGACCTCGTGGTGCACCCCGAGGTGCGCGGCCTGCTGCGCGGCGTGCGGCGCCGGCTGCTGCTGCGGGACCGGCTGCTGCTGCGCCGGCGCGCCCGTGGCCGCGAGATTCAGCCGCGGGCCGTCGGTGGCGTTGCCGAGGTGGACGGCCGAGCCGGGCCCGATCTCCACCTGGTGGACGCGCTGGCCCTGTACGAACGTGCCGTTGGTGGAGCCGTGGTCCTCGATGACCCAACTCCGGCCGCCCCAGCTGATGGTGGCGTGCCGCCACGAGACCCTGGCATCGTCGATGACCAGGTCGCCCTGGGGATCACGGCCCAGGGTGTACGACCTGGACGGATCGAGGGTCCAGGTCCTTCCATTCAATTCCAGTACGAGTTCTGGCACTCCATGCCCCACTACTTGTCCCCCGCGGTACCCCCGTCGTCGGGAGCCCAGGGATGATGAACATCCGGGGGAACTATTTCAGGCCCCGGGGCGTATTCGAAAGTCGGGCCGCGTGAAGAGCTTGCGTAGCCCCGGGCGGGCGTGCCCCGGCGACCCGCACGGACCCGCCTCGGCGGCAGGTCTGCGGCCACGCGGGTGTCCGTCAGGCGGGACGGGGGGTCTGGCGGCACCGGGTGCCCGATACGGTGGAAACACCATGAGCGCATCGCAGACCTCAGACGTTCCCGTCCCGGACGTTCCCGCCTCGGACGTTCCCACTCTTCTCGTCAAGATCTTCGGGAAGGACCGTCCCGGGATCACCGCCGGACTCTTCGACACCCTCGCCGCCTACTCGGTCGACGTCGTGGACATCGAGCAGGTCGTCTCCCGCGGCCGCCTCGTCCTGTGCGCGCTCGTCACCGAGCCGACCGTCGCCTCGCAGGGCGAGCTGCGGGCGACCGTGCACAGCTGGGCCGAGTCCATGAAGCTCCAGGCCGAGATCATCTCGGGTACGGGAGACAACCGGCCGCGTGGCGAGGGACGCTCCCACGTCACCGTGCTCGGACACCCGCTGACCGCCGAGCAGACGGCCGCCATAGCGGCCAGGATCGCGGAGACCGGCGGCAACATCGACCGGATCTTCCGGCTGGCCAAGTATCCGGTGACGGCCGTCGAGTTCGCCGTCTCGGGCTGCGCGACCGAGGCGCTGCGGACCGCGCTCGCCACCCAGGCGCACTCGGTGGGCGTGGACGTGGCCGTGGTCTCCGCCGGGCTGCACCGGCGGGCCCAGCGGCTGGTCGTCATGGACGTCGACTCGACGCTCATCCAGGACGAGGTCATCGAGCTGTTCGCGGCGCACGCGGGCTGCGAGGACAAGGTCGCCGAGGTGACGGCGGCGGCGATGCGCGGCGAGCTGGACTTCGAGCAGTCGCTGCACGCCCGGGTGGAGCTGCTCGCCGGTCTGGACGCCTCGGTGGTGGACAAGGTCCGCGCCGAGGTGCGGCTGACTCCCGGGGCGCGGACCCTGATCCGTACGCTCAAGCGGCTCGGCTACCAGGTGGGCGTCGTCTCCGGTGGCTTCACCCAGGTCACCGACGACCTCAAGGAGAAGCTGGGGCTGGATTTCGCCCAGGCCAACACCCTGGAGATCGTGGACGGCCGGCTGACCGGCCGGGTGACCGGCGAGATCGTCGACCGGGCGGGCAAGGCGCGGCTGCTGCGCCGGTTCGCCGAGGAGGCCGGGGTGCCGCTGGCGCAGACGGTGGCGATCGGCGACGGCGCCAACGACCTGGACATGCTGAACGCGGCCGGGCTGGGGGTGGCGTTCAACGCCAAGCCCGTGGTGCGGCGGGCCGCGGACACCGCGGTGAACGTGCCGTTCCTGGACACCGTGCTCTATCTCCTCGGGATCACCCGCGAGGAGGTCGAGGCCGCGGACGGCGGCGCGGAGGACCTGCTCCACTGAGCGGACGCGGTGAGGGCGGGGACGCCTGTACGGGAAGGGGCCCGGTCGTCGGTCGACGGCCGGGCCCCTTCGCGTACGGGCGCGTGGGCTCAGGGGTGCGGGGTCCAGAAGTCCACGAGGGTGCCGTCCATGCCGTGCTCGACGGACTTCCAGGAGCCGTCGAAGGTCACCACGGCGAAGGCGGCGGTCGGGAAGCCGCTGCTGGTCATCCGGGCGAGCGCGTCGCCCTCGGAACGGCCCGAGAGGGCGTCGGCGAGGGCGTGCATCCCGGGGTTGTGGCCGATGAGGAGCAGGTTGTCGACGGTGTCGGGGGTCTCGTTGACGACGGCGATGAGCTCGCCGAGCGAGGCCTCGTACAGCCGCTCCTCGTAGACCGTCTTGGGCCGCTCGGGCAGCTCCTGGACGGCCAGCTTCCAGGTCTCGCGGGTCCTGACCGCGGTCGAGCACACGGCCAGGTCGATGGAGATGCCGGAGTCGGCCAGCCGGCGGCCCGCCACCGGGGCGTCCTGGCGGCCGCGCTCGGCGAGCGGGCGCTCGTGGTCTGAGGTCTGTGGCCAGTCGGCCTTGGCGTGGCGGAGCAGCACGATCGTGCGGGGTGTCTCGACGCTCATGCTCCACAGCTTCGCATGAATCAGGCCGTGTTGACTCGGAGAGGACGCACCGGGGCCTAGAGGGGCAGCGCCTGCCGGAGCTGCGCGAGGAGGTGTCCGACGCCGGCGTCGCCGCTTGCCGCCTGGGCCTGCTCGGGACCCGCTATGAGGAGGAAGAGGGCGACGAACGCGAGCACCGGGAGGCCGAGGGCCCACCAGGGCAGCCGGGTGTCGACACCGGCCGACGCGCGGGCGAGGTCCCTCCGTCTGCTGCTGTGGGTCTGCGCCGTCATGGCCGCCTCCGTGGGTGAGAGTCCGTCCGCGGAGCCCTTCTCCGCGATGTCTCCAACGTACGGAGCGCGAGGGCTCCCGCCCATCAGGTGATCCACCCACTTGACCCTGACACTCACCCCCTAGGGGATGCGGGGGTTAACCCCACCTCAGGGCGAGGCGATGGCGGCGATGACGGCGATCACGGCGGTGATGCCCAGCATCGCGCCGAGCACGATGAGGAGCTTCTTCTGGCCGTTCTGGGGGTTCGGTTCGAGTACGGGCATGGGATCAGTCTCGCATCTCAGCATTCGTCCTCGACGGTCCGGTCCCTGCCCGCGAGGGTGCCGACGACCATCTGCGGGATCATCAGTCCGGCCATGAGCGCGATGGGCAGTCCCCAGCCGCCGCTGTGCTGGTAGAGGATGCCGACGAGGAGCGGTCCGGGGATGGAGATCAGGTAGCCGACGCTCTGGGCGAAGGCGGAGAGCCTGACGACTCCGGCCCCGGTCCGCGAGCGCATCCCGATCATGGTGAGGGCGAGCGGGAAGGCGCAGTTGGAGACGCCGAGGAGCAGGGCCCACAGCCAGGCGCCGGCGGCCGGGGCGAAGGCGAGGCCGGTGTAGCCGGTGAGTCCGCACAGGGCGAGGGCGACGACGATCGGGCCCTGGTTCTTCATCCGGGTCGCGAGCCGGGGGATGACGAAGGCGAGCGGGACGCCCATGACCATCGTGACGGCGAGCAGCACGCCCGCGGTGGAGGCGGGGACGCCGGCGTCACGGAAGATCTGCGGCATCCAGCCCATGGTGATGTAAGCGCCGGTGGCCTGGAGTCCGAAGAAGGCGCCGAGGGCCCAGGCGGTGCGGCTGCGGGTGACCCGGGGGGCGGCGGCGGGCTCGGCGGGGACGGGGGCCGGGTCGCCTGCCGCGGCGCCGGAGCGGTCGCGCAGCAGCGGGAGCCAGGGCAGCACGGCGAGGGCGGCGAGACCCGCCCAGACGCCGAGGCCGAGCCGCCAACTGCCGCCCAGGGCCTCGGTCATGGGCACGGTCGCGGCGGCGGCCACGGAGGTGCCGAGGGCGAGGGCCATGGAGTAGAGGCCGGTCATGCTGCCGATGCGGTCGGGGAAGTACTTCTTGACGATGACCGGCATCAGGACGTTGCTGAGCGCGATGCCCATCAGGGCGAGGGCGCTGGCCGCGAGGAAGGCGGGGGTGCCGCCGGCGAAGGGGCGCAGCAGCAGGCCCGCGAAGATCGCGGCCATGCCGGCGCAGACCACGGCCGCGGGGCCGAAGCGGCGGGCGAGGCGCGGGGCGGCGATGCCGAAGACGGCGAAGCAGAGCGGCGGTACGGAGGTGAGGACGCCGGCGACGCTGCCGCTCATGTGGAGCCCCTCGCTGACCTCTTCGAGGAGGGCGCCGAGGCTGGTGATGGCGGGCCGCAGGTTGAGCGCGGCGAGGACGAGGCCGACGGTGACGAGCCCGGCGACCCAGCGGGCGGGGCCGGCGGGTGCGGGAGAGTCGGCGCTGCTCCGGGTGGGGTGGGCCGTCGTGGGGGCGGGGTCGAGGGTCTGCGGCTCGTCAGGCATGAGGCCATCATAGAATCATGGGATGATTGGTTGTCCAATCTCGAACCAATCGACCGCCCGCTTCAGAACCCTCCAGTACCCTCCCCGAACCCTCGCGAACGAACGGCAGGTGCACCCATGGCGCTCGGCCATCCCCGGCGTGCCGGACTCTCCGATCAGGTGATCGCCCAGCTGCGGAACCAGATCACCTCCGGCGAGTGGCCGGTGGGCACCCGGATCCCGACCGAACCGGAACTGGTCGAGCAGCTCGGGGTGGCCCGCAACACCGTCCGCGAGGCGGTGCGCGCCCTCGCGCACAACGGCCTGCTCGACATCCGGCAGGGCTCGGGCACGTACGTGGTGGCCACCAGCGAGCTGGCCGGGGTCATGCACCGCAGGTTCGCCGGCTCCGACCCCCGGGACATCGCGGAGCTCCGCTCGACGCTGGAGTCCTCGGCGGCCCGACTGGCCGCGCAGCGGCACACCGAGCGGGACCTGAAGCAGCTCGACGCGCTGCTCGCGCGGCGCGAGGAGGTGTGGGCCTCGGGTGACGCGGAGGAGTTCGTGACGGTGGACGCGGCCTTCCACCACGCGGTGGTCGTCGCCTCCCACAACGACGTGCTGACCGAGCTCTACGCGGACCTCGGGCACGTGCTGCGGGAGTGGCTGCGCGACGACGTCGGGCGCGAGCTGCGGCCGGAGAACCACATGGACCACGCCCGGCTGGTGGCGGCGATCCGCGCGGGCGACGCCGAGCGGGCGGCGACGGAGGCGGCGAGCTATCCGTTCCTGTGCCTCAGGAGCCCGGAGCCGCCGGTTCGTGGGTGATCCACGCCGAGCGGACCTCCTTCCAGCAGCGGCCGCTCACCCGGGCGTAGTCGGCGGGGCCGACCTCGACCGGGGCGGTGTCGCTGTCCACGTCCCACCAGCGGTCGCACTCGACGTGCAGACGGACGCGGTCGGTGCGGGGGTAGGGGTTCTGGCAGTACGCGGTGACCGAGGAACCCTGGACGACGGTGTGGCAGGAGGCCCCGAAGTTCTCGTCGTCCTCGGCCGCGGCGGCGGCGAGGGGGGCGTCCTCGGCGGGGGGTGGAGCGGCACGGACCTCGGCGGCGACGGCGAGGCCGCCCAGGCCCGCCAGGAGGGCCCCGACCGAGAGGAACGCGGGGGCCCTGGAGAACAGCGCGCGCATGCCCGTACCTCCTCCCCGTCAGTAGCCGGAATGTCACGCTCTGACCCAGTCTGCGGGGATTCGGCCGACTTTTCGAGTCGGGAACGACGAGGGCCGGGGGGCCCCCCGGGGGGGGGGGGGCCCCCCCCCCCGCCCCCCCGCCCCCCCCCCCCGCCGGCGCCCCGGCGGCGCCCCCCCCCCCCGGCCGGGGCGGACAAACCCCGCGGGGTGGGGGACCACTCGGGG
>NZ_JBIRVJ010000018.1:0-21710 GCF_044386705.1 Streptomyces sp. NPDC020422 | reverse complement strand
CCGAAACCGGCGTACTGGCGCATCGTCCACGGCCGGCCCGTGTACATCGACGGATACACACCACGGGTGAACGGATACCCACCCGGCTCACCCAGCCTCTCCGCGGGATCCCACCCCTCCAGCGACCCCGGCCCGTACACCGGCTCGATGGGCAGCCCCGACTCCGACTCGCGCGCCATGTGGTGTGCCTCCCGATCGGCCTCTTGCTCAGCGGTTGTCACGCCCAGCATGCCCGTCTCGATTCGGTCACGTGCGCAACCGCGCGCGGCCGGGAACCATCCCTTGTGTACACACGAGTTTTCGGGGGGCAACGATGAAGCGATCGTCCGTCATACGCAGAGCCGCTCTGGCCGCCGCAGCCATCGCGCTGATCGCCGGCTGCGGGCCTCAGGGCGGAGGCGCGGGCTCCGGGGGTTCCGGGGGCGGGGCCGGTGCGACGCCGCCGCCCGTGACGACCACGGCCGCTCCCCCGGCGAGCCCCAGCGCCGGCTCCGACGACAAGCCGTCCTCGCCGACGCCGTCGGCGAGCAGCGAGGCGCCGAAGCCCAAGGCCCTGATGGGCGAGGGCGACGAAACCGAGCAGGTCCGCGAGCTGCAGGCGCGGCTGCGGCAGATCGGCTACTTCGACCGGGCGCCCACCGGCTTCTACGGCTCGATGACCGCGGGCGCGGTGAAGTCCTTCCAGAAGAAGCGGGAGCTGCCGGCGACCGGTGCGGTCGACGAGGCGACCTGGCAGAAGCTGGTCGCCATGACGCACCGGCCGACCGCCGACGAGCTGAAGCCGTCCACCACCAACAAGCTGGACGCCCCGGACCCGCGCTGTCTGACGGGGCGGGTGCTGTGCATCAGCAAGGAGAGCAGGACGCTCGCCTGGATGATCGACGGCAAGGTGGTCTCGTCGATGGACGTGCGCTTCGGCTCGGAGAACACCCCGACCCGCGAGGGCCTGTTCAAGGTCGAGTGGAAGGCGCGGGACTGGACGTCGACGATCTACCACACGCCCATGCCGTACGCGATGTTCTTCAGCCGCGGCCAGGCGGTGCACTACTCGGCCGACTTCGCGGCCCGCGGCTACGCCGGCGCCTCGCACGGCTGCGTCAACGTCAGGGACAAGGCGAAGCTGTCGGAGCTGTTCGACCAGGTGAAGGTCGGCGACAAGGTCGTCGTGCACTGGTAGGCCCGGGAGAGGAAGGGGCGCGGGTGGGACCGGGGGAACGTGTCCCACCCGCGCCGGTGCGCTGAGCCGAAGGTACGGGGGGAACCCCGGCTCGTTGCGCTCGCCGATGACCAGTCGGCTCACTCAGTACTGCGTCACCGGCTCGAAAAGTGTCACACCTGGTGTCGGTGCCCGTGTCACGGCGGGTCGCACGGCCGGTTTCGAGGCGGGTCACACAGCCCGATTCACGGCGGGGCACACGGCCGGGGTTCACGGCCGGTCGCACGGGCCGGTGTCACGGCCGGTCGCACGGGCCGGTGTCACGGCCGGTCGCACGGCCGGATTCACGGACGGTCCCACGGCCGGTCGCACGGCCGGTGTCACGGCCGGTGTCACGGCCGGTCCCACGGCCGGATTCACGGACGGTCCCACGGCCGGATTCACGGCGGGGCACACGGCCGGTTTCAGGACGAGCGGTGGGAGCGGTCCTGACCGGACTTCTCCGCGCCCTTTCCGGGCTTCGCGGGCGACCCGGGCTTCGCGGGTGACCCCGGCCTTCCGGCGGGCGGGTCCTGGCGGTGCTTGTCGCCGCCTCGGTCACCCTTGTCGTCACCGTCCGAGCCGCCCGTCTCCGAGCCGCCGTCCGCGCCGCTGCCGCCCTTGCCGCCGCCGGAGGGTATGCGACCGGTGTGGGGCGCGCCGGTGGTGGGCGTGGGGGCGCCGGAGAGCACGCGGGTGCAGTAGCTCCTGACCGTCTCGCCGCTCTTGAGCGCCCGCTGGAGCTGCTGCCGGCCGCTGTCGGCGAGCCTGCCCTTCTGGAAGTCCTGGCAGGCCTTCAGGGTGGTCTGGCGCTCGGCGCCGTCGTCGCCGCCCTTGCCGGACGTGCTCGGACCGGGCGACGGGGTGGCGCTGCCGTGGCCGTCGGGTCCCGGGCCGGCGGTCGCGGGGCCGTCGGTGGCGTCGGGGGTCGCACTGCGCCCGTGGCGGTCCGTGGGGACGGCCGGGACTCCCGTGCCGGTGCCGCCGCTCGGCGAACCGAAGACGCTGGACTCGGGGGTGCCGGGGCTTTCGGCGGCGGTGACCGAACGGCCGGGGCCGGGCTCGGCGGTGATGGGCAGCATGCCCGTACCGGCCGCGACGGCGACCCCGCCGACGGTGACGGCGGCGAACGCGGCGGCCAGGCCGTAGCGCAGCGAGCGGCCCCAGCGGTGGGCCGAGGGGGCCGGGGCGATCCGGACGGTGCCGAGTTCGGACGCGGCGGCGGGCGCGGCGTACGCGGGCGCGGCGGCTTCGGCGGCGCGCTCGGCGGAGGCCTTGCGGAAGGCGGCCAGGGCCGCCGCCTCGCCGGGGAGTTCACCGTCCGGTCCGAGGACCGCGGCGGGGGTGCGGGCAGCGCCGAGGGCCCGCGCGAGGAGTCGGGCCTGCGCACGGGACACGTCGTCGACGGGGTCGACCGGCTCACCGCGCAGCAGCCGCTCCGCGGCCTCCTGGTCGAGCCACTGGTACCGCTCGTCGGCCATCACATGTCCTTCTGCGTCCGCGGGCGCGATTGCGTCACACCGCCGGGGGCCGTGACCCCGGGGCGGCGGCCGCGCTGCGGGGGTACGCCGTCGAGCGGGACGGCCGGTCCGGCTTCGGGGTCGTCGAGGCCCGCGTCCCCGGTCGCACCGAGGAGTTCGGCGAGCTTCTTGAGGCCGCGGTGCGCGGCGGTACGGACGGCGCCGGGGCGCTTTCCGAGGGTGTCGGCGGCGCTCTTGGCGTCCAGGCCGACGACGACCCGCAGGACGACGGCCTCGGCCTGGTCCTGCGGAAGCTGTGCGATCAGGTGCATGGTGCGGCCGGTGGCCAGGGCTTCCAGTGCCTCGCCGGCGGTGTCGGAGTCCGCGGGCTTGTCGGTGAGTTCGGTCTCGTCGCCGCCGACCGCGGGGCGGCGCCCGCGCATCCGGATGTGGTCGAGGGCCCGGTTGCGCGCGATGCGGGCGGCCCAGCCGCGGAAGCGGTCGGCGTCGCCGCTGAACCGGTCGAGGTCGCGGGATATCTGGAGCCAGGACTCGGAGGCCACGTCGTCGGCGTCGGCCTCGCCCACGAGGGTGCGTATGTAGCCGACCAGCCGGGGATGCACCGCGCGGTACACGGCGCGGAAGGCGTCCTCGTCGCCGTTCTGCGCGGCGAGCACTGCGGCGGTCAGCTCCGCGTCGTCCCCCAGCACTCCCCAACCCTGTTCGTCGTCGCGCTCATCGCGGCTGGTCGTCACCGCCACGCCGTCCGCGGCGCAGCAGCACGCTACGTCCTTTTCGGGCACCGCGTCCACGCGGGTCCCGCACTTTGTGCAACACGCAACGTTCGGGGGTGTGACACAAATCGCGGACGCGGCGCTGTTAGGAGTACGGGGCCGTGCTGCGGCTCCGCGGACGACGACCGGGGCCTCTCCTGTGGGGGGTGGCGGCCCCGGTCGTCTTCCTTTTCCGGGCGCCTCTCGCGGGGCGCCCGTTTCTTTTGCCGCGCAACCCACGAGGACTGTCAACCGACTGTTGACACTCCCAGGACTGTCAACCTAGGGTTGCACCCATGACGAATCCACTCGGCATGAGCAACCCCGTGCGACTCGACGACCTGATCGAAGCGATCAAGAAGTCCCACCCGGACGCCCTCGACCAGCTCTCCGGCGCGGTCATCGCGGCGGACCACCTCGGCGAGGTCGCCGACCACCTCATCGGCCACTTCGTGGACCAGGCCCGGCGCGCGGGCGCCTCCTGGACCGACATCGGCAAGAGCATGGGCGTCACCCGCCAGGCCGCCCAGAAGCGCTTCGTCCCGAAGGAGGACAAGGACGGCGACACGGCGAAGATGGACCCGAACGCCGGCTTCAGCCGCTTCACCCCCCGGGCCCGGAACGTCGTGATGGCCGCGCAGAACGAGGCCGCGGCCGCCCGCAACGACAAGATCGCCCCCGCCCACCTGGCGCTCGGCCTGCTCGCCGAGCCCGACGGGCTCGCCGGGCGCTGGATCGTCGGCCAGGGCGTCGGCCTCGACGCGCTCCGCGAGGCCCTCACCCCGACGCTGCCGCCGGCGGCGGAGGAGGTGCCCGGGCTCATCCCGTTCGACGCGGACGCCAAGAAGGTCCTGGAGCTGACCTTCCGCGAGGCCCTGCGCCTCGGTCACCACTTCGTCGGCACCGAGCACGTCCTGCTGGCCCTGCTGGAGTTCGAGGACGGCAAGGGCGCGCTCGCCGGTCTCGGCCTCGACAAGGCGGTCGCCGAGCAGCAGATCGCCGAGGCCCTCGCCTCGCTGCGCATCGAGGAGCCGGAGCCGGAGGCCTGACGGACCGACGGACCGACGGACCGACGGACGGACGGACGAGGGCGGCCGGAACCCGTGGGGTTCCGGCCGCCCCCTCATGTCACGCCGTGCGCGCCCGGCGCGAGACGACCGCCCGCAGCACCCGGCCGCCCTCGGTCGACAGGTCCCGGGCCCGGCGCAGACCCGTCGGGCCGTGCGCGGCGGATTCGAGTACGGCCCGCTGCCGCAGGAGCTCGCCCGCCCGCAGCGGGCCGGCCTCGGTCGCGTCGTACAGGCCGTGCACGGCGAGCGCCGCCTCGGAGCACCGCGCGGCCCACGCGCGCAGCGGCGCCTGCGCCCAGGCGGCGGGGACGCCGTCGAGCATCCCGCGCACCAGCACGGCGACCTCGCCCGTGCCGGTGCCCACGCCGTCCAGCTCGCCCCGGGCCTTGCCGACCGCCTCGACCCACGCCCCGTCCTCGCCGCGCGCGACCGCGGCCCACACGCCGCGCAGCACCTCGGCGCCCTCGGGCGCGAGCAGGGGCAGACAGCGGTCCAGACAGGCGAGGCCGGCGGCGGCCAGGCCCCGCTCGTCGGCCCGGTCGATCAGTTCCAGCAGCTCCGTGCTCGTCGCCGACGTCATGGACGCCTCCTCGCCACCCGATGCGGACGCAGTACTTCCACTACTGCGCCGTGCGGCGTTATTCCGTCACTGCGCGGCCGGAATCATGCCAGTGGCCTTCTGGTGCTGCATAGAGGTCAGACGCCGGACGAGCAGGATCGCGAGGGCGGCGGCGACGATGTCGAGCAGGTCGCCCACGAACATCCAGTCGGTGGCGGCCACCAGCGCGTCGACGGTCCGGGCCCCGTCGAACGAGCGGCTGCCGACCTCGCCAGTGATCCGGGCGACCAGGAAGAACAGCCACCAGAGGTTTACCAGGACGAACTCGCCCTTGCGGTCCGCGCCGTACGGCTCGGGGCGGCTGGCCCGCCAGGCGTCCACGACCAGGGTCCGCGGGAACCAGAACGCGACGATCGGGACGACCCAGCCGGCGATGATCCAGCCCTTCGCCCGGCGCTGCAGGTCCGGCGCCCAGACGTCGGCGTTCGCGCGTATCCGGAAGAGCCAGACGACGAAGACGACCGCTGTCGCGAGCAGCAGCAGGCCCTGCGCCGACCAGGCCACGGCGGTGCCGAGGGTCCCCTCGTATCCGGCCGGGTCCGGGTGGTCCGCGAGCGGCCCCCGGAGCTCGGACCGGGCGCCGAGGGTGGCGATCAGACTGGCGACGTCGGCGACGGCGGTCGCGCCGAGCAGGGACACGACGGCGACGGACAGGCCGTTGGGATTGCGGAGCATGGTCGGGCGGTTCCCCCCGGGGACGTGCGACGCCCCTCCCCGAGGCGCCGGCGCGGCCGGACGGCCGCAGCGGAGAGGACCGTACCTCAGCGCACCGCGGCCGCCAGATTCCTGAAGCGGTCCCAGGTCAGCGCCGGTTTCCGCGCGTCCCACAGCTTCTGCGCCGTCGCCGTCAGCGGCATCCGGATGCCGTCCGCCACCTGCGCCTGGGTCTGCGAGCCCGCCAGGTCGCACCAGACGGCGAAGCTGCCGCCGAGGATCTGCGGGTCGTAGCGGGCGGGCACGGGCGAGGTGCCGCGCAGCACCAGCGGGGTCCACTGCTCGTAGATGCGGCGGCCGGTGGGATAGACGAAGTCGTTGGGCTGGCCGAGCACGTAGTAGAGGTACTCGTCGTTGTAGTTGATCATCGTGCGGCCCGCGCTCAGATACGAGACGGGCTGCCGCGCGCCGATCTCCTTGCCCGTCCAGTACGCGACCTGGAGGTCCTTGGCCGCGGTGGCGACCCCGCCCGGGTAGAAGCCGTCGTTCCAGGCCCGCAGGGCCTTGCCGGTCGGCCGCACCACCGCCGCGCGGTCGTTCAGCCAGCCGGTGGCGAGGTCCCGGACCCGGCCCGACGCGCCGTACTTCGCGGTCGCCGCGCGGGCGAGCTGGGGGTAGCTCGCCTCGGGGTCCTTCGACATCAGGGCCACGTACTCGTCGCCGCCCAGGTGCCAGGAGGAGCCGGGGAAGAGGCCGGTGTACTCGGTGAGCAGCTCGTCGACGATCTTCGCGGCGGCCGGCTTCGAGATGTCGACGGCGCCGCGCGGGGTGCGGCCGGTGGCGCTCACCAGCTGGAGCTCCGGGTGCGCGTCGATGACCGCGCCGAGGTGCCCGGGCGAGTCGATCTCGGGGACGACCGTGATGTGCAGGCTCGCGGCCAGCTCCACGATCCGCCGGACCTCGGCCTTGCTCAGGTGCCGATCGGAGACGACCTCGGGGTGGCTGTCGGAGGCGATGCGGAAGCCCTGGTCGTCGGAGAAGTGCAGACCGAGCTCGTTGAGCTTGAGGTCGGCCATCTCGCGGAGCCGGTCCTCGATCCAGCCGGCGGCGAAGTACTTGCGGGCGATGTCGACCATCAGTCCGCGGCGGGGTTTCGCGGGGGCGTCGTCGACGACGCCCTCGGGGACCGCCCCGGTGGACCGGACGGACTGTTTCAGGGTCCGGGTGCCGTAGAAGACGCCTGCCTGGTCGGGGCCGGTGATCCGGACCCCGCCGCCGCGGACGGTGAGGGTGTACGACTCGGCTGCGCCCTGTCCGCCGAGCGCGAGGCTGACGTCGCCGGGGCGGGCGGCGGCGGTGCCGCGGTAGGGGATGCGCAGTTCGCCGGCGATCAGCCGGGCCTCGTCGGCGAGGGCGCCCGCGTCCTTCGCGGCGACGACGACGCCGGTGTCGGGTCCCGGCTTCCAGCCGGGACCGCGGGCCGCCTCGTGGGAGCGGACGGCCGGGATGGTGAGCGGGGCCGTGGAGAGCGGGTAGCTCTTCGTGGGCGTCGGGCTCGGCGGCGGGGGCGGCGCGGCCGAGGACGCGGCCTGGCTCGTGGCCGAGGAGCCCGTGCCTCCCGTGCCGGAGGCGGCGGGCGGGGCGCCGGAGGATCCGTTCGAGCAGGCGGTCACGGTGGCCAGCGCCACCGCGGCCGCCAGGAGTGCGGGGCCCCTGAGGGGCCCCCGTATGGAGTACCGCATCACTCGGAATCCTCCCTCACCACGCGATTCACGGCATCCCGGGCCTTCTGTCGACACCCTCGCCGAAACCACTCGTCCAGGTGAAATTCGCGCATCCGTCGGACACTTCCCCCTTCCCGCCGATAGCGTGGCGTCACATCCACCCCACGGCTTCCCTGCCACCACCTCCCACCCCATCGCTCCCGGAGTCACCGCTGACCAGCACCAGCGACACTCACGCACCCTCCCGGACCCTGGGCTCCCCCGCCATACCTGCCCAGGCGGCGCGTCACTGGCACCCCGATGGCCTCCCTGGCTTCAACGCGGCCCCGCACGCCCTCGCCGAGTCCCTGCTGCTGCGCTGCTGCGGCAGCCGCCGCTGGGCCGAACGGGTGGCCGCGCACCGCCCGTACCCGACCCTCGACGCGCTGCTCGCCGCGGCGGACGAGGCCGGTTACGACCTGTCGGGGGCGGATCTGGACGAGGCGCTGTCCCACGAGACCCCGGCGCTGCCGCCCCCGGACGCCCCGCCGGCCGCGCGGACCGCGCTGCAGGCCGCGCACGCCGCGTACGAGAGCGGATTCGGGCACGCGTTCGTCATCAGCCTCGACGGGGTGCCCGCGGGCGAGCGGCTGGACCGGGTCCTGGCCGGCATCCGGTCACGTCTCGGCAACGAAAGGGAGGAGGAACGGGCCGTCGCCGCGGAGGAACTGCGCCGCCTCGCCCGGACCCGGCTCACCCGTTCGGTCGCATCCTGGTGACGGCGTCGCGAATGGGCCGCCCTTTCCTCCGCAAACGCCCCTGATGCCCGGATAAGGGCCCGTGCGACAGTCCGATCGATAGCCCGTCCGTGCCTGTTTGATCACACCTATGGACCCCGCGCGAGCGAACCGACAAGTCGTCGCTACGATGACCGGGGCCGGTGGACCGTACCCGGCCGGGCCAGACCGACAGAGAAGCCGGCCGGCCCCGATCCCCGCTCCCGGAGGGTTTTTCCGTGCCGGCTGGAACGCTGTACCGCGGCCGGGAAGGAATGTGGTCCTGGGTGGCTCATCGAGTCACCGGCGTCCTCATCTTCTTCTTCCTGTTCGTACACGTGCTGGACACCGCTCTCGTCCGCGTCTCCCCCGAGGCGTACGACGATGTCGTGGCGACGTACAAGACGCCGATCGTCGCACTCCTCGAGTACGGCCTCGTCGCTGCCATCCTCTTCCACGCGCTGAACGGTCTCCGTGTCATCGCCGTGGACTTCTGGTCCAAGGGCCCGCGCTACCAGAAGCAGATGCTCTGGACCGTCGTGGGCATCTGGGTCGTGCTGATGGCGGGCTCGCTGTACCCCGTCCTCGGCCACGCCGCACGTGAACTGTTCGGGAGCTGACGCCAGACATGTCCGCTGACACCACTTCCGCGATCGGTCCCGTCGAGGGCGCTGCCTACGGCGTGGACAACCCGGCCCCGTACATCGAGGCCCCCCGCAAGCGCACGGGCAAGACCCCGCGGGCGACCCGGGGCAACTTCGAGATGGCCGCGTGGCTCTTCATGCGCCTCTCGGGTGTCGTCCTCGTCGTCCTGGTCCTCGGCCACCTGCTGATCCAGCTCTTCCTGGACGGCGGCGTCTCCAAGATCGGCTTCGCCTTCGTGGCCGGCCGCTGGGCGTCCCCGTTCTGGCAGGTCTGGGACCTGCTGATGCTGTGGCTGGCGATGCTGCACGGCGCCAACGGCCTCCGCACGGTCATCAACGACTACGCGGAGCGCGCCAACACGCGCCTGTGGCTCAAGGGCCTGCTGTACACCGCCACGGTGTTCACCATCCTTCTGGGCACGCTGGTGATCTTCACCTTCGACCCGAACATCCGCTAGGCACGGGGCTGAGGTAACCACGTCATGAAGTTCCACAAGTACGACACCGTCATCGTCGGCGCCGGCGGCGCCGGCATGCGCGCCGCCATCGAGGCGACGAAGCGCAGCCGCACCGCCGTGCTGACGAAGCTCTACCCCACCCGCTCCCACACGGGCGCCGCGCAGGGCGGCATGGCCGCCGCGCTGGCCAACGTGGAGGAGGACAACTGGGAGTGGCACACCTTCGACACGGTCAAGGGCGGTGACTACCTGGTCGACCAGGACGCCGCCGAGATCCTGGCGAAGGAGGCCATCGACGCCGTCCTCGACCTGGAGAAGATGGGCCTGCCGTTCAACCGGACGCCCAACGGGACGATCGACCAGCGCCGCTTCGGCGGTCACTCCCGCAACCACGGCGAGGCCCCGGTCCGCCGGTCCTGCTACGCCGCGGACCGCACCGGCCACATGATCCTCCAGACGCTGTACCAGAACTGCGTCAAGGAGGGCGTGGAGTTCTTCAACGAGTTCTACGTCCTGGACCAGCTGATCACCGAGGTCGACGGGGTCAAGCACTCCGCCGGCGTGGTCGCCTACGAGCTGGCCACCGGCGAGATCCACGTCTTCCAGGCGAAGGCCGTGATCTACGCGTCCGGCGGCACCGGCAAGTTCTTCAAGGTGACCTCCAACGCGCACACCCTGACCGGCGACGGCCAGGCCGCGTGCTACCGCCGCGGTCTGCCGCTGGAGGACATGGAGTTCTTCCAGTTCCACCCGACGGGCATCTGGCGCATGGGCATCCTGCTGACGGAGGGCGCCCGCGGTGAGGGCGGCATCCTCCGCAACAAGGACGGCGAGCGCTTCATGGAGAAGTACGCGCCGGTCATGAAGGACCTCGCGTCCCGTGACGTCGTCTCCCGCTCCATCTACACGGAGATCCGCGAGGGCCGCGGCTGCGGTCCCGAGGGCGACCACGTCTACCTGGACCTCACGCACCTCCCGCCGGAGCAGCTGGACGCCAAGCTGCCCGACATCACGGAGTTCGCGCGCACCTACCTCGGCATCGAGCCCTACACGGACCCGATCCCGATCCAGCCCACCGCGCACTACGCCATGGGCGGCATCCCGACCAACGTCGAGGGTGAGGTCCTGTCGGACAACACCACCGTCGTCCCGGGTCTGTACGCGGCCGGCGAGGTCGCCTGCGTCTCCGTGCACGGCGCCAACCGCCTGGGCACCAACTCGCTGCTCGACATCAACGTCTTCGGCAAGCGCTCCGGCATCGCCGCCGCCGAGTACTCCGCCAAGGCCGACTACGTCGAGCTGCCGGAGGACCCGGCCGCCTTCGTCGAGGCGCAGATCGAGAACCTGCGCAACTCCACGGGCAACGAGCGGGTCGCCGACCTGCGCCGTGAGCTCCAGGAGACGATGGACGCGAACGTGATGGTGTTCCGTACGGAGCAGACCATCAAGACGGCCGTCGAGAAGATCGCCGAGCTGCGCGAGCGCTACAAGAACGTGTCCATCCAGGACAAGGGCAAGCGCTTCAACACGGACCTGCTGGAGGCCATCGAGCTGGGCAACCTGCTCGAACTGGCCGAGGTCATGGCCGTCTCGGCCCTGGCGCGCAAGGAGTCCCGCGGCGGTCACTACCGCGAGGACTACCCGAACCGCGACGACGTCAACTTCATGCGCCACACCATGGCGTACCGCGAGGTCGGCGAGGACGGCTCCGAGACCGTCCGTCTCGACTACAAGCCGGTCGTCCAGACCCGCTACCAGCCGATGGAGCGTAAGTACTGATGGCTACCCCCGTTCTGGACAAGGTGGAGAAGGACTCCGCCGCGTCCCCGTACATCACGGTCACCTTCCGCATCCGCCGCTTCAACCCCGAGGTCTCGGACGCGGCGGTCTGGGAGGACTTCCAGATCGAGATCGACCCGAAGGAGCGCGTGCTCGACGGTCTCCACAAGATCAAGTGGGACCTGGACGGCTCGCTGACCTTCCGCCGCTCGTGCGCGCACGGCATCTGCGGCTCGGACGCGATGCGGATCAACGGCAAGAACAGGCTCGCCTGCAAGACGCTGATCAAGGACATCAACCCCGAGAAGCCGATCACCGTCGAGGCCATCAAGGGCCTCACGGTGATGAAGGACCTCGTGGTCGACATGGAGCCCTTCTTCCAGGCGTACCGGGACGTCATGCCGTTCCTGGTCACCAAGGGCAACGAGCCGACCCGTGAGCGCCTGCAGTCCGCCGAGGACCGCGAGCGCTTCGACGACACCACCAAGTGCATCCTGTGCGCCGCGTGCACGTCGTCCTGCCCGGTCTTCTGGAACGACGGCCAGTACTTCGGTCCGGCCGCGATCGTCAACGCGCACCGCTTCATCTTCGACTCGCGTGACGAGGCGGGCGAGCAGCGCCTGGAGATCCTGAACGACAAGGACGGCGTGTGGCGTTGCCGCACGACGTTCAACTGCACGGACGCCTGCCCGCGTGGCATCGAGGTCACCAAGGCGATCCAGGAGGTCAAGCGCGCGCTGATCACGCGTCGCTTCTGACACCTGGTCACCGGGGGAAAGCCCGCTTCTGTACGCTGCGTCGTGCAGAAGCGGGCTTTTTCGCATGGGTGCGTACGTGGAGGACGGGGACTGATGAGCGAGCCGAACCCTTACAAGTCGGATGACTACGAGTGGGGGCCCGGCGGGCAGCCCGGGGCGCCCGGCTACGGCTACCCGCAGCAGCCGACGATGCCCGCGGGGGTGCCGGTGCCGCCGCAGCACGCGCCGCTGCCGGTCGGACCGCCGGCGATGGGCGGCGCGCCGCTGCTGAGCCTCGGCGACATCACCGTGGTCGGGGACCAGATCATCACCCCGGCCGGGCCGATGCCGCTCAAGGGCGCGGTGTGGAACGCGATGGACATGTCGCGCACCGAGGAGAAGATGCCGACGGTCGCGATCGTCCTCGCGATCGTGTTCTTCATCTTCTGCCTGCTCGGTCTGCTGTTCCTGCTGATGAAGGAGAAGCAGACCACCGGCTTCATCCAGATCACGGTCACCAGCGGCGGCCGGCACCACGCGACGATGATCCCGGCGACCGGCCCGGACACCATCCACTGGGTGATGGGCCAGCTGAACTACGCGCGCTCGCTGAGCATGTGACCGGGGGCGAGCCCTAGCCGTGCCAGGGCTCGTTTCTGCCGGTGTGCTCCTCGGCCTTGAGCATGATCCGGCGCAGCAGGTCGTTGAGCTGGGTGCGTTCCTCCGGGCTGAGGACGCCCAGGAGGCGGTACTCCTCGTGGCCGAGGACGTCCATGGCGCCGAGCCAGGTCTGGCGGCCCGTGGGGGTGAGGGCGACGACGACGCGGCGCCGGTCGGTCGTGGACTGGGTGCGGTGGACGAGGCCGCGCTTCTCCAGGGCGTCGAGGCGGCCGGTGACGGAGGCGGGCGCGAGGTCGAGGTCCTGGGCGAGCTCGGAGGGGGCGGCGCTGCCGCCGCGGCCGGCGAGCTTGTGCAGGGTGTCGAACTCGTGGCGTTCGAGGTCGAAGTCGACCAGGGACTGCTCGCGCACCCGGCGCAGGTGGACGGAGAGCTTCTTCATCCGGGTGACCGCGCCCTCGACGACCGGGTCGAGGTCGGGCAGCACGGGCTGCCAGCGGGCCACGTGCTCGTCGGTCCAGTCGCGCGGTTCCTCGTCGGGGGCGGCGGGGGCGGTGGGGGCCATGGGGTGATCGTACGTCGGGGCGGGGACACGCACCGGCAGAAGTATTTCGTTGACGAATTATTCGTTACCGAAATACTCTGCGGGGCATGACGCTGCTCGGACGTGCCACGCCTGCCGTCGAACCCACTCCCCACCCCCTGCGCACCCGCCCCTTCCGGCTGCTCTTCACCGGACGCGCGCTCTCCCTCCTCGGCGACGCCGTCATCCCGGCCGCACTCGCCCTCGCCGTCCTGGAGGCGACCGGCTCCACCTCCGCGCTCGCACTGGTGCTGGCGTGCTCGATGGTGCCGAAGCTGCTCCTGCTGCCCCTGGGCGGCGTGGTGGCCGACCGGTTCGCCGCGCGGTCCGTCGCGCTCGCCATGGACCTGGTCCGCTGCCTCACCCAACTCCTCGTCGGCATCCAGCTGCTGAGCGGCACGCCCACGCTGTGGGTGATCGCCGCCGTCGAGGTGGCCGGCGGCGCCGCCGGCGCCTTCGCGATGCCCACCTCGGCACCCCTGGTCAAGGGCACGGTCCCCGCCCCGGGCCTCCAGCGCGCCAACGCGGCCATGGGCGTCGCCCACAGCGCCAGCCGCGTCGGCGGCCCCGCCCTCGCCGGGGCGCTGATCTGGACCGTCGGCCCCGGCTGGGCCTTCGTCCTGGACGCGGCGAGCTTCGCCGTCAGCGCCGCCCTGCTGTGCGCCGTGCGCGTGGACCGCGTGACCACGCCCCGGCGCCCGCTGCTCGCCGACCTCAAGGAGGGCTGGCACGAGGTCCGCAGCCGCGACTGGTACTGGACCAGCCTCATCGGCCACAGCGCCTGGAACGGCGCCGCCGCCGTCCTGATGACCCTCGGCCCCGCCGTCGCCCTCGACCGCCTCGGCGGCAAGGCCACCTGGGTGCTCTTCCTCCAGGTCGGCGCGATCGGCCTGCTGCTCGGCTCGCTGGCCGCCGACCGGCTCCACCCCCGGCGCCCGATCCTCGCCGCGAACCTCGGCCTCGCCACGTACGCGCTGCCCCTGGTCCTGCTCGCCACCGCCGCGCCCGCGCCGCTGACCATCGCCGCCTACGGGCTCGCCCAGGCGGGCCTCGGCTTCCTCTCCCCCGTGTGGGAGACGGCGGTCCAGCGGGCCGTGCCCGCCCACGCGCTGGCCCGGGTCACCTCCTACGACTGGCTGCTCTCCCTCGCCGCGATGCCCCTCGGCTACGCCCTCGCCCCGCTCGCCGCCTCCGCCTGGGGCCCGGAGGTCCCGCTCCTGGCCGCGGCGCTCGTCGTCGGCGGCTGCTGCCTGGGGACGGGCCTGGTGCCCGGGGTACGGCGGTTCGGGGCCGACCGAGGGTGCGAGGCACCGCGGACGGCCGACTAGGCTCAGGCCCTGTGAACGACGCGAGGGAAGACACGCAGGACGCGCACGCGGGCGGGCAGCCGGCGGAGAAGCCCGCCAAGGCGCCCAAGAGCGAGCAGACCCGCGCGCTCATCCTGGAGACCGCGCTCCGGCTGTTCAGGGAGCGCGGCTACGACAAGACGACGATGCGGGCCATCGCCCAGGAGGCCGGGGTCTCCGTCGGCAACGCGTACTACTACTTCTCCTCCAAGGAACACCTCGTCCAGGGCTTCTACGACCGGATCGCCGAGGAGCACCAGGCGGCCGTCGAGCCCATCCTGGGAAGCGGCGAGAAGGACCTGACCGCCCGGATCCGCGGGGTGCTGCTCGCCTGGCTGGACATCGCCGCGCCGTACCACGAGTTCGCGTCCCAGTTCTTCAAGAACGCCGCCGACCCGGACAGCCCGCTCAGCCCCTTCTCACCCGAGTCGGAGGGCCCGCGCGAGGCCGCGATCGAGGTGCACCGGCGGGTCATCTCGGGGGCCGCGGTGAAGGTCGACCCCGAACTGTCCGAGGCGCTGCCGCAGTTGCTGTGGCTCCAGCAGATGGGCCTGGTGCTGTTCTGGGTGTACGACCGCTCCGAGGACGCCGCCAACAGCCGGCGCCTGGTCGAGCGGCTCTCCCCCGTCACCGCGCGGGCGATCCAGCTCTCCCGCTTCCGGATCCTGCGCCCGCTGGTGAAGGAGACCCACGAGCTGCTGCGCGACATGATGCCGACGGCCGCCGGGATGGCCGCCTCGGGCAAGCCGAGGCGGACGTCCAAGTCGGGCTGAGACCGGCCGGACTAGATCCAGCCGAGTTCCCACAGGCGCCAGATGCCCGTGCCGTCCGAGAGGTACTGCGAGCCGGCCACGTCCTCGGTGGACAGCACGTAGTCCTTCTTCTGCCACAGCGGCACCAGCGGCACGTCCTTGGCGACCTCGGACTGGATGGCCTTGAAGTCGCCGGTGGCCCGCGAGCGGTCGCTGAACTGCTGCGTGGAGGCGATCAGCTGGTCGATCGTCGCGTTGGAGAAACCGTTGTGCAGCGTGTTGTCGGTGCCGACGAGCGGGGCGGTGAAGCTGTCGGAGTCCGGGAAGTCGGGGAGCCAGCCGACGGTGTACGCGTCGAACGTGCCCTTCGCGTACGCCTTCTGGAAGGACTGCCAGTCGACCGACTCGACCTCGACCTCGAACAGGCCCGTCTCCTCCAGCTGCTTCTTCAGCTCGGCGGCCTCGGCGGCGTAGGTGGCGTCCTTGCGGTGGCCCAGGGTGAACTTCACCGGCGTGTCCACGCCCGCGCTCTTCAGCAGCTTCTTCGCCTTGGCCGCGTCGGGCTCCGGGTAGGCGTCGTAGAAGGCCGTGCTGTGCCCGACGAAGCCCTGCGGGATGAGCGAGTAGAGCGGCTCGACCGTGCCCTGGTAGGGGCCGGTCGTGATGGCCGGGCGGTCGATGACGGCGGCCACGGCCTGCCGTACGGCGCGCTTCGCCATCGCCGAGCCGGGCCGGACGTTGAAGTTGAGGTTGCGGATCTCGGCGCTGGCCGCCTCGGTGATCTTGGTGCCGTCCTTGGACGCGTCCTTCAACGAGTTGATGAACGCCGGCGGCATCTGCCGGTGCGTCACGTCCACCTGCTCGGCCTTCCAGGCGGCGGCGAGCTCCTCGGACTCCTTGAAGTACTTCACGACGATCGTGTGGCCGGTCTTGGTGACGGCGCCCCTGTACCGCGGGTTGGGCTCCAGACGGGCGCTCTCGCCCGGCTTGTACTCCTTGAGGACGTACGGCCCCGAGCCGTCCACCGTCGTGCCCGTGCGCAGCGACTTCGCCGGGTACGCGGTGCGGTCCACGATCGAGCCGGCGCCGGTCGCCAGCTTCAGCGGGAAGGTGGCGTCCCGGCCGCTGAGGTTGAAGGTGACCTTCTGCCCGGCCGCCACGACGCTCTTCAGCGTCGGGAAGAGGGGCTGCGGACCGACGTCCGTCTTGATGCTCAGCATACGCTCGAACGAGAACCGCACGTCGTCGCCGGTGATCTTGCGCCCGCTGGCGAAGGTGAGGTCGTCGCGGACCGTGCACTGGTAGGTGGTCAGCTTCGTGCCGATGAACTTGCAGCTCTCGGCGGCGTCCGGGACCGGCGTCGTGAAGCCGGGCTTGAAGGTCAGCAGCGACTGGAAGACATTGCTGTACATCGCCCAGGAGCCGGCGTCATAGGCGCCGGCCGGGTCGAGCGAGGTCACCTCGTCCGTGGTCCCGACGGTGATCGGTTCGGTCTTCACCTGGTCGGAGGGCAGCAGCTGCCATCCTCCGACTCCGGCGGCCACCAGAACCCCACAAGTGATCAGAACGCGCAGACGCACCGACGACCGCATGAGACGTGCTTCCTTTTTTCGTGCCCACCCCTGTCGCGGAGGCACCCCAGCCTGCCGCGATGGCGCCACCCAATCACACGGGTTTCACAAGTGGAAGAGTAAACATTCACACGACACACATATGTCCGTGATGAGAAAGAGGGGTGGAACGGTACGTATCCGCAAGGGCGCCCTGCGTCACGTTTTCGGACACTCCGTCCGTCCTGCGTTCCCTCACGCCTGCCGGGACGCGAGCTCCACGACCGTGATGTCCGAGGGCGCGCCGACCCGCACCGGAGGGCCCCAGGCGCCGGCCCCGCGCGAGACGTAGAGCTGGGTGTCGCCGTAGCGCTCCAGCCCCGCGACGGTCGGGTTGGCGAGCTCGGCGAGGTAGTTCCCCGGCCACAGCTGCCCGCCGTGGGTGTGCCCCGACAACTGCAGGTCGACGCCGTGGCGGACGGCGTCGTCGATGACGATCGGCTGGTGCGCGAGCAGCACCGCCGTACGGGACCGGTCCCGGTCCCCGAGCGCCTTGCCGAAGTCGGGGCCCTGCCCCTCGCTCTCCCCCGCCACGTCGTCCACACCGGCCAGGTCGAACCCGGCGCCGATCTCGACCCGGGCGTTGCGCAGCGGGTGCAGCCCGAGCTCCCGGACGTGGTCGACCCAGGCGTCGGCGCCCGAGAAGTACTCGTGGTTGCCCGTCACGAAGTAGGCCCCGTCCCTGGCGCGCAGCCGCGCGAGGGGCGCGGCGGCGGGCCCGAGGTCCTGGACGCTGCCGTCGACCAGGTCGCCGACGACGGCGACGAGGTCCGGCTGGGTGGCGTTGATGGTGTCGACGATCCGCTGGGTGTGGGCGCGCCCCAGGATCGGCCCGAGGTGGATGTCCGAGACGACCGCGATCCGGTACCCGTGCGCCCGGCGCGGCAGCTTCGCCAACGGCACGGTCACCCGCTTCACCCGCGGCCCGCGCAACACCCCGTACGTCCCGCCCCCGACGGTCCCGACGGCGAGCGCGGCGGCGGTGCCGGAGACGAGCCGGTTGACGAAGAGACGGCGGGAGGGGTCGGAGGAGCCGGGGCCGGGAGCGGCCGCCGGGCCGGGCCCGGGGGCCGGAGCCGACTCGGCTGAGACGCCGGCGGCCACGGGCACGGCGGCGGGATCGGCCACCGGCACGGCGGCGGCCTCGGGAGCGGGATCGGCCACCGGCACGGCGGCGGCCTCGGGAGCGGGATCGGCCACCGGCACGGCGGCGGCCTCGGGAGCGGGATCGGCGGCGGGGGCAGCCGCCGCCCGGGGCGCCCCCGCGCCCACCGCCCGCCGCGCGAGCACCCGTCGCAGCAGCGGCCGCAGCGGCTCCGTCACCGCCAGGGCGAGCGTCACGTACAGCAGCAGGGCGAGCCAGAGGAAGCCCGGCCACGCGACGGCCTGCTGGAGCGGGAAGGGGGCGCCCGCACGGCCCGAGACCAGGGCGGCGACCGAGAGCAGCGGCAGCACCACGGCCGCGACGGTGCCGGCCCGCCGCGCGAGACCGCCCGGGACCGTCAGGTCGCGCACCAGGCGCCGCCACACGTACCAGTGGACCGCCCCGAGCACGGCGAGCACCACGACCAACACCAGCAGAAAGACGACGACCACGCCCTGCGTACCCCTTGTCCGCTTGAACCCGGTGCTCCGACCGCCCCGGGCACGTCCGATACTGGCAGGGCAAGCCCACCCGACCCCGAAGGGCACCCCCGATGAAGCTCAGCCGCCGCGTCTCCTGGTTCCTGCTCGCGTTCGGCGTCTGGTCTTGGGTGATCTGGGTGACCTTCGCGAAGAACCTCTGGAAGGACGGCAGCGGCCTCGCCTTCGACGACGCGGGGAACCCCACCGCCTACTTCTGGGTCCACCTCGCCCTCGCCGTCACGTCCTTCATCCTAGGGACGGCCGTCGGCGTGATCGGCTTCCGGGGTGTCCGGGCGAACGCGGCCAAGTAAGGAGAAGCCCCGACAGCGCGGCTCGGGACCGCCTGGACGGGGCGAACGGGGAGCCGCTACGGCTTGGTGGCCCGAGCGCCTCGACGCTCCCACGCCCGGTCACATCGGAACCCTGGACAGCCCGCACTCACGGCGGGCTGGGGCCCGCACGGGGTCTGGGTACGGACATGCGCGCGCCCTGCGGGCGGATCAGAACATCAGCGCACGTCAGACCCGCACCTACCGGACCGGGTTGCAAGCCGCCGAGAGCCATCCGCCATGGCGGTGTCCATAGCGTCAAACTTCCGCCACCGCTTTTGTACACATACGGCTCATGACGACCCGGGGGTCGAGAGCGATACGCTTTTCCCATAATCAGCGCGATACGCGGTGGGGGCAGTGATGCTCTCCGGGAGGGATCGCAGCACGCAACCGGCCACGTCGCCGCTGATCACAGCGGCACCGAACTACCCCCAGTAGAACGGGGTTTGGGCTTTTGGGCCCGGTCGCCTCTCATCGCTCCGCAGCGTCGACTCCGACCGGACGCCCCCCCATCGCGTCGCGGCGTTGTGTCCTTTCTTCCCTAGCCGTCACGCAAGGGCGCGCGACAGGAGCCAGAGGACATGCAGGCCGCATGACCGAAGCCGGCGAGAGGACCACGAACCATGACCAGGACTCGCAACACGGGCACGAAGAGCACAGCCCGGCCCACGCTCGAACTCCACGTCGGAGGAATGCACTTGATCGTCCAGCGCATCCCCGGATGGCTCGTCACCCTGGCCTCCCTCGCCGGCGGTGCAGCCGGAACGTGGTGGGCGCAGCGGTAGGCGAGTCGCGCCGTTGTCGTACGGCACCTCGACGAAGTGCGGCACGCCCCGGCAGCACCGAACTCCATCCGCGTCTGACAGCCGACACGAGGTGTTCGAATTTCGGGTGGACGCGTTGGATCCCAACCGGACCTACCGACGTCTTTGTACGTGTGAATCACCTCCCACCCCCGGCTCGCCGCCGGCGCCTCGCAGGCCGCCACCTGGCTTTCCGGCGACGCCTCGGAGGTGTCGGGACGCGTCTGGGACTGCCGGGCGCAGACGGCTACCCCCACCGTGTCCGGGCGCCCGGCTGCCGCGGGCGAAGCGAGGGGGGACAAGGTCTCTCACCTGCTCTTTTCTGTTGTCGAGGCGCCACGGTTGACTCCATGGAGAAAGTGATCCGATGAAGCAGCTCCACACTCCGAAAACGAGCGGGAACCCGGAGGCGGGCCGACCGAAGGTCATGGTGCGGGTATCGCCGGACGCCCCCCAGGCCCTGCGGACGGGTGGACGAGTGGAGGTGAACCGCCCCGCGGGGTTCGGAAGGAGCTTCCGGGGATGTACGTTCTCGATCGTGTCCGCATCGAAGATGACCGCGAAGGCCGCCCTGACGGTGACCGTCGCCACCGCCCTGCTCCCCCTCCTCGCCTCGGCCCCCGCCGCCGCCGACGACATGGACAAGCAGCCCAAGCCGCCGAACGCCATGTCCAGCGTCGGCGGCACGCTGCTGTCGCGGCCCGGAACGCAGGTGCAGCTCGGGCCCGGGGCGCCCGTGCTGCCGAAGGAGCTCAGCGCGCGGTCGTGGATCGTCGCGGACGCGGAGAGCGGGCAGGTGCTGGCCGCGCACAACGCGCACTGGCCGCTGGCGCCCGCCTCCACGCTGAAGATGCTCTTCGCGGACACCGTGCTGCCCAAGTTCCCGAAGACCGAGAACCACACGGTCAAGCCGGAGGAGCTGGCCGGGATGGGCGCGGGGTCGAGCCTGGTCGGCATCAAGGAGAAGCAGACCTACAGCGTCCACGACCTGTGGCTCGGCGTCTTCCTGAAGTCGGGCAACGACGCCGTGCACGTCCTCGCGGCCATGAACAACGGCGTCAAGCAGACCGTGGACGAGATGAACGCCCACGCCGTCGACCTCCAGGCGCTCGACACCCATGTCGTCTCGCCGGACGGTTACGACGCCCCGGGCCAGGTGTCCTCCGCGTACGACCTCACCCTCATCGCCCGCAGCGGCATGCAGAAGGCCGACTTCCGGGAGTACGCCGCGACCCCCCGGGCGGCCTTCCCCGGTGAGCAGAAGCCCGGCAAGAAGCGCGAGACCTTCGAGATCCAGAACACCAACCGGCTGCTGACCGGCGACATCGGCGTCCCGGCCTACCAGGGCATCGCCGGCGTCAAGAACGGCAACACCACGCACGCCGGCGCGACCTTCACGGGCGTCGCCGAGCGCAACGGCCGGGTGTTGCTCGTCACGGTGATGAACCCGTCCTCCAAGGAGCAGCACGCGGTCTACAAGGAGACCGCCCGGCTGCTCGACTGGGGCTTCGCCGCCTCCGGCAAGGTGACGCCGGTGGGCGAGCTGGTGCCGCCGAAGTCGGCGCGCCTCGACGCGGGGGCCTCGGCCGGGACGGGCTCGGACGGGACGCTGCCCGCCCCCGGCAAGAACGCCCCGACGGGCGCGGAGAAGACGGCGGCCGGTCCGGAGAGGTCGGGTGGCGTGGGGATCGCGCTCGGCGTGGCGGGCGGGGTGCTCGTGCTTCTCGCGGGCGCGGTCTTCCTCGTCAACCGGCGCTGGCCGCTGGCGGGTTCGACGCGGAAGGGCCGTCGGAAGGGGACGGGGGAGCAGGAGACGGTTGCGGAGGAGTCCGCTGCTCCTGCTGCCCCTGTCGACGAGGGCGTGAACCCGTAGCCGTCCAGGCCGAGCAGAACAGCAGCAGCTTCGCGGTGAAGTTGATCCACAGGAGCAGGGCGACCGGCACGCCGAAGGCCCCGTACATCGACTTCGCCGCGACCCCCCTCATATAGCCGCCGAGCAGCAGTTTCAGCAGCTCGAAGCCGATCGCCCCGAGAAGCGGGGGGGGCCCCCCCCCCCGGGGGGGGGGGGGGGGGGCCCCCCGGGGGGGGGGGGGGGGGGGCCGGGGGGGGGGGGGGGGGGCCGCCCCCCCCCCCCCCCCCGCGGGCCGGGGGGGGGGGCCCCCCCCCGCCCCC
>NZ_JBIRVJ010000017.1:0-37835 GCF_044386705.1 Streptomyces sp. NPDC020422 | reverse complement strand
GACTCTATCAGATCTTTCCGATCCGATTTCCTCGGTGCTTTCCGGTCCCTTTCGCTTTTGCTTGGGGGCCTTTCAGCGGCTCCGACTTTATCAGATTCATTTCCGTCGACCTAAACGGCGACTTCGTGATCCAGATAAGGAATCGGGGTGGCTCCATCGTCGGAGATTCCGACCGGAGCGAGAGAGAGTCTAACTTGTCGGCCCTGAGCTTGTCCAACTCCAGGCAACCGTTTGAATCTACCTCCCCACGCCATCCGTGTCAACGGTTTTTGTGGGCGAGGAGGACAGTAGCAGGTCAGCGGGTTGATCCGCACATCGGCGGGGCTGGGTGGGTCAGGCCGCCGTCGGCAGTTCGGCACTGCGGTCGGCCTTCTCGACGTCGCCCGTCTCGCCGGCTCGGGCGGCGCGGCCGCCGAGGATGTAGACGTACGCGAGAAATGCCAGCTCAGCGACGATGCCGATGGCGATTCGGGCCCAGGTCGGCAGACCCGACGGGGTCACGAAGCCCTCGATGAGACCCGAGACGAAGAGGACCAGGGCCAGGCCGATGGCCATGCCGACGGCCGCGCGGCCCTGTTGGGCGAGGGCGGCGCGGCGCGTGGTCGGGCCGGGGTCGATCAGGGTCCAGCCGAGGCGGAGGCCCGTCCCCGCGGCGACGAAGACCGCGGTCAGTTCGAGGAGGCCGTGCGGCAGGACCAGGCCGAGGAAGACGTCGAGGCGGCCCGCTCCGGCCATCAGGCCTATGCCGACCCCGAGGTTCAGCATGTTCATGAACAGGATCCACAGGACGGGGATCCCGAGGAACGCGCCGAGGACCAGGCAGGTCGCGGCGGCCTGCGCGTTGTTCGTCCAGACCTGGGCGGCGAAGGACGCCGCCGGGTGGCTGGAGTAGTAGGTCTCGTACTGGCCTCCGGGGCGGGTCATCTCCCGCAGTTCGGCCGGGGCGCCGATCGCGGCCTGCACCTCGGGGTGCGTACCGATCCACCAGCCGATGAGCGCCGCGATCAGGGTCGAGACGAGTGCGGTCGGCACCCACCAGTGGCGCGAGCGGTAGACCGCGGCCGGGAAGCCGGCCGTCAGGAAGGTGACCGCGTCGCGCCAGGAGGAGCGGCGGGTGCCGGTGACGGTGGCGCGGGCGCGGGCCACGAGCTGGGTGAGGCGGCCCGTCAGCATCGGGTCCGGGGCGCTGGACTGGATGAGGGAGAGGTGGGTGGCCGTGCGCTGGTAGAGGGCGACGAGCTCGTCGGCCTCGGCGCCCGTGAGCCGGCGGCCCCTGCGCAGGAGGTGGTCGAGGCGGTCCCACTCGGCTCGGTGTGCGGTGACGAAGACGTCGAGGTCCATGTTCGGCTGCTGCTCCAGGCACTGGGTGCGTACGGGTCCGTACTACTGCGGCGCGCTGCTGGTCAGCTTGGCAGACTGGCGTTCGGACGGGGTTCGGCAGGTCGACGAAGGGCGGGCGGCGTGAGCGGGGTCGTGACGGGGGATGCCGTCGTACTGGGGTTGCAGCCGGCGCGGCTGCCGAGCCGGGCGTTGGCCCTGCTCATCGACCTCGTCGTGGTGTGGGCCGCGTATCTGCTGATCAGCCTCGGTCTCGCGCTGGCGACGGCTTCGCTGGACGAGGCCGCGGCGATGGCGCTGTCCATCGTCTCCTTCCTGCTGATACTCGTCGGTGCGCCGATAGCCGTGGAGACGCTGTCGCACGGGCGGTCGCTGGGAAAGCTGGCCTGCGGGCTGCGGGTGGTGCGGGACGACGGCGGGCCGATCCGGTTCCGGCACGCGTTGATGCGCGGGGCGATGGGGGTCGTCGAGATCCTCATGACCTTCGGGGTCGTCGCCTGCATCGCCTCGCTGGTGTCGGAGCGGGGGCGCCGGATCGGGGACGTCTTCGCGGGGACGCTCGTCGTGCGGGAGCGGGTCGCCTCCGCGCCGAACGCGGCGGTGCCGCCTCCCCCGCCGTGGCTCGTCGGGCGCTTCACGGAACTCGACCTGTCCGCCGTGCCGGACGGGCTGTGGCTGGAGATACGGCAGTACCTGACGCGGATGGGGCAGCTGGACCCCGCGATCGGGCAGCGGCTGGCCGAGCGGCTCGCGGACGAGCTCGTCGCACGGACGGGGACGCCTCCACCGCCGGGGGTGCCCGCGGCCGCGTATCTCGCGGGCGTCGTCGCCGAACGGCAGGCGCGGGACGCCCGGCGGGCTTTCGTGACGGCGGCGGCAGTGCCCGGGGCGGGGACGGGGGCCGTGGCTGGAGCCGTGGCTGGGGCGGGGGCGTTCCCGGTCCCTTCGGCTTCGGCTTCGGGTGCGGCTTCGGGTTCGGGCTCGGTTCCGGGTTCGATTCCGGGCTCGGGTGCGGCTTCGGCGGCTGCGTCCGCGCCCACGTCTGCGTCCGGGGCGGCGTCCGGCTCTGCGCCCGCCTCGGCTTCGACCCCTCCGGACCGGCCCGCCGCGCCACCCGCCACCGGGTTCGCGCCTCCCGCCTGATTCGGGGCCTCAGAAGACCGACGGCGGGGTGTCCAGGTCCTCGAGTTCGATGCCGGGGGCCGAGAGGACCACGTCGCCGGCGAGGTGGACGGTGTGCCGCTCCCCCGTGTCGAGGGCGCTGACCTGGTACTCGTCCACCGTCAGGGGGCCGTTGTCAGTGGTGTGCGCTTCACTCTTCACCAGGGCCCAGGACTGGTCGACCGTCAGGGGGGCGAGCACGGGATCCGTGAAGGCGACGAGCCGGACGCGGGTCTCCGGGGAATCGGGGGTGAGGCGCAGGAGTCGGGAGATCGCGACGAGGAACGCCGGGGACGTGCCGGTGAAGGCGTGGGCGCGCACATTGCCTTCGGTGGCGTGGGTCCCGGTGGGGTCGGTACGGACCCAGGTGACGCCGTCGACGGCGGCGGCGCGGACCTGCCAGTCCGCCGAGTGGAGTTCGAGCCGGATGGGGCGGCCCAGTTCGTCGATGGCCAGGTCGACGGAGCCGGCGGGGTCGCCGGAGGGGGTGGTGGTCCGTGAGACGTAGCGCCAGCCGGAGGGACCGGGCGCGCAGTTGAAGTGCTCTTCGCCGAGGGGGGTGTGATCGTGCGGGTCATGGAGCGAATAACGGCCGCGGGGCATGGGTCCTCGGGGTGCTTCCTGGAGCTGTGGGCCGGGTGAGACGAGGCAGGCCCCCGACACGGGGGTGCGGGGGCCTGCCTGCTGTTCTACGGGTGTGCCGGGCGCCCGGGCGTCAGTGCGCGGACGCCGGGCGCCGGTACATCAGTAGCGGTAGTGGTCCGGCTTGTACGGGCCCTCGACCTGGACGCCGATGTAGGCGGCCTGCTCGGGGCGGAGGGTCGTGAGCTTGACGCCCAGGGCGTCCAGGTGGAGGCGGGCGACCTTCTCGTCCAGGTGCTTGGGGAGCACGTAGACGTCGGTCGGGTACTCCTCCGGCTTGGTGAAGAGCTCGATCTGGGCCAGGGTCTGGTCCGCGAAGGAGTTCGACATCACGAAGGACGGGTGGCCCGTCGCGTTGCCCAGGTTGAGCAGACGGCCCTCGGACAGCACGATCAGGACCTTGCCGTCGGGGAAGGTCCAGGTGTGGACCTGCGGCTTGACCTCGTCCTTCACGATGCCGGGGACCTTGGCCAGGCCGGCCATGTCGATCTCGTTGTCGAAGTGGCCGATGTTGCCGACGATCGCCTGGTGCTTCATCTTGGCCATGTCCGAGGCCATGATGATGTCCTTGTTGCCGGTCGTGGTGATGAAGATGTCGGCGGTCTCGACGACGTCGTCCAGGGTCGCGACCTGGTAGCCGTCCATCGCGGCCTGGAGGGCGCAGATCGGGTCGATCTCGGTGACGATGACGCGGGCACCCTGGCCGCGCAGGGACTCGGCGCAGCCCTTGCCGACGTCGCCGTAGCCGAAGACCACGGCGGTCTTGCCGCCGATGAGGACGTCGGTGGCCCGGTTGATGCCGTCGATCAGGGAGTGGCGGCAGCCGTACTTGTTGTCGAACTTCGACTTGGTCACGGCGTCGTTCACGTTGATCGCCGGGAAGAGCAGGGAGCCGGCCTGCTGCATCTCGTAGAGGCGGTGGACACCGGTGGTGGTCTCCTCCGTCACGCCGCGGATCTCGGAGGCGAGCTGGGTCCACTTCTGCGGGTTCTCGCCGAGGGTGCGGTTGAGGAGGGTCAGGATGTGCCCGTACTCCTCGCTGTCCGCGGTGGAGGGGTCCGGGGCGGAGCCGGCCTTCTCGAACTCGACGCCCTTGTGGACGAGGAGGGTGGCGTCACCGCCGTCGTCCAGGATCATGTTCGGGCCGCCGGTGGGCGTGTTCGGCCAGGTGAGGGCCTGCTCGGTGCACCACCAGTACTCCTCCAGGGTCTCGCCCTTCCAGGCGAAGACCGGGACGCCCTGGGGGTTCTCCGGGGTGCCGTTCGGGCCGACGGCGATGGCCGCGGCGGCGTGGTCCTGGGTGGAGAAGATGTTGCAGGAGGCCCAGCGGACCTCGGCGCCGAGGGCGACGAGGGTCTCGATGAGGACGGCGGTCTGCACGGTCATGTGCAGGGAGCCGGTGATGCGGGCGCCGGCCAGCGGCTGCTGCTCGGCGTACTCGCGGCGGATCGACATCAGGCCGGGCATCTCGTGCTCGGCGAGGGTGATCTCCTTGCGGCCGAAGGCGGCCAGGGAGAGGTCGGCGACCTTGAAGTCCTGCTTGGCGACAGTCGTCATGACTGGAGCTGCTCCTCGTGGATCGGGTTCGAGGGGTCGAGTGGGCACCTGGCACCGCGGCGGTGGTGCGACGCGGGCATAGGAATGCCCGGGTGCTCCCGCGGTGCAGTCGTCGGAGGCCCTCTCTCCCTCGGCCGGTCCATGCGTGGACCGCCCGACCGCCATCAGCAGCGACGTCTGGCTGGTCACGAATCTACACCGATCGGCGCAGTGACCCACAGTCCACCCCGGACCGGGATTCGGCCGGATCCAGGCTCGACAAGGGCTCGACAAAGGGTCCAGTGGCCTACGGATTCAGGGCCTTACGGACTTTTGACCGCGTTGTCGGGCGGGGGACGATGCTCGGGAATCCGGAGCGACGAGGGTCCGGAGCAAGCGTGAGGAGAAGCGCGTGAGGAAGAGCTCGTGACCAGTCCTGCGGGTGAGCAGCGCAAGCCGAAGCTGCTCGCGGTGACCGCGTGTCCGACGGGTATCGCCCACACCTATATGGCGGCCGAGAAGCTGGCGCAGGCCGCGGAGGCGCTCGGTGTGGGGATGAAGGTGGAGACCCAGGGGTCGATCGGGGCCGAGAACGTTCTGTCTGACAACGATGTCAGGGAGGCGGACGGGATCATCATCGCCGCCGACAAGGACGTGGACCGCAGCCGCTTCGCCGGCAAGCGGGTCCTCGCGGTCGGGGTCGCCGAGGGGATCCGGCATCCTGAGCGCCTCATCGAGCGGGTCCGTACGGCGCCCGTCCAGGGCGGCGACGGGGACGGACACGGGGGCGGCGCCGGTGCGGCCGGCGGGGGTGAGCACGCGGACGGGGCGGCGAGCGGCGGCAAGGAGCGGAGCCTCGCGTACAAGGCGCTGATGAACGGCGTCTCGTACATGATCCCGTTCGTCGTCGTGGGCGGGCTGCTGATCGCGATCTCGCTGGCCCTCGGTGGCCATGCGACGCCCGAGGGGCTCGTCATCCCGAAGGACTCCTTCTGGATGGACGTCAACAACATCGGGGTCATCGGCTTCAAGCTGATGGTGCCGGTGCTGTCCGGGTACATCGCCTACGCCATCGGCGACCGGCCCGCGCTCGTGCCCGGCATGATCGGCGGCTGGATCGCCAACGACGGCTCGCTCTACCACTCCGAGGCGGGCGCGGGCTTCATCGGAGCGATCGTGACCGGCTTCCTCGCCGGCTATCTGGTGCTGTGGATCAAGAAGGTCCGGGTGCCGAGGTTCGTCCAGCCGATCATGCCGATCATCGTGATCCCGATCGTCGCCACGACCGCGCTCGGGCTCTTCTTCGTCTACGTGATCGGGCAACCCATCTCGTGGGTCTTCGAGCATCTGACGAGCTGGCTCGGCGGGATGACCGGGACCAGCGCGATCCTGCTGGGGGCGATCCTCGGCCTGATGATCGCGTTCGACATGGGCGGGCCCGTCAACAAGACGGCGTTCCTCTTCGGCGCCGGACTCATCGCGACCGGCAACCAGACCGTCATGGGCATGTGTGCCGCTGCCATCCCCGTGATGCCGCTCGGCCAGGGCCTGGCGACGCTCCTGCGCCGCAAGCTCTACACCGAGCAGGAGCGGGAGACCGGCATGGCCTCGCTCTTCATGGGGATGTTCGGCATCTCGGAGGGCGCGATACCGTTCGCCGCCGCCCGGCCCGCGCAGGTGATCCCCGCGAACATGCTGGGCGGCGCGGTCGCCGGAGCGCTCGCGGGGCTCGCCGGGGTGACGGACGCCGTGCCGCACGGCGGGCCGATCGTCGCCGCGCTCGGAGCGGTCGGCGGGGTGCCGATGTTCTTCCTCGCGGTCGCCGCCGGCACGGTCGTCACCGCGCTCACCACCAACGCGCTCATCGACATCCGGGAGCGGCGGAACCGCGGGGGCGGGGGCGCGCTCGTTCCCGCCTCGGCGCCGGCCGCCGCGCCCACCCCCGCGGTGGCCGCCGTGCCTGCCGTGGCGGCCAGGCCCGCCGTAGCCACCGTGCCTGCCGTGGCCGCCGTGCCTGCTGTTGCCGCGGACGCTCCCGGTGCCGGTAACGTGGCCGCGCCCGTGGCGGAGCCCGCGCTCGTCGGGGCCGGGGCGGCGGGTGCCGCGGGCGTTCCCGTACGGACCGGGGGCGGCAGCGGCAGCGGTGCCGGTGAGGTCCTGTCGGGGTATCTGACCGCGCGGACCGTGAAGGTGCGTCTCGACGCCGGGGACAAGGACGCGGCCATCCGCGAGATGGCCGGACTGCTCGCGGGCACCGGCAAGGTCGCCGATCCGGAGGCGCTCGTACGGGCCGCCTTCGCACGGGAGGGCCAGGGCACGACCGGGCTCGGCGAGCAGATTGCCATCCCGCACGCCAAGACGGACGCGGTCACCGCACCGGTCGTCGGCTTCGCCCGGTCGCCCGAGGGCGTGGAGTGGGGCTCGCTCGACGGGACGAAGGCGCGGCTGATCTTCATGATCGCGGTGCCGGAGGCGGCCGCCGGGGACGAGCACCTGCGGATCCTGGCGCTGCTCTCCCGGAAGCTGATGGACGCGGACTTCCGTGAGCGGCTGCTGGGGGCGTCCGACGAGGACGGGATCCTGCGGTTGCTCGGCGAGATCCGGTAGGGCGCCGTACCCGAACCCGAACCCGAACCCGAACCCGAACCCGTACCCGTCCCCAAACCCGTACCGATCGGCGCGGCGCGCCACGCGAGGAGGCCCCGGACCTGCAGGGCAGGTCCGGGGCCTCGTCGCTTCGCGGTGTGGGTCAGGCGTCCTTCGCCGTGGCCGCCTTCTCGCTGTAGATGTCCGGCTCCAGGTAGATGACCCGGGCGATCGGGACGGCGGTGCGGATGCGCTCCTCGGCCGCGTCGATCGCCTGGGCGACCTCGGCGGCGGAGTCGCTCCGCGGGACGCCGATCTTGGCCGCGACGAGCAGCTCCTCCGGGCCGAGGTGGAGCGTGCGCATGTGGATCAGGCGGGTGACGGTGCGGCCGTCGACGATGGCCGTCTCGATCTTCTTCACCTCGTCGATGCCGGCGGCCTCGCCCAGGAGCAGCGACTTGGTCTCGGCGGCGAGCACGATCGCGATGCCGACGAGCAGCACACCGATGCAGACGGTGCCGATGCCGTCCCAGACGCCGTTGCCGGTCAGCAGGGCCAGGCCGACGCCGCCGAGGGCGAGGACCAGACCGACGAGTGCGCCGAGGTCCTCCAGGAGGACGACCGGCAGCTCGGGGGCCTTCGCACGGCGCACGAACTCCTTCCAGGACAGGTTGCCCCGGATCTGGTTCGACTCCTTGATCGCGGTGCGGAAGGAGAAGGACTCCGCGATGATCGCGAAGACGAGGACGCCGACCGGCCAGTACCAGGCCTCGATCGGGTGCGGGTGCTTGATCTTCTCGTAGCCCTCGTAGATGGCGAACATGCCGCCGACGGAGAAGAGCACGATGGAGACGAGGAAGGCGTAGATGTACCGCTCGCGGCCGTAGCCGAAGGGGTGCTGCGGGGTGGCCTGGCGCTGGGCGCGCTTGCCGCCCAGCAGCAGCAGGCCCTGGTTGCCGGAGTCGGCGAGGGAGTGGACGGCTTCGGCGAGCATCGAGGACGAGCCGCTGAAGAGGAACGCCACGAACTTGGCTGCGGCGATCGCGAGGTTGGCGGCGAGGGCCGCCACGATCGCCTTGGTTCCGCCTGACGCGCTCATGGGTCTACGTGTTCCCTTCGTCGGTGCTACGGCCTGCGGCGCTGGTGCCCTACTGCCGTCCTTCGGCCGGTCATTGTCGCATCAGGCCACGACGGTGGCGCGGAAGAGCGTTCCCGTACCGGACAGTTCGGTCGTTTCGCCTGCCGGTACGAAGACGGATTCGCCCTGTGCCAGGGGCGTTCCGCCGACGGAGGGACGGCCGGCCGCCGCGAGGAGGATCTGCGGCGTGTCGACGGTGAGGTCGGTGGGGGCGGCGCCCTCGGCCCGGACGAAGCGGGAGAGGCGGAACTCGTCGATCGGGGTGTCGTAGACCTCCTCGCCCGACGGCGAGGCCTCCGGGCGCAGGATGCCCGGGTCCATCGGCTCGAAGCGGACCACGCGCAGGAGTTCGGTGACGTCGACGTGCTTGGGGGTGAGGCCGCAGCGCAGCACGTTGTCGGAGTTGGCCATGATCTCGACACCGAGGCCGTCGAGGTAGGCGTGCGGCACTCCGGCGCCGAGGAAGAGGGCCTCGCCGGGCTGCAGGGTCACCGGGTTGAGCAGCATCGCCGCGATGACGCCGGGGTCGTTCGGGTAGTGGTGGGCGATCTGGGCGTACGGGGCGTGGGCACCGCCGAGGCGGGCCGCGGCGGCCGCCGCCTCGGCGACGGTGTGCGCCATCTCGGCGCGGTCGGCGGTGAGCAGCGCCGTGAGGACCTCGCGCAGGGCGGCCTCCACCGGGTGGGCGTGGAGGAGGTCGACGTACGGCTTGAGGGAGTCCACGCCGAGCGCGGCGATGGTGTCGGCGGCCTCGACGGGGTCGCGGAAGCCGCACAGCCCGTGGAACGGGGTGAGCGCGCAGATGAGTTCGGGCTTGTGGTTGGCGTCTTTGTAGTTGCGCTCGGGAGCGTCGAGGCGGATGCCCGCGGCCTCCTCGGCGGCGAAGCCCTCCCGCGCCTGGGCGAGGTCGGGGTGGACCTGGAGGGAGAGCGGGGCGCCGGCGGCGAGGATCTTGAACAGGAACGGCAGCCGCGGACCGAACTTCTCGACGGCCGCGGGGCCGAGTTCGCGTACGGGATCGGCGTCGATGACCTCGTTCAGGGGACCGCGGCCGGTGCGCGACGGGGCGCCGGGGTGGGCGCCCATCCACAACTCGGCCTGGGGCTCGCCGGTGGGTGCGACCCCGAGCAGCTCCGGGATGGCCGTCGTGGACCCCCAGGCGTAGGGGCGGACGGTGTTGGCGAGGCGGTCCATGGGGCTTCCAGCTCTTTTCAGTGCGGTGGGTGCGGATGGACGTGGGGGCCTGGGGGTGTGGGGGCGGTTGTGGGGGCCTGGTGGCGGGGGTCCCGGGAGGTGTGGGGTCGGGGGGCTTGCGTGGGGGCGCGGCCTTCGGTGGGGTGGTTCAGCGGGAAGCCAGGCCCGCCGAGGCCAGCGACAGGTACACCGCGGCGAAGTCGGTCACCGCGAGGAGCTCGGCGAGGCTCTCCAGCGCGCTGCCCTCGTCCGGTTCCAGCTCGCTGATGGCCGTGCCGTGGCTGAGCGCCAGCTCGCGGGCGGCCGGGGCGGCGCTGAGGGCGCCCGTCACCGGGTCCACGGGGCTCTCGGGGCCGGAGGGCGCGGTGGGGCTGTCGGGGCCCGCGGGGGCGGGGCGGCCCTGGCTGCCGTCCGGGTCGTCCGCACCGGCCGGGTTCCTCGCGGGCATGCCGCCGCGGCCCGTCGGGCGGTCGCGGAGCAGCACCACCCGGGCGCGCAGGGCCTGCTGCTCCTCCACCCGGTCCCGGAAGAAGTCGTCGGGGTCGGCGTTCGCCGCGTAGTCGCCGGTCAGCAGGACGCCGTGGGCCGGCAGCGCCTCCGGGAGCTCGGCGGCGAGGGCCGGCAGTCCCGCCAGTTCGGCGAGCACGGCGGCGAAGCGGCGGCCGGCCGGGCCCGCGGCCTCGCCCTCCGTCCAGATCAGCGGGAGCGAGTCGGCGAGCTCGGCGGCCAGGGTCTTGGCCGGGTTGCCGTACGTGGCGATGGCCGGGCCGCAGCGTTCCGCCGTGCGGTCCAGGCGGTCGGCCACCTGCTCCAGGGCCTCCGGCGGGGCCTCGACGAGGCCGACGCGGTCGAGGAGGGCGAGGAGCGGGGTGAACAGGGCCCACAGGGCGCCCGGGCTCGCGGCGAGCGTCTCGCCGTACTCCGGGACCGTCTCGTGCGGCGCCATCGCCATGGGGACGAGCAGCCCGTGGGAGCGGCCGAGGGACTCGGCGAGCGGGGAGGACTTCGGGGCGACGGCGACGACGGTGATGCCGCGGCGGTACGCCTGCTCGGCGAGGAGCGCGAGGCCCGGCTCGGAGCCGTCGGCCGTCGGGATCAGCAGCAGGTCCACCGAGCCGGCCCAGCCGGGCAGGGACCAGCGCAGGGCGCCGGCGGCGGGGGCCACGCCGGTCGGGGCGAGCCGGATGACCGGGGCCGCGGCGCCGGCCAGGGCGCCGACCAGGTCGGCGACGCCCGCGGCGGCGGTGCCGGGGCCCGCGACGAGGACGGCCCGCGGGCGGCCCTCGGGGCGGAGCTCCGCGATGCCGGCCTCGGCGGCGTGCCGCGCCGCGGTCCGTACCCGGGCTCCGGCCTCCGCGGCGCCGCGGAGCAGGCCGCGGCGGTCGGCGAGGGCGAGGGCTTCCGGTGCGTCGAGGAGTGTCTCGTCGAGCATGGGGGCGGGCCTCCGGTCGTCGGGGCGGGACCGGCCGTCCGGCCGGCGTGGTCTTCCCTCGCTGGCGCGGGTTACGCGGGGCGGCGCGCCTCGTCGACCAGCAGGACCGGGATGCCGTCGCGGACCGGGTAGGCGAGACCGCAGTCGGCGGAGGTGCAGACGAGCTCCGGGGTCTGCGCGGTCTCGTTCTCGGCCTCGGCCTGGGCCGTCCGGTCGTCGAGGGGGGCGTGGCAGGCCGGGCAGGCCAGGATCTCCAGGAGGCCGGCTTCGAGCGGCATGTGTGGTCCCTTCGGTGCGGACGGTCGGGCCAGGTCAGCCTACCGCCGGGGCGTGGGTGGCGCCGCCGCCACGTTGGGGGGCGGGGGTGGCGGGGCGGGGGACGGGGAGGGACGTCCGGGGGAACGGCGCGTGGTGCTTGGGGAGCGGCCACCCGAAACGGGAGCCGCCCCCGGCCGCGTGCGGGTGCGACGCGGTCGGGGGCGGGGTACCGGCGACGGGCGCGGAAGCCTGGGCCCGGCGGCGGGCGCCGTCCGTTGCGCCCCCGTTCCGCCCGGGGCTCCCGTTCCGCCCGGGGCTCCCGGGGCCCAGGAGCAGACCCAAGGCCCAGGCGGCAGGCCCGAGGCCCCAGAGCAGGCCCGTGGCGGCTCCGCCCCCGCGCGTTACGCCCGGACCAGCGCCAGCACCTCGTCGCGGAGCTTCTGCATCGTCTGCTCGTCCCGGGCCTCGATGTTGAGGCGGAGGAGGGGTTCCGTGTTGGAGGCGCGGAGGTTGAACCACCAGTCGGCGCTGGTGACCGTCAGGCCGTCCAGGTCGTCGAGGGTGACGCCCTCCTGGTCCGTGTACGCGGCGCGCACCGCGGCCAGGCGGTCCGCCTGGTCGGCGACCGTGGAGTTGATCTCGCCGGAGGAGGCGTAGCGGTCGTAGGCGGCGACCAGGGCGGAGAGCGGGCCGTCCTGGCCGCCGAGGGCCGCGAGGACGTGGAGCGCGGCGAGCATGCCCGTGTCCGCGTTCCAGAAGTCCTTGAAGTAGTAGTGCGCCGAGTGCTCGCCGCCGAAGATCGCGCCGGTCTTCGCCATCTCCTCCTTGATGAAGGAGTGGCCCACCCGGGTGCGGACCGGGGTGCCGCCGTTCTCGCGGACGACCTCGGGGACCGACCAGGAGGTGATCAGGTTGTGGATGATCGTGCCGCCCGGCGTCTTCGCGAGCTCGCGGGCCGCCACGAGCGCCGTGATGGCGGACGGGGAGACCGGGTCGCCGTTCTCGTCGACGACGAAGCAGCGGTCGGCGTCGCCGTCGAAGGCGAGGCCGAGGTCGGCGCCCTCGGCGCGGACGCGGGCCTGGAGGTCGACGATGTTCTTCGGGTCGAGCGGGTTGGCCTCGTGGTTCGGGAAGGTGCCGTCCAGCTCGAAGTACATCGGGACGACGTCCAGCGGGAGGCCGTCGAAGACGGTCGGGACGGTGTGGCCGCCCATGCCGTTGCCCGCGTCCACCACGACCGTCAGGGGGCGGATCGCGGAGAGGTCGACGAGGGAGAGGAGGTGGGCCGCGTAGTCGGCGAGCGTCTCGCGCTCGGTGATGGTGCCCTCGGTGGCGGCCGGCTCCGGCGCGCCCTCGTCCGACCAGCGCTCCGCGAGCTCGCGGATCTCGCTCAGGCCGGTGTCCTGGCCGACCGGGGCGGCGCCCGCGCGGCAGAGCTTGATGCCGTTGTACTGGGCCGGGTTGTGCGAGGCGGTGAACATGGCGCCGGGCAGGTTCAGCGCGCCGGACGCGTAGTACAGCTGGTCCGTGGAGCACAGGCCGATGAGGGTGACGTCCGCCCCCTGGCGGGCCGCGCCGCGGGCGAACGCGGCGGACAGGCCCGGCGAGGAGGGGCGCATGTCGTGGCCGATGACGATCGCGTCGGCGCCCACCACCCGTACGAACGCGGCTCCGAAGAGCTCGGCGAGCGCCTCGTCCCACTGATCCGGCACCACCCCGCGGACGTCGTACGCCTTCACGATCTGCGACAGGTCAGCAGCCACGGATCATCCCTCCTGAAGTCTCGGCAGCCACGTACGCGCGGAATGCGGCGCGCGTCCGGAGCGCCCAAACTACCCGGGAAGGGACCTTGATCAGTTTTCGGGGGAGCGCAGGACCCTGAGGTGACCCCTACGGCCTACCTCCATCGGGTCGCCACCGCGTCCGCCGCCCTTGCCGCCGGCCTCGGCCGCGCGTTCCTGGGGGCGGGCCGCCTCGCGCACCGCGTTGGCGAGGGCTTCGAGGTCGTCGCCGCTGGGACGGGCGGGGGCGGAGCCGTCGGAGAGCCGCACGACCTCCCAGCCGCGCGGGGCGGTGAGGCGCTCGCTGTGCTCGGCGCACAGGTCGTAGCAGTGGGGCTCGGCGTAGGTGGCGAGCGGGCCGAGGACCGCAGTCGAGTCGGCATAGACGTACGTCAGTGTCGCGACGGCAGGGCGGCCGCACGCGGTGCGCGAACAGCGACGTACAGGGCTCACGACGTTGGACGGTACCGCACTCTTGAGCGGGCCGCGACGACTCTCCCCCAGGTCACTCCACCGTGTCGTGGTGTGACGTCCGCCACGGCAGGGGTGGGGGCAGTGGTTCTGACCTGCGGGAGGGGCCGGGTACGGGGGTGGCCGCGCGATGCGATCCGGACATCGGATGGCGGTAATTCGGTCAACGACGGCCAGATGGCCGATCCCGGGAGCCCCGGAAATCGAGCGCTCGGCTGACCGGAACGGTCGTCTCCCGACAACCGGGGCGGGCGCGGGGCGGGCGTCCCGGAGCGGCGGACCGCTCCGGGGAAGGTCGCGGAACACCGGAGAGAGTTACGCTGCGTCAGTGACCGAACCCACCAGCAGCATGGACAGTCCCGCGCCGCGCGTGCGGCGCCGTGACCGGCACGGCCGGGGCATGCGGGGGCCGGTGGCGCCGCCGCAGGTCCCGTTGTCCGCGAGCCGGGCGGACACCTTCCGCGATCTGGTGCTGGACTCGGTGGAGCGCCTGGAGCGGCGCTGGCCGCAGCTGGCGGACGTGGAGTTCCTGGTGATGGAGGTCCCCCCACCGGTCTCCGGCGAGACGGTGGTGCCGCTGGGCGGATCGGTCGCGGCGGGGAAGGGCGATCCCGCGCGGGTCGTCGTCTACCGCCGCCCGGTCGAGATCCGCTCCAAGAGCCGCGAGGAGCGCGCCCTGCTGGTCCACGAGGTGGTCGTCGAGCAGGTCGCCGACCTGCTCGGCCTCTCCCCCGAGTCCGTCGATCCGCGGTACGGGCAGGACGACGAGCAGGACTGAGCGGGCGGGCCCGGGACCACCCGTACGGGACGGCCGTTCACCCCTACGGGAGCGGGAGGTCCCGGGCGCCGCTCAGTCGTCCAGGACCGACAGGTCCTGGCGGGCCGCCGGGACCTCGACGGTGCTGCGGTCGTCGTTGAAGGTCTGGATCGTGAACATCGGGATGCCGTCGCGCGGCAGCTCCAGCGTCCGCGAGGCGTGCACGGGGCCGCCCGAGAGGTGCTCGACGGTGAGCGCGTAGGTGCCCTTGAGGCCCTCGGGGACGGGCGGGGTCAGGCTGGTGGTCGTGCCCGCCTTGACCGTGACCGTCTTGCTGACCGGGGTGCCGCCCTGGCTGCCCGCGGAGGCGGTGATCCGGACCTCGGCGGTGGCGCCGGGGGCGGTCAGCGCGAGGGTGGAGCCCTTGGCGCGGTTGTCGGCGACGGTCGCGCGGCCCTCGACGGCGGCGGCGGCCGGGATGAAGGCGACCTCCTGCTTCTCGCCCTTGCCCCGCACCACCTGGAGCGCGGCCACGACGGGCGTGGCCTTCTTCGGGTCGACCGGGGTCAGCAGGAGCGAGCCGGGCTCGCCGCGCATGAGGTCCTTGAGGTCGACGGCCGCGGTCATGCCCGACTTCACGTGCAGGGCGTCCGCGCTGGCCGGGACGATGGTGCCGGTCGGGGTGACCAGCTGGATCTTCAGGTCGGCGTCGTCGTCGCCCGGGGCGAAGGCCACCAGGCGCACGGAGCTCGCGTCGGCCGGGATGCCGGGCAGGACGGCGGTGCCCGCCGGGTCGGCGGAGGCCGGCAGCCAGTCGCTGCCGAGCTTGTCGTCGGCCGCGCCGAGGACGGCGCCGACGCGGCCGCTGCGGGTGGTCACATGGACCGTGACGTCCTGCTGCGCCGGGTCGCCGGTGAGGGTGGAGAGCAGCACCGGGACGCTGGAGTGCGCGGGGACCGGGATGCCCTCGGTGATCTGGGACTTCAGGGCGCCCTCGGGGCCGTACAGCTCGATGTCGGCGACGGCGGCGCTGTCGTCCGGGTTGGTGAGGTGCACGTAGTCCTGGCGCTGCTTCGCGGTGGAGGCGGCCGGGAACCAGAAGTCGGTGTCGGGGGCGGCGCAGCCGGTGCCGAGCAGGCCGCGGGAGCCGCCGGCCGGGTTGAGCGTGGTCTGCTGGACGGTCCAGCCGGGGGCGAGGGTGCCGGTGGCGGTGCCGGTCAGGGCGGGGACGGTCGCGCCGTCGGCCTCGGCGGTGACGGGGGTGCCGGGCTTCGACACGGTCGCGGGGGCCTTGGGCGCCTTGGGCTTCTTGGCGGGCGTCTCGCCGGGGGTGGCGGCCGCGGCGGCCGGCGTCAGCTCGGCGTGCGCGGTCTTCGCCCCGCCGGTGCCGGTCTCGCTCGTCTGCCCCTTGCCGGTCGAGGCGGGGGTGTACGAGGTGTAGGTGGTCTCGGCCACCTCCGACCGGCTGGGCGAGGGGCAGAGCAGGCTGACGCGCTCCACCGGCAGCCGGGCGGGCGCCTGGGCGGTGGCGGTCGCGGAGCCGTCGGGGGCGGTCAGGGCGGCGACGCCGGTGACGGCGGCGAGGGCGGTGGCGACCGCGATCAGGGAGAGGGTGGTGCGCTTCACTGGTTGCTGCTCCCGTCGGGACGCTGCCCGTAGCCGTACGGGTCATAGGGGTCGTACGGCTGCTGCTGCTGGTCGTAGCCGTGCTCGTAGCCGGTGGGCTGCGGCTGCTGCCCGTACGGGTCGTAAGCCTGCTGCTCGCCGTAGTACTGGGGCTGGGCGTACGGGTCGTAGGTGTACTGCTCCTGGGGCGCCTGCTGTTCCTGGTGCCCCTGCTGCTCCTGGTAGTAGCCCTGCTGGGGCGCGGCGGCGTACTGGCCGTCCCACTCCGGCTGCTGCTCGTACGTGGGCTGTGCCGGTACGGGTGCGGCCGCGGGTTCCTCGCCGGGCTCCGGCTGCCGGCCGGCGGCCTGCGCCTCGGCCTCGGCCTCCGCCGCGGCGCGCAGCCGGCGGGCGCGGCGGCCGTCGCCCTCGGCCGCGGGGGCGGGGATGGCGAGCTCCTCCTCGGGGAGGTCGTCGTCGATGTCGCGGCGACGGCCGGGGAGGGCGAGCACGAGCAGGACGACGGCGAGGCCGACCTGCGTCCAGATCCACACGGTGTGGGTGAGCGGCTCCTCGAAGGTGAGGTCGAGGCGGCCGCCGTCGGCGGGGAGCTCGAAGCCCTGGGCCCAGCCGTCGACGGTGGTGGGCGTGAGCTCCTTGCCGTCGAGGGTGGCGGTCCAGCCCTCGTCGGCGCGGTCGGCGATGCGCAGGACGCGGCCCGCGGGTCCGGCCGGGAGGTCGGTGTGGGCCTCGACGGGGCCGGCGGCGACGGTCACGGGGGCGGCCGCGTCGGTCCGGCCGGCGGCCTTGGCGCCGCCGGGGACGACGGTGATCCGGGCGACCTCGCGGTCGACCCGCCACAGGGCGCTGCCGTCGAGCTGGCTGAGCCGGGACAGGCCCGGGGTGGCGTCGAGGACGCGGCTCATGGAGCGCGGCGCGCCGTCCCGTACGAGGACGTAGCGGATCGCGAAGCCGCTGAGCTCCTGGGTCTGGTCGGCGCCGGAGCCGGCCACGAGGTGGGCGACGACCTCGTCGAGGCGCGGGTCGCCGCCGCCGGCCGTGGCGAGTTCGGCGTCGCCGAGGCGGCCGCCGGAGCCGCGGACCAGGGTGTAGTCGACCCGGCCGGGCGCGCCGCCGCCGAGGACGAGGGTGCGGGCCTGGTCGCGGGTGCCGCTCTCCTCGGCGACGAAGGCGGGGACCTGGACCGGGTCGCGGCGGGTGAGCGGGCCGTCGGCGCCGCCGATCATCCAGCCGGCCGCGGCGACGAGGGGGCCGAGGGCGCAGGCGAGGGCGATGAGGGCGGCGACGGGCTGGCGCCAGCCGAAGCCGTGGGCGGCGACGCGGGTGCGGCCGCCCTCGGCTCCGATCATGCCGGCGGCGAGCAGGGCGGCGCCGTAGACGAGGGTGGCGGGGCCGGCCCAGCCGGTGCCGTCGGTGCCGTTGGTGAGGACGGCGAAGAGGATTCCGGCGAGGGCGGCGGCCCAGGCGGCGCGCACCGCGAAGGCGCGCTCCTCGCGCAGCAGGGCGCCGAGGGCGGCGAGGACGAGGCCGATGAGGACGAGGCCGCCGGTGGTGCCGGGGCCGCCGGGGCTGGTGCCGAGCAGGTCGAGGGCGGAGGCCGGGTCCGTGCGCAGGTCGAGGCCGGCCTCGCGCAGCAGGGCGGAGGGGCTGGTCAGCAGGGAGAGCGACCAGGGGGCCAGGACCAGGACGGGGGTGCCGACGGCGGCGAGGAAGCGCAGTCCGTACGCGGTGATGTCGTCGCGGCGCAGGACGAGCACGCCGATGCCGAGGAGGACGGCGAGCGGCCACACGACCGGGGTGAACGCCATCGCGAAGGTGAGCAGGAAGGTGTACGCCCAGGTGGCGCGCCAGCTGCCGCGTTCCGTGCGGCCCAGGCCGTGGGCGGCGACGGCGGCGCGGGCGATGAGCGGGAGCAGGATCGCGAGGACGGCGGTGCCGAGCCGGCCGGTGGCGAGGGCGCCGGTGGCCGCGGGCAGGAAGGCGTAGGCGACGGCGCCCCAGGCGCGCAGCAGCCGGGATTCGACGATGCCGCGGGAGGCGAAGTAGGCGGTGAAGCCGGCCAGCGGGACGGAGCAGACGAGCAGCAGGGTCAGCGCGAAGGAGGTCGAGCCGAGGAAGAGCGCGGAGAGCGCGGCCAGGACGGCGAGGTAGGGCGGGGCGGTCTGGGTGCCGCCGCTGCCGAAGGCGTGCCAGGTGTCGGCGTAGCGCGACCAGAGTCCGGAGACGGTGTCGGGGGCGGGCAGCAGGGCGCCGCCGGCCAGGGAGCCGCCGCCGAAGAGGCCGCGGCAGGCGACCACGGAGACGAGGAGCAGGACGGCGAAGAGGACCGGTCCGGGCTTGCCGGCGATCTTCTTCAGGCGGGCGAACTGCTCGATCTCCATGAAGTCGGCGTCGTCGCCGCCGGGGCCCGACTCGACGGCGCCGTGCCGGGAGCCGGAGTCGGCGTCGTCCCCGCCGAAGTGGGAGGCGAACTGTTCGGCCGTGGCGCGGATGGTGGCGCCGGGCGGCGGGAACAGCGGGCGCAGTTCGCTCGCGGGGACGGCCGGGTTCTTGCGCCGCTTGCGGGCCGCGAGGATCTTCTCGGGGCGCAGCAGGGTGGCGAGGAGGCCCATCACCTCGTCGACGGCCTGTCCCGGTGCCTTGCCGACGAGGTAGCCGAGGGTGCGCAGCAGGGTGCCGACGACGAGCCGGACGAGGACGTACGGCAGGGCGCGGCCGGGGGTGTTGGCGAGGAGGGTGTAGACGGCGCCGGCCTTGTCGACGCGGTGCGGGTCGGCGGCCGTGCGTCCGGCGCAGTCGACGGTGCGGCGCTCGCGGGCGGAGGCCTCGGCGTGCCGCAGGACGGCGTTTGGGGCGACGAGCACGCGGTGGCCGGCGGCGTGGGCGCGCCAGCACAGGTCGACGTCGTCGCGCATGAGGGGCAGGCGCCGGTCGAAGCCGCCGAGCTCCTCGAAGACGTCGCGGCGGATGAGCATGCCGGCGCTGGAGACGGAGAGCACGGAGCGGATCTGGTCGTGCTGGCCCTGGTCCTGCTCGCGGCGGTCGAGGCCAGTCCAGCGGCGGCCGCTGCGGGCGATGGAGACGCCGGCTTCGAGGAGCTGCTTCCTGTCGTACCAGCCGCGCAGCTTGGGGCCGATGACGGCGGCGTACGCGTCGGAGTCGGCGACGCGCAGGAGTTCGGCGAGGGCGCCGGGCTCGGGTGCGCAGTCGTCGTGGAGCAGCCAGAGCCACTGGACGGGCTCGCCGTGCGGGAGTTCGGGCAGCTCGTAGGCCTCGTCCTGCCAGGTCCTGGTGACCGGGTCCCAGCCGCTGGGGCGCTTCAGGTACGGGAGTTCCTCGGGTCCGAGTACGGGCGCGGTGCGCGTGGCCTCCTCGACGGCGGCGCCGAATCCGGTGCGGCGGGCGAGGTGGAGGACGCGGTCGGGGCCGATGGCGTCGGCGAGGAGCTGCGCGGAGTCGTCGGCGCTGCCGGTGTCGGCGGCGACGACGTTCTGGACGGGGCGCTCCTGCGCGAGCAGCCCGGCGAGGGCGTCCGGCAGCCAGCGGGCGCCGTCGTGGGCGACGAGCACGGCGGTGACGACGTGTCGCGGAAACTCAGGAGTTGAGGACATCGAGCTACGGGCCCTCCGGCCGGGGGTCGCCCGCGAGGGGCGTGGGTGCGGTGCGTCTCGGACGGAGGCCCACACTAACGGCTGGGAGCACAACGGTCCGCCGCCTGTGGACAGAGCACAGGGTGCGGACCGTTCGTTGTGTGGTTGTTTGCGCGTGTGGCCGGATTCAGACCGCGGCCTTCTTCAGACGGCGGCGTTCGCGCTCGGAGAGGCCGCCCCAGATGCCGAAGCGCTCGTCGTTCTGCAGCGCGTATTCGAGGCACTCGGAGCGGACCTCGCAGGCGAGGCAGACCTTCTTGGCCTCGCGCGTCGAGCCGCCCTTCTCGGGAAAGAAGGACTCGGGGTCGGTCTGGGCGCACAGCGCGCGCTCCTGCCAGCCGAGTTCCTCGTCCGCGTCCTCGACCAGCAGTTCCTGGAACGTCTCGGTCATGTGCGCCCCTCGTCCGTCTGTGCTTCCCCGTGGTGTTGCCGCCGCCACTTTCCGGCCGAACGACACGAGTGAAATTACAAGTTCGTGCTCTGTGCGAGTCAAGCCGAGATCTGCTATTGGGCCTCGTATTCACTCTGCGGAACCAAGCGTATGCGGAAAGTGTTCAAATCACCAAAAAACGTGACACATACCACCGGCTTGGCCGTACCGTCACACCTCTACCGAGAGAGACGTCCGAAACTTGGATCTTGTTGCGATCCAGCCACGGAAGCGATCCGGATCACAGTCTGATCACGGGATCCGACCACCGTGTTTACGGAGACGGTTGCTGCGCGATGTCTCCTGGTCACGCTGTGCACAAACCTTTCTCCGGGCACTGTAACCGGATGAGGTGAAACATTGCCCCCAAATCGGGCATTGAGTTGACAGTCGGGTGTCCCTCCCGCCACTTTGGTGGCATGCCAGCGATCGCCGCAGCGCCCTCCGCGACCCACGCCCGTGGGTTCCGCCGCGCTGTCCAGGCGCGCTGTTGCTGTTGCTGTCCCAGCTGTTGACGCGCGCGTCCCACCGCAGCGCTCCGGCATCCTCATCCGCGGCTCCGCCGCAGCTCCTCCGTCACTCCGCGTGACTCCCCTCATCGCGACACCCCAGCACTTCTGCCGAGGAACCACCGCACCCATGAACATGGACAGCGACCTTCAGATCGCCGGCGACATCCTTGAGGTCCCGCACCTCCTGCAGCCCGCCCGCGAGCACCCCGCCACCGTGGCCGAGTTCGCCGGTCTCGCCCGCGAGATCGCCGCCGACCGCGCCCAGTGGGCCCCCTATGTCGAGTACGACGCCACCACCCGCTGGTACCACCGGCTGCGCACCGGCCCCGGCTACGAGATCTGGCTGCTCTCCTGGCTGCCCGGGCAGGGCAGCGGCGTGCACGACCACGGTCCGTCCTCCGGCGTGCTGACCGTTCTGCAGGGCGACCTGACAGAGCGTACGGATCTCGGGGTACGAACCCTCCACGGCGGCGAGCAGCGGGTGTTCGCCCCCGGGTACGTCCACGAGGTCGTCAACGACTCCCTGGAACCGGCCGTCAGCCTGCACGTCTACTACCCGGGCCTCACCGAGATGCCGATGCACGAGTCGCTGAGCTCACAGTGCAGCCCCGCCCCTCTGGCCTCCGGAGCCGTACCCGCCTGACAGACTGCTGTGCATGCGCATTGTGGTTCTGGCCGGTGGCATCGGTGGTGCCCGCTTCCTTCGCGGCCTCAAGCAGGCCGCGCCCGACGCGGAGATCACGGTCGTCGGCAACACCGGTGACGACATCCATCTCTTCGGCCTCAAGGTCTGCCCCGACCTCGACACGGTGATGTACACCCTCGGCGGTGGCATCGACGAGGAACAGGGATGGGGCCGCGAGGACGAGTCCTTCACCGTGAAGGAGGAGCTGGCGGCGTACGGGGTCGGGCCCGAGTGGTTCGGCCTCGGCGACCGGGACTTCGCCACCCACATCGTCCGCACCCAGATGCTGGGCGCCGGCTATCCGCTGAGCGCCGTCACCGAGGCGCTGTGCGAGCGCTGGCAGCCCGGCGTCCGGCTGCTGCCGATGTCCGACGACCGGGTCGAGACGCACGTCGCCATCGAGGTCGACGGCGAGCAGCGGGCCGTGCACTTCCAGGAGTACTGGGTGAAGCTCCGCGCCTCCGTGGACGCGCGGGCCGTCGTGCCGGTCGGCGCCGAGCAGGCGAAGCCCGCGCCGGGCGTCCTGGAGGCCATCGCCGAAGCCGACGTCATCCTCTTCCCGCCGTCCAACCCGGTCGTGTCCGTCGGCACGATCCTCGCCGTCCCCGGCATCCGCGAGGCCGTGGCCGCCGCGCCCGCACCGGTGGTCGGCCTCTCCCCCATCGTCGGCGACGCGCCCGTGCGCGGGATGGCCGACAAGGTGCTCGCGGCGGTCGGCGTGGAGTCCACGGCGGCGGCCGTCGCCCGGCACTACGGCTCCGAGCTCGTCGACGGCTGGCTCGTCGACACGGTCGACGCGGGCACGGTCGCGGACGTCGAGGCGGCGGGCATCCGCTGCCGGGCGGTGCCGCTGATGATGACGGACCCGGACGCGACGGCCGCGATGGCGCGCGAGGCGCTGGCGCTCGCGGCGGAGGTCCGGTGAGCACACGGGACGCCGCCGCCCGGTACGAGGTGTGGGCGCTCGACGGGCTGCCCGAGGTCGCGCCCGGTGACGACGTCGCCAAGCTGATCGCCTCCGTGTCGCCCGGGCTGCTCGACGGGGACGTCCTCGTCGTCACCTCGAAGATCGTGAGCAAGGCCGAGGGCCGGGTGATCGCCGCCGACGACCGGGAGGAGGCGATCGACGCCGAGACCGTACGGGTCGTCGCACGGCGCGGTGCCCTTCGCATCGTCGAGAACCGGCAGGGCCTCGTGATGGCCGCCGCCGGTGTCGACGCCTCCAACACCCCTGCCGGAACGGTGCTGTTGCTGCCCGAGGACCCGGACGCCTCGGCCCGCCGGATCCGCGAGGGGCTGCGCGAGGCGCTGGGCGTCGAGGTCGGGGTGATCGTCACCGACACCTTCGGGCGGCCCTGGCGCAGCGGACTCACCGACGTCGCCATCGGCGCGGCCGGGGTGCGGGTCCTGGACGACCTGCGGGGCGTGACCGACTCCCACGGCAACGAGCTGAACGTGACCGTCGTCGCCACCGGTGACGAACTGGCCGCCGCCGGCGACCTGGTGAAGGGCAAGGCGACCGGCCGGCCCGTCGCCGTGGTCCGCGGTCTGCCGCACCTCGTCGCCGGTGACGAGGAGCCGGGCGCCCGGGCGCTGGTGCGCAACGCCGCCGACGACATGTTCCGGCTCGGCACCTCGGAGGCGGTCCGGGAGGCGGTGACGCTGCGCCGCACCGTCCGGGAGTTCACCGACGACCCGGTCGACCCGGGGGCGGTCCGGCGGGCCGTCGCCGCCGCCGTCACGGCGCCCGCCCCGCACCACACCACCCCGTGGCGCTTCGTGCTGCTGGAGTCCGCCGCCTCGCGGCTGCGGCTGCTGGACGCGATGCGGGACGCGTGGGTCGCGGACCTGCGGGCCGACGGCCGGTCCGAGGAGTCCATCGCCAAGCGGGTCCGCCGCGGCGACGTGCTGCGCCACGCGCCCTATCTGATCGTGCCGTGCCTGGTCATGGACGGCGCCCACCACTACGGGGACGCGCGCCGGGACGCCGCCGAGCGGGAGATGTTCGTGGTCGCCGCGGGCGCGGGCGTGCAGAACCTGCTGGTCGCCCTGGCCGGTGAGCGGCTCGGCTCGGCGTGGGTGTCCTCGACGATGTTCTGCCGGGACGTCGTACGGGAGGTGCTGGAGCTGCCGCGGGACTGGGACCCGATGGGCGCGGTCGCCGTCGGCCGCCCGGCGGCGCCGGCGAAGGAGCGCCCGGCCCGGCAGGCCGGCTCCTTCGTCGAGGTGCGCTAGCCCCCCCCTGGGCACGCCCTCACAGGTGCCTGATGTCGCCGGGCGTCATCCGTGGCGCCCGGCGGGGCGGGACCCGGCCGCTCAGCAGGATCAGCCGGGCGGCCCGGTGGCGCTGACCCTCGTAGGGGGCCAGCAGCTCCAGCATCGCCGCGTCGTCCGCGGTGCGGTCGCCCGCGAGGGCCCAGCCGACGATGCCGGGGAGGTGGAGGTCGCCCGTGGTGACCTCGTCGGGGGCGCCGTTGCTGCGCTGGATCGTCTCCGCGGAGGTCCAGGGGCCGATGCCCGGGATCAGTTCGAGGCGTTTGCGGGCCTCGGACGGGGTCATCCGCGCGGCCTCCTCCATGCGGGCGGCGACGCGGGCGGCGCGCACGATGGTGGCCGAGCGCTTGCCGTCGACGTTGGCGCGGTGCCATTCCCAGGACGGGATGGCCGCCCAGGCGCGGGCGTCGGGCATCACGTACATGCCGTCCGGGGCGGGGCCGGGGGCGGGCTCGCCGTACTTCCGCACCAGCAGGCGCCAGGAGCGGTAGGCCTCGTCCGTCGTCACCTTCTGCTCCAGGACGGACGGGATCAGCGACTCCATCACCAGGCCGGTGCGGGTCAGGCGAAGGCCGCGGCGGGCGCGGTGGGTGACGGCGAGGAGCTTGTGGCGGGGGACGAAGGCGTCCGGGTCGTCGTCGGCGCCGAGCAGCCCCGGGAGCCGCTCGATCAGCCACGGACCGCCCGGGCCCCATGCCTCGGCCCGCGGCCGCCCCGCCTCGATCCGCACCCGGAGGGTCCCGGCGCCGTCCGGGGTGCGGCTGGCACGCCAGACGGAGCCGTCCGGGGTGACGCGGAAGGTGGGGTCGGCGGGGCCGCGGCGGAGCGGGCCGAGCGTGAGACCGAGGTCGAGGGGGGCCTCGACGGGGCGGGGTACGGGGACGTGGCCGCCGCGCACCGTGGTGCGGGTGGACTCGGGTGGGAAGCGGCCTGCCATGCGTACGAGCGTATCCGGGCGCGCCGCCGGCGGGCCCGGTCGCTCGTGCGGGCTACTGGTCCGAGGAGAAGCGGACGGCGGCCTGGGGCAGGGTGGCGTGGCACCAGATCCTGATGCCGTCGCGCAGTTCGTTGTCCGGGCCCACGTCCGCGCCGTCGCCGATCACCGCGCCCGTCAGGACCGTGCGCGCGCCGATGCGGGCGCCCGCGCCGACCAGGGAGTCCGTGATGACCGCGCCGGGGTCCACGATCGCGCCCGCCAGGACCGTCGAGCCGGTGATCCGGGCGCCCGCCCCGATCACCGCGCCCTCGCCGATCACCGTGCCGCCGGTGAGCTTGGCGTCGGGGGCGACCCGGGCCGAGTCCAGGACCAGGCGGTCGCCGCAGCGGCCGGGGACCGCCGGGGACGGGGCGCGGCCCAGGACCAGGTCGGCGGAGCCGCGGACGAAGGCCTGCGGGGTGCCGAGGTCCAGCCAGTAGGTGGAGTCGACCATGCCCTGGAGGTGGGCTCCGGAGGCGAGCAGTTCGGGGAAGGTCTCGCGTTCCACCGACACCGGGCGGCCCGTCGGGATGGTGTCGATGACCGAGCGGCGGAAGACGTACGCCCCCGCGTTGATCTGGTCCGTCACGATCTCCTCGGGCGTCTGCGGCTTCTCCAGGAAGGCCGTGACGCGACCGGTCGCGTCCGTCGGCACCAGGCCGAAGGCGCGCGGGTCCTCGACCCGGGTGAGGTGCAGGGAGACGTCCGCGCCGGAGGAGGAGTGGCTGTCGAGCAGGGCGCGGATGTCCAGGCCCGTGAGGATGTCGCCGTTGAAGACCAGGACCGGCTCGTCGGGGCCCGAGCGCAGGTGGGAGGCGGCGTTGCGGATGGCGCCGCCGGTGCCGAGCGGGTCGGTCTCGGTGACGTACTCGATGTGCAGCCCGAGCGCGGAGCCGTCGCCGAAGTACGGCTCGAAGACCTCAGCCAGGTACGAGGTGGCCAGCACGATGTGGTCCACGCCCGCCGCGCGGGCCCGCGCGAGCTGGTGGGTCAGGAAGGGGACACCGGCCGCCGGGACCATGGGCTTGGGCGTGTTGACCGTCAGGGGACGAAGTCGCGTGCCTTTGCCGCCGACCAGGAGGATCGCTTCTGTCACCTGTCGTCTCTGCTTCCTGTTCGGGTCCGGTCTCAGCCGCCGGGGCAGGGCTCCGTTCGCCCGTCCGTACGATATGACCGGTCAGTTTATGCAGATGGTTGAGTCCCCGGCCCCTCAGCGCCTCCCCTGGTACTTCGCCGAGGCCGACCGGGCCGTGCCGAGCTTCCCGTACAGGCGTCCGCCCGGGCATTCGGTCGCGAAGCCGTCCCGGTGTCCGGCGATCACGTTGAACCTGACCTTTCTGCCTTTCTTGTAGAGGTTTCCGCCGCCGGATGTGAGATACGTCTTGCCCTTCGGATTCACCCCGTGCAGCCCGAGTTTCCACGCGGTCAGCCGTGCGACGGCGTTCACGGCGGCGGCCGGCGGGGTCGTGCCGCCGTAGGTGCCGAGCACGGCGACGCCCATGCTGTTGTTGTTGAACCCCATGGTGTGCGCACCCAGCACGGGCTTGGCCACTCCCCCGGCGCGGCCCTCGTAGATGTTTCCGCACTTGTCGACGGCGAAGTTGTAGCCGAAGTCCCGCCAGCCGCTGCTCTTCACGTGGTAGCGGTAGATCGCGCGCAGCACGGAGGGGGCCTGGGCGCAGGTGTAGCGGTTGCCGGTCGCGCTGTGGTGCACGAAGACCGCCTTGATCGTCTTCGTGTAGACGAAGCCCTTCTCGCGCAGCCTCTCGTCGGCCCCCCAGCCCTTGCGGGTGATGATCCGGGGACGGGGGCCGATGTACGGCTTGGCGGCGGCGTCCGGGAGCTGGGCGAGGGTCTGGGCGCGGGTCAGGGGCGGGAGCTCCAGCGCGGCGGACGGGGCCGCGGCCGCCGCCGCCGGCGCCCGGACGGCCTGGATCGCCCGGTCCGCCGGGGCCGCCCGGTCCGCCACGGCCGCCGGATCCGCCGGGGCCGCCGCGTCCCCCGGGGCCCGGCCCGGGTCCACCAGCTCCAGGCGCAGGCCCTCGGGGAGCCGGGCCGCCCGGCCCTCCTCCGGGACGACCCGGAGCTCCACGCCGTCGGAGTCGCCGACCCACAGCGGGGCCGTCGAACCGTGCAGCGCGCCCGAGTGGCCCTCGGCCGTGCCCGGGTCGGCGCCGTGCTCGTCGTTGTGGGTCTCCACGGACTGCCAGTCGGACCAGCCGCCGCCGGTGGCCCGGGTGCGGACCTGGACCGTGCCGTGCAGCGGGGCGTGGACGTCGTCCCACACCACGCCGACGAGGGAGAAGGGTCTGACGTCCCGTCGGGTCAGCCCGCGGGCGGCTCCGGCCGCGGAGCCCAGCACGCGGTCGCGCGGGACCGCGAGGGGTTCGAGCGGGAGCGACTGGGTCGAGCCGGCCGGCTCGGCCGCGGACGGCGGGACGGCGGCGGGGGTCGCGGCGCCCGCCGGGGCCGTGAGGGCGAGCGGCAGCGCGAGCACCGCCGCGCAGCTGACGGCGATCGAGGAGGCGAGGTTGGCACGCATGGGCCGATCGTCCGTACCGGGCGGCCCTCGCGCGCGTCGGGATTCCCCACCGAAACTGACGGGCCGTCGGGCCGACCGGAGGACCCGGGTCACCGGTACGGCGGACCCCGCGCGGGCCTCGCGCGTACGCTTGCCCGCGTGAACGCCAGCGACCGCACCCCCGCCGACCTGCTGCGATCCGCGCTCGCCGCGGACCCGGCCCGCCCCTTGGTCACTTTCTACGACGACGCCACCGGTGAACGCGTGGAATTGTCGGTGGCCACCTTCGCCAATTGGGTGGCCAAGACGGCCAACCTGCTCCAGGGCGAGCTGTCCGCCTCCCCCGGCGACCGGCTCGCGCTGCTGCTGCCCGCGCACTGGCAGACCGCGGTCTGGCTGCTCGCCTGTTCTTCCGTCGGGGTGACGGCGGAGCTCGGCGGCGACCCGGGCGACGCGGACTACGTCGTCGCCGGTCCTGAGGGCCTGGAGGCGGGCCTGGCCTGCTCGGGAGACCGGATCGCGCTCTCCCTCGCCCCGCTGGGCCGCCGCTTCCCCGCGCCGCCCGCCGGGTACGCGGACTACGCGGTGGAGGTGCCGGGACAGGGCGACCGGTTCGCCCCGTTCGTCCCGGTCGATCCCGGTGCGGCCGCCCTCGTCGTCGACGGTACGGAACTGACGGGCGCCCAGCTCGTCGAGCGCGCCCGCGCGGACGCCGCCGAGCTGGGGCTCGCACCCGGCGCACGGCTGCTGTCCGGGCGCCCGTACGACGGCTGGGCCGGGCTCTCGGCCGGGCTCTACGCCCCGCTGGCCGCCGGCGGCTCGGTCGTCCTGTGCCGCAACCTCGACCGGCTGGGGGCCGAGGGGCTCGCCAAGCGGGTGGAGAGCGAGCGGGTGACCGTCACGCTCGCCTGACCCGGCACCGGCCGGGCCGGCCCCGGCTGCCGTCCTCCCCCGCCCGCCCGTCCACCCTCGTCCCGCACCCGTCCCACCCGTACGGCCTATCGACGCGCCGAGTCCCCGGGTCCCGGGGACCACTCCGGTACATGATCGGCCGGGGGGTGCACGCCTTCCGCACAACCAAGCGCCGGTACCGGTCGTCTCCTTCAGGGAGACGACGCCTGAACGGTGCGCCGAAGACGCCTCGAGGACGGACTCAGACGTGACGGACAGCGCAGACACGCCCGGGAGGCACAAGAGGCACTGGCTGCGCTGGACCGCTCTCGGCCTGGCGGTCGTGGTCCTCGCGGCCGCCGGGGTCGGCTGGTGGTTCTACCGCAAGCTCGACTCCAACATCACCACGGACACCACGGCCGCGGCCGAGCTCCTCAAGTACGAGAAGGAGCGGCCCTCCCCCGCCGTCAACGCGGCGCGGAACATCCTGCTCATCGGCTCCGACACCCGGGCGGGCGCCGGGAACGCGAAGTACGGACAGGACAAGGGCACCCAGCGCTCGGACACGACGATCCTGCTGCACCTGTCCGGCGGCGGGGCCTCGGCGACGGCGGTGTCCCTGCCGCGCGACCTGATGGTGACCATCCCCAGCTGCGCGAAGCCGGACGGGAGCCGGACCACGGAGCAGTTCGCCCAGTTCAACTGGGCCTTCGAGTTCGGCGGCACCGCCTGCACGATCCGCACCCTGGAGAAGATGACCGGCATCCGCGTCGACCACCACATGGTGATCGACTTCCGGGGCTTCAAGAAGATGGTCGACGCCGTGGACGGGGTGGAGATCTGCCTGAAGGAGCCGATCGACGACGCCGACGCGCATCTGAAGCTGCCCGCGGGACGCCAGACGCTCCACGGGGAGCAGGCGCTCGGCTTCGTGCGGGCCCGCAAGTCGATCGGCAACGGCAGCGACACCGAGCGGATGGACCGCCAGCAGCAGTTCCTCGGCGCCCTCGTCAACAAGGTGCAGAGCGACGGCGTCCTGCTCAACCCGACCCGGCTGTACCCGGTGCTCGACGCGGCCACCAAGTCGATCACGACCGACCCGGGACTCGACTCGCTGCGGGACCTGTACGACCTGGCGCGGTCGATGCGGGCGATCCCGACGGAGAAGGTGCAGTTCCTGACGGTGCCCCGGCGCCCCTACTCGTACAACGCGAACCGGGACGAACTGGTACAGCCGGACGCCGACCGGCTGTTCGCCGCCCTGCGCGCCGACAAGCCGGTGACCGTACGGCCCGCGGGCAACGAGAAGCCCGACGAGAACGGGAGCACGCCGAGCCCGTCGGAGACGGCCTTCCCGGGGCGGAACGCCGCGGACGGGAGCTGCACGGGGTGAAGGGGGCGGGGGCGCGGTGACGCGAAAGGCAAAGCAGGTGTCAAGGGGAGGGACGTGCAGCATGAGGTTTGAGCAAATTGCCCGGTTGTAAGGGGCGTGGAATTTGTCACGGACGTCGCCCCACGCTGAACTGGGCGGATAGTGTGACGCGATCCGGTGCTCCCGACCTCGTGGTCGCGCACTCAATGGATCGAACGACCGAGCGCCCGAGGGGGAGGCGCTTCGCGTGTGGCACCGACGGAGGACTCGAGTAACCGTGGACGCGCACAGCCGTGGACGGGCGGACGAGATCGACCCCGCCGACCAGTGGGTTCTCAACCCGCAGACCGGCAACTACGAACTGCGACTGGACCGCTCCGCTGGGCAGTCGCAGCAGGCTCCGTCCTACCCTCGCTCGGGTGCCCGCAGCACCGAGACGGCGCCGCCCGTTCCCGGACAGCGGCGCCGGCGGGTGGCCGAGGACGGCGGACCGCCGCCCGCGAGCCGCCGCAAGCGCAAGCCGGGCAAGTCCAGGAAGAAGAAGGTCCTGCTGTGGACCGGCGGCACGATGGCCTTCGTGCTCGTCGGCGGCGCGGCGGGCGCCTACGCGCTCTACAACCACTTCGACGGCAACATCAAGACGGTCGACGTGGCCGGCGCGGGCAGCGGGGGCTTCCGCAAGGACGAGGCCTTCAACATCCTCCTGATCGGCACCGACAAGCGGACCGGCGAGGGCAACTCGGGCTACGGCGACGCGAACAGCCCCGGCCACGCGGACACCACGATCCTCTTCCACGTCTCGAAGGACCGGACGAACGCCACGGCGATGTCCATCCCGCGCGACCTGGTGATCGACATCCCCGAGTGCGAGACGAAGCAGCCGGACGGCTCCGTCAAGAAGATCCCCGGTCAGACCTCCGAGCGCTTCAACGTCAGCCTCGGCCAGTCCGACCGCGACCCCGGCTGCACCATGCGGACCGTCAAGGAGATCACCGGACTGACCGTCGACCACTTCATGATGGCCGACTTCAACGCCGTCAAGGAGATGACGACGGCCGTCGGCGGCGTGAAGGTCTGCCTGGCGAAACCGGTGAACGACCCCAAGTCGCACCTCAAGCTGCCCGAGGGCGAGTCGACGATCATGGGCGAGCAGGCCCTCGCCTTCGTCCGTACCCGGCACAGCTTCGGCAACGAGAGCGACCTGGACCGCATGAAGGTCCAGCAGCAGTTCCTCAGCTCGATGATCCGGCAGATGAAGTCGGACGACACGCTCACCTCGCCGACCAAGCTGTACGAGCTCGCCGACGCCGCGACCAACGCGCTCACCGTCGACACCGGGATAGGGAGCATCTCCAAGCTCAAGTCCCTGGCCCTGGAACTCGCCAAGATCGACACCAAGAACATCACGTTCCTGACCATGCCGGTCATCGACAACCCGAACGAGCCCCGGCCGGTCACGGTCGTCCCCGACCCGGTGAAGGCCCCGGAGCTGTTCGCGATGATGCAGTCCGACACCTCGCTCACCGAGGTGAAGAAGAAGGACGCCGACGCCAAGAACGCCCAGGCGCAGGCGCAGGCGGCACTCCTCAAGGGCGAGCGCTCCACCGCCCGCGCGGTCCGCGTCGACGTGTACAACGGCAGCGGCATCCGCGGTGCGGCGCAGTCCACGATCAACTGGCTGCAGAACGAGCACGGCGTGACGAGGTCGACCAACAAGAGCAACGCCCCCGAGAAGGCGGCCAGGACCACGCTCACGTACGCACCGAACCAGGCCGATCAGGCCCGCAAACTGGCGGACCTGATGGGTCTGCCCGCCTCGGCTCTCAAGCCGGGCACGCAGGACGCCGGGGAGCGCGAGCCCATGACGCTCGTCCTCGGCGCGGACTTCAAGGGCGCGGGGGTGCCCCTCACCGGTCCGGCGAAGGCGCCGGAAGGTGCGCAGACGGCAGACAAGCAGGTGTGCGCGAAGTGACCCGGACCGATCCGGCCTCGGGCCGCGGCCGCACCTGAATGACGAGGAGACCTGGGGTGGGACAGAGCAGCGTGCGACGGGAGGGGGCGCAGGAACGCGCCCCGCACGCCCGCGACTTGGGCTGGGACGAGAGCCTCTACGACGGTACGGAGGCGGAGGCCGGCCCGGGTGCCGGTGTGCCCCGGTCCCGGCGTGCGCCCGGCGGCGACGGCGACGGCGGCCAGGGCGGCGGCCGTTCGGGCCACCGGCGCGGCGGATCGCGGCGGCGTGCGAAGAAGGCCGGCAAGCGCAAGGTGCTGCGCTGGGTGGCGATCACGCTGTCGCTGCTGATACTCGGCACGGCCGGCGCCGGATACCTGTACTACGAGCACCTCAACGGCAGCATCCGCAGCGGTGGACGCGCGGGCGGCGAGAGCGGCGTCAAGAAGGGCGCCCCCAACGCGCTCGGCGACACCCCGCTGAACATCCTGCTGATCGGTTCGGACGACCGCTCCGACCCCAAGAACGTGGCCCTCGGCGGCGGCAAGGACGACCGGGACCGCCCCCCGCTCGCCGATGTGCAGATGCTGCTGCACGTCTCGGCGGACCGGAAGAACGCCTCGATCGTCTCCATACCGCGCGACACGATCGTCCACATCCCCAAGTGCAAGGGCGAGGACGGCAAGGAGTACCCCGCCACCGACACCAGTCCCATCAACGAGACGCTGGCGCGCGGCGGCGCCGGCTGCACGCTCACCACCTGGGAGAGCATCACCGGGGTCTACATCGACCACTGGATGATGATCGACTTCGCGGGTGTGGTGTCGATGGCCGACGAGGTCGGCGGCGTCCCGGTCTGTGTGAAGACCGGCGTCTGGGACCGGTCGACCAAGCGGGTGCACGGCGGTTCCGGCCTCCAGCTGCCCGCGGGCACCACCGAGGTCCAGGGCGAGCAGGCCCTGCAGTGGCTGCGCACCCGGCACGCCTGGGGCAACGACCAGGGCCGCGCCAAGGCCCAGCACATGTACATGAACGGCCTGATGAAGAAGCTCCAGGGGCAGAACGCCTGGACCGACACCGGGCGCCTCCTGGGCCTCGCCGAGGTCGCGGTCAAGGCCTTCCAGGTCTCGGACGAGATCGGCACCGTGAAGAAGCTGTTCGACCTGTCGATGCAGCTGAAGAACGTGAAGCTGGACCGGCTGACGACGGCGACGGTGCCGACCACCGAGTGGGCGCAGAACGACCAGAAGCTGGTCATGGTGAAGAGCTCCGCCGACAAGATGTGGTCGATGCTCCGCGACGACGTCGCCTTCGACAAGAACGGCGAGCCGGCCGGCGGCAAGCCGAAGGGCTCGACGCCGCCGAAGCCGAAGACGCCCGCCGAGGAGCCCGGCTCCTTCAAGGTGACGGTCGTCAACGGCACCGCGGGCGACGGCGAGGCGGCCACCGAGGGCCGGGCCGGCACCATGGCCAAGAACCTGCGGGAGAAGGGCTTCACCCAGGCCGAGTCCTCGCAGAGCGCCGAACCGCGCAAGGACAGCGTGGTCCTCTACCCGAAGGCCGACGGCGACCAGGGCAGGGCGAACGCCGCCTCCGTGGCCAAGTCCCTGGGTCTGCCCGACTCGGCGGTGCGCGCCGACGCGAAGGCCGAGAGCCTCACGCTGGTGATCGGCTCGGACTGGCGCGAGGGGTCCACGTACAAGAAGCCGAAGATCGCGGCCGGCGACCTGCCGGAGGGCGCGGACGACAAGGTGGCGTGCATGGACGTCTACTCGGTCTACAAGTGGAACGGCAAGAAGGGCTGACGCCCGCCCGGGAAGCACGAAACGGCCGGGTCCCCGCGGGGGCCCGGCCGTTTCCCGTGCGTGCGGTCAGACCGACTCGGTCGACACCGCGGGGCGCTTGCTCGCGATGACCTTGCGGGCCAGCGAGCGCGGGCTGGTGAGGAAGCCGAAGCCCCACGACATGTGCATCGTCGCGAGGGCCACCGGGATCTGCAGCCGGGCCTTGAGCGAGAGGCCCTTGCCGGCCGGGACGGAGCCCGCGGTGATGGCCGCCAGATAGCCGGCCGGGATCACGAAGCCGAGCGGGCTGAGCGTGGCGCCCACGACCAGGCCCGCGGCGATGGCGCAGACGGCGGTCGGGGGCGCGAGGTAGCGCAGGTTGATGGAGCCCTCGTGGTAGCGGGCCACGACGTGCCGCCAGCGCCCGTAGTCCTTGTACTGCTTCGCCAGCGCCCGCACGGACGGCCGGGGGCGGTACTGGACGCGCAGCTCGGGCGAGAACCAGATCAGACCGCCGGCCTCGCGGATGCGGAAGTTCAGCTCCCAGTCCTGGGCGCGGATGAACTCGACGTTGTAGCCGCCCGCCCGCTCCAGCGCCTCGCGGCGGAAGACGCCCAGATAGACCGTCTCGGCCGGGCCCGCGGCGCCGCCGGTGTGGAAGGCCGCGTTGCCCACGCCGATCTTCGAGGTCATCGCGGCGGCGACCGCGTCCTCCCAGGCGTTCTCCCCCTCGGCGTGCATGATGCCGCCGACGTTCATCGCACCCGTCTCCTCCAGGAGGCGGACGGCCGTCGCGATGTAGTTCGGCGACAGCATGCCGTGGCCGTCGACGCGGACCACGATCGGGTGCCGGGAGGCCTTGATCGCCGCGTTGAGGGCGGCGGGGGTACGGCCGGTGGGGTTCGGCACGGTGTGGACGCGAGGGTCCTCGCGCACGAGCTCGGCGGCGATCTCGTCGGTGCGGTCCGTGGACGGCCCGAGCGCGATCACCACCTCCATCTCGCCGTCGTACTCCTGCTCGAGGATGTGACGGACCGCGTTGCGCAGGTGCCGCTCCTCGTTGAGGACCGGCATGATCACGGAGACAGGGGGATTGGCGTTCATCGTCCGACACGTTACCGCGAACGGGGGACACCGGTGCGCGCCGACGGAGCCGCTCCACGGTGCGCTGATCGTATGGGCCTACGGTGCTCACGGTCCCCTTGTCACACCCGCGGAGGTGTCCTCCGGTGCCCACACCGCCCCGCACGCCCCGACCCCGGCCCGCAGCCCGCCCCGTACCCGTCCGTCGGCGGCCGGGACCAGGGAAGCGGAGGAGGCCGAGGCGGCCGCGGTGGGGGATGCGGATGGCGACCACGCTCTCGGTGGTCGTGCTGGCGGCCGGGGGGATCGGGCACGCCGTCGTGACGAGCCTGGACACCGGCATCACCCGGGTCGACCCCTTCAAGGACATGAAGAACCGCCCGCAGGCCGGGCACGGGATGAACGTGCTGGTCGTCGGCACCGACGGCCGGGACCGGATCACCCCGGAGGAGAAGGCGAGGTACCGGCTCGGCGGCGCCCCCTGCCACTGCACGGACACCGTGATGCTCGTGCACATCTCCGAGGACCGGGAGCGGGCGAGCGTCGTGTCGCTGCCCCGCGACTCGTACGCCGAGATGCCCGAGCACACCGACCTGACCACCGGCCGGCACCACCACGCGCACCCGGTGAAGCTGAACGCCGCGTACGCCGAGGGCGGGCCCGGGCTCACCGTGCGGACCGTCGAGTCGATGACCGGGGTGAAGATCGACCACTATCTGGAGGTCGACTTCACCAGCTTCATGAAGACGGTCGACGCGGTCGGCGGGGTGCAGATCTGCACGACCAAGCCGCTGAAGGACTCCTACACCGGGCTCGACCTGGCGGCCGGCACCCATGAGCTCGACGGCGGCCAGGCGCTGCAGTACGTGCGCTCCCGCCATGTCGACGGGGCCGCCGACATCGGGCGGATGCAGCGCCAGCAGAAGTTCCTCGCCGCCCTCATCGACCGCCTCACCAGCGGCGGGGTGCTGCTCAACCCGGTGCGGTTCCGGGAGGTCGCGACGACCACGCTGAGCTCGGTCCGGGCCGACCAGGGCTTCGGTACGGAGCAGCTGTTCGCCCTGGCCAAGGCGATGCACGGCTTCACCCCCGCCTCGTCGGAGTTCGTGTCCGTGCCGATCGGCGACATGAGCTTCCCCGTGAAGGGGATCGGCTCCACGGTGAAGTGGGACGCGGCCAAGGCGCAGAAGCTGTTCCAGTCGCTGCGCGAGGACCGGCCGCTCACCCCGCGGCGGCCGCCCGCCGCCAAGGGCCCGCGGCCGGTGGACGTGGAGGTGGCGCCGAAGACGATCCGGGTGCAGGTCTACAACGGGACGCGCACGGACGGGCTCGGCGGGCGGGTGGACGCGGCGCTGCGGGCGACCGGCTTCGACACCACCAGGGCGCCGCGGACGGGCTCCGGGCGCGAGACGGCCCGGACGCTCGTCGAGTTCGATCCGCGGTGGGACCGCTCGGCGAGGTCGCTGGCGGCGGCACTGCCGGGGGCCGAGCTGCGTGCCGTGCCGGGGCAGGGCGGGACGCTGCGGGTGACCGTGGGCTCGGACTACAAGGGGGTCGCGGCGGTGCGCGCCCGCGAGACGCAGTCGGGGCAGTTCGAGGCGGTCACGGGGGACCAGGTGGTGTGCCCGTGACCCCGGCCGGACGGGGCCCGGACTACTCCTCGTAGCCCTCCGCCGCGCGGCGCTCCCGCAGCTCCATGATCGCGCGGCGGCGGGCCAGTCGGTGGGTCCGGCGGATCTGGGCCTCCTGGTAGCGGCGCTTGTCGCGCTCCGACTCCGGGATGACCGGGGGGACCGGGCGGGGCTTGCCGTCGCCGTCCACGGCCGCGAAGACGAGGTAGGCGGAGCCGACCTGGGTGGCGGGCGTGGACTCGTTCCAGCGCTCGGCCATGACCCGCACGCCGACCTCCATGGAGGACCGTCCGGTCCAGTTGACCTGGGCCTTCACATGCACCAGGTCGCCGACCCGGACCGGCTCGAGGAAGGCCATCTCGTCCATGGAGGCGGTGACCGCGGGCCCGCCCGAGTGGCGGCCCGCGACGGCGCCCGCGGCGTCGTCCACCAGCTTCATGATCACGCCGCCGTGCACCGTGCCGAGGAGGTTGGTGTCGTGGCTCGTCATGATGTGGCTCAGCGTGGTGCGGGACGCCGAGGTGGGCTTGCCCGGGATGTCGCCCTGATCTGTCATGCCCTCTACCTTATGCCTGGTCTGCGGGCCGGTCCCGGCGCGGTCCGGTTTGCATCAGCTTGGCAACAGCGCCGACCCGATTCCCCACCCGCCCTGTCGGCCCGGCGGGGCCGGACGGCAGACTGGTCCACATGAATGACTGGCCCGAGGGTGGGAACGACGCGCAGCCCGAGGGGCCTCGCCGGATGCGCCATGTGCAGCGCCCGCAGGTCCCCCCGCAGCAGCCGCAGCAGCAGTACCGGCAGCAGCGTCAGCAGCAGCCGCGACAGCAGCAGTACGACCAGGGCTACAACCCCAGCTTCACCCAGGCGCAGGGCGCCGGCTACGACTCCGGCTACAGCTCGGGCCAGGTCTACGGCTCCCCGCAGGGCGGTGGCGGCGGTCAGGGCACCGTGCCGCCGCAGTACGCCCCTCGGTCGGGTGGCGCGGGGGGCGCCAGGCCCGTCGACTGGCGGCGCCGGATCAAGATCGGCTCGATCGTGCTGGCCGTCGCCGTGGTCGGCTGGAGCGTCGGCACGTACGCGTGGGCCAGCTCGCGGATGCGCAACGAGGTCGACCTGTCCAAGGTCATCGAGCGCCCCTCCGAGGGCGACTGCACCACGTATCTGATCGTCGGCTCCGACAGCCGTGAGGGCATGTCGGCCGAGGAGAAGAAGAAGCTCCACACCGGCTCCGCCGAGGGCAAGCGGACCGACTCGATGATGATCCTCGCGGCCTGCTCCAGCGGGAACACGATGGTCTCGCTGCCCCGTGACTCCTGGGTGACGATCCCGTCCTTCGTGGGCTCGGAGTCCGGCAAGAAGTACGCGGAGCGCGGCGGGTCCAAGCTGAACGCCGCGTACGCGATGGACGGCCCCGAGCTGCTCGTCCGCACGGTGGAGTTCAACACCGGGCTGCGCATCGACCACTACGCGGAGATCGGCTTCGCCGGCTTCGCGAACATCGTGGACGCGCTCGGCGGTGTCGAGCTGAACATCGAGAAGGGCTTCAAGGACAAGAAGTCCGGCGCGAACTTCCAGTCGGGCACCCAGACGCTGAACGGCGAGCAGGCGCTGGCCTTCGTGCGGACCCGCTACGCCTTCGCCGAGTCGGACCTGGCCCGGACGAAGAACCAGCAGAAGTTCCTGTCCGCCCTGGCGAACCAGGCGGCGACGCCGGGCACGATCCTCAACCCGTTCAAGCTGTACCCGACGCTGGGTGCCGGCCTGGACACGCTGATCGTCGACAAGGACATGTCGCTGTACGACCTGGGGCAGATGTTCTTCGCGATGAAGGGCATCAGCGGCGGCGACGGCAAGTCGATGAACATGCCGATCAGCGGCACCGCCCCGCAGAACTCGCTGCGCTGGGACATGCCGAAGGTCAAGCAGCTGGTCGAGCAGATCCGCAACGACGAGCCGGTCACGGTCACGTCGGACCGCTGACCGCCGACGGGCAACCGGCAACCGCCGAACGCCGACCGGATCGCAGGGCCTCCCCTCAGGGGAGGCCCTGCGGGCCGTTACGGGTGGTTACGGGAGGTTGCGGGCCATGACGATGCGCTGGACCTGGTTGGTGCCTTCGTAGATCTGGGTGATCTTGGCGTCGCGCATCATGCGC
>NZ_JBIRVJ010000016.1:0-160326 GCF_044386705.1 Streptomyces sp. NPDC020422 | reverse complement strand
CGCGCCCGCCCTCCGTCCCGTCCCCGCTCCCCGTCCCCCCGCCCCCTCCCCCCCGCGGCGGGGGCCGCCCCCCCCCCCCCCACGCCAGTCCAGGACGGGAGTCAGGGCGGTGGTGGCCTGGCCGCGCCGAGGAACCAGGCCAGGCGTCCGTGGACTTGGGCCAGGGCGATGGCAGGGGCGGCGAGTGCTTCACGCAGGGTGCCCCAGCCGCTCGACCGCGGACAGCTCCTCCTGCACCTGTGCAGCGCTGACGGCAACGTGCAGATCGGCAGCCGTCCTGGCGGCCCCAGCGCTCTCACCGGTGGTGGGGATCCACACCTGTTCACGGATCAGCCGTTCGGCTTCGTCGGCCAGCGCCGCGATGACCGTCTGCATACTCATGATCGCCCACCCTACGAGGTCGACGCGCTCACGGCCCCGGCGCAACCGCAGTGATCACACGGCGGAGCCGGCCTAGTACCAAGTCTGGCTCGGCGCCCCCGGGCCAGGTCCGCGCGATCCCGGGTATCGGCTACAGCTCGATGCCGGCAGCCCACCTGCCGAAGCCGTCCTCCATCAAGGAGGTCCTGGGGGAGCGGCGCCTGTCCTGCTGGGTCATGCAGGGCCGGGAGCATGACCAGAGCGGTCGTCCACGCACTGGACTGCGCTGAATCACCTGCCCGGGGCCGTCACGCTGCCCCGGGGGGGGGGACTGGTTACTGACGTTTGCGGTGCGGCCAGCGGTCCGCGGTCTGGGTGTGCTCGGTGTGCGGCGCCGCAGCGGAACCCCGTTCCTGCGCGGCTTCGACTGACCCGTCGTGTGCCCGTTGTCGGCGTTCGGGCTTGTTGCCCCAGCCCGGTACGCGCGAATCTCCTGGGCTGCCCGGCCGCAGCATGGCCGGGGCCGGCCGATGCCCGGCCGGTCTCGGGACGAGGCGGTCGGTTAAGGGCGGTCGGTCCGGGGGGCGAGTTGCGAGGCAGTCGGAGCTGCGGTGGAATCGGGCGGGCCTGTGCAGCTGCGGCCCGGGCGGGGAGGGGTCGGTTGATGGACACATCGACAGCGCTGGACAGCGTGTTGCGGCAGGCGTATGTGGTCCGGGTGAGTCCGGCGAGCGGGGCAGGCGTCGACGGAGAGATCCGGGTGGACCTCTCCGATCCGGCGGAGTCGGCCCGCCTCAGGGCGGCCATGGCCGTGGAGTCGCTGCCCGGGTTTGCCTGCATGTGCCTCGGGGACGTCCGGTTCGAGATGCTCGACCGGGCTGGTGGGCGGCTGGCGGTTGTTGTCCTGCACCACGGGGCGACCGTGAGGTGGGGGCGATGGGAGAGCGACGCCGTCCTCGCCGACGGACGCCTGCTCCTGGCGTGGTTGGACGAGCACGGCATGCCCGGCCCCATGCAGCAATTCGAGGCCGACCGGCAGCGAGCGGAGAAGGAGGCCGAGGAGGAGAGCGACTGGCTGGCCGCGATGCCCGCCGGCCTGGAGGGGCTTGCCGAGCGGATCCTCGCCCTGTCCCGTACGGCCGGCAGGCCCTCACCTGAATTGCTCGCGGAACTCACCGACCGGCTGCGGCTGACGCTGCCCGACCCGGTGGAGCGGGTGTTGGCCTTGCTCGCCTGGCACGGGTCCGGCAGCGGGCGCTGCTCCGGCTACCCCCTCCACGAGAGAGTCCCTGACGAACTGCTCGGCCGGGTGCCGATCGACGACCTGCTCGCCGCCCTGACCGGCCGGCAGGCCGAGGACCGGCACGATGCCGGGGCCGTGCGGCATCTGCTGGGCGGGAAGACCCGCCCGCGCCAGAAACAGGACATCGCCGGCCTGCCCGGACCACTGCGCGCCCGACTGCTGGCGCACGCCCGCCGCTCTGGAGACTCCGACAAACAGCGGCGCGCCGAACGGTGGTTCTCCCTGCGGGCCTGAGAAGCCGGGTGTCCCTGGCTCCCCGGCATGCGCACGGCCACCTTCAGGGTGGGGCGTATCGCTGTACGGCGCAGATCTGTCCGCTCCCGGTCGTCGGCTGCAGCTCGGTGCCGCCGGTCTACCTGCCGAAGCCGTCCTTCAGTAAGGAGGTCCTGGGGGAGCGGCGCCCGTCCGGCCGGGTCATGCAGGGCCGGGAGCATGACCAGGGCGTCGTCCACGCGCCGGACTGCGCCGAAGCACCTCCCGAGGCAAGCATGCTGCCCCTGGGACGGTGCGTTGACGCTTGCGGTGCTGCCCGCGGTCCGGCTGTGCTCGGTGTGCGGCGCCGCTGCCGAGCAACTCCGCTCCTGTGCGGCTTCGAGGACGGCTTCGACTGACCCGTCGCGCGCCCCTTGCTCGATCGGGCTGCGCCGGCGCGGCACCCAGGGCCTGTTGTGCTCGCCTGTGAACAGAAAGGACCCCGCACCTACGGCGCGGGCTCCTACCATTTGCGTCGCCGTGGGCGGCATCGGGCGCCGGGAACTCACCGCAGAATCGGTGCGCCTGCCCCAAGCCGCAATGACGCCCGAGGCTGCCACCTGTCCCCAGACCACCACGTGCTGAACCTCGGCTAGCAGAGACCGTCGTGGCCCAGCGCTCACGTTCGCTTCGGCTGCTCAGGGTATGGGGGTGGTCGGGGAGGTCGGGGTCGGCGGCCGGGTTGTCCGCCTGACCTGTGTAGTGCGCGGGGCTGCGGCGGCTGTTCAGGGCCCACGCGATCGCCCGTCCGTCCGCGAAGGGAACGGCCGGTGCATCAGTGATCTGCTGACGGCATTGGCCCAGCGGGCCGACCTGTCCGGCCTCTTTTCACCCGCGCCGCATCCTCGATGAGCCTTTCACCCGGCCGGCTGAGGGCGGGCGTGCCGGGCCACTGAGTGATGAGCGCCTCACGCTCTGTCGAGCAGATGGTCGGTTGCGCGCGCGTCCGGCGGGAATGGACAGGACATCTCAGCCACGAGCGAGTGGGGGGTCATGACGCAGGAACAGCAGGAACCGGACAGCGGCAGTCAGGCGGGAAGCACTGCACCAGAACCGGACGGCGGCAGTCAGGCGGGAAGCACTGCACCAGAACCGGCGGGGGAGACGGCCCTGGACCCGAGTCGGCGGCCGTGGTGGCGTAATCCGGCCCTGACCGTCCCGGCAGCCGCCACTGTACTGGCTGCGGTCATCGCCGGCGTCGTACCTGGCTTCCGCGACAAGCCTCCCACCCCGCCCGTCAGCAGCGCTCCGGCCGGGCCGACAGCGACCGCGCCGCACGTCGCCCCGACCACGCCCGCATCCGGTGTGCCCGACACACCGGCTCCGGCGCCCAGCTCCACTCCGCCCACGACCGCGCAACCCAGCGCGGATGCGCCGACCGTTCGACGCGCCCAGGACGGCCTGCTGATCCAGGGCGGCTACACGATCGACCTCGACGAGCTGCCCAAGGACGACCCCAGCTGGGGCTACAGGGAGAGCATCTTCACCAGCGACGTTCACCTGTCCACCGATGGGACCCTGTGGGCCGACTACCTGCAAGTGCCGACCGCGCCCACCAAGGCGGACTGCGAACAGCCCGGCTACCTCAACGACGGCCAGATCGCCGACGACGACATCACCGAAGGCATGGTCCTGTGCGTCAAAAGCAGCGAAGGACGCTACGCCCGGGTGACCGTCCGGCAGGTCAGCCGTAAGCCGCACAGCATCCGCATCGACGTACTCGTCTGGAAGTAGACGGCCCCAGGCCTGGCCCCCCTGCCGCGCCTGTCCTGGTCGGCACGCGCCGCGCCGTCTGCCGACGGCCGGTTCACCACCCGCCTGTATCGATGAGCGTCGTCAGGCGGCGCGGGTCGACACGGGGGTAACCGGCATGCCCACGGCGGCCGTGGGAGTTCTCCGGCAGAGACCGAAGATCGCGCCGTGGACACCTGCCTCCTTGTCTACCCGTGCCGTCTGCCGCTGCCCACGCGGACCGTCAACCACGTCGCCGATCAGCTGCGGCACCGCCGTGATGCCAGCCGGCGGTTCGCGAGAAGCAGCTGAACAAGTACATCGCCCGCTACGGCCGCGTCGACCTGCTCACCACCGTTGAACTCGGCTACATGGAACTCGACCGGCACGGCGCCGAACTCCTCTTCCAGAGAAGCGGACCTCTCTCAACCCGATCACGCCTCGGCCGCCGTCCCACCGAGTCGTTGCTGGCGGACCCTCCGGCGCCCCGAGCGTCTCCCGGACACCGATCATCTCCGGCTTAAGGCCGTCCTGGTCAACTGCCCCGAACTCGACGCCCTCACCACAAACGTCCGGCCCTTCGCGGAGATGCTCGCCGAGTGCCAGCGCGAGCGGCTGCCGCAGCGGCTCGACGCCGTCCGGCGCGATGATCTCCCACACTCTCGCCGCGGGCATCGACCGCCGCGATGACGCCGTCGTCGCCGGCCTGACCCTGCCTTGGAGCTCAGGCGCTGTCGAAGGCCATGGCAGCCGGATCAGAAGGCTCAAGCGTCAGATGTTCGGCCGCGCTGGCTTCTCGTTGCTGCGCCAGCGAGTTCTCCTCGCTTCGTGAGGACGGCCGCTGCTGTCAGTACCTCAACGATTCACCGCTCTGCGGATGGTCACCACGGACAAGATCGGGTCGGTAGGCGGCACCAGTTCTCTGGAGGAGATCTCTACAAGGTGCGCCGGAGCATCGCCATGTTGCAAGGCGGTCACGTACTCGATGATCTGAGTGTGGGACAGCACTGGCACTCTGTGGCGCAGGGTGTGCATGGCATGAACCCGCCCACGAGCGACTGCCGCCGCGCGTACCTCATCGTGCAGATCGTCCACTGCGGTCCGCATGACCTGCTTTCGAATGCGGACCCGATAGTCCGCCTCCCACGCGCCCATTACCGCGGAGACGACACTGACCTGATGCAGGCTTCCGTCGACGCGGTCAACAAGATACGGCCCATTCCCGGACAGCGAGAAGTCTGGGTTTCGTGTGCGCAGGTATTCCGCAGATGTCCAGGAAATAACCCATACCAGCTCATGCTGCTCTACATGCGACACAGTCATGCGTAGAGGGGCAAGCCCAAGCGACAGCTCTCGCTGGTAGTCGCGGTCCAGCTCTTCCTCAACGATCTGAACCGCGGCATCTCGTTCAATCACTGTGGCAGCATCTCGCACGGCTCGGCCGACTACCACCAAGTTTCCTGATGGCTTCACGCGTCGGCAGAACGCAGTGGACGCGGGTAGGGCAGCCCGACGTGGAGGCCGCTTTGTGGTGTACCAGGGCGAGGTTGACTTGCTGATCGTTTCAGATGACGTCCTGCGGCGACGCTGTCGGCCCGTGGAAACAATCCCATCAGTCACGGGCTCAGGGGGGTGACACATTATGGAACGGCTTGGTGCTGCGCGGGACCTCATTCCCGGTTATGTCGAGGCTCTGAGCGCGTTGGACGAGGCCGTGAGGGCAGCCATCCCCTCGCTCGAGCGACTTGCAGATGTCCTCGGCCTGGTCCGTTCGCGCCGGATCAGCAGCCGGAGTGGGCAGGTCGGCACCTACTCCTACAAGGTGCATGGGCCGGGTGCCTCTTCGTCAGCGACAACGGCACTGCGATCGATGTCGACTTCGCCGGCGGGAGCGGAAGTGTGGCGGCTGCGCTGGTACGGCCGGAGCCTGCCGGAGCCTGTTGACGTCACGGACGAGGACCTCCTGTCCCCGTTGCGGTCGCTGCCCCGCTTCTGACCGAGGTGAGGCAGCCGCCGCAGGCATGCCTGCCGGGGGCTGGGCTCGTCCTGCTGCATCATCCTTTGCCGGCCCTTGGGCTCCAAGAAGGCGCCCTCACCGACCTGGGATGATCTCGTTGTGGTTGGTGTGATCACGGCGTCGGAGCCGCCCTTCGCGGTATCCGGCGATTTTGTGCCTTTTGCTCAGTGAGTGGCGTTGCGCAGGTAGAGGGCGGAGAGCCGTGGGAGACGGCGCTGCATCTCTGCGGGATCCTTGAAGTCGAAGTCTTCTCCCATAGCGTCATCGCCCCGTCCGCACTCTTCTCGCGGGGCCGTGTATATATCCCAGGCCTGGTAGAAGGCGTGATCGTCGCCGGTGAGGCGCTCGAACGCATAGCTGGCCGCGTAGTTGGCGTCCTCATCGAAGATGGCCTGGCCGCTCTGCGCATGGGCTGCGTTGATCACGGAGGGGTGCTCGGCGAGGCTGTCCGGGCAGGTTGCTGCTTTCCCGTACCAGTCACGGCCCAGGGCGATCAGGCCGGCCCGAAAGTCCATGAAGCTGTCGTCGGAGCATCCGTCCCCGATCAGGTAGGCAGCGGCCCACATATCCCATCGGTACACCGCCCCGTGTACCTCGTCGAAGCGTTCCTGGTAGCCGAGGATGCCGCTTTGAGTACGGGTGCCCAACTCATCGGTCAGGGCCTGGGCAAAGGGCTTGTCTGCCGTAGCGGCCAAGCGTGCCGCTTCGATGACGCCCCAGAACTCGTGCATATCCATGGTCGGGAATCCTGCCACCCGGGTACGACACTCGTTCCTGCACTGCTGAACCTCGAGTCGGCCCTTTAGGTCTGCAGGGGACCGTTGGGGCGCCGCTGCCGGGAAGGTTCCTTGCGGAGAGCGAGAGCCTGAAGCGCAAAGTCGTCCTCGCCGGCTACCCCGAACTGGATGTCCTTATGGGGCATGTCCGCGCCTTCGGGCGGATGCTCATCCAGTTCCGGGGAGAATGGTTCCCTGTGTGGATCGCGGCGGTTCGGGTCGGTGATCTACCCAGAGTGCACACCTTCATCAACGGCCTCGAACGCGACCTCGCGGCCGTCACCGCCTGCCTCACACTGCCGGGTAGCTCAGGCGTTGTGGAAGGGCATGTCAACCGCATCAAGATGATGAAGCGGCATGTGTGCGGACGCGTCGGCTTCAGGCTCCTGCGTAAGCGAGTACGGCTCGCTTCGTGACTTTGGACCATGGGATCCCCGCATACTGGCGGCCATGATGTCGACGATCGTGCCCGAGCCGGTGCGCGCGTGCTTGTCGGTTGGAGGTCGTCGGCTGTCGTTCCTGGATTTCGGTGGTTCGGGTCGTCCTTTGCTTGCTCTGCATGGGCACTTTGGGGAGGGCCGTACTTTCGCGGACCTGGCCCGGGGGCTGGGGGACTCCTGGCGGATCGTCGCGCTCGATCGGCGTGGGCATGGCTTCTCCGGCAGGTCTCCTGATTTTCCCGTGCCGGTTATGTAGAGGATGCTGCGGCGGTGCTGCAATATCTGGGGTTGTGTCGGGTGACCGTTCTCGGCCACTCCCTGGGTGGTGTCAACGCCTGCCAGCTCGCGGCCTGGTTGCCCGGGCTTGTGGACGCACTCGTCGTCGAGGACATCGGTGCCGTGGTCGATGGCGATGTGTCTTTCAGCCTGGCCTGGCCGCACCGGGCACTGACCCGGGCCGGACTGTTGGAAGGACTGGGCACCTCGGCGCGATACCTCTTAGGCGCGGTCCGTGAGTATCCCGATGGGTGGGGCCTTGCCTTCGACCCGAAGGACATGAATGCCTCGCAGCGGGAGCTCAACGGGGATCACTGGAACGACTGGATCTCCAGCGACTGCCCGGCCTTGCTTGTCCGCGGCAGCCGGAGCGCGGTGCTCGGCGCGGAGCACGCGAGGGACATGGTGACGCGGCGCCCTCGTACCGAGCTCGTGGAGCTTCCCGCCGGACACACCGTCCACGAGACCGTCCCAGACGAGTTCGCCGCGGCTGTCGACGAGTTCCTCGGTTCGCTGTGAGCCTGCCGATAAGGCCTTCAGCCGGTAACTCACCGTTACGGAACGCGGCTGACCAGCAGGTCCGGCTTCGACCCATTTCGGTGCGTCGGCTCGATGCTTACAGGGCCTTGTCGGTGCCGCTGGCCTGCTGTCAGGCGAACGGCACCGACCTCACTCAATCGAGTTCAGGAGCGGGCGAGGGTCCAGTCCGTGAGGCGGTCCACGATGTCGAGAACCGACCTGCGTGCCCCGGCGGAGATGAACGCGAAGACGACGAACGAGGGGATGAGCGCCACGATCACGACCAGCGCGGGCAGCAGACGGACCACGATGGTGCAGAAGTCCAGCACGGCGCGGAGGGTCCGGGTGGGAGACAGAAGGTCGATCAAACGGTCCAGCAAGGTGCACTCCTCGGATACGCGAGCGGGGTCACCTGGTCTCCGGCTGAGGGCATACGTCTCCCTCAGGCGGTGCCTTGTCAGGGCAACCAAGTCAATGAAGAACCCCGCTGGCCCGCGTTTCACGAGTCAGCGGCAGGTTCGAAACCTGCCACGCATCCTGTCTCCCTGCATATCGACCTACGGCACCGGACAGCAGTCCGGCGGGTGGCTGAATTTACTGACTGCCACACTGTCACTCAAGGGCGAATTTTCGCCACTGTCCTAGAAGCGCTCGAAGCAACTGCCTGAGCTTGGACGCATGATGCGGTGAGTGTTGCTGGTGTTCCGGCCCATGTCGGGCGGTACCTCACCACCGCGCTTACCACGGCTGCTCCTCGCTCGCGCGGGATGGTCCCGGAGAGGACCTCGACCTGCTCTGCGGCGCCTGCCTCCCGCCCACGTGGGGATGGCCTTCCTGGTGCTCCGCTGGAAGGCGCCCGTGGCCGACTGCTCTCTGCCTGTGCGGGGGTGGCCCCGACGCTGAGTCGGCCCTGGATACCCGGCCTTGCTGTTCTCTTCGAATGAAAGGGGATGGTCCTCAAGGCCGGCGGTCAGATGGTGTCTGGTTGTGTGACTCGGCCGTGGTGGGGGTGAAGCGGTTGAGGAGTCGGATGGCCATGTTGTGGTTGTAGGAGTGGGCCAGGTCGTGGGCGGTGGTGCCGTTGATGGTTGTGGTGGGGGCGGCGCCGTAGGCGAGGACGATCGCGGTGAGCGCGCTGTCGACTGGTTGACCGGACTGGACAGCCGCGTCTGCCTCCAGGTCGATGGCGTGCATCAGAAGGGTGATCCCGCAGCAGACCTCGTTCACGTCGGCTCCCTCGTCGAGGAGGCGGGTGAGGGTGGCGTGGTCGCTGGACTCCACCGCTTGGTGGGCTGGTGTCCAGGGGCTCTTGATCTCGATGACGCTCACGAAGGCATCCTGCCTGACTGTTAGGAGTCGTGATCGGACGGCCCGCGCCCTTTTGAGGCTCTGCTCCGTGCGTACGTGAGGCTTCCGTCTTCATGTGCGTGCCGATCGGCTCGGCGAATTGCTCCCTGCCTGCGAGCCCGGGGGAGCCTGGGGGGCGGCGGCGCGTGAACATCGGCCGGGGATGGGGTCGGGTCCGTATTCGGGTTGTGGTTGCCAGGGAGGCGCGACTGCTTCCCGTGCGAGCCGGCCGGACATGGCGACCCGTCGGGCATCCTTGCTGCGCTGAGAGGAATGAGCAGTCCGGCCGCGACGCGGATACCGGCGGGCCAGGGCGGGGCCGGGGGATGGGCCCGCTCGGATGGTGGTTGGCCATGGCGGTTGCGGAAGGGCTGTCGAACGGGTTGGCCAAGTAACTGGGGGAGCGGTGCCTCCCGCTAGCCGGGTGGATACCGCGCGATGGCGTCGCGGACCGGGCAGGCAGCTCCTCGTTCCCCTCAGGGCACCGCCGTCGTCGCCAGGAGGCCAGCTCCGGACGGTGTTCGTCGTCGACGGCCGGTCCTGGCAGATCATCGACCTCTGGCTCGGCACCCGCGACGAGGCTGCAGCCCGGTCCCCCCTCGTTCCGCTGCGCTACCCGCCCCAGCCGGGCGTCCGGCGACGGCTAGGTGTGGCGGCCGCCGCTCAGGCGCAACTGTTGGACTCGGGAGTCGGGCGGCTGGAGGAAATGGCTGCGTGTTAGGTGCAAGCATCGCCCTATGGGGACTCGTCGAGCACGGTTCCCGTTATGGCGTTCACGGATCCTGTGACAGGCTGCTTGCCCTGCACGTCGATGCGCCAGGCGGGGATCCAGGTTTCCTTGCTTTCCATCGCCAGGAGCACTGCGGTAACGCGCAGCCTGGGCGCCTTCGCCCCGTCCTGCTTGCGTGCCGTCAGGAGCGCTGTGATGGCCTCCTCTTTCGTTACGCGGGGGAAGCCAGGTGCGGGTCTGGGATATCCGTCATGATGAGCTGGGACACCCGGCCAAGGTGATCGACCTGGACGTCGAGCCTCATGGGCATGAGGACGCCGTTCCGGTCGTGTCGACGCCAACTGGACATCCAGCCGAGTTCAGCGTTCTCGCCGACTTTGGTGGTCTTCGGTTGCGCGTTCCGTAGCCCCCATGCGGCATGGCGAGCGGCGTACTCCCTGGCGATATTTTGCGCCTGCTGCTCGTTGACCGGAGAGGTCTCCACGCCGGGGAGTGGATATCTGCTTGGCTCGCCGGTGCTCGACATAGCGAGGTACGCCTGGAACGTGTTGCGGGCAGGCCAGCGGAGTTCGGCGGACCCACCCCCGGAGAACTCGGCCATGATCGTGCCGGTGCCCTCGGGCCCGGACGCGAAGTCGACACGGCTCACCTCGTAGTGGCCATCGAAAGCCTCGTCCACAGCTGCCCGGATCGCTTCTTCCTGCTCGGTGTCGGCTCGTCCGATGCCGAGGGTGTGGTCCACGGCCTGCGGTTCAATGGCGAGGCCCCAGACGAGGACAAGGCCAGCGACCGCGGACACAGCAGCGTACGCGCTTCGAGCCCGCCAGGGGTGAAGGAATCCAGCCCGGGGCACCTCGAGGGCGGTGACCGCCCACCCGACGAGCGCGCCCGTCACCACGCCCAGGGAGTTCATCAGCACGTCGCTCGTGTCGCAGCCGCGCCCGAGGAAGGTGAGGGCGCCTTGGAGGGTCTCGATTGAGGAGGTCAGCAGTACACCGAACGCTATGGTGCCGACGATCTTTCGGGTCGCGAGTGCGCCCAGCAGTCCGACCGGCAGGAACAGACCGGCGTTGAGGAGACCTTGATCGGTGGTGAACGGCTCGATGAGATCGCGGTTGACGACGCACGTCCGCGGCTGCTGAACGGGAGAGCCGGTCGACCAGAGCGTCAGGCTCACCACGGCAGTCACTGATGCCGCGAACAAGCCCTTGAGGGCACGGCGCTCGCTTCCACGCGGAGACTGCTTGTAGACGACGATGCCAACCGTTGTTGACAGCAAGGTCGCCAGGATGATGAACATCCCATGCCCGTTGAAGACGGCGTACAGCACCTGATCACTCTCTGTGCGGTGAACGAGAACGTGAACGTGAACCGGCGGCGGGCCCGGCGCCGTCGCAGGTTGCGCGAGGCACCGGGTCGCCCATCAGCAGGGATCCGCGGCCGGAGTCTGGTAGGTCGCCCCACCGCTCGTATTGAGGAGCCCGTTGGTCGGAGAGCAGCCGTTGGAGAGGCCGCTCCAGTCGTTGCGGTACGTCATACCGGCGAACATGGACCGGAAACCGGCCCACGTGTTTACTCCGGCCCGGAGGAAGTCGAGCCGAGTGGTGATGGCGCTGCCACCCGACTTGTAGTACTGGACGTCGAGGGAGGTAGCGGGGTTCGATTCATTGATCAAGAGAACGCCGTTGCTCAAGGTTGTGCATTTGAGAGAGAACTGATCTCCTCGGTGGGGGGGCGATGGGATCTTGTTGCCGAGCGAAGCCTTGAGCAAGGGGCGCTGCCCTAGTCCGTCAGAACATGAGCCGAATGTCGTTGCGCCACGTCGGCTCACCTCCGTTCGCGCGGAGCGCACCCCAACGCCCCCATGCCCGACAACCTCCGCCACGGCTCACCTCCGCTCGAGCGGAGGTGAGCCGGCCGCGCTCCTTCAGCTCGTCGAGCGCGCGGGGTGCTCTCCGCGCGAGCGGAGGTGAACCGCACGTCGCCTGACAGGCCCGAATCCTGTCGACCGGGGCAAGTACGGCTCGAAGATCCACTTGATCACCGAGCGGACCGGTCCGCCCCTGTCGGTCGGAATCTCGGCGGCGAACCTGCATGACAGCCCGGCACTGATCCCCCTGGTGAAGGGCATACCGCTGATCCGCTCCCGCCGGGGACCCCGGCGACGCAGACCAGGCAAGCTGCACGCCGACTAGGGCTACGACTCTGCCACCTGCGGCAATGGTTACGCCAACGGGGCATCACCCACCGCATCGCCCGCAAGGGCGTCGAGTCTTCGCAGCGACTTGGCCGACACCGCTGGACCGTCGAACGCACTCCTTGCACCCGAGCCTTCTCCTGGCCGGGGATCGGTGCGACCACTCGGATGAAGTCGCCCAGTTCGAGTGTCGGATAAAGGCTGCACAGCAACTTAAAATCTGTTGGGACGGCCGTGCCCAGCTCAGTCTCCAGCACGCTCCAGTCCACGTTGGCCGGCGTAGGCAGCCGGTGCGCAGCAAGGCCGGGCACGGCCCGTTCCAGATGGGCAACCGCGTCAATCGCTTCGGTCAGTCGGATTCGCGGTGCCTGAGTCGGTCGTCCACCGACTCAGACTCTCAGACCAACCGCGCGTGACGCCTCAAGGTCCCGGGAGCCAAAAGAGACAGCTCTTAGCGCTGGCCTTACGCGGCACGTTGAAGTCCTTCAGGGCGTATCGTCGATGATTCCGAGGCCCTGCGGGAAGTCTTCAAGGAACCCACGGCGAGCGGGGTTGGTCTCGGCGGCTGCCATTTCCCCGAGCAGGGTGATCAGCTCCTGGCGCTGATCACTCGGCAGCGTGCTGACCATGTGTGCGACACCCTCTATGACCCTGACCGCTTCGTCCTGGTCCATCTGCTCATCTTCACTGCTGTCGATGAACCACAGGACATCGACCAAAGCCTCGGCCAAGGCACGGGTCAGGCACGGGTACGCAGACGTCACGACGGTCTCCCATCAGATCAACGGCAGAGTCCGGCCATCCTGCCAGCCACCACCGACATCACTTTCCGTAAGCCTCCAGAGAAAGCGAGCCAGAGCCCGTTCTCGTGGACAAAGCCAACAGACGGGAATTCAGTTCTCCATCCCACGCCTCGGCTCTGACGCTGCCGGCTATGGCGTCGTCGTGTCGAAGAAGGCCATGAAAAACAGCGGGGCATGAAGTCCCCCGACGAGCCGACGCCGTCCTCCTCGCCGTGTACGAGCCCGAGCCGCCGAATCAGCCGTGCCGCTGCGGCCTGCTCAGCCAAGCCGGCCTCGCCTGGCGCTGAATGTCCAGGCCAGAGCACTCGGGCCCGATCGAAACCCGGATGCGAACACCCGTGCGGTTACCCGTAGGATTCCCGCATGCACACGCTTTCTATCGACACCACCTCCCAGGCCTATGCCAACGGCCAGGCGGTGGGGGCGCTCCTTATCACGGCTGTCGTCATGGCGGTCATCTGGTTCGCCACCACGTCATGGCGCAGTGGCCCGGTCCCGAGGAGTGCAGTCGAGGCCGAGCGGGCTGTGCCGTCTGCCCTGCGCCGGCGCAACATCGTCGTCGGCGTACTGCTGGCCGTGGCGGTCGTGGGAGGGGTGCGTGCGCTGAGCTACGAGGGGGAGCCACCCAGCGCTGCCGCCACCCCTGCCGTCCCGGAGCGAACCATCGATGCCGCCTCCAACGTGGGCGCGTACCGGCTGCTCACCGGCGCGGAGGCTGCCGAGTTCGAGGAGATGGCCGCCGGGAAGGACGGTTCAGGCAAGTACTGGTTCTACGAGGGCCCCGGAGAGGGACCGATCGGGGCCGTCCTTCGTGTTAACGCGGTCGAATGGGATACGGAACTGGCCGAGGAGAAGAACTCCGACACCATGTCCCAGGAGATGCGTAACTTCTTCGGCGGGGCGAAGGCAACCGAGGTCACCGCGTTCGAGGCGGGACCGTGGGGTGGGCAGTTGAGCTGCGGTTTTCTCACGCCGCAGGGCGGTGGTCAGCCGATCTTGTGCGCATGGACCGATTCCGGCACGACCGGCAGTGTTGTGCTGATGGACGAGACGAGCCTTCCTGCAGCGAGCAAGATTGCTTTGCAGTTTCGGACCGCGTCGGAGAAGCGAGCCTGACACTCCGCTGCTCTGTGGGCCCCGATCAGACGCCACTGGCGCGGTGGGGGACAGACGGCCACGCGGATCCGTACCCTGTCGCTGACTCCACATGAGCATGCGGATACGGAATCCGAAGCTCACTGCGCGGACTCTCTCGTGAGCTCGATCGCACCCGCTCTGGCCGCGAGGGCGGCCACCCCACCCGCGGTCGCCCGTGTCGCCGTACCCGGGAGCTCCCCATGGCCTCCCCGGACGCGCACGGGCATCGGTCGTTCTTGGGGCCTGCGTGACGACGCCGCAGGCCTGAGCGTGTCCTGTCGGTCACCGGCGCCGGGCTCGAGGCCGTACGCGGTGGCATCTCAAGCGCGGACATCGACGAGTTGCAAGCCACCCTCCCCCGCCTCAAGCAGCGCGAAATCGAACTGACCCGCCAGATCGACGACCAGTGGGCTGAGCTCGACGCCGCCCGCGCGGCGAACCGGGAGCTCACGCGGGCGCTCAACCAGCGAGGCTGAACCCGGCGCCGGCGGCCAGGCTCGCACTCTCGACGGTGGTGGAGTCAGTGGCGTCTGGCAGGGTACGCCTGGTGACTGATCAGGCGATGGATTCGCATGCCCCGGCAAGTGGACGGATACGCCAGACGCCCCCGCGTCCGGTGGACGTGACCGGACTCGTACCGGGCCTGGCGGCGTTGGCTCGGAACACTATCCGTCTTCATCCCAGGCGGGGTACCCCGTCGGCCGGGCAGAGCTCCGTCGGCGGGCCTTTGCTGTGGCCGGCTGATGAGGCGTGGCCGGTGTGTACCCGACCGCACCAAGATTTTGGGATGGGCATGCCGAGCAGCATCCAGGTGCCGATGGTGCCGGTCGTGCAGGCTTTCCGTTCGGATCTGCCGACCGGTGTCGTGTCCTTTCCGCAGGGCAGGGACGTTCTGCAGGTGTTGTGGTGTCCGTTCCATCATGACTTTCCGGCGTCACCGTGGCCTGTGGTTTTCTGGCGTGACTCCGCAGCCGTCGGGGCTGTCCTGCCCACGCCCGCCCCCGATTCCGCGGCTGACGCCTGGCACGTGCCGGCACCGTGTGTCGTTCACCCTGAGCGGGTGGCGGAGTACCCGTCCTTGGATCTGCCGGAGGATCTGGCCGAAGCGTGGCAGGAGGACTTCCACCGGCTGGAGGAGGCAGCCCCGCTGCTGTCGTACGCGGCTCACCTTGCGGAGGCACCGAGCACCAAGCTCGGCGGGTACCCGGACTGGTTCACCGGATCGGGCGAGGCCGACTGCGAGCAATGCGGCCGGCCGATGAGTCATCTGGTGACCGTGGCCAGCTGGGAGTGCGACGGGGCTTCGTGGCGGACCTGGCTGCCCATTGAGGACCGGGACGAAGACGGTGGTCGTGCCATTCCTGTCGACCCGACCGGCCTCGACATCGGCGGCGTCGGCGCCATCTATGTCTTCGAATGTCTGGCCTGCCCGGACCGCCCGTTCACCCACTGGTACGACTCAGACTGACCAAGCGCACTCCCGTACGCGATCAGGCTGCTGCGATCCTGCACTGCCAGTTCGGCCCGTCAAAAAGTGCTGCAGAGAGCCTGCGTGTGCGGCCTGCGCCTCCACCGTCCGGCCCTGCAGAAGAAGTCTGCAGCAAGAGGCGAGGCTACCGCCCCAACGCAGAGCCGGGCATTCTTGTGGACGTCCCGTATTTCCCGGTCGGAAAATCCACGGTCTTCCCCAGGGAAGTCCCGGAGTCCGCACCCCCCGGCCGAAAACTCCGGTCGATCACAGGTCTCGTCCGCTCTCGAACACGGCCAGTTCTTCGGGCGCGCCGTCGAACGCGGGCCCGCAGTCGGGCGGCAGTCGCTCCCACGACCATCGCGATTGCCTCCTGCCGTATCAGCCGCCCAACCTTCTGAGTCCGCGAAGGTCCCTCGACGTAGTACGGCCCGGCGTTGCCCGGGCCCGCTGTTGTGGGGCCGACGTAGGGAACGTGCCATGTCCAACGCTGTTCAGTGCAGCGCTTGAAGTACACCTGACTGAGAACGACGGTGTCGGTCGGCCGTACGAGCTCAGGATCGTGGACTGCGGGAGCCTGTCCTTCGGCTGGGACATCGGCGGTACGGAGGAGCACCCGACGGTCTTCACCTGGATCGGTGAGCCGGATTCGGGTGAGCGGTACATCCTTACGCGGCAGCGGTAAGCCATGCGGTGCTGAGGTCTCGGGCCTGCCGGGGTGCATGTGCTTTGGAGTTACGCTTGTGCTGCGTTATCGGAGGCGGTGCCTACCGGGATGGAACTCGCCGGCCTCATTGACTTCGACGAGCTCCGCGATGGCATGGATCATGAGGAAGTCGTCCGCAGGAAGAACGAACTGGCTCATGCTCCCTTCCGTGGCCAGGAAGTGTCGATAGTCAGCGGGGAATCGGACTCCGAAGTGGCGCTCGGCCTGCACGATCTCGTCGTCGTTCGCACTCATGGGCCCGTTCTATCAAGGCCCGGGGCGGCCCTGGTGTCGACGCATGGGGGAAGAGGTCGCCCTGAAGCGAGGTCGTCCAGGGAAGCAGTCCGCCTGGTGAGGGATACGGGTACGACGGAACGGTGAGGTCTGCTTCCTCGCAGCACTCGGCGACGATCTCCAGATCGCCGCGAACGCCTTGCACCCAAGCCTCCTCCTGGCGGTGTTGTGTGAACTCTTGCTGAGCCGCTGAGCCGCTGAGCACCGGCGGCCCTTCTGACACCGCCTCCGCCAGCGAGAAGAAGGAGATCGTGATGGGTTGGCAGCGCGATGAGTTCGAGACGCACGTGGGCGAGGTCGGGGTGCTGCTGGCGGACGGCACCGAGTCGGGCCCGGTCTACTTCGACCTGGTGAGCGGCTCTTACTTCCACGAGTCGACCGACTGGTGGGCGTACGACGGCTCCCTGCGTCGCCCGACCGCGACGACGATGCGCGGCCGGTGCGCGTGCGGATGGCGCGGCGCCCGCACGTTCCCCCTCGACTGGCAGCAGGTCGATCGCCACGACCGAGACGCCTACGACACCTCCGGCCCCCTCAAAGAGTGGGAGGAGCACCTGGACGACGTCGCCGCCCGCACGCTTCCCCTGCCTGGCTTTGTTCACGAGAATGGGTTCTGGCTCAACTTTCGTGCAGCCGCTACGGAGAGTTAGATCTTCGGGGCCATGCGATGGCGGTCTGGATGAGCATGAAGGCGAGGTGACGTGAGTTCCAGGGCTCGGTTGTCGCGCCCGGCGCTCATGTGATTGAGCCAGCGTTCGTACCAGTCGAGGAAGTCGGTGGCGGAGGAGACGTTGGGGCCCCAGTACCCGTCGCTGTTACCGATGAGGACGCGGCCGGTGAGGGGTCCAGTTACCGCGATGACGCACACGTCAGTGCAGCCCATCTCGATGATGTGGAGGAAGAGGTCGCGTTCGTGTGCCCCGGGTTCTGCGCCATCGAAGCCGCGAGGTGTTCCCGGTTCTCCGCGCGGATTCATGACCAGCAGGGAACAGTGCTCCAGCGGCATAAGGCCGTAGAACGGTGCCGCCCCTGAGCCACCGATGTGCGTGAGGAACTGCCGGTAGGCACTGGGCAGGACGATGTCGTGTTCGGCCTCAAATGCAGCCACGCGCGCTTCCGCCACCTTTGGACCGAGGCGGAACTTGTGCTGCTCTTCCCCAAAGGAATGGCTGCGCAGTGGTTGGAACGGGATCGCGGCCAGCTTGCGGCGCAGGCGGGGTATGCGGGGATCCATGGTGCATCTTCTCTCGTCTCCGTCACCTTATGGGTGGCTGTCGTCAGCTGGCCAGAAGAACTCGCTTCCGCAGTAGAGCGAAGCCGGCCCGGCCGAACATCTGGCGCTTGAGCATCTTGATCCGGTTGACATGACCTTCGACGACGCCGGAGTTCCAGGGGAGGGTGAGGCCAGCTGTAACGGCGTCCCGGTCGCGGTCGATGCCGGCGGCGAGGGTGTGGAGGCTGGGCAGGTCGTCCTGGCGGACGGCGTCGAGCCATTCCGGGAGCCGCTGGCCCTGGCGCTCGGTGAGCATGACGGCGAAGGAGCGGACGTGCCGGGTCAGGGCGTCGAGTTCGGGGCACTGGGCCAGGACGGTCTTGAGCTGGAGTTGTTCGGCCTCGGACAGTGCCGTGGGGCGCCGGAGGATCCAGCCGGCGACGGTGCGGGGCGACGGCGGCTGCGCGGTCACCGGCCGGGGCGAGGTCCGTTTCTGTCGTAGGTAGGCGCTGACGCGCTGGTAGCTGCCCTTGTAGCCGAGCGGGACGATCTCCTCCCAGAGCTTCCAGGCGTTGGTGCAGCCGTCGTTCCAGCGGTCGTCCAGGTAGGGCTTGTACTCGTCCAGGACGGACGGGCGGCCCTGCCACTGGCCCCGAAAGATCTCCTCCGGGTTCGCGGCGTCGGCCAGGGCCTTGACCGTGCGCCAGGTCATGCCGAGCTGCCGCTGGACGGCGCGCCGGCTGTGCCCCGCGGCCAGCAGCGCGTGCACCTCGGCGTGCCGGGCCCGGGTCCGGTCGGCGAACCGGTGGCCTGTCGGCCAGGGCTGGTCCGCGTTCTCCTCCCGGTCGGCGGACTCGACGGTTACGGCCTGGCTGGCCAACGGAGTTGTGGCATTCAGGCACTGTCGGTGGCGGGTGACGGCGCGCTCGGCCGCTTCGCTGAGGTTGTGCCACAGGTGCCAGCGGTCCGCGACCTGGACGGCCTGCGGCGCCCCGGCGGTGGCGCCCTCGGCGAAAAACGGCGCGCGGTCGCGGCAGACGATCTCGATGCCCGGCCGCTCGGCCAGCCAGGCCGCCAGGCTCGAAGCCTCCCGGTCGGGCAGCAGGTCTACCGGCCGGCGGGTCTCGGCGTCGACCAGTACCGTCCCGTAGGCGCGTCCCTTGCGCGTCGCGTACTCGTCGACGCCCACCACTCGCGGGGCCGGCGCCTGCGGATCGGGATGCTCCTCGACCAGCCGCAGCACCGTGCTCCGGCTCACCGACACCCCGAACACTTCGGCCAGCCGGGCACCGGCCCGTCCGGCCAGCGCCAGGCCGACCGAGGCGAGCGTGGCCCGCAACTGCTCGGTCCACCGGCCGTGGCGCCGCGTCAGCCCTTTGATCTGCTCGACGAAGGTCCGCCGCGCGCACGATGAGTTGCGGCACACGAAGCGCCGCACCCGCAGGCTCAGCCGGACCCGTCGCCCTCCGATCGGACCGTCGACGGGAAACCGCAGGTAGGAGCTGTGCACCCGGGTCGACCATCTCCCGCACCCCGGGCAGCTGTGCCCCGCGGTCAAGGACTTGACCCTCACGTTCACCGACTCGATGTCCACGTCGACCGACAGCACCGCGATGTCCGCGACCGACGGAAACAGCAGCCCCTCCAGCCGGGGCACCAGATCGTCCACGGTCCCGCACTGTCAGCCACCACGAACCGGCCGCGGGCGAATTCCGGGCAACTTCCCGACGCCTACCGCACCGCCGCATCGTCACTCACCGTGTGCAGACCACGGAAGTTGAGCCAGAACCCATTCTTGTGAACAAAGCCACCTGCCCGACGACGTCACCGGCCTGCTGCGCCTGCTGCGTGAGCGCCTGGACGAGCTTGTCGACGACGAGCCGCTCGTCGTGCTGAAGGCGGCCGGGAAGCTGGAGGCGCTCGTCGCCGACTACGGCCCGCTCGCCGCCCGGTACATCGCCGGCGACAGCATCCCCCTGCCCCGCGTCGCCGAGGCCCTCGGCACGACCGAGAAGGCTGCCAGCTCCCGCCTGACGCACTACGAGTACCTCAACCGCTGAACGCAGGCAGCCGATGCGCCCACCTGCCCGTACCGCATGCCGGTCGGCGGCCGTTCGCCGGTGGGTGTGAGTTCAGGGAGTGTGCTGTTCGCCGTGCGGGGTGGCTGCCTGGGTGGCCCAGTTCTCGTACGCGCGTTGGCTGAGCAGGGTGTCGGGGTGGTCGGTCCCAAGGACGCGGGCTCGTGCGGTGGCGATGTCGACGAGCAGGTCGCGTGCCCCGGCCAGGTCTCCGGCGTTTCCGGTGTAGACCGCGTGGTCGTGACGGCTGGTCAGGGTGTCTGGGTGGTCGTAGCCGAGGTTGCGGATGTGGGCGGCGACGATGTCGACGAGCAGGTCGCGTGCCCCGGCGGGATCTCCGGCGTTTCCGGTGAAGATCGCGTGGTTACGGCGGCTGTCCAGGGTGTCCTTGTGGTCGTAGCCGAGGTCGCGGGCGCGGGCGCTGATGATGTCGCCGAGCAGGTAGCGCGCGCCGGTGGGGTCCCCCGTGGCGCCGGTGAAGACCGCGTGGTTGTGGCGGCATCCCAGCGTCTCGGGATGGTCGTAGCCGAGATCCCGGGCTCGGACGGCGACTATGTCGACGAGCAGGTCGCGTGCGCCAGCGGGGTCCCCCGCGGTTCCGGTGAAGACGGCGTGGACGTGACGGCTGAGTACGGTGTCCTTGTGGTCGTAGCCGAGGACGCGGGTGCGGTCGGTGATGATGCCGGAGAGCAGAGCGAGCGCCCCTGCCACCTCCCCCGCGAATGCCGTGCACCAGGCGTGGGTGTGGCGGCTGGCGAGGGTGTCGGGATGGTCCGCTCCGAGGACGCGTGTCTGGTCGGCCGTGAGGAGGGCGTACAGATCCCGTGCCGCAGCCGGGGCACCCACCGCGGTCCAGTACGCCTCCTCGCTGCGGCTGCGGAGAGTGGTCTCGTGGTCGGCTCCGAGGTACACGGCCGAGACCTCCGCCAGGGCGCCGTACAGCCTCGCGGCCTCGAGAGCGTCACCGCCCGCGGCGGCCGCGTCGGCTTCCTCCGACAGGAGTTGTGAGAGCAGGCCGAACAGCCGCATGGCGTCGGTGATGTCTCCCCGCGCGGCCGCGGCGTCAGCTTCTTCCCGTAGCCGACTGGCGGATTTGTTTGCCGTGTCCGGGCTGGTGGGGGAGTTGTCCGGCGTTGTCGGCAGCACTACGCCGGTGAGGACGCTGTCGCTGGTGAGCTCGGTGCTGATCCGGTCGATGGTGTCGGCGTCCTCGTCGTTGACCGCTGTCGCGCGGGCGAGCGCCGTGTCGATGTCGTCGGCCGCGGCATCGGCATCACGGTCCGGGCTGACCGGGGCAGGCCCGCCGAGTGCCGGGAGGCTGTCATGAGGAGAGGGCCCGTCACCACGGAGCCGGTCGAGATCGTCGGTGAGGGCTGTGATCTCCTGGCGGAGCTGGTCGGCGAGTTCCTCGGCCTGGCGCTGCTTCTCCTTCGCGCGGGCGAGCTCCGACCTCGCCCGCTTCCTTTGCTCCTCGGCCCGGCCGATCCGTTTCCTCGCGGCCTCCAGCTCGCCGTCGGCGGTCTGGGCAGCCAGCCGGTCGCGCTCCACGGTCAGGTCGCGTACTCGGTCGTCCAGGGTGTTCACCATGCCCAGCAGCACCAGGATCAGACGGGTCGACTTCTCGGCCGCCTCCTGGAGCTCGTTCACCTGCTCCAGCGCCCGTGTCAGCCGCTCGTACACCTGAATCTGCTCGGCCTGCGTCTGCGCCGCGCTCACGGCGGTGGTCTGCTCAGCGCTCACGGCGGTGGTCTGCTCCGTCGTGCGCGCGGGCGACGTGGCCGGGCGGCGCGGCGGATACAGGGCGTCCTGTAAGAGGCGCAGCGCATCGGCCGTGCGGCGTTCGCGCAGCAGCGGCGGCACGGTCACCTCGATGAGCCGGACGACGAACGCACGCGGCGGGATCTTCCCGCTCAGCAGCGTGCTGAGCTGGCTCGTGGAATAGCCGACCTCCCCCGACAACACCGCGAGGGTCTTGCCCGACTCATCGATCCGGGCCCGCAGAAACTGCGCCAGCAGCCCGGCCTCCGTATTGGCGGGACGAACCTCCGCCCACTGCCGTCCGCGCTTCTTCGGCTTCCCCACCACACCCCCCCGGTCGTCGCTGTCCTTGTCCGGCCCGTACTGGACAAGACCGCGTGCATCCGGAACTTACCTGCGATGTTCGGTCCTGGGGGTCCGTACAAATCAACTCTCCGCCATGGTCTGCCCACAGCCACCACCCACCCACCACGAAACGGGGCAGACCATGAACGACACCCTCTCCCTCGCCGCCGACATCCTCACGATCCTCGGCACCCTCCTGACCACCACCCTCGAACTGCACCGCGCCCGCCGCGCCGCCCGCCAGGACAACGAGCCCCCGCAGAAGTAACACCCACCAAGCCCCGCCCGCCTGCCCGCGCGGCGCGGCGCCCAGCCCCAGCGGCCGGAGCGCCCGCCGCCGCGGCAGGCCCACCGGCGCTCACACCCGAGCAAAGGAGACCCCGTGACCACGGCCGCGCTGCCCGCCTTCCTGCTCCCGGCGCACGCTCCCGCATACCTGGCGTGGCGAGCGGGACCGCCGCCGGCTCCACACACTCGAAGAGCTGTCAGGTGTCCAGGGCACATTGAAGGGGTTGCGCGGGCAACCACCCCCTCTGCCACCGTGCGGACCGCCGCATCACCCGGCCGGCATCCACACCTCACCCTGGGGGACTCATGTCCACGACCACCCTGCTCGTCCTACTGCTCCTGGTCGCCGTCGGCCTGCTGGTGGTGTCCGTCCCGGCCTACCTGCTGTGGCGTCACCCGGGCCTGCGCGCCCCACAACTGCGCGAAGTCGTCCGGTCGGGCACCTTCGATCACGTAGGCCATAGCGAATCTTCGTCGATCAGGGTTCCAGACCAGGTGGCCCCGGGTCGGCGTATCACCGACCCGGGGCCACCTTGTTCTGACGACCGGGCTCAGGCCCCGGCGTGATGCCGCCGTCGCCATGCACGCAGCAGGACCGCGGCCGGGCCAATCGTGAGGAACGCTCCGGCCGCCGTAGCGACGACCCGCGTCGAGTTCTCCGCCGCCTGCCGCAGCTCGCCCTCCTGCTCCAGAGCCCGGGTCAGACGCTCGTAGACCTGGATCTGCTCTGCCTGTACCTGCGCCAACGCGATGGCGGAGGCCTGCGCCGGCGCGGTGGGCTTGGCCGGATTGCGGGGCGGATGCTCGGCATCTCGCAAAAGCCCGAGGGCCTCGACCTCCCGGCGCTCGCGCAGCAGCGGCGGCACGGTAGCCGCGATCAGGCGGACAACGAAGACGCGCGGCGGGATCCGCCCGCTGAGGTAGGTGCTGATCTGGCTGGTGGAGTAGACGACCTCCTTAGACAGGACCGCGAGGGTCTTGCCGGACTCGTCGACACGCAGCCGCAGGAACTCCGCCAGCAACCCGGCATGCGTGTTCACGGGCCGTAACGGTGCCCATCCGCGGCCGCGCTTCTTCGTCTCTGCCACCCGTACAACCCCCGGTCGTCCGCCTGCGCTTGTCCGGCCGTTGTGAACAATGCGCCGGATATCCGGAACCTACCTGCGATGTCCGACCGGCAGGGGCCGTACAAATCAAGTTCCCTCCATGTTCTGCACCACGGCCACCTACCTGGAGCCCGCCCACCTGCTGAAAGGGCAGAACCGTGAACGACACCCTCCGCCCCCCACACTGAGTGGCCCGACGCACCGGCCCACTCAGAAGACGAGGCGTCCCGTCACCCGGGAGAGCCGCGTGAAGTGATCGACGATCACGTCGTAGTGCTGCTGCCAGCGCTCGAGCGCCGCCTGCGGCGGCGGGACATCATCCGCAGCGGCGAGCTGCGCCACGGCGTCCAAGGCATGACCGAGGTGCCGGCACAGCTCATCTGCAAGGCGTGCAGCCTCATCGTGGTTGAGGGGGATGACGTCACTGAGCAGACTCGTCCTTACCGCCCACATGTGGCGGCGCGCACCGTCGACCGACGGGCTGTCGCCGGCATGCGAAGCCCGGTTCTCCGCGAGAGCGATCAGATGGTCGAGCGCGAGCATCACGGTGCTACGGAATGTCGCGTAGCCAGATAAACGGGCATCCCGCACGACACGGCTGTGCTCTGCTGCAGCCCTCTGCCGCTCCAAGCCCAGAGCCGATGCCGCCGACTCCACAGCTGTACGGCCCGTGATCAAAGCACTCGACGTCACGCCAGCCGCGCTCAGCACACCAGCTGAAGCAGCGGCGAGCACCGCAGCAACCCCCGCATCCATAGCCCATCATTGTCCACGTCGCACATCCGCCACCTCAGGTCCCTTACTTGCTCTGACCGAAAGTCATCGCTGCCGCTCACCTGAGCAGCCCCGTGAACGCCACCATGGCGAGCACGGGCTTGCCGTTGCAGCGGGCTGAGGTGTCCTCGATCGTCGACTGCATTACTCGCCCCTCGTGGTTAGGCAGGAACTGTATACGGGTGTGTATGCAGGTTCCGAGACCGGCGGTAGCTCAGCCCCGGTTTCCGGCGTAGTGCCGGGGACCCGACGCCCAGGGTGCAGATACTGCGGGCGATTGCGGCGCAGGCGCCGGAGTGGACCATCACGCACGCTGAGTCCCTGAGAGATCAGGGCCTGGTGGTCACCGGCATGCTGGAGTCCGGTTACACCCCGCTGGAGATCCGGCACGCGCTGGTATCCCAGCGACTGCCCGACCCGCTGCGCACCACGGTCGCCGCGATTGTCTCCCGCCGTCTTCGCGATCTCCCTCGCGAGGGGTCCGGCCAGCGTCATTCCGCGGTGTGGACGATCGCGTTATTCCCCAGGGGTAAGTTCATGTAATTCCCCACCCTCGCGACTGATCGGGCCACCCAAGAGGTGGTTCCGGTGGGTGGCAGAACCAGGCATGTGATCACGCGGCTGAGTCGCGTGGCACTCTTGTCAGCAGACCTGACGGCCACAATGAAAGTTGAGTCGTGCGTTGATCCGTGTCGCGCGCGGAGCCACCGGGTTCTGGGGGGCATGGCGATGACCCGTTGCCGCGGGCGGACGTCGTGGCCCTCAGAACTGCCTGCCACGCTGTGGCCCGATCGATTCGGGGCACGGTCGGCGAAGTGACCCCGGCCGGAACCACGCCGAGCTTCCATACGGCTCTGATCACCACCTCATCCGGTCTGTCTGCGGTCTTGTGCCACGAGGCGCTCCCGGTCGTCGCCTTTGTGGCGAGCCCGCCGCAGGCTGGTGCGCCCTTGCCGGACTTCACACCCCCGCCGGCATGGGCGGCCGCGTTTGAGATGGCCGGCTTCCGACTGCTCGACGTCGATGAACTGAACATGCCGTTGGCCTCGGCTGACACCAGTGAGCTCGCCGAAGTAGAGCTGGAGCAGGTGGGCTACTGGCGCCCCGGCACGGTCGGCGAGCTGATGTTCAACTGGTCGGACTGAACAGGGTCATTTGCCCGGGGGCTTGTCGGTGGGATTCTTGGGGCGCTTGTTCGGGCGGATCGATGAACTTGAGGTGCAAGCCGCCGGGCCGTTGGCGCGGTGGCAGGTGCATTGGTGCGACCCGCGGCGGGGGGTGTCGTGGTATGCGGCCGATCCGGTGCTGGCGGGCCTGCCGATGCTGGCGGAGTGGGCGCACATGCACGGTACGCAGCCGGGGCAGCCGGTGCTGCTGCGGGCCGATGGTTGGTCGGTGCCGGAGGTCAACGGGTTCTTCGCCTCGGCGCGTATGCGTAACGCGAGGGCAGGCATGCGGAGGAAGTACGCCTTCGCGGTAGCCGTCTGGCTGGGGTTCCTTGACGCGGTGGGCCGGGCCTGGCACGACGCCGACGAAGAGGACGTCGCCGGCTTCAAGTTCTGGCGGATGACCGCCGAGGCTAATGTCCGGCGCGTGGCCGGCGGGACGGTGCTGGACGACCTGGTCGCGATCAGCGCGCTCTACCGCTGGGCCGGAGTCCGGTTCGGAGTGAGCGATCCGGTGGCCCGACGGCAGGTTCCCGGCCCTGACCCGGGCACGGTGACGGAATCGTTCGAGGCAGGCCCGCATCTCGTACGCAGCAAGGACGTGAAGTGGCTGGACCCGGCCGGCTACGCCCGCTGGGTCGACGTCGGGCTGCGCGGACTGGACCTGCGCGGTCGGGAGATCGACGGGTGGCGGGGGCGCAACAGCCAGCGCGACTGCGCATTCGTCGACGGGCTCTACGGCACCGGGCTGCGGTTGAGTGAGTGGGCCAGCGTCCTGCGCCTGTAGCTGCCCGCCGACGACGAGACCCGCACCTACTACACCTGTCGGCTGGCGGAGGCATGCGCCAAGGGCGGCCGTGGGCGCCGGTTCTGGATGCCGCGCAGCGTCCTGGCCGACGTCCTGGCCTATGTTCAACACCTGCACGCCCGCGCCATCGACGCCGAAGCCGCCGCCCAGGCCCTGCGGGAGGACAACGACCGGCTTCGCGAGCGTGTCGCCGTCTATGCCCAGGTCATCCACGAACTCCGGACCGAGCTGGACAGGCGCACCGACAGCACCACCCACCGCAGCCCCGTCCGGAGCATGCCCACCAGGGCCTGAAGGGCGAGGCGACATGGCTGTTGAGCGCGTCCTGCGAACGAGTCTTGTAGTCGACCCGTCCTGCCAGCTCCATGCTCAGCTTCAGTCTCTTCCGCCCTCACGCAGGCAGTTTCAGCTCAGGAGAGGATTGCCCCGGAGGTTCGCTTCCCCGCACGGCCAGGGGCCCTCGGCCAGGGACCCCAGCGGTGTACGGAAGACCAGGACCTCGTTGTCCAGGGAGACGACTACAGTGCCTTCGCTCAGCAGTAGCGCACGACCGATAACCGCTCTGCTGTCATCCATGGCGAACAGTTCGTGTCCGGCGAGATTCGTGTCCACAGCGAGCAGCTTGCCGTCTCGCCAGAACACCGCGGTTCCCTCGCAGTCCATCGCAGGGTAGGACGTGTAGTAACCCGCCAGGGGCGGCCCGTCCACAAGGCTGTTGTCCGGTGCGAGCCGCCGGAAGCGTGATCGCGAAGGCAGGCTGTTTTCGAGCTCCGGGCCGCAGACGCCGCCGTTCTTGTCGACGAGCATTGCCCCATGGCTGGCCCAGCGTGCGGTTTCGACACCGTCCCGGCCGAAACGGCCGGTCGTGAAGGCACCGTAACCCTGGGATCCGAGCAGGAACTGGCCAGGACCAGCTATCGCCTTTCGGCCTGCGGGAGCGGGAGCGGTGACCGAGATGGTCGCGCCACTGTCCAGGTCGAGGAAGAACGTCCTTCCGATGCCACCCCGTGTGTCGGTGAAACTGGCTGCGATCCGGTCGGCCGATACGAGCAGTGGCTCCCAGTGATCAATACCGATCTCCTCCGGGACCCAAGGTCTACGCGGCCGGATCTCCCATCCCGTCCGGTCTCCCATCTCCACCACACCCGGGAACGAGACCGCACCGAGCGTAATCGGCGTGGACCAGAGGCACTCCCCCTCTCTCGTGTACCGGGCCACGCGAGGCTCCGGTACAGAGGTGGGTCGGCTTCGTTCCCTACGGACCATGCGGGAGCCGCTGACCCAGGAAATGACGAACCCGTCGTCGAGGAGGACGAATGCGCCGATATCCTCATTGGCGCGGCACTCCGGGCGGGCGGTGGGCCCAGTGGAACCGTCCGGCAGAACACCTTCCAGGAGCTGACCGCCGCGGTCTGGGTAGGCGAGCCACAGCGTGCCGTCCGTGGCCAGACGGGATTGCGGCCTGCCTGTCCCGGGGTAGGTCCGCTGCCACTCCACCTTGCCTGAAAGGTCGACCCTCGTGATGACGGTCGCCAGCGGATTCGGGCCGTAGCCGGTCACGGTCAGTGGCCCAGAGGCGTCGGATGTGGCCACAGCCCGGACCTGGCCCGGCATGGTGAAACGCGATGAGAGGGGCATGCGTCCGCATCTTGCCGCATGTCTCTCCTTTCGGGGCTCAGCTGCTGAGGTCAACCACGCCCCACGCGGTGAACGGCTCGGCCTGGACGTAGATCCTGCTTCCTCGGCTGACGGCGCGGCGGCGACCGGGCAGGTGGCCGTCGGGCAGGGTGAGCAGGCCGACGTCCGTTGGCTCGACGGATGCTTCGGTGAGCTCTCCGCGGGTGAGCCGGTCCACCTCTTCGCCGTAGCCGCCGTAGAAGGCGACCCGCTCGCCGTGGATGGCCACTGCCTTGGCGCCCCGTACCTGGTTCGGCCACACCCTCACGGGCCGGTCGGGGCGTATCTCGACGAGCGGGAAGTCTGTGTACGTGCATGCCCAGGCGGTGGTGCCCGACACGTTCAGGGCGTAGCAGTCGAAGAGGCCAGGGATGCTTGCGCTGTCGGACGTCCAGTAGATGTGGCCTGTGGGGCTCCAGCGGCGGATTCCGACCGGGTTTTCGTCGAAGTGCCCGACCCAGATGTGGCCGGCCTCGTCCACGAGCAGGTGCTCGATGGCGTCCCCGACGGAGAAGGAGGAGGCCTCGCGGCCGAGCGCGTCGAAGACCTGGACCTGGTCCGCGTCCTCGTACCGGCGGGCGCGGGATGCTGCGACGACGAACCCGCCGTCAGGCAGGCGGTCCAGGTGCGGCCAGCGGGCCCGCACGGCGCTCAGCTCGGTGAGTTCGACCTCGCCGCCCGGATGTACGGAGACGACCAGCGCGTCGAAGGGCAGGGCATCGCCGCCGGGCTGCGGAGCGCGGTCGGCAAGCAGCCAGTGGGCGGTGCCGAAGACGTCGACGGTGCTGGTCAGGACGTGGTGGGCGTGGTGCGCTCGGGGAAGGTGGGCATAGGGAACGAGGGCAGTCTTCTGCACGGGCGGGCTCTCCTGGGCGGGCGGTCACGGCGTTCGGGCGCTGCGGTGAGCGGCGGCGGTGCGCGAGCGGTGGAGAGCGAAGCGGGCCTAGAAGGCATGGCCCTTTCTGGTGGTCATGAGGTGATCATCGTCGATGTGTGGCCCCCGTGCCAAACCCTTTCGGTCCAGCGCTCACGCCATCTGTGACCCCACCCGCTCAGCCTCGACGAGGGCCAACCCACCCGCCAACAGATGCAGTGCACGTCGCACGTCCCTAAACCGGCTTGGCGTGGGGGAGCTACAGACGACCCGTGATCGATTGATGTTCGGCAACAACTCGGAATAGGCGAGAGAAAGGGAGGACGTCACCGCAGCGTCGCTGTAGCCGAGGCGGTCGGACGTCTCGTCTGGGCGGCGTGGGGCGGCCGGTACGGGGTCGAGATCGAGCACCACCACATCGACCACCCCGTCTTTCCCCCCCGGCACCCCCGCCGGACCCGCCCGCCGTTCTAAAGGCCGTCGTGATGTTCGGTCGAGCCAGGAATCGAAGGTCGTGCGCTGGTGAGCTGCCGTGCGCGGCTGGTCGGACCGCCTGGGCGCAAGGCGCGCAGGTCCGCAGATCTGCGGCTGACCACCGGCTGGAACTCACACGCCGGGGTGTTACAGGTGGGACCGACGGGCTCCCCTCTGCGACGTCTACTGTCCCGTTCGGCCGAGCGCTGCCTCGCCGGTGAATAAGCCTCTGCACCCGCTGGTTGCTTCGGGTACGTTGCTGACCTGGGACACGCCATCAGGGGGAGCATTGACGGATCTGTCGTTGGACCTGGCCGACCGGATGGTCAGTGCCGTGACCGCCGGGGACACCGACACGGTGCGGACCTGTCTGGAACAGGGGGCAGATCCGGACACCATGGACTCTGACGGACTGCCCGTGCTCTGCACCGCAGTAGCGGGCTGCGATCACCTCACGGCTGAGGTCCTGGTCGACAGGGGAGCAGACCCGGACCACCAGCTTCCGGACGGCGGCACTCCTCTGCTGCGGGCCGTCGATACGGGCTCCCCCAGGCTGGTCTTCGCGGTGCTCGGACGCGACCCCCGGCTGCGTCTGCCGGAGGCGTCCCGGCGGGAACTGCTCGACCTGGCCCGGCACTGGTATGAGACGGGTGTGGTCGAGGAACTGCGCAGGCGGACCGGAAGCACGGAACCAGCGGTCGAACGTCGGATCGATGAGCCCGACGGCGACACGATCGATGAGTATTCCCTCAGTGGGTGCACCGTCCGCGACGGCCACGGGGCCATTCTCACCCACCTCGAATGGGCCTTCGGGGTGTTCCCGCCAATAGACGAAGTGATGGCACGCGCCCTACCGCACGCTCAGGATGGGGACAGCAACTGGTTCGCGGGCACCTACTTTCTGAGTCAGCGCCGCGGCCCGCGCGTCCGGTCCGAGCTCACCGCCCTGCGGCAGCACCCCGCCCCCGTACACCGCCGCTTTCTCGCCCAGGTCATCTGGCAGCGGATTTTCCTCGGGCCGGTACAGCGCTCATCGGACCTCGCCCAGGATGTCGACTTCCTGGCGTCCTGGGCGCAGGAGGAGCCCGACGGGCAGGTCCTCGCCATCATCCTGGACGTCTACACCGGTCATGGGCACCCGGATCAGGAAGCCATCGGCCTTCGGTACATCAGCCACGCCGATCCGCGCGTACGCAGCGCAGCCGTGTACTGCGTGAGCAGGGAACGGGCCGCATCGGCGCTCCTCGGGCTCGCCGATGACCCCGACCCCGAGGTCCGGGCCACCGTTGCCGAGGCGTTCTCCTCGCAGTACACACCTGACAGGCCACTCGAGCCGGCGGTCCGTGACGCCCTGCTCGTCCTGGTTCGCGACGAGTGCCTCTGGGTGCGACGCCCCGCCGCAGCGTCCCTCGCCGGATACGACGACCGGAGTGCCGCCGTCCTGGACGCCTTCCTCGCGCTCCTCGACGAGGAGGACAACGATCTGCGTCTGGAGGCAGCTTGGGCACTCGCCCGCCGTGACCACCCGCGGACCGAGGAGGCGTACGCGCGGGTCGGACCACTCGACGTGTTCTCGGAGTACGACCACAGGCCCTCCGGCCTGTGGTCGTATCGTGCGAACAACCGGAGCGATCACGCATAAAAGTGCGCCGCAGCGCAGCCGGCGGTACCGCCGGCTGCCCCATCGCCCCGCAGTGGTGCCCACGGGCCCCGAGGGGCTACCCCGGCCCGGCGAGGAGCTCCAGGGGCCGCCACAGGGCCGTTGCGGGGGGTCGCGCGCGTTCGGCGTGCACACGTGCACGAGCACACGCGTGCACACGAGGCGCCAGTAACACCGGCCCGCCGCACCAGCGTCATTCACACGCCCCAGCTGGTGGTCTGCGGGGGAGTGTCAGTGAAGATTCGTCATCAGAGTGTCAGTGGTCCAGAGGCTCTGACCTGCTAGTTAGCGCTGACAGGTAGTGACGGGTAGGCGCTGACATGAGTGACGAAGTAACGTGTCGTCTTCATGCCGACTCCGATGGCGGGTAGGGAGTTTGCAATGGTCAGAGGCGTGAGCTCTCCGGTTGGAAGCTCGCAGGGTCACGTGGTTTGAACCGCATCGGCACGCAGGGCGTGAGCGATATATGTACAGGTCAAGAGCTCTCGCCTTCCTGCTTGGAACGGACCTCCAGTGCTGCCTCAATGAGCGCCAGGTAGAGCTGCCGCATCTGATCAGTGCGTTCCCAGCCATCCTCGAAGTCGCAGAGGCTTCGTTCCGTGAGCTCATGGACTGGCGTGTCTGGCTGGAGCACACCGGTAAGCCGCCGTAGCGCAAGGTGCAGACGGCGGCCATGCTCGAAGATCTCCCAGAAGCCGGAGTTCCGGGACACGTTCCGCCAACGGCTTCCACCCCACGAAACGCACATGCTCGGGGATGAGAACAAGGCCGCTGATGGCGTCCCGGAAGGCAGCCCAGTTCCGACCGTAGAAGTCCGGAAAGTCGAACTCTCGCTGGAGCAGTCGGTGCAGCTCGTCCTCACTTGCGACTGAAGCTAGGTCGATGATCACCATGGCCCGCATCCTAGGCACCGTTCGCAACCTCACGGACAGTAGACCTAACGAAGCACTCCTAGGCCGCCGGCCAATCCTCAGCGGTCTCGCCGCACACAGGGCAGTCCCGCTCGTCGACCGAGTCCGTCACCACCGGATGACCACAGAAGTCACACGGCCGCATGCCTCGCCCGCCGAGTCTCGAACAGTCACGTCATCACTCATGACAGTCACACTGCCACCCGACCACCTTGGCCGAAGACATGGACGCCTCACGGTGCTAAAGAGGTCAAGACCGGGGTTGTGAGAGGTCGGTGTAGCCTGCTGGCTGTTTGATTTCGGATCGGGGGTGGGGACGCGATGGACGTAACTCGGGTCATGGAGGCGTTGGCGGAGCAGGGTGTGACGGTGTTGTTCAAGGTCGACGCCGAGCGCATGCGCGATGGGACGAAGCCCTGGACTGTCGTCGCGAACGGGGCTCCGTTCCGGGGTGATCTCTTGGTCCGCACGGACGCTGTCTCCTTGGAGGATTGCCTGAAGGCCTGCGTTCCGCGACTGCGTGAGCTTGGTGTGGTGATCCCCGATTGACGGCGCGGTCCAGGGCGGGCAACGAGCCGTGATCGAGCTTCCCGAAGGGTCATGGTGGGACTGGGACATCGTCTCCTGGGACCCCGGCCAGCTGTGCCTGGGCGCGGGGCACGACATTTCGTATGCCCACGGCCTGGAGCTGGTGTTCAGCGATCCGGTCTTCGTCACGTGCCCGGCCTTCTTCCAGGACCCGGTGTTTCGTGTGCCGACGCCTGGCGAGGTCCGACTGGTCGCTCGGCAGGTCGGTGAGACACCTCCCGTACTGATTGCCTTCGAGGCCGACGCGGGCGGGGCGAGTCTGGCCTCCGGCCTGGTCGCGGCCAGGCAGCTCGACATCGTCCAGGGAACCGTTTTCCGGTACTGGCGCGAGAATCTGGCAGTCGGGGAACGTCTGGCTCGCTGGGTGAAGCCCTCGGCTTGATCGGTATCCGGCCTATGCGGCTGAGGCGCCAAGGACTTCGCCGGCAGGCGGGAAGGCGGCGTGTTCATCGAAAGGCCCTTGGCCTGCTCGGCGTGGCCTTCTGCGGTCATGCGTTCGTTGCCGAGGGCGCGGGCCAGGGTCTCCTTGGCCTTGCCCTTGGCCTGCTCGGCGTGGGTCTTGGTCTTCTCGGTGTCCGGTGTGGGGATGTCCTTGTGAGGTAGCCGGTTTGGTCTTGGCCCGGGCCTGTTTACGTTGGCGAGGGGTAAAGCGCCACATGGCGTGGAGCCGCTGCGGTGAGTTCGCGGCTCCTCGGCGGCGGGGGCCGCGATCGTGTTCGGTCCGCGTGTCGTGCGCGGCTGACGGTTTCGTGTCTTTCGGCTCGTTGTCGCCTGCTGGCCCCCGTGCACCGTGTGGAGTGGTGGGGAGGTGGTCGGGGGGTGTGGGTTGTGTCTGGCGGGGCAGGCGGGGGGATGGCGGCGGGAGGGGCCCGTACGGTCTGTTCCGGGAGCCGCAGTGCCCGAACGATACAACGACAGCGATCAGGAGGAGTCCGTCCATGACTGACGCCACGCAGGCCACTGCACCGCATACCGTGCCCGGTCTGGACCCGGTGGAGGCCGAGCGGATGGTGGATGTTTTGCAGGTGCGGTTGCATGCTCTCAATGATCTGGCCCTCACCTTGAAGCATGTCCACTGGAATGTTGTCGGCCCTCACTTCATCGCCGTGCACGAGATGATCGACCCGCAGGTGGATGCTGTCCGGGAGATGGCTGACTCCACGGCGGAGCGCATGGCTGCCCTGGGCGGGGTGCCGATCGGCACGCCGGGCGCCCTCGTCGCGCGGCGTACCTGGGACGACTACGAAGTGGGACGCGCCGACGCCGTCGCGCACCTCGGCGCGCTGGACCTGGTCTATACCGGTGTCATCGAGGACCATCGGGCCGCCATGAAGATGGCCGGTGACATCGACCCGGTGACGGAGGACATGCTGATCGGGCAGGTGGCGAAGCTGGAGCAGTTCCAGTGGTTCGTCCGCGCTCACCTGGAGAGCGGTAGCGGCCGCCTCAGCACCTCCGGCGCGCGCACGCTCAGCGACGCCGCCGGCCAGGCCGTCCGAGCGTCGGCCGGGGGCGCATGACCGCGTCCTCCCCATCGGCGGTGCCTGCCGCGGCACTGGGAGGCTGGCCCGCTGCCCGTCGGGCCCTGCGGGCCGTTGCCTCGCTCGTGCCCGGGGTCTCGGCAGCGCGGGAAATCCCCAAGTCGCCGCGCTCAGGCCCGGTCGGTCATGCACGGGCCGTATGCCAGTGCGGGCCGGAGGTCTCCTCGATGGCGCTGGCGCCGCTGAGGTCCTCGCACACCCGCAAGTCCGGCGCGACGGCGGCCGCGTCGATCCGCGTCCACTGCCCGTCGGTGAGGTCGGGCAGGAGCGGGCCCGCGTAGGGTCGGCCTCCTGGGCGGGCCCAGCGGGCTGGTGGCCGTCTTTGGCCCGGGCATCGACGGTGACGGGCCGCACCTTACGGTGGCTGTCGCGCCCGGGGTACGTACTCGACGGGGCCCGGGTCCGTTGCAACTACCACTGCGTGTGGCGGGACGCCGAGGTCACCACCACGAAACCCACAGCCGTCCGCCTGCTCGTCAGCGAGACCCCCGCCACGACCTGGGCGATAGCCCTCGCCCCGGACGACGATCCCCGCCTGTCCATCGAGCAGCAGGTAGCCGGCTCGGCACCGACGGCGCCACCGGCTGCTTTGCCGACGCCGGGGCCTGGAAGCCGCTCCTCGCGCTCTTCGAGCGAGGCCTGATCCAGGGGGAGCGGCACCTGGACGGCTACGGGGACATCGACGACGGCTCCATGTTCATACAGCGCACCCGGGACGAGGCTTCCGGCGGCGAGCTCATGGCCTTCGCGACGACTGAGGACGGTACCCACCCCGGTGTGGGTGGGCCGTTTTGAGGCCGGCGAGGTATCCGGCGTCGTGGTGCTCGTGGAGGGGATGCCCGAACTGCTCCCGGAGCGGGACGGACCCCCCACCGATACGGCTGTGCAGCCAGAGCCCTCCAGATCCCCTGCCTGCGGGCGCCTCGGGAGCGGGCGGGAGCCACGTCTGGGGCCGTTGCAGGCCTCCGGTCCCGCCCCCCCCCGCTGCGCCAGTACGACGAGGAGGTCAAACAGGTCCGCACCCGGTCCTTCGCCACCGCTGTGCGCACGGGCGTGGTCGTTGCCTCGATCGAAGTCCAGCCTCCGCGCTGACGCCTGGGGCCCGTCTGCCGGCCTGGACGCGGCGGCCGCAAGCTACCCAGGCTCGGTCCCAAGGACAGCCCCGCCCCTGCAGCCCGCCCCGGACCAGCCTTTCACCGTCACGCGGCCTGTCACATGAGCAGTCACATGAGGGCGAGTCACCCACGCTGAACTGCGAGAAGGCTTCGAAACTCCCGCCCGTACCGCATGGGTGACTGCAGAGCGAGGCGGCCTGGATGCTGGCGCTCACTCCCATAAGCGCCGTGGGAACTCCGGTCTGCCTGGGCTGATCGTTCCGCCTCCTCGCGGCTGGCGTATCACCGGGTGGACAGACGACGCGGCCGAAGCCAGTCACAGGAGATGCCCCACAAAGGCGACCATGACGCAGATCAGGTACGCCGCTCCACGCTCGCGCGGGGATGGCCCCGACCCCGCGGCGCCGCCGGGTGAACGCGCCGGACTGCTCCCCGTGCCCCGCGGGGGAGGGCCCCGAGTCGCGGCCGGCATGCTGGTTCTCGAGTGCTGCTGCCCTTTGTTTGTGCGGGGTGGTTGGTGTTCTGGTCGCTTGGGTCGGTGTGTTTGCTTGCGGAGTGGTGAGTGTGCGCGCCGCTTGCCAACGTGCTCACTGTGGCTGTGCCTCGCGCATGGGGGGTTGGTCCCTGGCCCGGTGACCATGCGTCGACTTTGCTGGCTGCTTTTTGCTTGTGTCGGGATGGTGCATGCGGGTCCGGACGGACCCTATTCACTTTCGCGTCGCTGTTCTCTGCTCGTGGGGGAGCGAGTGTCTGGTTTGTCGGTTTCGGTGGAAGTGGTTCCGGCAAGCCTCGGTGTGCGGTAAAACTGCAGGTCACCCAGTCTGCTCCCCGCGCACGCGGGGATGTCCCCGTGAGCGAGTGCTATCTCGCCGCCCCGATCGACTGCTCCCCGCGCACGCGGGGATGTCCCCACCCGCCCCTGACCGCACCCCCGCGAGAGACTCTGCTCCCCGCGCACGCGGGGATGGTCCCACCATCAGGGGAGACGCCAGCCTGCACACGGCCTCATCCCCACGCCCGCGGGGATGATCCTTCTGGCCCCGGTTGTGGTTCGGCTAGCTTGCCTGGTCTCGCTTGCGTGGCAGGACGGGGATCGTGCGTGGGCGCGTCCCCCGGCCCCGACAGTCTGGCCTCGGCTGTTTCCTTCGGGGCACCTTCAACGGTCTTGTCCGGTCCGGATTCCGTGATGGCATGGCGACAATCCTGCGGCACCCCAGACCTGGATTCATGTGGGATTGGTGGGCAGTGGACGCTCAGGGCTTCCTCGTGCAGTTCAGTGGCGGGCCTGCTCCTGAGCGTCTCCTGGTCGATGTGGATCGTGTCGACGCCGCGGCTGCATGGGCTGAGGAGAGCTGTCCCGCGTGGTTCAACGATGCTCCCCCTTCGCTTCAGGCCTTCAACTGCAATGGCGAGCTGCCGGTCTACACCCGCAAGAGCGTCCCGGACTTCCCGTTGCGACTGTCCGACGCTCCGGCAGCCATCGCCGACGTTGCAGCCCTGAATGAACTGCACAAGGCAGTGGGAGATGCCTGGACGGTTTACCTCGACCAGGGATGGGTCTAGGCAGCCGCTGGGGTCATCTGGCTGACCAGATGAAGATGTCGGCGATGTGGAGTCCGGCGAGGTGGATGGTGGCGGTCCTGTCGTAGCGGGTCGCCAGACCGCGCCACTGCTTGATCTTGTTGATGCACCTCTCGACGGTGTTCCGCTGCTTGCAAGCCTCGCGGTCGAAGGGTGGCGGACTGCCTCCGAGCCGATCGCGCCGCTTGCGGTTCGCGACCTGGTCAGAAGGTTGCGGGATCACGGCCTGGATCCCGCGTCGGCGGAGATGAGCTCGGGTGGCGCGGGACGAGTAGGCCTTGTCGGCCAGGACCACATCCGGGGTGGTTCGGGGGCGGCCGATGGCTCGGGGTACCCGCAGGCCGGACATGACCTGGGTGAACGCGGGCGCGCCGCCGGCCTGGCCTGGCGTGAGGACGAAAGTCAACAGCCGGCATTGACTGTCCGCGGCGAAGTGGATCTTGGAGGTCGGTCTGCCGCGGGACCGTCCGAGGGCACCCGTCCGCAACCGCAGTGCGGGCTTTCGGTCAGTGAAACTGCACGGGACACTCGCCTGCGGGTTACCGGGCAACGTCGCAGCACCCGGGGTTCTCGCCGGGGGACCGCCGCTGCCAGCGCTCGGCGGTATGTGCTGGCGTTGTGCAGCCGGGGGGGGGCGTGCCCGCCTGGGTCACCCGGAAGGGGGTAAAGCAGAGGCTAAATCTGTAGGTAAATCTGTTAGGTTCTGGGGTATGCCGACTCAGGATGAGCTGTTCGATGCGGTGGATGCGTTGCTGGCGGGGGAGCCGGAGATGCCGCCGCCGGCGGAGCGGGCGCGGTTGCGTGAGGCGGCCGGGGTCACGCAGGCGCGGCTCGCGCAGGTCCTGGAGACCAGTACGCAGACGGTGAAGAACTGGGAGGCGGGCCGCAGCGAGCCGCGGCCCCCGCGCCGTGCGCCGTATCAGCGTCTGCTTGAGGGATGGGCGCAGAAGTATCCCGCCCCTGCCCCGGAGGCGTCCTCCGCCCTGGTTCCGTCCCCGGTGCCTGCTGTTCCGGTAGCCGAGCAGCCGCCAAGGCCCGGCGAACCGTGCGCCCGGGCGCCGGAGGCGCTCACGGCCCCAACCCCAACCCTGGCGCCTCCCGCTCCGGCCGTCGAGCAGCCCTTGAGGCGCGAGGGAGACCCCGCCCCGGTGGCCGCCGCTCGTCCGACGGCATTGCGGCGCCCGGGCGCGAAGAAGGCCGCCGCTTCGAAGCCCGTGACCGCCGCGCCCCCCGCCACCGGTCCGAGGTTTGTGCATGGCCCGCTGGCCGTCATCGACGTCGATGACGAGGGTCGGGTTCTCGCGTACTGCGTGGGCGGTCTGGTCCTGGACGTGCCCGCGAAGACACTGCCCTCGCTGGTGGAGTGGACACTGACCGAAGCACAGTTGGGTGCGCAGCGGCTGAACGGTTCGGGCAAGGACGCCGACCCGCTGCTCGTCCTCACGAAAACCGCCCTGGAGCGCTTCGGCCTGCCCGCCGAGCTCACCGACCAGGAGCGCCTGGCCGGCCGCCTGTCCGACGCCCACAAGGCGATCGCCCAGCTGACGCGGGCGCAGTGGCAGCTCACGAAACGCGGTCTCGGCCCGTGGGCACGGATCTACCGCCCCGCCCAGGGCGGCCGCCGTTCCTGCGTCCAGCTGTGCATCCCGTCCTGGAACGCGCTCGACACTCGCAGCTGGGGCCACGCCGCACACCTCCCCCCTGCCGAACTCGCCTCCGTTCTCGGTACATACGCCACCCGTGTCATGACTCCACGAGGATCCACCGCGGTGACCGGCCTGGAGCTGATGACCGCCCTGCACCCGCCGACCCGGGCCTCCGCCCCGGACGAGACCGGCAAGCGGCACAGGGAACACAACCCCGGATCCCTGGGCACCGAACCCATGGACCCGCCACCGTGCGAGGCGACCGACGGCCACCCCGTCCTCGCCCACCTGCCCCGCTTCCATATCCGCACCCCGGCAGAAAAACTCTTCGAGGAGGCCTACGACTGGGCCCGCCCGCTCACCGACGACGAATGCATGAAGCGCCATCTCGTCGGCATCGACGTCAACATGGCCTTCGCCGCCGGCGCCAACGGTGCGATTGTCGGCCTCGCCACCCCGCCCGTCCACGTCACCAACCCCGCCTTCGACGCGAAGACACCCGGCTCCTGGCTGGTCGACCTCTCCCACATCGACCCCTCCCGCGTGAAGCTCGGCAAACAGTGGCACACCCTCGACGGCGACCTGCTCCCCAGCCCCTTCACCCCAACCGGCAAGCGCCCCGAAGGGCCCGCCTGGTACGCGACCCCGACCGTCGCCTACGCCGCCGAACTCGGCTACGACGTCGCCCCCCTCGAAGCCTTCATCCGCACAGAATCGGGCCGCTACCTCGACGGCTGGTACAAGCGGCTGCGCGACGCCTACGTGTCGACGATGGCCGACCTCGGCGTCACCGAAAACCTGACACCCACCGAACTGCTCGCGGCGATGGACGGCTACAAGCAGCGCGACCCGCAGGCGGCGATCGTCCTGGACGCGATCAAGTCGACGGTGAAGAACGGCATCGGCAAGTTCCAGGAGAAGGCACGCGGAGGAGGCTGGCGGCCGGGACAGCCCTGGCCGGCTCTCACCCGCCCGACGTGGCGCCCCGACATCCGCGCCGCCGTGATCTCCCGCGCCCGGATCGGCATGCACCGCAAGATGGTGGCACTGGCCGCCGCCACCGGCCGCTACCCGGTCGCCGTGCTCTCCGACTGCGCCGTCTACGCCGCCGACGGACCCTCACCACTCGACGTCCTGCCCTACGACGACGCGGGCAAGACGGTACCCGGGTCGTTCCGGCTCGGAGTGTCACCCGGAATGGTCAAACACGAAGGCACCCAGACGACCCTGTGGGCCGAAGAGCTCCGCGAGCGCGTCCAGGCACCGGAGCTGAACCTGGCCCGCTACATCAAGACCGGCGACGTCACCACCACCGACACAGGGGAGTAGGACACCAAAGATGACCAAGTCGGTCGGCGAGGGACTCAGCAACGCACTGGAACAGGCCGTCACACGCCCAGCCCCCAAGAGCGCAGGCGCCCAGATGCGCTACCTGGTCAAGCAGCTGAAAGGAACCAAAGCCGCAGCCCAGGCCCTCGGGATCTCCCAGCGCACCGTCGAGCGCTACATCAAGAACCAGCTCAAAAAACCACGCCCGGACCTCGCTAGCCGCCTGTCCGGCGAGGTGAAAAAACGGTGGCAGCCCCGCGTGAAGGCGCAAGCGAAGAAAGCCGCCGGCACGAGCAGCGGCCTCGTCATCGACGTCCAGGGCCGCCTCGGCTACAGCGCACCCATCGGAACCACCGACGAGGCCCGCGAACGCCACCTCACCGTGGCGCTGCCACCGCGCTTCGCCGAGCGCCTCTTCCACGCCCAGGAGCAGGGCGCCTCTGAAAACCAGCTCCAGCAGATCGCTGCCGAAGGACTCAAGGAGACCTACTTCCAAAACCACGGGACGCGGGCCGGGAGCCTGGAGGAAGTGCGCCTGTCCGACATCCAGCACATCGAGTTCGGCCTCTAGCCCACACCTGCCCAGGGCGCGGCGCCCGCGCGGGTGTGACACATCGGACCGCGCCTCCTCCGCGCCTCCTCCGCGTCTGGTCCTGGGCTGAGCCAGGCCGCTCAAGGGCCTTCTGGCCGCCTCCTACGAGCTGAACCGGCCGGTGACGGAGATGGGCTCCACCGCGCGCGGCGCGGGCTCCTCAGGAGCCTCCCGCCCGGTGGCCGTCAACGAGACCGTGATCGCGATGCTGCGCCCGAAGCCGAACGTGGCCGGGCTCGCCAAGGACCCGGCCGAAGTCCGGGTCGCCGCCCAGGCCGCCGTCGACGGACCGGTCGGGACCGGCACGATCGCCTCGTTCTGGACCGAGGTCCCGCTCCCGGCGGCCGGCACGTGGAACGCGCCCGGCAAGGGCGGCGCCCAGGCCGGCATCGTGCTGCCGCCCCGCAGGACGGTGCGCCGCTGCTGTTCATCGAGGCGACAACTGCCACGGGACCGTAGAGGAGCTCGCCGACAAACCTGCGGTAGCGCGACGCCAGCCCGGGAAGCCGTCCCCCGGCTTCCCGGGCTGGCGCGGCCCCGTACCCCCCCACCGCACCTTCGCCGCCCGGGCCCGTGAACTCCTCGGCCTCGCCTCCCCGAAAGAGATGATCTTGCCGAATCCGAGGAAGTGCCACCCTGGCATCGGACTGCTCGCGAACGAGGAGACGGCATGAGTTCCCTCAGCGAGAACGATCTCAAGCACGAGAGCGAACTCGACCGGCTCGAGGACATCACCCGCCCCGACTATGTCCGCCAGAGCCTCGACCGCCTCCCCACCCGCACGGGCAAGCCGGCCTACCAGCGCGACGGCCGCATGGTCGGCTACGCCACCCCTGCCAACGACGCCAAGGCCTCGCGCGCTTCCGGTACCTTCCGCCGCCGCGTCTTCTGGCTCCTCCCACACGACCGCGACACCGAACCCGATGGCCTGTATGCCAGCTCCGCCCTGGCCGAGGCCGTCGATCCCGCCACCGCGGAACCACGCCCCAAGGGCAGGAAGACCGAATGCTCGGAGGGCTGCCCCCCCGTATAGCGCGATGCAGGCACTCGGGATAACGCTGGCACTCTGACCCAGTCCCGTCGCAGCGACCGAAGCGACTCAAGCGACAAGCGACTCAAGCGACTCAAGCGACCGTACTTCAGACATCACCGAACCGTTCTCCGCGCCACTTCCGCAGTGAATGTGACCGGCTGTGTCCCTGCAGTCCAGCGTGTTTGTGCGGTTGCAAGCTACGCGAGGCCCACGAAGTCCCCGATCACGGAGGCACGTGATCGCGGAAGGGGCAGAACGGCATCTAGTTCACGAACTGATGCGTGGACTTGCCAAACATTCCCGAGCTGCCTTGACGCGTTCGCGATCATGACCCTTAAGTTGCCCACTTGCTGTGAACTATGCGTCACATTGGGGTGGGGATTGTGAAGATGAGGGGGGCACCTTGGCGTGCCCGAGGTGTTGTCGCCGTCGCGTGGTCGGCGCTGGTTTTGGGGGCGGTGACGGTGGTGCCGGCCACCGCGCGGGCCGGTGAGCCGGCTGTGGACGCGACGGTGTCGGACGAGGGCCGCAGGGCGCTCGATCAGGCGCAGGCCTCGGGACAGCGGGTCGAGGTGACGGGGGAGCGTTCGGAGCGCACCACCGTGTTCGCGAACCCGGACGGCTTCACCTTCACGCTGGAGGAGTCATCGGTTCCGGTTCGCGTGGCGAAGCCGGACGGGGGCTGGCAGGCTCCCGATGCGACGCTCGAGCGCAAGGCGGACGGTTCCATCGCTCCCAAGGCTGCGTCTGCCGAGATGACGTTCTCCGGCGGAGGCAATGCCGAGCCCTTGGTGGAACTGAGTCGCAAAGGGCGCTCCATGGAGCTGGACTGGCGAGGGACACTTCCGGCTCCCCAGCTCGACGGCCCCAGCGCCCTCTACCCTGAAGTGCTCCCGGGCGTCGACCTGAAGGTGACGGCGACCGTTGAGAGCTTCCGGCAGGTCCTCGTCGTCAAGACTGCCGAGGCAGCCGCGAACCCGGCGCTCAAGGAGCTGACCTTCGGGCTGAAGACGGATGGTGTGACGCTGCGCAAGGGGGCCGCCGGCAACCTCGCCGCGATCGATGGGGATGGCAACACGGTCTTCCAGGCTCCGCCCGCGCAGATGTGGGACTCGGCCGGCAAAGCTGCGGAATCGCAGCCCGCCCCCCAGCTGCACACGCGCACCCTATTCTCCGACGGGGAGGCCGGGCAGGAGGAGCCGTCCTCGGGGGCCGTGTCCGGTACGGCTGAGTCCGGCTCGGGCACAGAGCCGCGACAAGGCGACAACGTCGTCCGCATGGACGTGAACGTGACGGACACCGCTCTGTCGGTGATTCCGGACACGCAGATGCTGACCGGTACCGAGCCGGAGCATTTTCCGGTCTTCATCGACCCGACGGTGTCCTGGGGGGAGTCGACCCGCACCATGCTGCGGTCCGACGGCTACGCCTCCTACGGCTGGGACAACGGCTCGGACAACCTCGGTGAGGGCGTGGGCAAGTGCGGGAGCTGGGGCGGCGAATACTGCGGTCCCGGCTACGTGAAGCGGTTGTACTTCCAGTTCGCGCCCGACGGGCTGACGGGCAAGCGCGTCCTGGACGCAACGTTCCGGGTGACCGAGCCATGGGCGTTCCAGTGCAGTCCGCGCGTGGTCCAGCTGGTGCGCACCAACAACATCTCCACCTCAACTACCTGGGCCACGCGTCCGGCGGAACTGGACTGGCTGACCGAGAAGAACGTCTCAGCTGGACGGGGCTCCGCATGCGACCCGTACTCGGCAACAGCACCGATCGAGTTTCATGACGACTCGAGCCAGAGCTGGCAGAACCTGACCTCGACCGTGCGGGACTTCGCCGCAGGAGAATTCTCCCGCCTCACTTTTGAGATCCGGGCGAAGGACGAGAACGACGCGAGCGCCTGGAAGCGCTTCAGGAACGACGCCACCCTGGCCGTCACGTACGTCGCCTATCCCGCGCTTGCGCAGGGCGTGGGGATCGTGACCGGCTCGGGAGCCGTGTGCAGCAAGGACCCGAACGCACCGACCACCATCGCCAGCCCCAACCCGGCACTGAACGCCACGCCTCGTGCAGCGTGGGGAGCGGGATCGGGCGCGAAGCTGCGGGCTTGGTTCCGTGTCGAGACCAAGGCTGCGGACGGAACGTGGTCCGGCTCCGGAACGGCTCGCCCGTCGAGTCCCAACTTCGGGGTCGACAACGTCAAGGTCACGTACACATGGGAGAACAAACTGACCGATGGGGCCCTGCACCGATATGCGGCCCTTACCCAGGTCTTTTACGACAACGGTTCCTACTCGCAGTCGTCCCCGTACGGCAGCTGGTGCTACTTCAAGGTCGATTCCCAGGCGCCCAAGAAGCCGACGATCACCTTCGACGGGCCGTACAAGGAGTGCGTGACCAATGACTGCCCCGCAGCGGGGGCTCCAGGAGTCTCCGGCGGTGTCACATTCCGTCCGGCAAGCGGCGACGTCAACAAGCGGTATGAGTACTATCTGGCACCCTCCACCTCCAACTCCACCCCCAGCACCTGGAACAAGCTCGCCGACGGGGTGGTGACGGCGAAGATAATTCCGCCGAAGGACGGACAGTACACGCTGTACGTGCGCGCTTACGACAGCCTTCAGCGCGCCGGAGACATCGCGGCTGCCGACTTCAAGGTCGCGATGGGCACGAGCCAGGTGGGCAACTGGAACTTCGCAGAAGACTCCGGCCAGGCCATGGACTCCGGTACCGGCAAGTCCGATGCCACGCTGTTCGGCGCCGCATCCCGCGACGACCGGGGACGCCGCGGCCTGGTCACTCATGACGCGAACGGCGTCAAGACGGAGCAGCCCGTCGAGGACAAGGGGCTCGTTCTCGACGGAACCAGCGGCTACGCCGCCACGGCCGGGCCCGTTGTGCAGACGGCCGCCTCGTACACAGTCGCCGCATGGGTGCGCCTGGAGGACGGCACGCGCAACTACACCGCCCTCAGCCAGGACCCGAGCCTGACACCCGACTGGTACAGCGCCTTCTACCTCGGCTACCGCTCGGAATCGAAGACCTGGGAACTGCGCACCTCACCGAAGAACACGACCGATGGGGATATCAGCACTCAGATCGTGAAGGCCGACCAGCCGGCGACCCTCAATGCCTGGACACACCTGGCCGCCACGTACGACGCCTCGTCCCGGCAGATCAGCCTCTACGTCAATGGCAAGTGGCAGAACTCGTATACCGTTTCGGGGGCCTGGTCCTCCACCGGGCGGTTGCAGATCGGCCGGGCCTGGTGGCGCGGCGCGTACTACGACCAGTGGAAGGGCTCCCTTGACGAGGTCGCGGCCTGGCAGCGGGCGCTGACGAGCGATGAGATCGCCGACATAGCAGCGCTGGTGATGCCCGGCGGGTGGACGGCGGCAGAGATGGTCGCCGACTGGTCCGCCACGGGAAGCTCCGGATCCATCGTCAAGGACGGTTCGCCGTATCACCGCGACCTGACGCTGGAAAACGGGGCCGCAGTCCAACAGGATGAGATCGTCTTCGACGGCGACAACGACGCCGCCACTACTACGGTCCGGGCTCCGGTGGTGGATGACACAGGGTCCTTCACGGTGTCGGCGATGGTCGCCTTGCAAGATGACAAGGTCATCGGCAAGGACGACGGCTACATCGGACAGGTGGTCGGTCAGCGGACCTCGGATGGTTCGGCCTGGGGCCTGTGGTTTGAAAAGGAAGGGAAAGCCACCGTCCTTGACCAGGTCCGCGGGGAGATCGAGGTTCCCGTCGGTACCTGGCATTTCGGCCGGCTCGGTGCGGACGGGAAGGCTTTCTCCTCCGTCAACTCGGCTAGCGACACGATCAATGGCGCGGTCCGAGTCACCGGCGTCTTCGACGCCCAAGAACAGGAGATCACGCTCCGTGTTGCCGCTGGACCGGTGAGCCAGCCGCAGGAATTCGTCGCTCAGGTCGGCTCGGGTGAGTTCGCTCTCGCCAAGGGATTCACCGCGGGTGGGTGGAAGCACTACCTGCCGGTGAACGTCGCCGGCGTACGTATGTGGGCGGGCGCGATCCGCAAGGAGGAGCAGGTCAGGGAGCAGGTCGGCTACTGACCGGACTGCCAGGGCGGGCCCGGCGGTGCCGTGTGTGCGCCGCCGGGTGCTGCCCGCTTTCTCGCGGCGGGCCGTCGGCTCGCCGCTGTTCAGGATCTTTCATGAGGGTGGGGAAAAGTCTCTGTGATATTCGGCAGAAGAACGTCTACGAGTTGGCGGGGCAGGGCGGGCCTCCGGCACCGCCGCGCACTGGTGGTGCTGCCACTGGCGGCGGCGCTGTCGGTGCCGATCGGCCTCACACCGGTCGCCGCCGCCGGCGGCGAAGGGGCACTGGGCCGTCCGGCCTTGCCCGCGCCGCGTGTGAGCAAGGTCGGGCCGGTCAACGACGCTGACGCGCGGAAGGCCCGTGCGCAGGTCGCCGAGGAACTGCGTGACAACGCGGCAGAAGCCGCCCGGGCCCGTACTGAGCGTCAGCGCGACGACTGGCCGAAGGCCGGTGCCGCTGACCTGACGCTCGCCAGGGGGGCCGTGAGCGCGACGCCCGGCGGTCTGCCGGTCGCCGTGACACCGGTGAAGGGCAAGGCCGGTGTCCCGGCGGGAGCTGCGGCGACCGTCACCGTCCTCGATCAGACGAGCGCTGGTCGGCTCGGCATCGCAGGCGTCGTGCTGACGGCCGAGGCGCAGCAGGGCGGAACCGCCGAGGTCACCATCGGCTACGACGCTTTCGCCTCGGCGATCGGCGGCGGCTGGTCCGGTCGTCTACACCTCGCTCAGCTTCCGGCTTGCGCATTGACCACTCCGCACAAGGCGGAGTGCCGGATCCAGAAGCCGCTCGCCTCACGTAACGACACCAAGCGGCGCACGGTGTCCGCACCCGTGGCGATCGCCAAGACCGACAGCGGGACCGCCACGCAGCTGGGCGCAGCCGGCCCGGACGCGACCGTGATCGCGCTGACAGCCTCGGGAGCGGGCACCCAGTCCCCGAAGGGCACCGGCGACTACGGTGCGACGCCGTTGTCCGCGTCCTCGTCCTGGGCCGCCGGCGGCAACTCCGGATCGTTCACCTGGTCATACGGCCTCACCGTGCCGCCGGTCGCGGCGGGACCGGTCCCGTCCTTGGGGATCTCCTACGACTCGGGCAGCATCGACGGCCGTACCGCCACCAGCAACAACCAGGGCACTTCCGTAGGTGAGGGCTTTGCCTTCACCGAGTCGTACATCGAGCGGTCGTACGCCACCTGTGACGACGAGGGGCACGACGGCGTTTTCGACCGGTGCTGGAAGTACGACAACGCCCGCCTCGTCCTGAACGGCAAGTCCTCCCGCCTGGTCAAGGTGTCCCAGGACACCTGGCGACTCGAGAACGACGACGCCTCCAAGGTGACCCGCTCCACCGGGGCCGACAACACCGACGCCGAAGGCGAGTACTGGACCGTCACCACCGGGGACGGCACCAAGTACGTCTTCGGCAAGGACAAGCTCGATGGCGCCACCACCGAGCGCACCAACTCGGCGTGGACCGTCCCGGTCTTCGGCGACAACGCCGGAGAGCCCGGCTACGACAAGGGCACGGCGTTCGCGGCCCGCTCCTTGAACAAGGCATGGCGTTGGAACCTCGACTACGTCGAGGACACCCGCGGTAACGCCGCCACGTACTGGTACGCCAAGGAAAGCAACTACTACAAGAAGAACAAGGCCACGAAAGCCGACGCCGCCTATACGCGCGGCGGCTATCTCACGGAGATCAAGTACGGGCTGCGCAAGGGCGCGCTTTTCAGCTCCGCCGGGGCGAAGGTGACGCTCGGGTACAAGGAGCGGTGCGACAGCGACGCAGACCTCTGCCCGGCGCTCGTGAAGGAAACCGCCGACCTGTGGCCGGACGTGCCGTTCGACGCCATCTGCGACAAGGACTCCACGGAGTGCATCAGCACCTCACCGGCCTTCTTCAGCCGTAAGCGCCTGACCAGCGTCAACACCCTCTCGTGGAACGCTTCCACCAACGGCTACGACCCGGTGGATTCCTGGGCTCTCGTCCAGGACTACGTAGCCAATGGCGACCTCGACGTCCCGTCGGACCAGACGCTGATCCTGAAGTCCATCACGAGGGCCGCGAACGCCGGGTCTACACCGCTGCCCATGAAGCCGGTCCTGTTCACCTACGACAAACTGCCCAACCGAGTGGACGGCAGTACAGACAACGTCCTGCCGCTGACCCGTCCACGGATTTCCACCATCACTTCCGAGACAGGCGGCCTTACCAAGGTGACGCTGTCCGCTGAGGAGTGCGTACGCAGCCTGCTTCCGGCGGAAGACGCAAACACCCGTAACTGCTACCCCCAGTACTGGCACGTCAATGGCGCGCCGGAGGCGAAGCTCGACTGGTTCCACAAGTACCGCGTCCTCGGCGTGACAACCGCCGGTTTTGCGGGCAACGACGCCGTCGAATACTCGTACGTCTACAGCGGTGCCGCGTGGCACTACAACGACGACCCCTTCACTCCGAAGGCCGAACGGACGTGGTCCGACTGGCGCGGCTATCGTGAAGTGACGTCGTACAAGGGAGCGGACAGCACCGTCTCCCCGCGGTCCAAGACCGTCTCGCAGTACATGCAGGGCATGCACGGCGACAAGAACAAGGACGGCACGGCCAAGGTCGTCTTCCTTGCGAAGCTTTCACAGCCGCCGGTCAACGTGCCCACTCTTCTTGACAGCGACGAGCACGCAGGCACCTTGCGCGAACAGGTCACGTACGACGGCGCGACACCCATCACGGTCACTGCCGGCAAACCGTGGTCGAAGGAAACCGCACGCCAGAAGGACATCCCCGACGCCGAGGATCACGTCGCACGGTTCGTCCGCACGGAGCGATCGACGACCTATACCTATCTCACGGCCCCCGGCACGTGGCGGTCCCGCGCCACGGCGACCCTGGCGTTCGACGACTACGGCATGCCGACCAAGGCCGTCGACCTGGGAGACGAGGCCAAGACCGGCGACGAGACCTGCACCGAAACCTGGTACGCCCGCAACGACAACGCCGGCCTCACCAACCTCGTTTCCCGCGTCCGCGAGGTCGCCGGGGACTGCAGCGTCACTGAGTCGAACCTGAGGCTCGCCAACGCTGATGGCACGCGGGGCAACGTCCTGTCGGACACCGCGATCTCGTACGACAACATCACCTGGTCCCCGACGATGACACCGGCCAAGGGACTGCCGACCTGGACGGGACGGGCCTCCACCTATCCGTCTCTCGGCACCGTGCGCTGGGACGACGTCACCAGCACCGCGTACGACGCGCTCGGGCGCCCGACCACGGTCACCGACGCTGGCGGGAACGCCACGACCACGACGTACACCCCGACTGACATGCGTCCGCTGACCAGCACGAGGGTCACCAACGCCAAGGGTCACAACGTCAATACGTTCTTCGATCCGCGGCGCGGCCTTCCGCTGCGTACCTACGACGCGAACGGGAGGAAGACCGAGTTCGCGTACGACGCGCTGGGTCGCCTGACCGATGTGTGGCTGCCCAACCGGATCAGCTCGACCGAGACGGCCAACATCAGGTACGCCTACTCGCTCAGCGACACCACCCAGTCCTGGGTCAGGACCTCGACCCTGAAGGCCGACGGCAGGACCTACAAGGACAGCTACACGATCTACGACTCTCTGCTGCGACCGCTCCAGACGCAGTCCCCGACGCCGCAGGGCGGCCGACTGCTGACCGACACGCGCTACAACAGCCGGGGCCTCGCGTACGAGACCTACGCGGACGTGTTCAACACGAGCAGTGGACCCACGGGCACGTATCAGCGGGCGGAGTACGGCGGGGCGCCCGTGCAGACCGAGACGCTCTTCGACGGTGCCGAGCGGGCCACGACGAGCACCCTGCGTGTCATCGGCGTGCAGAAGTGGAGCACGAGCACCAGTTATACCGGTGATTCCACTGCCACAACGGCGCTGCAGGGCGGTTCGGCGAAGCGGACCATCGTCGACGCCCTGGGTCGGACGGTGGAGACCCGTGAGTACGCGGGCCCCAACCCGGCCGACAACCAGTACGGGGCGACGCTGGGGTCCTCGTACACCTCGACGACGTTCGGCTACACGCTGGACGGCAAGCAGGCCACCATCGTCGGCCCGGACACGTCCGAGTGGAGGTACACCTACGACCAGTTCGGCCGGCAGAAGACGGCGGTGGACCCCGACAAGGGCACGACGTCGACGGAGTACGACGTGCTGGACCGTCCGACCAAGGTCACGACGGGCGGTAAGACCGTGGTGACGGCGTACGACGTCCTCAGCCGGCCCACCGAAACCTGGGCAGGCTCGGTGGCAGACGCCAACCTGCTGACCAGCCGCACGTACGACACGGTCTCCAAGGGGCTGGGGCTCCCCGCCAGCTCGACCCGCTACCTCAACGGCAAGACCGGCGACGCCTACACCAAGTCGGTCACCGCCTACGACGCTCTCTCACGTCCCACCAACACCCGCCTCACGCTGCCGACCACCGATGCGTTGTCCGGATCCCTCACGAACGGCACGCTCGACTTCGAAACCGTCTACCGCATCGACGGCACAGTCGACCGCACCACCGAGCCGGCGATGGGAGGTCTGGCGAGCGAAGCCATTGGCTACACCTACGGCAGCCTGGGACAGCTCCTCACGGTGAAGGGCGCCAGCGACTACCTCCAGAACGCCAACTACTCGGCGCTCGGCCAGGTCGAACAACTCACCCTCGGCCGTGGCGGCACCGGCGAGAAGAACCTCTACGTCAACAACCGCTATGAGACCGGCACCGGCCGTCTGGTCCACAGCTTCGTCGTGGACCAGACCAACCCGTACATGCCGCAGGACCTCACCTACACCTACGACCAGGCCGGCAACATCACCGCGATCGCCGACCCGGCCACCCTCGGAGGCAAGGGCAAGGCCGAAACCCAGTGCTTCAGCTACGACGGCTACCGCCGCCTGACCGAAGCCTGGACGCCGGAGTCCCAGAATTGCGCGGACACCAGGGACGCGACAAAGCTGTCCGGACCGGCTCCGTACTGGACCTCGTACACCTACAACCAGGGTGGCCAGCGGCAGACCGAAACCCAGCACGCCCCCGCGGGCGACAGCACGACGACCTACTGCTACGACGCGGCCAACCAGCCGCATGCCCTGCGGTACACCACGGCCCGCACCGAGTGCGGCACGGCCGACCAGACGAAGGACAAGCTCTACGACTACGACGCCACGGGCAACACGACCAAGCGCCCCGGCAACGCAGCACCCCAGGCGCTGACCTGGTCGGACGAGGGCCGGCTCGCCAAGCTCGTCGACAGCGCCACGTCCACGGACTACATCTACGACGCCGACGGCACCCTGCTCGTCCGCAACACCCGGGGGGGCGAGCGGGTCCTGTACGCCGGCGCCACTGAGCTCCACCGCCGCGCCAACGGCACCACCTGGGCCCAGCGGACCTACACCGCCGGCACCACCCCGATCGCCGTCCGCACCAACCAGACCGGCGTCGTCCAGGTCCAGTTCCTCGCCGGCGACCACCACGGCACCCAGACCCTCGCCGTCACCGCCGACACCACCCAGACCGCGACCAAGCGTTACATGACACCTTTCGGTGCCGAGCGCGGTGCAGCGATCGGCACGTGGCCGACGGACAAGGGTTTCCTGAACAAGACCACCGACAAAGCCACGGGTCTCACACACGTTGGCGCCCGCCAATATGACCCGTCGATTGGCCAATTCATTAGTGTCGACCCATTGCTTGAGGTCTACCGACCGCAGACCCTCAATGGTTACGGCTACGCCGGGAACAACCCCGCTTCCTACAGCGACCCGACGGGCTTGGGCCTTGATGATGGAACGGGCCACACTGAGCGCCCGGATAAGACATCCGGTGAGGGTACAGGAAAGCCGAGGGGGGCTGGAACCCCGCCGACCGGACCGGTGCCACCAGACGTACAGAAGCCGTCGCAGGGAAGCAATGATGCGACGCGGCCTGGCGCCGCTGTTGCGCCTAAAGTAGAGTCTGCGGAGCTTCAGAGGGTCTTGGATCTGATCTACATCAAACCGGGCGCCATTCCCGAAGCTGGGAATGGGAAAGTTTCTGCCGCGCTGATAAGTGAACTCGATACTGGATTGCCGACGAGGAATCTTTGGCACCTTCAGGATGCATCTGAACTGCTGATCCGACTTGTTGGCCTGCTGGAGCGAGACCGTAAACCCGGAAATTCGTTTCATCTCTCCGAGGCAGATCGGCTCGTAGCCTTGCAGGAGGTTGAGGAGATCTGGAGCGCCCTCAGGCATACGGATAGCGTGGGCAATGTGACACACCTGCTGGAGTCCAACCAGGCTATGGTGAACGCGGTGCGTGCGGCTAAGACTGCCATGCGTTCCCCATCGGTGAGCTCCATATCAGGCCTGGAGTTTACGCAATCTCATCCGAACGCGCCGCCACGGCCCGTTGGTAAACTACCAAAGATCATCGGAGGCCTGGGGATTGTGGGCGAGATCCTATTTATCGCCGACTCGGCCACTGCGCCATTCCGTCAGGAAGACTGCTCATTCGGCGGAAAGTGTGTGGTTGATCCGGAAAATATAGCCTGATTTCGCGGACGAGGTTTGGGGTGCCCGCTTCTCGGAGGGGCACCCCTTCTTGGAAAGGATGAATATATCGTGCCTGAAGAGACTTCGGATGGACTCTATGTCCGCCAGCTGATTTGGGGAAAATTCCCGAACCATAGGGGGGCGATACTGGCCCTGGAGCGCGATCATAGGGACCTGATGGGCGATAGTATTGACGCCGAGGTTGGCCCGTATTCTCTTGTTAGTCAAATCTTCATGGAGGGGATCCTGCTTCCAGCGCTCGAGGCGCCTGATGCGTTCATGCTGAGAGAGTCGGCCGATCTCATAGAAACGCTTTTGTCGAGTGACCGGGCGTTCGTCCTGGAAATGGTCAGCATTCGGGTTACTGATTACCTTCTTGGGTTCCCTGAAAATTGGTTTAAGTTTCGGGAATTCGCAGGCCGCAACCTCGTGGAGGAGGTTAGGCGGAGATCTCGCTACTATACTTTCGACCCCTTTATCCCGCTGGGGGGTGAATAGTCGCTTTTCGGTCCGCAGTATCTGGTAAGAGGCCACCGAAAAGCCTTCGCGCTTGGCGTGGATTCCGATTTCGGGTAAACGATCCGCTGCGCCGGCTACGGACGGCAACCGGTATCGGATGATCCGACCGGCGCTGCGCGGGTGCCCTTCTGCGTCCCGCGCTGTCGCAACGCTGCATGTCCCCCCCCCGCGGGCGTGGAGAGAACTTCAGCACGCCGTCAGCGATGGTGCGCGCACCGGCTGGACGCGGTGCGCGCACCACTGCACCGGGGCGCACCGGGTGGGTGCGCCCCACTCGGTGCGGTTGTGCGGTCAGCGGTACAGAGCCGCCACCTTCTCCACCACCGCGCAGGCCCGTGCCACCTGTTCGTCGCGCAGCTCCTGCAGAGCGCGGACGGGGTGGGTCGGGGGCTTCGGCGAGGACGTGGCCGACGAAGTGCGCGAGGGTGCGGGCGATCCCCGGCGCGGCCATCGCGGGGGCGTGCGTGACCCACTCGCGGATCGCCATCAGATAGATGACGCCGACCTCGTCGAAGGCCGACGAACGATCGAGCACGTCCGCAACCTCTCCAAACTGCCCCCCGAAGAGCAGCGCGCTAAGACGTCGTTTCTTATGGCGTGATCGTTCGTTGTTCCGTGCATGACGGATCTGGTTGAGCGGTTGGCACCGCAGGAGTTATGGGTGTTGTTTCGGCGGGTGGTGCCACCGACTGAGGTGCTACGTTCGCAGGGTGGCGGCCGGCGCCGGGCGGGTGACCGCGAGGTCCTGGCCGCGATCATCTTCGTGGCGACGTCGGGCTGTACCTGGCGTCAGTTGCCGCCGGTGTTCGGTCCGGCCTGGCAGACGGTCTACCGGCGGTTCGCCCAGTGGAGCCGGGACCGGGTCTGGGCCCGGTTGTATCGGGTCGTGCTCGATGAACTCGGTGCCCGGGGTGAGCTGGACTGGTCGAGGTGTGCGATCGACTCGGTCAGTCTGCGGGCGGCAAAAGGGGGCCTTTGACGGGACCGAATCCGACCGACCGCGGCAAGCTGGGATCGAAGATCCACCTGATCTGCGACCGGAACGGACTGCCCCTGTCTCTGGGCATCTCCGGGGCGAACATGCACGACAGCCAGGGCCTGGAGCCGCTCGTCCGCGGCATTCCGCCCAACCGCTCACGCCGCGGGCCCCGGCGCCGGAAGCCGGCGAAACTACATGCCGACAAGGGCTACGACTACGACCACCTGCGCCGATGGCTCCGCGAGCGCGGCATCCGCCACCGCATCGCCAGCAAGGGCATCGAGTCCTCACAGCGGCTGGGCCGACATCGATGGGTGGTCGAGCGCACTGTGTCCTGGCTGGCCGGCTGCCGACGGCTCCACCGACGCTACGAGCACAAGGCCGAACACTTTCTCGCCTTCGTCGGCATAGCCGCGGTTCTCATCTCCCACCGCCGCCTTCAGACAGTGAGCCCGAGCGGCACGAAGTGACACCTTGCCTGTGATCAGGAAGGCAGGGCGGTCTTGCGCGACGGTGGACGCCAGATGAAGGCGTTGGCGATCTCGTCCGCGAACGAACGGTGCTGCCATGTGTCGGTGACGTCGGTCCAGTTACGGAGGACAGCCCTGTCCTCCGCCTTCGGCATCTCTCGGTCGTAGACAAGATCGAACGAGTAGACACGGCCGTCCTCATCTATGCACTGGCCGAACTCATGGTCACCCCCGTCCGGGAAGAGGTTGACCAGCACGGTCGTCGCCGGGTCGAGTCCCTGGTCTTCGAGGAGGCTCCTGAGCCGCCTCCAGAGATCGAACGCGCTCGTGCGCAGGAGGTTCGTGTTCTGAACATATGCAGCCTGGGACATAGAACCCGATCTTGTGTCACCAGCATCGAAACCGCCAGCCCTTGCAGATGGACATCCCAAAAGAAACGACATCTAAAGCCGACGCTCGAGCGAAAGCCGCAGAACAGAAGGCCGCCGCCAAGCGCGACCTATCACGCCGTGATAACCCGCTCCCCGAGGACCGCGGCCCCATCACGGACGAGGTGCCCGCACCCCGAAGCTCGACGGAAGCGCCAGCGACCACCTCGGCGCAGAGCTCAACTCCGAATCTTGCAGCCGAGTCGCCCCAGGCCAGCAGGGGAGCTGCAAGCGCAAAGGTGCCCTTGCACGACGGCGCTGCCTTGATGGACCTGGCCTTCGACGGCTTGACCCCAGGACAGCGCAGCGCCTTCATCCAGCAGTACTTCAAGCGAAGCACGGGAGTAGGGGCGGTTGTGGCAGACCTGCGGGCCGACCTCGAACGGCCTGCGCGTGCCTCGCTGGCGGAGATCCTGCAGCAGGTTGCCGCAGGACTGCTCGAAGAGAGCTAGCCAGGTCGGCAGGGTCCCTGCCCCTGCCGAGGGCGGGGACCAGATGCCCGGCCCGTTCGATGCTCCCCGAGACGCTAGCCGTCGGAAACCGTACGGTCCGGTGTATCCAGCATCACGCTGACCCAGCGCGGCACCGAGCTGGTGCACACGGTGCCAGGTCAGACCGTGAGCGGCGAGTGCCTGGCGCAGCGCCGCGCTCGTCCCGGCCGCGCCTGTCCAGCGCGCTCGACGACGACCGCGGCGATCGGCACAACGGAGAGGCTCCCCGCGCACTCGGGATCGAGCTGGGCGAGTGCACCGGCCAGGACCTCGAGCCGGGGCCACGTCCTCCACCGCGTCCGCACTCCCGCGCGACGGGCCGGCGGCGTCGGCCAGCGTGCAGGCCCGACAGAAAAGGGGTCGTCGCAGCGCCGACACCCCTCATGTAGAGGTAGCACGGCGTCCTACCCACCGATAGAACTCGACGCACCGGACCGCCGCACGGGCCGGGGACAAGTCGGTATGCGGCCCGTGCCGCGCCGACGACGACGCCCGCCAGGACGCCGCAGCCGAAGCCGCTCGCCTCGAGGCCGTCATGCCGTCGAAGCCGGAACAGGGTCAGCCGGGCAAGTTTCGGCGGCTGTTCCGCCGCCGCGGTTGACCCCGCATGACGCCGCCCCTCCCTATCAGCATGGGAGGGGCGGCGTCGACGAGCGGTGGCTCGGTGAGGCCGACGCAGCCTGCTTCGCCAGCGCGGCGAGCGGGGAACGCCAACCCTTCTCCATCACCCGCCGGGAAAGTCGCGAAAGACCAGGCACGCAGGTTCGGGCATCTGCGCAGGGAGCCCTGGCAGGCGGAGATGAGCGGAGAGGTGCACTCTGAGGTAATGGACGGGTCTGGAGGGCCTCCTCCTGCAACGGCGTCGGGGAAGCTGGCGCGTGGGCGCCGGAACCTGCTCCTGGCCCTCGTGACAGAGATCGTCATCGGTGCGGGCGGGGTCGGCGTCATCTGGGCTCTGGCAGACCGCGGTGGGTCGTCTCCCGAGGCCGTCAGCCCTCCGCCGTCGCCGACCACACAGACACCGACCCCTTCCCCCGCACCGACCGACTTTCAGCTGACCGGCACATTCCTGCTCACCAGGAACGCGGTCAGCGACGGCGAGGGCGGCTGCAAGGGAAGCGAGGGTTTCGACGACATCGCCGAAGGAGCGGCGGTCACGGTCTACGACGCCTCCGGCACGGTCATCGCCACCGGAGCCCTGGGCGAGTCGACCAAGGCGGGGACCACGTGCAGCTTCGAGGTGATCGTCCCTGACGTGCCTGCGGGCGAAGGTTTCTACAAGGTGGAGATCACCCACCGCGGGACCCTGCAGATCAGCGAGTCCGAGGCGATGAGCGGGTCCTTCGGAGGCAGCCTGGGATGAACGAGCCGTCCTTCGCAGGACAACCACGTCGACGCCGGGCAACCGGCAGCGACACCGAACAGTAAACGAAGCGTGACGCGTCATGAGTAATGCACAACCTCAGCCCCAGTGGGGGACCCCTGCGCCGCCCGCGGCGGGACAGCCGCGCAGGCACAGACGGCGGATGTTCCTCTGGGCCTTCCTCGCCATCCAGGTGATCTTTCTGATCTGGATCATCGTCGCGGCCGCCTCGGGATCCGGGACTCCCGAGGACTGCGGAACGCTCGACCGCCAGACGTGCAACGACGCCGAAAGCGTCGGTACCGCGATCGGGGTCGGAGTGGTCATCATCCTGTGGGCTGCCGTGGACATCGTCCTCGGCGTCACCTACGCGATCTACCGCTTCACGCGACGCCCATGAACAACGGCCCCCGAAGGCTCCCTTCCACGCCTGCCGACATTTCACCGGAGCGGAGCAGGGGGAACGATGCCGCGAACCTGAGGTACACCAGAACCATGACGACCCAAGAAGCGTTCTGCGTGCGATGTGGCAGCGCAGATACCCGAGTCACCCGCCTCGACCGAACCAGCGCGGAAGGCACTTGCTTCCGCTGCAACAAGCCCTTCCAAGCCCGGCTGCGGCTGGTGGAGGAGGACGTGGTGGGGAGTTTCGAGACCGGCGAGACGGTCGTACGGCGCGACGTGCACCGTGGGGGCCAGGTGTGGAGCGAGCAGGCGTTACGGGTCCTCGAGGACACCGGCGAGGCGCTGGTGGCCGCCTGCGCGCCCGGGGCGGAGGCCCGCTGGCCTGCCCTGTAGGCGAAGGCCCGCGACGACAAGGACCGCTCCGTGCGCACGGAGGCGTTCGACGCGATGGCAACCGGCCGGTGGGAGCTCGCGGACGCGGTGTGGCAGGAGACCCACCTGCTGCTGTGGAAGCCGCCCGCGGCCTGTTTCAGCGTCAACGCCTTCTTCGTCCCCGACAACGCCGGCGGGCGCCAGCTGCGGAACTGGTACGTCAACTTCGAGCACCCCACCCGCCGCACCGAGGACGGGTTCGACACCTTCGACCTCACCGTGGACCTGGTCGTCGCGCCCGACCTCACCCACTGGGAGTGGAAGGACGAAGACGAGTACGCCCACGTACGCCGCCTCGGCATCGTCACCGACACTGAGCACCAGGCCGTCGACGACGCACGCGCCGAGGTCCCGGCGATGCTCGCCGAACGCCCGGGCTGTTCGCGCACGCGGAGCGATGGGCGGCCTGGCGGTGGGAGCCGGCCTGGCCCACGCCGCTGTGACCCGCAGCGATAGTTGTCACCGATGATGGCCGCCGATCAGGCGCGCTGTCCCGAGATCGCAGCGCCTTCTGTCACTGGATGCGCGCGGTAACTGTCGCTTCCGGGTGTTCTCAATCGTGTTGTCACGGCTCCGGAGAACCGTCGTTGCCAGCTCCTGTGCCTGCGTCGGCCCCATCCCCGGCGCCAGCTCCGCAGCGGAAGGCCAGCCCACGGCCCCGGCAGCGCGGGGATATCGGAGTGCGCGGCGTGCGGTCGTGGCCGTAGCGTTCTGGGCTTGTGAACAGCAGCTTCCTCCGCCAGCCGGAACTCCCCTCCGACGCGTTCCTCCGTGCCCTGCGCGCCCGCCTGCCCCACGAGGCCGTGGAGCGGGCCGTCATGCCCAGTGGCGTCGAGGTGATCGGGGTGTCCGTAGCGCGCGGCAAGGTGTTCGCCGTGTGGGACGAGTGGCGCAAGAGGCACGGAGAGACCGGCTGGTGGCCGTACGTCACGCTGCAGTCGCCGGACGACCTGGCCCGGTCCCGCCGACAAGAGGATGTCGACGAGGTCGTGGAGCGCTGGGTGGCCGAAGTGGCGTGCCAGGACCACGACGCCCGTGCGGCGTCCGTCGTGCTGTCGAGCTTCCGGTGGTCGATGGACTGCGCCGCCGGCGACGAGGAGGATCAGGAAGGCTGGCGCGACGACTACGACCCGGACCGGCTCGCACCGCAGCTGGCGCCTGCGCGGGCCGAACCGCTGCCAGGGGTGTCGCGCTGGGGGACCGGCGACCGGGACTCCTTCTGGGGCCAGAGCCAGCGGTGGATCAACTTCGTTCCCGTCAGAGGCGGCTACGAGGTACCAGCGGTCCTGCCCCACCTCTACGGGACGTGCAACTGGTTCGGGTACGACGGCCGTGTCCTCACTCCCGCCGACGATGCTGCCCTGCTCCGCCGCTGGCACGAGCAGTGGGGCGCCGAACTCTTCCTCGCCCAGGGCCCCTATCTGGAACTGGTCGTCGACAGACCACCCCTGGACCCCCGGGACGCCGCGCGAGCCACATCGGAATTGCAGGGGTACTGCAGCGACACGGTGCAGCGGCCCCAGCACGACGGCGACACCTGGCTCCGGTCGACGGTGTGGTCACTCTGGTGGGACTGAACCCCCGGGCGCAGCGAGCCCCGGCGCCGGGTGCACATCCCGTGCCCGCTCGGCCTGGGGAGACTGACGGAGGTACCAGGCCTGGAACGTCCTTCCCACTCCAGGTCGCCCTCTTGGCCCAGCGGCGCGACAAGAGCAATGACACGACCGCCGTGGAGATCATCACCATGCGCGGCGGCTTCCGAAGAGCCACTCGGTGACAATCGCCTCTGCGAAGTGCCAGCTATCGCTGCCAGGCACAGCCGCGACTGCCCCGGCCCCGGCGGCTGTGAAGAGGGTTGCACCGGAGGGAGGCTGAACCATTGCCTGGACGGTTGCATGCGGCGGGGGGCCGGAGGTGTGACCGGCGGTGGGAGCCCGTCAAATCGGACACCGCCCGTTGTCCCTGGTCAGCGCCGGTGGGCAAGCCTCCCCACGACGGCGACACCTCTAATTCGTTAGTAATTAGAGGTCCTGGATCTCTGATGGGCCCGGGGCGGCGTTGTCCAGCCCAGGGCAGGACGTGTGTGGTCCGGTCGGTGCCGTGGTGACCCCTACGACACCTCCGACCGTGCGAGGTCTGTTGAAAGACTGGTGGCGCTGGGCACCGGCCGGTCCTCGCACGTTCTGCCCCACGGGCCCGACGGGTTCGGGACCCTCGATGCATGAGCTGCCGCACGGTGACGCGTTCTTCCTCACGAGCCTTGAGCTCTGGACACGGCGTGCGCCCGTGCGGTCTGGCGGTGCCGCGCACGGCTGATGAGGTGGCGGACCTTGGAGTCCTGGAATTAGTGCGCCATGCGGCCCCGCGTGCTCGCGTTCGAGAACGGTGCCGGCGAAGGGGCGGGATCCATGGACGTGTTCTGCGGGATCGACTGGGCGGAGGGGCATCACGACGTCGCGCTCGTCGACGGCACCGGCAAGCTGCTGGCCAAGTGCCGCATCAGCGACGATCTGGACGGCTACCGTCTGCTGCTGGACCTCCTGGCCGAGCACGGCGACACCGCCGAGGCGCCGATTCCGGTGGCGATCGAGACCAGCCGCGGCTTGCTGGTCGCCACGCTGAGGCAGGGTCCCCGGAAGATCTACGCGGTCAACCCGATGGCGGCCTCCCGCTACCGCGACCGGCATGGAGTGAGCCGCAAGAAGTCCGATCCCGGTGACGCGCTCGTGCTCGCCAACATCATCCGCACGGACATGCCGATGCACCGGCCGCTGGCCGCTGACACCGACCTGGCCCAGGCGGTGGCTGTCCTGGCCCGAGCCCAGCAGGCCGCGGCCCTGCTCCTGCAGCTGGACGCCGCCTGCGAAGCAGTCGCCGATCTCGGCGAAGCCACGGAGGAAGCCTTCCGAGCCCATCCCGACGCCACGATCATGCTGAGCTCCCCCGGCATCGGCTCCCAGATCGGCGCACGGATCCTCGCGGAGATCGGCGACGATCGCACCCGGTTCGCCACCGCCGGAGGGCTGAAGGCATACGCGGGCGCGGCCCCCATCACCCGCGCCTCGGGCAAGCGCCACTACGTCGGACGCCGGTTCGTCAAGAACAACCGGCTCAACCACGTCGACCACCTCTGGGCCTTCGCCTCCCTCGGCGGCTCAGCCGGCGCAGACGCCCACTACCGGCGCCGACGGAGCACTGAGGACTGGCACATGCAGACTCTGCGGCACCTGTTCAACTGCTCGGCCAACTCCATCACTGCCTCTTGGCACGGGTCCTGTTTGATGACGCGATCGCTTTCCCGGCAGTGCCCCCACCAGTAGGAACAGCCACCGCGTGAAGCAGAACGGGGCAGCTTGTCCCGGGGCGGCGGGGGAGACGATCATTCGGTCATGAGACCCGAGGTGCAGACGTTCGTTGCCGACGGACCGCTTCCCGACTGGGACGCGAGCGAGGAAGAGATCGACCGGCGTGAACGCCAGCTGACGGCGATCTCCCGCCCTGTCACGTCCGAAGAGGCCGCCGCCTTGGCCACCTGCTTCGGGCCCGACGACTGCTACGGCGTTGCCTGGACGCTCGTGCACCTGATCGAGACGGCTCCCAATCCGGTGCCGCCGTGGGAGGATCCGGGTCCGGAAGCTGGCGACTGGGCCGAGGTTCTGCGCGGGCGATGGGGCGGCGGACCCCCTGCCGCTTGACGGCCTAACTACATGAGGTGTCTTTCCACGCGATAGCCGTGGGAAGAGGAAGGCGGACTGCAACGACGGCCGGGAGCGCGGGGGAGCGCAGGACTTCGGCGGACGAGACACGGGGCCGGACAGGATCACCCTGCCCGGCCCCGCTGCTGGTTGCCGGCTGCTCACCGGCTGAGGCGGATACGCGGCCCCCACGCGAACTCGAGGTCGTTCAGGAAGACGGTCTCCAGCTCCTTCTCCCACTCGCTGCGCAGACCGAACGGGTTGGCCTCCATCCGCTCCAGGACGACCAGGGTCTCCGGCTGCCCGATCAGCGCGTACCGGCCGTGGGAGGCGGGCCGACTGCCCGGCCCGTACGCCCGCAGCAGCTCCTCCAGGCGCTCGCGGTGCTGCTCCACGAACGCCTCCAGGCGCTCGATGTACCCCTGGCGTTCCTCGGGGCGCACCGCGCTCAGCGCGACGTCCAGGAACTCCCCGTCCGGCCAGTGCCGCGTTCCCGGTGCGGCCAGGGCCCACGGGAAGCGTTCCGCTGCCGCCAGGACGTCCTTCGTGTCCAGCTCCGCAGCCGGGCCCGGGTCCTCCGCCGGAGCCTCCTGCGGCGCGGGGGAGGCGGGCTGGTGGAGGTGGGCGAGGAGCATGGCGCTGGACGCGGCGCGACCCTGCCCGGTGGTGGCGGTGGTGTCGGCGATGCGCCGCAGGTGGCTGGCGACGTCGCGGACACCGGCGAACCAGCCGTCCTCGAACCGCGGCTCGGCTCCGTGCGGGGGGCTGCTCTCGGAGATCCAGGTGTGGGCGCCGGCGACCGCCCCGGCTTCCAGGGCCGCGACGATGTCGTCGGGCTGCTCGTGTCCGATGCCGACGGCGGCCAGGGCCTTGAAGACCACGAACCGCGCGCTTGTGGCTTCGGTCTGGTGGTGGCTGATGGCGGCCAGCTCCTGCCCGTACGCGACCGGGTCGTACTGCGGGGTGCCTCCCTGCTCTGTCCGGGTGCGGTTGGCGACCCGGTCCGGATCGCGTACGGGCACCGGCGTCTGGGTGTTGGTGGCCGGGGCGCGCATGATGCGCCAGCTGGTGCGCGGCGCGGTGACGGCGTGGACTAGGACGACGAGGGCCCACCGGGGGACGCCGCTGCAAACCCACGGTCCCGTGAAGCGGATCTGGTGGACCGCCCAGTCGCCAGGCCTCCGGCCAAGAAGACAGGCTCTACCAGTCGAGGCCGAGTTCTTGCCGCATCGAGGGAACCCGAGCCAGGGAGTCGCGTACAGCCATACCGTTCGTGTCGGACTGGCGTCCGACTGCCGCATACATGGCGGCGAGGTCACGCAGGTTCCGTTCGTACTCGTCAAGGCAGAGTCGGCCCGCGTCCGAAGTCGGCATCACTTGCCCTCTCCAGCCAGCGACGGTCCCGCACTGTTCCATGCGGCTCCGCAGTGCTGAAAGCATGGAGAAGGCGTTTATCCAGGCGGGATCGGCTCGGAGGAAGATCAGCTCGGACCGGGCTTCAGCGACACGGCCTGCGTTGTACTCGACGGTCAGGCGCGTCCGGAAGAAGGACTGGGGTGTGTCGACTGAAACCAGGAAGCGCTCGGTCTCTCCCGGTGGTAGTACCTGTGATACCCGTACCCTCTGGGATTCGTTCTCCAGGTAGGTCTTGTAGGTGTACGACGGCGGCATCCTCAATTCATGACCGATCTGGTCAAGGTGATGAACGACGTCTGGGAGTACGGGCCGGAAGCCGTTGACGATGTCTGACAGCTGCAGGTACAGCCCCGAGACGTAGGCGGTTTGGCCGCCGCGGTTGCGAAGTTTGATGTCCAGCACGACCCAGGTGCCGTAGTGGTCTCGCTGTTCTCGCTCGACCAGAGTGCGGCGTTCCTCTGGGTCGATGTCGTCGGACAAGACATAGAGGGCGTCGACGACTTCGACGTCGGCTTCGGTGGGCTCGGGAGATATCCGGGCTGCCTCAAGCGTTGTGCGGTGCGTTGACCGAGCGGACCTGAGCGTTGCCCAGGACCCCATTGCTGCACCTAACACTCCGGCCACTGCCGCGATGATGGCTTCGAGCATGGAGGGACCCTAGCGGTCGGGGTAAGCCGCTGTAAGCGGAGGTTGCGTCATTCCCTGTTGATGGACATGTTGGGTCCCCCGTGGCGGATACCGAGGGTTTCGGCGACCACAGCCATCCCGGTCCCGGTGAGGGAGGGGTGACGCACGACGATGGCACGCAAGCGGCCATCTCTCCACGGTGTCTCAGCCGACGGGGACCCGGCCCGCGTAGCGGGCCCGAGCAACATCCATACCCGTCCCGGCGGTGACGAAGGTCAATCACGGCTAGAGGGAGATCGTTTCCCCGGTGAATTCGCCCCGCGAGCACGGCGGCCGCGGTGGCGCCGGCGCCCACCATCAGGACCACCGCATGCCGATCGCGGACAGCAGCTCCACCCGCTCCGGCGACAGCGTCGCCGCCCGGGAGCGCTGGTTGCTGATCCACGCCCCGAGCCGGAGGTCTTGTTCCTCCTGGTCCTTGCCGACGATGATCCGTTCGATGTGCTTGCGAGGGACCCGCAGGTGGCCCTCGCGCTCGTAGAACTGGCGGGCGGCCTGGTAGTTGATCACCCATTTGTCGGCCTGTGTGCGGCGCGGGGGCGGCTTCTCCTCCTCGCTGGCGGGTGTGATGCCGAGGACTTGCCCACACATCCACTGCTGCACGGTCGTGAGCTTGTCCCAGCCGAGCCGCTGCGACCGCACCCACCGTCCGAGGTCTTCGCCCTGGTGCATCACCTCGCCGGGCTCGGTCGGCAGCGTGCCGCCGGCCTCTTCGAGGTGGAGCCGGACGAGGTGGAAGGCGCGCTGCCACTCCACCGGCCAGGCGGGGCACCAGGACGGGTCGATGTCCTCCAGCTGCTCGCGCCGCTCCGCCGACAGGGCGCCGGCCCACGACTCCACCGGCAGCCCTTCGGCCTGGCGCTGCTCGAGCTCCAGAGCGCGCCGGGCGGCGCCCCGCGCGTTCTTCAGCCAGGTACCTACCCTGTAGCCCTGGTGCGTGGCATCGAGCGGGGCCAGGAGGTGCCCGTTCACCTCGGCCCACCCGCGCGCCGCCGCGAGACCTTCCTTCCACGCGACGTCGAAGTGGCTCCACACCATGCCGAGCTTCTCCAGCTGGGCGACGCGGTCCTCGTCCATGTCCCCGCGGGCGTAGAAGCGCCGGCAGTCGGCGATCCACTGCCCGAGCGGGAAGCCTGCGAGCGAGGCCGGCCACCCGACCCCCTCCGCCTCTTCGCCCTCCGGCACGCGGTAGGTGAAGGGCACCTTCAGGTCTCCGTGCTCGCGCGCGAAGATGACGGCGGCCTCCACGCCGCGCCGCCAGTGCTCGTGCTCGGGGTTGAGGACCCGCAGGTTGATGAACGCGGCCAGCTGCGCCGGGTCGCGCGGTGTGCTGAACTTCAGCAGCTGCCGGGCGGGCGCCGACGGCCCGCCGGACCCGTTTCCCTCGCCCCGGCTCTCCTGGCCCCCGCTGCGGCTCTGAACGCCCCTGACACGGCTCTGCGCCTGCTGCTCGGCGAGCTGCTCGACCACCCGGGCGTCGTGCGCCCTGAGCGCCTCCAGCAGCTTCGCCAGCCCGCCGAACGCCCGCGAGGTGAGCATGTTGTCGACCGTCTCGCCGGGCCCGAGCAGCACCGGCACCACGAGCGAGGCGACCTTGCCCTCACCGGGTTGCATCCGCAGCGCGCGGCCGACGGCCTGGACGAGGTCGGGCATGGAGCCGCGGACGTCGGCCCAGAAGACGGAGTCACATTCCCGGGTGTCCACGCCCTCCCCGAGCACCTTCACCGAGCCCAGGAAGCCCTTCTCCACGACCGTGCCGTCCGTGGCGATCCCGGCCGCGAACTCCCCGAGGACCCGCCGCCGGTGCCCCGGCTTATGGTCGCCGCACAGCCAGTCCGCCCAGATCGTCTTCGGGTACAGCTCGGGGTCGCTGGCGTGCAGCTGCGCGGCGACGTCCGGAAGGCCGGCCGCGAATGCCTCGGCCTCCTTCACCACGTGGTGGAAGACGAGTGATGGTCTGCAGGGAAGTGTCAGTAGTGAGTCGTCACCTCGATGTCAGCGGCGTAGGCCTGGTGACCTGCTAGTTGTCATTGACAGGCCGTGACGCACTGGCGCTGACGCTAGTGACGAAAGGCCGTGTCATTTCCATGCCGACTCCAACGGCCCCTGTGGAGTTTATGCAGGTCAGAGGCTGTCCGCTTCTTCGTCTCGCATTCTGCGGACCGAAGAACCCTGGATTGCCCGGCGCAGTGCCACGAGAGTGGAGCCGTGCAACCTACTCACTACCGCGTACTGGTGGCTGTCTTGGTGGGGCTGCTCGCGGCTGCCGCAGCCGTGATCCTTGCCCAGGCTGACTCCGAGCCGGTCACGAAGGCAGTACGGGATGCCGCCGTGGCGTTCGGCGGGACGACAACTCTCGGCCTGTTGCTGATCGGTGCGCTCCGCAGCTCCCATGGCGAGGGAGCTGAGTGAACCGATACTGGGCGGAGGGTCTGATCGTCGAGCCCTCCAGTCTTCACGACGGAGACGAGTCCTGGTTCAAGGACCGTCCGGTCCAGGTGGCCGGCCACCTCTTCCCGCCCCGCTTCCGCATCTGGCTGAGCTGCAACGCTACCGGCGTGGACATGTGCGTCGCGCTCGAGGTCGACCGCGGAGGGTTCGTCGAGCAAGAGAACGCCACCACGGTTGGTGGCGTGTCTTCGGACCAGGAGAAGGACCGGATTCGCGCTGCCGCCCGGAGGCTCGCTCTGCCGCTGGCCCTGTCCATGATTCCCTACGGTCCCTTCCAAGCCACCGAAGAGGGCTGGGAGTGGATCGTTGATGGATGGGGGCCACCACGTATCAGGCGACTTGGCGATGTCATGCCCGATCCGCAGATCGTTCTCGTGAAGGAACTCCGGCGCCGTACGGGACCACGATGGTGGAGTACCTACCTGCCGCGCATCGAGAAGACCGCGCAGATCATCTGGGATGCACCAGCCGATCTCTCCACACGCCAGGTAATCGAGACCCTCGTCTGCCCCGGCATGCATGTCGGCCGGACCACGGCGTACGAGGACCTGGCCACTGCACGTGAACTGGGCCTGCTACCCGAGCGCCGCGTGCCGTAGCAGGCAGCTCTGCCGTATGCCGCGTGTAAGAGCGCTATGGCAGGCCAGAGTTTGTTCTTCCTGGTCCGTGTGAGGTGAGGTGTAGGCGGTGCAGGTCTTCGTGAAGCCAGGCGTAGGCATAGCCGATCGCGGGAGCGTCGTCGAAGATTTCGGGTTCGCTGATGACCGGTGTACTCGGGCGCGCCCATGGGGACCTTGCCGGCTCGTTTCCGGGTGAGAGAGGCGGGGCTGGAGCGTAGAGGTCATCCTCTGACGGCACGAGGTGGACGCTGACCGAGCTGCCCGTCGAGGGGCGGAGGGAAAGTCGCATGAGGGGCGGTTCATAGGAGTCACTGTCCTGGGGCGGGGCTACGTACAGGTCGGCGACCAATGTGGCGGGGCAGGCGCTGGCCAGGCCGAGAACCTGCTTGAGGTGGGGGAACCAGGTGTCGACGAGCGCGGTGTAGATCTCCATGGCGGCGGAGAGGACCTGCTCGGTACGCAGCCTGAGCTGTGAGGGACTGTATGTGTCCCAGACCCAGTGCACGTGGGGACCGTCTTCCTGGTCGGGCGCAGCGTAGGGGTAGTGAAGCATGCCGCTGTCGTCAGCCCATCGACCACCGCCGAGTTGCTCGTCAATCCGAAGCAACTCCACCTGCCGTCCGCTGAATTGGTGACCGTAGCTTGACCGGACAGGCAGCCTTCCCGCGGAGTAGAGACTTTGACGCAAGGCCTGATGTGCTTCGTCTGCCTGCAATGGTGCATAGCGCCGGCTTGCACGTCTCAGCAGGCCTGTGCTTGCCAGCCACAACCGCTCTTTCGTGTAGGCGTCGCAGTCAGCCAGGTCAAAATCTCTGCGCTCACACAGCATGTGCAGGCGCGAGGCAACTGTGCCCAGGGTTTCCTGCCAGGGCCAGGCGGCGTAATCTGCCGCAACTGGCCGGGCCGATGCTGCCAGGGGGCGCATTCCATGCGGCTCCGCCCAGCGATGGGAGACGGGGATAGCGAGTTCCGGAGTGTGGTCGGCGTGTCTCCGCAGGATGTGCAGTCCCAGTTTGTTGCCCTTCAGCCGGGCATCGACCGTGACGGGGCCAGACCATCTTGTGTAGAAGAAGATCAGGTCGCCTGCCGGGCCGAGCCCTTGCTGCCAGGCCTCAAGGGTCGCCTGCAGGCGCTGGCTGACCAGGCTGGCAGCCATATCCGGCCACGGACCTTCGCTCTCAGGTACAGCGCGGGGGACGGCCTCGTGGACGACCCATGCCGCGATGCCCGGCTGGGCGCGCAGCAGAGGTTCGATCACCGTTCGTGCCGCCTCCCAGCCTGCCGAGGCGACTGCCATGGCCAACCCGTAGCGCCAGCGGTCCAGCAGTTCCACGTTCTGCGTCACGTCGGCCGGTACTCCGCCGGCCAGCAGAGCCTGACCAGTGAAGTACTGCTCGAGCACGGGCAGAGCGAACGCCAGGTGTCGCTCGCCGACACGTACCACTAGCCGGGTACCCAGCAGCGCGTGCACGTCGCCAGGACTGCCCACATCAGCGGCTGCTGCCAGACCACCAGTGCTTGCACACTCCGTGGCCAGCTTCTGAAGCAACCGTTCGGCGCGTTCCTCCTTGGCCTCCTCCGCATCGCGCAGGGCCCGGGTCACCAGCGCCTGCAGGAAGGCCATCGGGCTGTGTGGCAGAGGACTCCGATCGCGCTGCAGCCCGGCTGCAATGATGGCGAACAACGGACGGCGCAGCACATGGCGCACCATGCTCGGCTGACTGCCCACGGCAGATCCGTTCCCGCCGAGCCGGTCGATCAGCAGGGCCGTCTCATCCTCACCCAAATCCGGCATGATCCGGCGAACAGAGTCGTTCAGCTCCAGGCCAGGGCGGACCGTGAACAGGATGTGCCAACGCTGCCCGGCCGTCGAAGCGGTCCAGCTGAGACCCTGATCCAACAGTTCCTTGCCGCGGATCGGGCCGGGCTCATCCAGTCCGTCCACCACTAGAGCAATCCCACGTGCTGCAGGATCACCGAAGGGACGTGCTGCCCGGATGGCTGCGTCGACCACACCACCCTGAATGTGCTTGGCGTGGAGGTGAACAGGAATGGGGGCCCGCGCATCTGTGCGGGCTGCGGTGATGTCCTGCTGGTGCTTCCGCTCCGCTGCCAGCGACTTACCCGCCCCAAAGCTACCCTCCAGGACCACTACACGGCCTTCGGGCGAGGTGACCATCGCAGAGGGAAGGGATCCCAGATGCGCAGTATCGGCGAACGTACACGCCACATCGAGCGGAACACCGACCGCATGCCAGCGCTGCACCATGCGGGCCCGGCCCGCGGCAGCCAGGTCATCCAGCGTTCTCGGCCCCCCGTATCCCGGAACCATGAGCACCGTGTTGTAGTGCCCATTCAGGATGAAGCCGGCATCCCCGCCCACCGCGACGGCCCCGTCCCCCGACGCCGACACCCCACGTGATTCAGCTGAACCTTCCTGGGAGCCACGGGACCACCTGTTCTCCCGCCCGATGCCGAAACGGCTCCGCCAGGACTTCACGTGCTGATCCCGTCCCCCATGCTCACCCCACCGATCGAGCTCCGGCTGTCTCTCACGTGTTGTTGTCGCCTGTCACAGCCTCACCGATCGAATCACCCGCCGCGACCGACTTCGATCCTGACGCCTCCACCGCTCCACCCAGCGCTGAACCACCCAGCGCTGAACCACCCAGCGCTGAACCACCCGGCGCGACGGCCGGGGCCGGCCCCGATACCTGATTACCATCGCCCGTTACGGCCCTGCCGATGCTACGACCGGCCGCAACCGCCCCCGGGCCCGACGCCGTAGTGTGATTCTGCTGCTGACCGGACTGAAGCAAGAGCGCCCGCACGGTCAGGACGACCATGATGATCGCGGCGGTATCAGCGACGAAGCCCGCCACCGTCCCTGCCGTCCCGAGATCATTCAGCCACAGCAGCAGCGTCAAGCCCACAACGATCAGACCAGCAGTCGTCGCCACCGTCCACAACACACCCCTGCGCCAACCCGTCAGCATCACCACTCCTGCTCATCTCTACTTCCAGACAACCTAGTTGCGAATCCTGGATTCGTCCGCATCATGTGTCGGCAGGAGGCTCACGACGTTCCACGCCCAGCGCGCCACGGAACCAGAAGTCCAGACTGGCAGCACCAGGCACCGTGTGCGTGAACGAAAGCCACAGCTGGGCCCCGCCGCAGTGCAAGCCATAAACCTCGGCATCAAAGGCGTCACGCGCGACCAACGCCACCACACCGACCGCGTCCCCGGCACCTGCGTCGTTCATCGCCGTGGTCCTGGAGTGCGACTGCAGGGCATCGACAAGTGACGGACTGCAGATGCCGGAGCCATCGAACTCCCCGAACCCGGCATGCAGCATCAGCCGTACCTGCGGCAGCAGGTAGCCCTCCTTGCGTGAGGCTCGCTGCCAGTCTGTCGCCATCAGCTGATCCAGCTCGCGCAGCAGGAGCGCGCCGAGCACGCGTACATCCTCGGCGCCCGTGAACAACAGCAGAGTGTCGCCGTTGTCGAGCTCCTGGCCGTAGGCGGCCACCCCCTCGGCACCTACCTGGCGCAGGGCGTGTTCGACATAAGCGCGCACCAGGCGTGGGCCGGGATGCAATGAGATGCCCTGGCCCACCCAGTTCACGATGCCCGCAAGTACGGGAACGAATACCTTCTCCCTGTTCGCTACCGAAGGTTGATCCACCACTGCCACCTCGCCCACCCCAGGTACCGAGTCCTTGGTGTTGCTGAAGATCATGTAGCAGTTGATGACATTCACATCGCCAGCTATGACGACGTTCCCGTCGCCGGTCACGGCTGTCGCGATACTGCCGGCGGCCGCGACGGACCTTTCACCGGCAGCCGTTGTTGAGGAGCGTTTCTGCGGGCCGAGAGACGACTTCGCCACGGGACCTCTGTTTCCGCTTCCATCTCCATGCCCAGCGACCGGGACGAAGCCTCATCGGGTCAAGACGTGATCAGCATAGGTCCAGCCTCGGACATCACCCGGGGCGTCGTAGAGGTACCGCCGAAGGGCGATCCAGAGGGTGAAGCCGCTACTGGTGTACGTCGGCCGCACCCCATGAAGCGTCTGCTCGCAGCCGTCGAGCGGGACGCCAACTTGACCTGGGGAGCGCCCCTCGTACAAGACGGTTGCGAGTATTGAGACCAGCGAGGCTGCCTTGCGTTCTCGGGTGCCTACCAGCTGCCTCCTGCAATGGCGGCGGTAGTCCCTTGGACGTGCCTATACGCCTTAAGGTCGACGGGGGAGCGAGGGAGTCTGGTCCCGGACCAGAGAGCCCTGGATCGTTCTCCCGTTCCCACGCATGGCGACTTCCCCTCTGGCGGTGACCCTCCGTCCGTCTCGACGCGCGCGGAGCGCGTAGTCATGCTCGTCATGGTTGACCGCCATGGTGTAGTCGTTCTCCCCGACACGGAGCACGATGAAGCAGGGGTTCTGCCCTCGGGCTGCATTGCGGTCATCTACACCGATGGCGACGATCTCGCCGGTGAGTTCTTGTTCCTGCGGCTGGCGGGTGATGGCGGAGGGAGACCGCAGAGCAGCCCTCTCCGGCTCCGGCAGATCATCCTCGATGCCGTGCGGCATGGTCGGCTGCTGGGTACGTCTGTGCAACGTACGTACGGCGGAGGCGTCGAAGGATAGGGGACTGTTTCGCATGTTCTCCATGGTGGGAGGATTCGCAGCCCACTGGAACGACAGTTCAAGCGACAGGTCTCCGGCTCGGGCAAGCGGACGCAGGGACTTTGCAACGGCGGTCTCGAACGGAGGCATGCCCTCACGTTCATCGGCGCCGGTACGGACCCAGCGATGGACACGGTCGAGCGCGGCGGCGAGGTTCATCATGACCTGCCGTCCGAATGGCGGCCGGGTTCCCTGCCATGGCCCGGTACGAGACATCACCGGGAAGACGAAGCTGCCCTGCCGGGTGTGGCCGAGCCGCACCCCGTCGCGCAGATAGGCCGCCACGCCGGCACTACGGCGGCTGCCCCATCCGGTCCTTTCGGGATTGTCCGTGTAGAGAGCCGCCAGCCTCAGCATTTCCGAGCCCACAGCGAGGACGCTCGCAGCCTCGGCAAGCGGCACGGACTCACCAGGCCCGGCAGGATTTATGCGGAACAACAGAGTGTCCCAGTCCACGGAACTGATTCGCTGCAGAAGCTGTGATGCGTCATCACCGAAGTAGTCGGCCAGTCCCGCGAGCAGCTCGGCCAGCCTACGGTCGTAGTCACGCATCCCTTCGTTCAGCGGCAGCAGGTAGGCCCCATCCTCCGATTCACCGGCTCCCGCCTGGGGGGAAAGCCAGTACTCCGCTAGTCCCTCACGTTCGTCGGCCAGCACCCAGCCAGCCTCATGAAGGAAGTCCGAGAGCATCGCGACGGAGACAGACGGAACCAGGGGCCGGAAGGCCCCAGAGTCCAGCTTTTCCAGTTTCACCGCCCACCTCCGTTGCCCAGGCGCTTGATCAGGTCTCTGACGTACTCCGGAGTGAACTCGTTCTCCCGCGGGAGAATCACTCTGCCGAACTTCCTCCCAGGCTCAAGCGCAGGCCAGTCCTCCGGGTCGGACCACAGCATGAAACCATCCAGGGCCCAGAAGGTCCCGTCGTTCCTGACCTGCGGAACCTCTACTCCTTCTGGGAGGATCATCGCTACCAGCCGCACCGGGACATAGCCCGGGGCTCGTAGCTTCAGGTACTGGTCGGCCGGCAGGTTCATCGAGTAGTCGCCATTGGCGAGCGGCCTTGCCGTATGGACGCTGCTTGTGCACTTCAGCTGGACATCGAACCGGGGGCCGCGCCGAGAGTGTGGACCCGAACCCAGCACTGTCGTGTCGAGACAGTCGTAGTCGAGCTGCGGATCCTGCAGCTGACAGCCTGCACTGTTGGCCACAAGCCCCAGGACGTGATAGCTCGCGCGTTCCTTGTGCGCGCTCGCGGGGATACCCGCTCGGCGAAACCCCGCCTCGTCCACCCGCCGATCACGCTCCCGCCCCAAGGGCCACCACCCGCACCGCTCGACCCTCGCCACACTCTATGCCTCACTCACCGTCCCCGAGTACGAAAGACCGCCGCGAACGCTGCGGGCGGATCCTAGCCCTGCAACGCCAGGCCGGGCAGCAAACTATGGACGCCCCGGGCAGGGGGCGATCTACGTCCGCGATGCCAGGTCCGCTAATCGATTGACGCTTCTCACGCAGCCCACCCTCTGAAGCCCATCAGTCTCAGCCAAGACCACAGCGCCGCTGGCCGTACCCTGCTGCGATTCAGTTACCGCAACCTCGAGCCCCGACCGGGCAAACACCTGCTCAACCTGTACGCCAGCTGAACGAGTCAGTCAGTGGCACCCTCCCGGCCAGCGCGGCCAGAGTCTGCCACCGGGCACCCGCACTTCCGAGAGCTGTCAGCCTCACGCAGGCGCAGGCGCGAGGTAGGGGCCAGGCAGGCGATCTCGAGCTCCCCCTGGCCGCCGACGTACAGTGCTCCCGACCGGGTGACAGATCCTGCATCGGCTCAGGCACCGTGCTGCCTCTACGGTCGCATGTCAGTCGCGCTGCTCGCTGCGGTACTCGCGCTCGGTATCCCAGACCACGACGTGAACGTCCCGGGGTTCGGCGGTGGTCAGAGCCCAGTGCGCCTCACGCCCGCGGACCGGACGAAGCACCCGAGCGGTGACGCTCACCCTGGTGCGGTCGATGACACCATGGGCAGCGTGGTCGAAGGCCTCGATCGTCACGCTCGCCTCCGGTGGAGCTCCCAGATCATGGTTGACGGTCCACTCGGCAACTTTCATCGGAGCGGCCCACTGAACGAGAGCTGACTGTCCGGGACGCAGGATGTGCATCCGGTGCAAATAGTCCTCTCCGAAGCCGGAGCCTGCAGCACTTCGCGGAGGGACAGACAGCCGCTCACCGGGCAGCAGGTGAGAATCACCTTCGATGAACTCGCCGTCTCCCATGATCCGGACACGAGCTGTCGAGGCACCCTCGTTCGTGAGAACACTACGGACGACGAACCACATCAGGTGTTCCGCACTCTCGGGGAAGATCAGCTCTTCCCGGCCCAGCTGCTCGGCACCATGCACGACGCCCGAGGAAAACAGACGATCTCCACGGGACGCGTGCCGGCTGATGAGCGGAGGCCACTGGGGCTCCTCGGACAGCACCGTGATCCTTGGCGCGAACGTGTCAGCACGTGTCCGAGCCGTTTCAGTGACGGCAGCCCGAGCAGCATCCGCAGCTTCCACAGCAGCGGCACTCGCCCTTTGACTGCTCCGGTTCTGCTCCCGTAGCAAGCGCAACTGGCGCAGTCCGAAAGCGACCATGACCAGGGCAGCGATGCCTGCCATAAGTGACGCGTAGGCGGCTATGTCTTCAGAACTCACATTGGAACGATGGCACACCTGGGCCTGTGAGGCTGTAGAGGGTTGATGCCGACCTGTCCCGCTGCGTGCCAGGGAACGGTACCTCCTGCACCCCGTTGAAGACTCAGCCGCAACGGCTTCGCTTCGGCTTGGCATCCGGCGCTTGGTGTTCTTGCAGTGAGCGAGGCCCCTATGCTTCGCCGGCCGAGGCGGCGATACAGCTCGCGAGCACCCGACGGCCAAGGCCTGGAATGTCGTTCAAGGCAGGATCCAGAGCCGTGACATCGTCCTGGAAAGTACTGAGGCGCCGTGGCGAAATGCAGACGTTCAGGAGAAGGCCGGTGAAGTCCTTCCAGGCCCGTTCCGTGGGGCAGCGGCTGATGTCCTCGGCCCGTCGCAGGTACTCATCTGTGCGCCGGTTCGCCGCCCGAACTGCCTCAACGTGCCGTACAGCCGGATCTTCGACCCCTGCTCTTCGCGCCAGCGCCAGCGCCAGCGCGGGGGAGGCTTCCACGAGTAGGGCCAGCGCATCGCGGATCCCGCAGAGCTGCGCGTACTCGACCTCTTCCACCCTTTGGATCCGGTCCTGAAGCGAGGGCCAGCGAGCACGGCGGGACCACGGGTTCGCGCCGTGACCTTCAGCCCCTCGCAGAGAGCTGCTCAGTTGGGCGAAGACCTGGTCCCCGTACTCGTCAGTTAGCTCGGGCAGCGACTGGTTCACTGCCTCCACAACGGCGTCGGCGCCGAAGACCTCGAAGCCGAGCACCGTTGCCACGGCGATGGTCGCGAGGCCATCGGCGTCGGCGAGGCTGTCGGGCACCGTCATACCCGGCGGTCGCCCCTTTTGTTTCGCCTGGCGGTACAGCTTGGGGAAGTACCGGTGAGCCGCCTCCAGAGCGGCATCCATGGCCTTGTCGGGGCAGCCGCCTGCGGATCTGGCGGCCATCTCGATGGCGGCAAAGGGATGGGAGCGATCCCGCGCCATGTACCAGGCCAGAGCGCGTCGAACCGCACGTTCGGGTAGCGGTACCGTCGCGGCCGCGAGGACTTGATCGAGCCGAGCGCCCGTGGTGAACACCTCGAGTACGGCCTGCTCCAGGGGCCGTTTCTTCGCGGTGGCCAGCGCCAGGGCTTGAGCAACAGCGAAAGTCTCCGGTAGGAGCCCCGAGCTCGACCCAGCCCCACGCCCCAGGCCTTCCCGCTTCTTCCAGGGCAGCGCACCGAACTCGCGCCATCGACGAATCTTCGCCCAGCTCACTGACAGCCCGTGCGCCGCAAGCTGCTCACACAATCGCTGCTCGGCTTCGCTGGGCTCTTTCCACACCACGAGGCGAGTCTAGTTAGAACCCCGCGATTCACACAGGGCCTCACTCTGGGACGGGTTGGCCTACTGAGCCATACGCCTGTCGCGCATCGTGCGCACGGCAGCCAGCTCAGAGGAGAGACGAAATGACGAGACGTTTTCGCAAAGGACCCCGACGCCTGCTTCGGGCCGCAGGGTTCGCCATGATTCGAGGCGCTGCGTACGCAGCCGGCAGCGCCGCGGTGACTGGGGGCATCTGGTGGTTTCAGTTGCGGTAGTTCACGCCCCCTGTGCAACCAGTTGGGGAAGCGTGGTCAGGCGCGGTGTCGGCTGTTGGAACGGGTGGTGATCGAGATGCTGCGGCGGCCTGGGCGGGGTGCGGCTCTGAACAGCCGGCGAACTCGACCACGACGCCGTAGCCCTCGTCGGACTGGCCCGCAACGAAGGGCAGCGGAGCCTCGCCGGGTCGATGTGCGGACAGAGATCACAAGGTGCCAGACTCCGTCAGCGAGGCCCCGGCGAGGAGGTGCCGGATGGCGATGACCTGCGACTGGATCAGCTGGCGGCAGCAGCCTGGTAGAGACCCCGGCCGGCGCGGGCGGCCCGCGAGGTGGCCACGAGGCGGTTGAGCGTGCTGCGGACGGAGTTCACGGCGCCCGTCGAGGAATCATGGCCGAGTGCCTGGGCGACGTCCCGCGCGCGCATCGCAGTCTCCGGTGAACGGGCGAGAATGCCGATCACCTGCTCGGTGAAGCCGGCAGGGTCCTTCGCGGCAGGAGCGGCGTTCCGCGACGCGGTCGCGACGCGAGGCTTCTTCGCAGGGGAACCGTTCCTTCCGCCCGTTGGCCTTGGCCGGCGTCGTCTTACGCTCGCCGGCCGCGCGTGTGGTGGCGGCCTTGCGGGGCGCGGGAACCGGACCCGCTTCCTGTATAGGCGCCGCCTCGACCGCCGTCTCGTCCTTTGCCACAGCCGGTTCAGGCGCGGCCTGCACCGCCCGAGGGGCAGGGGTCTCGGCCAGGGCCAGCAAGGCCGTCAGTGCCTTACGGACCGACAGGACGCGCTCCGAGACCGCGGCCAGCTCCTTCTCGAGTTCCTGCTGAAGCTGCTCCAGGCGAGGAAGCTCTTCCTGGAGTGCCGCGGTCGTGGCGTCGATGCTTTGGACGGGCGTAAGGGAAGCAGACACGAACAACTCCTCGGAAGTGGGGGACCGGAGGCATAGAAACCGGCCATCTGATGTGCAAGGTAAGGTGACTTGGGCACACACGAGTGGTATGTGCGATATCCCCCCGCGTGGCCGAGACACACTGACTGGCCCTGGGCGGAATGCCGGCCCTCTCGGCAGGCACGGTCCCACCCGGGACACAGGGCCGCGCAGAACGGCTGCTCAGTGCGGCAGCGTCACGCCATCCCGTCCGCGGGAGCCTGACAAACGTCGCCCAAACCGGCGGCAACACGCGCCGAGTATGGCTCTTTCGAAGCCGGAGCGCGACGACGCCCCTCCCGCGGCCTTCGGTGGCAGCCAGGGTGCCTTTTGCGCCGATCCTCGTGATCGGCCTTCCTCCCGGCAGCCTGCACGGCATGATCGCGCGGGAAATCGAGGGCGGGGCACCGGGCGGTGCCGGGGGAGGGGAGTGGACGGGTGAGTGTGGACAGGTTCCGATTCAATCCGCCGCCGAACTGGCCCCTGGTCCAGGGCTGGGTCCCTCCGGCGGGCTGGCAGCCCGACCCGTCCTGGCCGCCGCCCCCTCCCGGCTGGCAGATGTGGCTGCCCGACCCACCCCAAGACGCGCAGCCGGCGGCCGCTGTGCCTCAGCAGTACACGCCGGCGCCCGGCGTTCCCGCCGGGCGCAAGAAAGGCTTGTTCGGCCGTTGGCGGCGTGACGAGGCGAGCGAGCTGGAGGAACTCAGGCAGTGGATCGCGCATACCCAAGGCGCCGACGCTGCCCAGGTCGCCGGCCTCATGCAGCGGACACGCCAGGAGGCAGCCGCGCTACATGCGCAGGCACAGGCCGAGGCCGAATCCGTCGTGGCACAGGCCCGCCAGACTGCCAAGGACATCAAGGCCGACGCCAAGCAGGCCGCGAAGGAAACCGAACGGATCCGCAAGGAAGCCGACCAATACCGCGCAGAGATCTATCAGGCCGAGAGCCGCCTGACCGAGCTGCGCGCGCAGATCGTCACCACCGACGAGACCGTCCTGCTGCAACAGGCCGGCATCTACGCCTACCACCACCAGCTCCACGACGCGGTCGCCTACCGCAGCCGCCTGGACTCCCTCAAGGCCGAGATCAAGAACCTCGCCCGCAACAACCAGGCGGTTCTTGCCGCCACGGACTGGACCGTCAACGGCTCCGCCCGCGAGGGCCGAAAGATGATCCGCGACTTCTCCAAACTGATGCTCCGCGCCTACAACGCCGAGGCCGACTACGCCGTCCGCACCATGCGCCCCCACCGCCTGACCTCACTCGTCGACCGTCTCTACAAGAGCCGTGAGACCATCGCCAAGCTCGGCGCCACCATGCACATCCGCATCTCCGACGCCTACCACGACGCCCGGGTACGCGAACTGCAGCTGACCGCTGACTTCCTGCAGAAGAAGGACGAGGAGAAGGAAGCACAGCGCGAGGCACGGGCCCGTGAGCGCGAGGAGGCGGCCGCCCAGCGAGAGCTGGACCGCGAACGGGAGAAGCTGCACAAGGAACTCAACCACTACGAAGCCGCCATCGAGCGCCTGCGCGCCCAGGGCGACCACGACGCCGTGCGTGACATGGAGGCCAAACTCGCCGAGATCCAGCAGGCGCTGCAGGACGTCGACGCACGCGCCGCGAACGTCCGCACCGGCTACGTCTACGTCGTCTCCAACATCGGCGCCTTCGGGGACAGCATCGTCAAGATCGGCATGACCCGGCGCCTCGAACCCCTCGACCGCGTCTACGAGCTCAGCGGAGCCGCGGTCCCCTTCCGCTTCGACGTCCACGCCCTGATCTTCAGCAAGGACGCCGTCGGCCTCGAAACCCGCCTCCACCAGGAGTTCGCCGACCGCCGCGTCAACCGCGTCAACAGCAGGAAAGAGTTCTTCTACGTCACCCCCACCGAGGTACGCACTGCACTGGAACGCTTCGCGGGCGAGCACCTGGTGGAGTTCACCGAGACCCCGCAAGCCCTCGAATGGCGTGCCAGCAAGACAGGCTGACCCGGACGGGACGCGTCATGGCCGAGACAGCACCCGAGATCACGACGGTGATCCACGGGCCGTCCCCACGGCAGCCACGTGACGTCGGTCTTCCCAGATGCCGTCCTGGGAGGCACGCCTCAATGCGCGTCCTCGCCAGGTCCTTGCACTGTGTTGCCGTCCCGGGCCTGGTCGAACAGAGGGCGGGCGTCGCGTGTAGCAGCGCTCAGCGCACCCAGGAGAGCCTCCACCACGGCAGAGGCACCGGAGGCGTCCACCTCTTTCCGGTCGCACCAGACTTCGTAGGGGCGATCGTCCTCGAGGGTGACCAGGCCGTAGAGGCGCAGGCGCTCACCGTCGAGGACCTGGACGGCTGCCGACGCGGTCAAGATGGGCCGGTGCAGCGAAGGGGGCTTTACCCCGCAGTGGAAGCCGCGCTGGTAGTGGATGGTCTCTCCCGGTACACCGGGCTGGCGCGCTCGCTCGTCCTCGGGGATGGCTGCGACGCCCGGCGAGACGGGGCCGGCCTGCGTTCCGGGCCACAGTCCCAGCTCGGCTTCCAGCGCCGAGAGGCCTTCCTGGAGCTGCTCCAGCGGCGCGCGGGCGAGTACCACGGCATCTCGGTGTTGTGCCGCAGCTTCACTCTCTGCTTTTTGCAGGGCGAGGAAGCGCTCGGCCAGTGAGCCCTCTCGCCGGCCGGGAGGCATCTGGCCATGGCTCGGCCGGGAGGCGGGAGGGAAACCCTCGAAGGGGGCGAGGAAGAGTCTGCGGTGGTGGTAGCGCAGTTGCCGCACTTCAGCCCTCGGGTAGTTCTCAAGAGCCGCTTTGAGGGCCGGCATGTCTTCCTCGGAGAACCGGGGGCCCAGGATGACGCCGGTGACGGCATCGCGGATGTCGACGAAGTCGTAATCGCCGGACTGGTTGAGCAGGATGAGGCGGTACTCGGCTTCGTAGGACCAGGCGCTGTGCTTGCGGAAGTACAGCGGGCCCTTGTTGGCCTCGGCGTAGGCCAGCGCCACGGCGTCCGCACCGAACTCTGAGACCTGTCTGCGGTCGATGCTGCTGGTGGTGGAGGGCCCGGTTTGGCCGTTCAAGTACTGGACCGGGGCGTGGAAGGCGAGGGCTGCCGGACCTGCGTGGCGCAGAAAGGACTCGACGAGCTTGCCGTGGTCCAGTCTGAGGCAGACGCCCTTGTATCCGTCGCCGTAGTGTGACCACAGCGCGAGAAGGGCCCACCCGCGGCGTGCGTCAGGGTTGCCGATGTCTGCAGAGGTGGTGAAGTCCCTTGTCAGGCATCCGACTTTGGCGTTCAGACGGAGGTGCCGATCGAGTTCTTCCCACAGGGCGGAGCTTGCGCTGAAGTCATCCCCACCAGGGCCGCTGAGCGTCGGATGCAGCGGCTCCGTTTCCCACAGATCGTTGGTCCTGGGATAGGGCGAAAGGCGCAGCTTGCCGCCGGCCAGAATGATAGATGCAGCATGCGCGTTCGTGTAGTGGAAGAGGCTCTCGGTGGGGCTCCAAGGAGCCGTTGCCATCTCCAGTTCATCAAGGGACTCGAATGGAAACGTCGTGGCCAGGGGATGGTCCGCAGACATGACGGCTCCTTTCCTCATCATCGGATCTGGGAGACATCACCCTATCCCTGTTCTCGTCATCATGACGAGAACAGGGATAGGGTGATGTCTCCCAGTGGAGCTGACAAGGCGCACTGCCGCCGTAGCGAGGCGCGGCAAGCAGGCGGTGTGCACGAGCTCGCGGCTGCTGGCCCGCTCATCTCACCAGGGGGGTGCGGCGGTCCCCTGCGCGGTCAGGCCGTTGGCCAGCAGCGCCCTCCAGGTGCCGTCGGGATCGTCACATGCCCGTTTCCCGGCCAGAATCTCAAGAGGCTCCCTGTCGCCGGTGTCAGCGGCGATCCGGGCGAGGAATTCGGCCTGCGTGTGTTCTCCGGCGGCTTCCAGACGCATGGCGAGCATGCCGGGAGCCCAGGGCATGCCCGCTTCGTAGGCGCGCCACAGCAGCGGCAGCGCCATCTCGTCGCTGCGTCTTTCTGCCAGCTGCCGCACGACCGAGGTTCCGAGGGAGGCGGCCGCCTGCCAGGCCAGCCGTTCGGCCGTGTCGAAGCTGCCGGCCTTCTCCCGCTCCCTGATCAAGTTCCACAGCGGCTGTGTGTAAGCACCGGCGGCGGCGCGCAGCGTCCACTGGTCGGCTTCCTCCGTAAGGCCGGCGTTCTCCGCGTCCTCGACCAGGGCCGCATAAGCCTGCGCGATGCCCGCGGCAGCCGCGCTCTTCAGCAGGGCCTGCGCCTGGGCCCGGTCGGCGCTCGCATCGTGGCGGGCGCGGTGGGCCAGCGTCCACACAGCCCACAGCTCGCCCTCGGCTGCCTTCTCCCTGACCAGCGCCTCACCATCGCTTCCTTCTCCCCGCTTGTGCAGGCGGCGGATGAGCATCTCCAGGGCCCACCGGTTTCCGCCGTCAGCGGCGCTGCGCAGTTCGCTGTCACCCGTCTGCTCGCCCTCGACCGCGTCGAGGAGGGCCACGAGCTCACGCAGAGCCCATGTCTCACCCGCGGGCATCGGCAGCCTGCTGGGGCTGATGAGATCGGTGAGGCCCTGCAGCCGGGCCAGGAGATCGATGAGGCCGCTCTGCGGGGAACGGAGCCGGCGCCGGCGTTCCATCACGGCGACGGCATGACGGTAGTACCGGACTCCGTCCGCAGGCCGTGCCTCGGCGGCCGCCTTCTGGGCAAGCAGCTGCAGCGGCCGCGTCTCACCGCAGGCGAACGCTTCCATGGCGGCCTCCTCGGCTTCCGCCGCTGTACCGGACTCGGCGGCGAGAAAGGCGAGTTCGCGTGCTGCTTTGCAGTCTTTGGCCGCTTGCAGGATGCGACGGGCGCGGTCAAGGTCACCGCTGACCCGAAGGTCACTTGCATACGCATGCAGCACCTCCGTATCACCGCACCGGGCCACCTCGTCATACCAGCGGGCAGCCTCGTCAAGCTGTCCGTCCTCCGCCAACGCCCTGGCAAGAATGAGCTGAGCGGCCGGCATACCCTTGTCCGCTGCCTCTCGCAGCACCTGTTCGGCGCCTGCCAGGTCCGCTGCGTCTACCAGCTCCCGCAGGTATTCCTCGAGAGCTTCCACGTGTCCTGCGAGGGCTGCCTGCCGGCGCACGCGCGTAGCTTCCTCGGGTCTGGCGCGCTCCTGCCACAGCCACGCCAGTTTCAGAGCGGAACGCGTGTCACCGCTGTCGAGGACTTGCTGGTAGAGCAGCGCCGCGTCCTGGTCACGCCATCGTGCCTGAGCGGCCCTGGCCAGCGACGTCAGTGCCTGGGGATCGACCAGATGCCGGCGCGCCGCCTGCCAGAACGATGCCGGGGGAGCGGCGTACCGACGCTCCCTGCGACCGGCCTGGTCCAGGTAGTCGGCCAGCAGGAACCGGGTCGTGCCGTCGGAGGCACCCGGTCGGGCGTGGACCGGGCTGAGCATGCCCCGCACGCCGCGAAACGGCGTCGCCACGTAGGCAAGGGCCTGCTCGAACCAGTCCTCGCCCAAAGCCTCGTACTCGCTGTCGCTCAGGTACCCGTCTGCGGCGGCCTCCAGGAAACCCTGTGGTATCCGGGGCACCCCGCCGAGGCGGGAGAGGTCCATGGCGGCCCGGACCAGCGCGGCCGCACCAGGCGGAGCCATGCGATACCGGTCGGTCAAGGCAGGAGCACCAGCCAGATACTGGGTGATCTGGCCGTCCGCCGCCCGCTCCATCGCCTCGGTCAGCCGCGGATCGTGGGCACCGACCGCACGTATGTCGTCCCTGACGGCCTGGTCGAAGGAGGAAGGCACGTGGACGGCCCGGCCGACAAGCAGCTCACGCGCCTGCGGATAGCGGTCGGCACCGAAGGGACGGTCGGCCATCAGGGTCCAGTGCTCCGGCCAGACGGTCGCCAGGATGAGGACAGGCCCACGCTCTGGATCCTGAAGCAGCGCGCGCAGCCCCGCTGCCACCCGCTCCGCCTCCTCGCCGGCGCTTTCCCCGACGTACCGCTGAAGCTCGTTGAGCCAGATCGCGGTGCGCGGCGCAATGCCTTCTTCCAGGGCATCGACCAGCGCCTTGGCAGGCGTCGGGTCGAGCGGGTGCCACAACCGCCACCCTGCCGGAAGCTCCCGCACCGCCTCCCAGCATGCCCGGGTCTTGCCGGACGACGAACCCCCGACCAGAACCACCATCCCGCTCGACCCGGCCCCCGCCCGCGCCACCACCTGCCGCACCGCTGCATCGTGCGCCCTGCGCACGTACAACGGCAGCGCTCCTCCTCTGTCGGAAGCTGCCACGGCCGAGGGGTGTACTTCCCACTCGCTGCAAGCGTCGGCAGCCTGAAGGGCCGAAACGAGCGTTCCCCGTCCCCCAGAGGCGGCCAGGGACTCGGCTGTCACCACGCGGGGGCGAGGCGGACGCCCGCCGCGCAAAGCCCGCTTCTCCGCGCGGGCCTCCTCCCACAGCTTTGTCCATGAGACGTCGGGGACCGGCTCACCTCCCCTGCGGGCCAGTGCCGTGAGGTGTCCGAAGAGGAACCCGACGGCTGCCGGGTTCGAAGGAACGCTCTCTCCCTTCAGCCAGGCCCCCAACGAAGACGTGCTCAGCGCAACAGGCGGAGCCTGCTGCCGCCCAGCACGCACCAGTGCTTGGAGCGTCGGCTTGCCCGCCTTCAGATGAAGACCGTCCAGCACGCCCGCGAACTTCTGGGCCGCCGTCCGCCCCTGCATCCACCACCCCATCCGGCCCGCACACCGCCGGAAAACCTCTCATGCGGGCCCTGACCAGCGTAGACGCTCACCAGCGGCGCGAGCACACATCGCCGGAAACTCCCCGGACGAGGCCGAATCACCTCACCACACCCCGCCACGAACGGCGGGGTCAACCCGTGAGGAGACCCACCGTGCTCACCCTGCTCGAACTGATCAACGAGCCCATCAGCACCACTGTCATCGCCACCCACGGCCTGACCGTCGTCACCGTCGCCCTGCTGGCGGTTTTCGACCCGTCCGCCGAGCGCCGGAAGGAGGCCCGCCTGGTCCTGGCCCTGCTGCTGGGCCGCGACCGAGACGACCGGTGACGCAGAGCAGGTGCCGCCGATGCCCGGAGACGGACGTCGACGGCACCTGCGTCCGGCGGCCAAGATTCACCGCGTGGCGATCCGCCCTGCGCGGGTTAAGGACACCGAGCAGCTGACCGCTGGAAGTTCATCGGCGTGCTCCGTCATCGAGGCCGGCGCCTCACACCCGCCGAGACGAGGCAGGTCTTCTACGGCACGCCGTGTCCAGAGTTCCATTGGACAGAGGCATGCCCGGCAGGTCCGCTGATGTGCAGCATGTTGTCCGGCCCTGTCGTCTGTGTGATGTGCGTGACCGGTGCGGCGGTCAGCACGCAGTGCACCAGCTCACCGCTCGACGGTTCCCACAGGCGCAGGCCCGTACCGTTGCCGGTGGCCACCAGCCATGTTCCGTCGTCCTGACGTACCGGGATGATCGCTGTGGTCAGCGGGGTGTCGATCCGCCTGGCCGGCTTCCAGGTGCCCGGAGCGTACAGGGTCACCTCTTTGCCGCTGGCGACGGCCACCACGGGAGCGTCTCCCGCTACGGGAACGACGCAGGCGCCCCGGCCCGCGGGTGGGGTGAGTCTGGCTCTCGTGCCCGTAGAACTGTCGGCCGCATTCCATATGCTCATGTGTCTCTTGGTCACGCCGATGACTTGAACGCACGCCGTCGGTGACGGATATGCCGCCAGGTTGGTGATCTTGTCCTGTGCCGAAGGCTGCAGGAACCAGTGCTTCCCGGTGAGCAGGTCATGTCCCCACAGGGCGGTACCGTGCGCGATGAACAAAGCGGGCTGGCCGCTGTTGAGCCTGGCTCCCAAAAGCATCACGCCCCACATGGGTGTTCCCACGATTTTCTCAACGAGTTTTATCAGTGGCTGCCACAGCACCACGCCCTGCCCGTGCGCCACGGCCACCGCAGGCCCATTGCCCAGGTCCGGCACTCCTTCCACGCACCGCACCGGCGGCGGGCATTCCAGATGATCAAGCCGCTGACCGCTGACCGGATCCACCAGGGACACACCGCCGTCCTGTGCCACTGCCAGCCACTGCCTCCCGTCTGTCTCGCTGACGACCGCGCTGACCTGCGAGTGGACCTGGCCCCGGACTGCCGGCGAAGGGTGCGCCGGTGACACACCCTGCGCACGCAGCAGCGCAATCCCTGCGTCGCTGGTGGCCGCCAGCCCCCAGGAGCCGTCCTGCAGGGTCACGGCGGTGATACGAGATCCAGCAGGGCAGTCGAAACGTGCCAGCTCCAGAGGTGTGTCAGCGGCGGTGTCCCAGACCGTGACCGTGCCCGGACTCCTCAGCCCCAGTACACGGTGGCCTTCCGGCAGCGTCAGTATCACGGCCCCGTTTGCCCGTCCGGGAAGGTTGCCCCTCACTCTGCCCTCGAAGGGATCGAACAATTCGACCCTGTTCTGGCGCATCACGGCCAGCAGGTCATGACCGTCGGGCCCGGGCGCCGCGTCAATCCGAAGGGACACAGCCGACGGCAGCGCGACCGGCGTTGTCCTGCCGGTGAACGGGTCGTGCAGCATGAACTCGGCGCGATCCCTGAACAGCCGCACCATCCGGCTGGCAGGACTACGCAGCCAGGCAACCGTCTTTAGACTGCGAGAGGCAACAGCGCCGATTACCTCGCTCACGCCCTCCGAAGGACGCCACCGCACGATGTTGGATGCGCTCTCGACGGCCACCTGCCACCTGTAAGGCCCGTCCTGCAGGACCTGGACGTGGTGGGCGTCCACTCTCCGCAGAGAAGCAAGTTCCCGCCCCGACAGTGGATCGAACACGCCAGCCCCCTCCTGACCGCCGGCCACCAGGAACGAACGTCCGCTCGTTGCTTTGATGACGCTCAGGTCCCAGGTCAGCCCTGTGTCGATCTGCACGACCTTCTGTCCGCTCGAGGCGTCCCACACCGTGATCCCGCGGCGGGTGCCCGCGGCGATCAGACCGCGTCCCTCCGCGGTGGTGAGCGCGCACAGCGTGAAGACGTGCGAGTCTGCCGAAGCGACCACATTGGCGCGTGGCCGCCACTGCACCCTGACCGGAACCGTGCCGGGGCCGGCCTTCAGGCCGGCGACCGGAACGGTCGCCGGGTCCTCGACAACACCGTCCTGGCGCTCCCCGTTGCTGCAGGCCGCCAGCTGAAACCGCACAGAACTCAGCCGCGACACCGCATCGACCGACTCATCGATATAAGGCTCGATCAGCCCGGCCGCCGCCAGCACCCGGCGCTTGCCGTCCTCCACCGGCAAGGGCAGCCCCAGCCGTGCCCGCACCGTCCCCGAACTTTCCCGCGCAGCCAACGACACCGGCATGATCGAGTCGTCCAGGACGCCCCCGGCATCGGCGTGAGCCACCGTATAGCGGCGCACATAAGGATGCGGTGCCCCCGGAGCAGCCCTGCGCGCCAGCTCCGCGCAAGCCTCGGCGATCGCACGATGCCCCTGCACCAGTCCCGGCATCCCTCCGATGGCATCAGCCCAGTCCGCAGCCGTCTCCTTGTCCGGACCATAGGCAAGGTCGGCCGGGTTTCTCAGGAGAACCTCCGTCAGCCGTTGGTGGGCCGGCCGGTAGGTGACCCGGCCGTCCTCTTGGCCCGTGACGAGGTAACCCACCAGACGGCTGTGCCGCACCGTCCTGATGACGTCATCCAGCTCCTGTGCTCCCGGCGCTCCCGCGCCCAGCACCGCCGAGGCGACCGCCGGCCACACCTCCGCCCACGGCAGCCCGGAACCCTGCGCGAATGCGGTGGCACGCAGCACGGCCAGCAGCACGTCGATCCGCACCGACTGATCGAGAGCGACCTGCCGCAGGTCGCTGCTGAACAGCGCCAACGTCCCCTCCAGCAGACGCTCGCGCCACGCCTTTTCATCTGTGTCCTGCACCGCAGGCGCGCTCCGCAGCTGCGCTGCCGCCAGTCGTGCGTCAAGGAACGACGGCTCCACGGCCCGGGCGATGATGTCCGCCGCCTGTCCGGCCGCATCTTCAAGGCCGTGATAGGGGCTGCTCTCCGGCATCTGCAGCAGCGCCCGCACATAAGCGGTGATGTCCCCGACGACTCCCGGACCATCCGTACGCATCCGTGCCAGCGGGACTTCCTGCTCCACTGCGTTCGCCTGCAACAGCGTGTGCAGGACATCGAGCAGCTGATCAGCCGCCGCATCCCGCAGTTTGCCGTCCCCCGCTCCCAGAGCCGAACTGCGCATACCCAAGACCAGGCGGACAGCGGGGCTGCCATCTGCCCCCTTCAGTCTCGCCAGCGGCACCAGGACATCGGACAACACGGAACGAGGCTGCTGTGCCTCGTCGACACCGTCGACCACGACGGTGACGGGCCTTGCCAGGCGGATACCCGTATCGCCGAGCAGCGTCAGCAGCGCCTGCAGAGGGGGAGCGCTCGACACCGCCGCGCCGAACGCGGACAGCAGATCCTGCAGCAACTCCAAAGACGACTTTCCCCGGGCCACTACCGCCGCGTCCACCGATCCAAGCCCGGGACGCAGCTCCTCAGCGACCGTACTGACCACGTTCGCGAATCGGGACTCGACGGCAAAGAGAGGATCGCTGAAGGTCACCAGCCGGGCCAGCAGAGCAGACTTGCCCGACCCGGCTGCGCCCGTGACCGCCAGTACGCCCTCGCCGTCGGCGACGAACTCCACGAGCTGCCTCATCAGTGCCTGACGCCCGCTGAAGTACCAGCCCGGATCGCTCTCACCGGTGCGGCCGGAGGCCCGGTTGAGCCAGTACTGGTCCAAGGCCGGCGCCGACAGCGCCAACGGCTGCCGAGGCGCCTGCACCACCTGCTCCTCCGCAACGAAGTGCGGGTTGGGCAGACACAGGCTCGGAACATCATCGCGAGAGCGTGGCCATGCCCACACTGCCTCGATCAGACCGGGGTTCTCCCGCCCCACCGTCCTCAGCAGACTGTCCCACTCCTCGAAGGTCAGATGAGAAGCGGTAAATCCTGCGGACTCGTCTCCCGCCTTCGCCAGTGCCTTGCCCAGCAGCTCGGTGAACTCACCCACCCGCGGAGACTCGTGGAAATCCCCACTGACAACAACGGCCAGCGTCTTCAGTCGCCTTCGCGCGAGGGACAAGTCCTCCAGCAGTTTTCTCAGCTCACTGTCCAAGCTGCCGGCGAAGCAGGAGTCGACCAGCACCAGCACGTGCTCCGCCTCGCTGTCCAGCACCTGCGTGACCAGCTCGCTCGTAGGGAACGCCGTCCCCAAAAGTCGCCCGCTCGAAGTGTCCCCGAACGTCAGGTAGTGACGCCCCGAAGGGCCGCGCAGCCCGTGCCCGGTGATGTAGACGACGACCGCCTCATCCCACTCGGGCCGTGTCAGCTCCTGCTCCACCAGAAACGCCCGAAGGTCCTCGGCCGAGCCGAGCTTGGCTCGCGCAGTCTCGAACCGCCGCCCCGAATCCAGCGCCGGATCCGCCAGCCACCCGGTGACCACCTGCACCTGTTCACGGATTTTCGCGGCGAACGCCTCATCCCCGGTGAAGTAGTCATCCACCGAAACGATCACCAGCTGTCGAGGACCCCGCACCGCCACACCTGTCCCACGTTCTTGAAATCCCGCCCTTGTCCATGAACCTTAGCCACCGGCGCAGCGCCGTCTGGATACGATCGCCGCAACAAGTGGCCCTCGTGGGGCCGGGCTCGGGGGAGACACACCAGCATGCACATCGTCGGGATCCACGGCATCTGGCAGGGCAAGACCACCAGCACGACGCTCTCGGCCGAGTGGTCAGCAGCTCTCGCCAAGGGACTGCGTACCCATCACGGCCCCGCATGCCCGCTCCCGCCACTCACCGTGGCCTACTACGGGCACCTCTTCCGCCACCCAAGCCGGCACCTGAACGCAGACGAGAACACCCCCCTGGTCGACGACGACGAACCCTTCACCGGCGAAGAAGAAGCTTTCGTCCTGGGCACACTCGCCGAGTACATCCCCCCGGGAACCGACACCCAGGACATCGCGACCGAAACTCTCGGCCTGGGCATCCCCTACGCCCCCCGCCCGGTCGCCCAGGCGCTCGCCGCAGCCGACCGCACCCTGGGCCGGGGCGTGGGCCGGCACCTGCTCAAGCCCATACGGCAGGTCTACCGCTACCTCCACCACGACATCGGCGACCGCATCCGCGACGAAGTCCGCACCGAGCTCCACCGCCCCGGCCCCCGCCTGGTCATCGCCCACTCCCTCGGCAGCGTCATCGCCTACGACATGCTCACCCGGCAGGACACCGGCCCTGGCCCCGACGGCCTCACCACCCTGGTCACCTGCGGCTCCCCCCTGGGCTGGCTCACCGTGCGCCGCTCCCTGGGATGCGAAGACGGCCTCAGCCTTCCGGCAGGCATCGACTGGATCAACCTCCGAGCCGCAGGTGACATCGTCGCCCACGGCGGACTGGCATCCCTCGCCCCCGCCATCCAGGACGAAGTGGTCAACAACGGCATCGCAGAACCCCACGCCGCCCACCGCTACCTCAGCCAGCAGACCCTGGCCGGCGCCGTCACCAAAGCCGCATCCCTCTGACACCAGACGTCACAAGAACGCGGTCAAGACCGCCGAGCGGCGGCGCTGTCGGCGGCAGCCGGCCACCCGCCGCAGCGCAAGCAAGAAGCCAGCACACGCAAGCCATGACGACAGGCCTCCTGAATGGCGCAAGCAGCCGCACTCGGTGAGGCCTCTACCATCCGCCGCACTCCGCTGCTCTCCACTCTTCTGCCGTCCTCAGGGGCGACCGGACACACCCAGGCATGCACCGCGAGACGGACCTGCTGCCCGGAAAACCGCGTCAGCACCGCGAGCCGGAACAGACGCACGGACAGACCCTGCGTATCCACAGCGCCCCCAGTGACAGTCACCGCGCCACGTTGTGCACGGCATCCGCGGCCTGTCTGCTTCTCTTCCCCCCACAGCAGACAGGCAGCCAGGCGGAAACAGGAGAGCCGGATCCGGCCCGCGCGCGTATCCGCGACCCCGCCGGCCCAGACGGCCTGTGCAGGCAGTCGGCGTGCCGCGGCGGCAGAGCCTGCATGACCCATTCCACCTCGACCTGCCAGATCACGCAGTCGATGTCACCGCTGCCGCCGTCACTGCCGCCCAGGTCGTCCGGCTCCTCAGGCACGGCCTGAGCGGGAGGTTTGCGACGGCCACCGCGGAAGTGATCGGCGGTCGTGGTGGAGGCGAATCAGCACCGGTTTTTCGCGGCCCGAACATCACAGCACCGCCGCGAGATTGACGTAGCGTGCGCCCCATCGAGACAATCGTACGTAAGTTCGATCCGAGGGTGGGTATGGCGCCTGGACGCCGCGATCAAGTGGGGGGAGACTGCACGTCATGAGAAAGGGTTCGCACGGTGCTGCTCCGAACGCCATCGGCTACCAGCACCAGACCTGGTGGGCGCTGGTCGAACTGCTGCAGAGCGGTGCCGACCGGCCGGACGCGGCACTGAGTCTGGAGCTCTACGACGATGTGGCGTGGGAGGAGGAGGGGACGCCTACCGAACTCCTTCAGATCAAGCATCACATGGGGGAGCACCGGATGCTGACCGACTCCGCCACGGACGTCTGGCGCACCCTGAAGGTGTGGATGGACGAAGCCTCCCCAGCGGACGCCAACGGTCCTGCACTCGCTCTCGTCACCACCGAGACCGCCGCTGATGACACCGCCGTCGCGGCACTGCGCTCCTCCACCCGCAACGACAAAGAGGCGCTCAGGCTCCTCGAACAGGTCGCGCGCACCTCGAAGTCGCAGCTGACGCAGACTGCCCGCCAGCAGTTCCTCAGCCTTACCGGCTCCGAGCGCCTGACGTTCGTCTCCAGGATCCGGGTGATCGACCAGTCGCCTCACATCCAGGACATCGCCTCCCAGGTCAAACAGCGGCTGCACTGGGCACTGCCGCCCGGCCACGAAGACCTGTTCCTGGCCGGGATCTGGCGCTGGTGGGACGAGACAGCGCTCGCTCTTCTGCGGGGGACCCAGCGCCGCATCGACGTCGGAGACGCCCAAGCTGCGATCGCCGACATCAGAGACCAGTTCACCCGCGACAACCTGCCCACCCTCGTCGAACTCGGCGACGTCAACGCCGGCGAGCTGGAGCAGAAGTACCGCATGCACCCGTTCGTGCAGCAGATGCACTGGGTCGCCTTCCCGCCGCGCAACCTGCAAAAGGCCATCGTCGACTACTACCGCGCCTACACCCACTCAGTGCGCTGGCTCGAAGAGGACCTCATCGGCGCAGCCGAGCTGACCCGCTTCGAGAACGAACTCGTCGACGAATGGGACCGCGAGTTCGAGTGGATGCTCGACTCCCTTGACGAAGACGCCGGCGACGACGAGAAGAAAACCGCAGGAAAGGCACTACTGCGCCAGCTGCTCGGCCAGACAGGCCTGTGCGTGCGTTCGCGCTTCAACGACCCCTTCTTCGCCCGCGGACAGCGGCACATGCTGGCTGAGCTGGGTAAAGTCGGCTGGCACCCCGACTTCGAGACGCGTATCGCCCAACTCCTCAAGGTGAACGCATAACGGCGCTCTGCCCTCTAACCGACCGGCCGTACACCAGCAAGGACTCGCATGACCGTCTGGGCTGACCGCCACCCGATCTCCGCCGCGATGCTCAATCCTGCTCTCATCTCGGCGGTCCTGGCCACGGCCGCCCAGGGCTACGACAAGGAGAGCGACCAGGGCATGCCCTGGGCTCTGGGATTCATCGTGGCCCCCCTGGTGCTGCACCGCCCCACACGACAAGCCCTGCCGCCCTCGACACGAACCCACCTGGCAGCCTGGGCGGGCCAGCATCCGGTCATCCGGGCCGGCTTTCCTGCCCGAGCCCAGGCCCTGGCGGAAACGGTCAAGGAAGGCACACGATTCGGCCTCGCTCACGACGCCCTCGCCCTCGAACCCGAAGGGCGCGTGAGATCTACCTTCCGCAGGCCACGCGGCTTCAAGACCCCGCCCGAGCTTGACCAGATCCTGCGAAAGGCCAGTCTGACCGGCCGCTGGCTGTCCAAAGCGGAGAGTCCTGCAACTGTCTTTGCGGTCCTGGGCGTGGCACCCTGAGCCCGTGCAACTGCTCGCGATCATTCTGTACAGCAAGTCAGGCAACCGTCAGGTCCTGGACTTCACACCCGGCGCCCTGAACGTCGTGACGGGCGAGTCGAAGACGGGCAAGAGCGCTCTGCTCGAGATCGTCGAGTCCTGCCTGGGCCGAGACACCGTGCAGATGCCGGTCGGCCCCATCACCAGCACCATCTCCTGGTATGCAGCTCTCTTCCAGCTGGACGCCGGGCGCGTGTTCGTCGGCCGCCCCGCCCCCAAGCCCGGCAAAGCCTCCACCCAGCAGGCCATGATCGTCTTCGGAGCGGACCTCGAACCCCTCGAATACGACGAGCTCGAGGTCAACGCCGACACCAACGCTGTCCGCGAGCAACTCGGGCGGCGCATCGGCATCGAGGAGAACCTCCACGAACCGCCCACCGGGTCGAGTCGGCAGGCCGTGGAAGCCCACATCGGCCACGCAGCCCTGCTCTGCCTGCAACGCCAGAGCGAGATCGCCGACCCCGGCTTCCTCTTCCACCGCCAGGGCGAGCAGTTCATGGCGCAGACCCTGAAGGACACCATTCCGTACTTCCTCGGTGCCGTTCCTCGAGACCAGGCACTCAAGCGGGCCCAGCTCGCAGCCGCCAAACGCGACGTACGGGCCGCGGACACCGCCCACCAGCAAGCCCTTCAGGCCTCCCAGACAGCCGAAGCCGGCCTGGCCTCACTGTGGCGTGAAGCATTCACGCTCGGCATGGTCCAAGACGAACAGCAGCCGGACCGCGACACGGCACTGTCCCTGCTCTACCAAGCCGTCAACGCCGGACCCGTGCCGGCCGAAGCCGACCCCGAGACGGCCACCCGCAAAAATGCCCTGACCACGCAGCGCGACGAACTGCGTACCCGCCTGAAAGCGATCACGACAGACCGCGAGACGCTTCTGCAGCAGGACACCACCGCCACCGACTACACCGGCGCCGTCCGAACCCAGACCGCACGCCTCGCCAGCCTGAACCTCCTCGACGTACCGCCGGACGCAGACGCCCATACCTCCACCGCCTGCGCACTGTGCGGATCGCTCCTGCACGAGCCCGACCCGACCGCGGCCGAGCTGCACGCAAGCCTGGCCCGCCTGACCGTGCAGCTCGAAGACGTCGAAGCCGCCCGGCCGGCCAGACGGGCAGCCCTGACCGCACTCGACGAGCAGGCCGACACACTGCGCGCCCAGATCCGAGCCACCGACAGGGCGCTGCAGGCCCTCGCCTCCTCCTTCGCCGCCACCGAACGTCTCTCCGACACCTCCCGGCACGACTTCATGCGCGGCCGCATCCACGCCAGCCTCGCGGCCCTGCCCTCCAGCACCGACACCGAGGTAGCCCGCCTGCGCAGCCTCCTGGCCACCGCCCAGGCCCGAGTCGACGCCCTGACAGCGGAACTCGACCCCAACGAAGAACGCGAACAGCTCACTTCGCGTCTCGTCGCCATCAGCCAGGACATGACGGAGTGGGCCGACAGGCTCCAGCTCGAGCACAGCGGCCAGAACGTCCGCCTCGACCTCAGCCGCCTGACTGTCGTCACCGACACCGAGCAAGGGCCGGCCCCGCTCTTCCGCATCGGCAGCGGCGAGAACTGGATCGGCTACCACGTCATCGCCCACCTCGCCCTGCACCGCTACTTCACCCGCCAGCACCGGCCCGTCCCGCGCATCCTCATGCTCGACCAGCCCACCCAGGTCTGGTACCGCTCCGAAGTCGACCAGGCATCGGGAGCATTGGAGGACGACACCGACCGCGCCGCCGTAACGCGACTGTTCCGGCTGCTCTACGACGTGGTCCGCGAACTCGCCCCCGACCTGCAGATCATCGTCTCCGACCACGCCAACCTCGATGAGCCCTGGTTCCAGGACTCTGTGAGCCACAACTGGAGAGGCGGACGCAAACTGATCCCGCAGACCTGGATCGACGAAGCCGCTCGCTGACACCAAAGCCCGGGCAGGCGGCCAGCGAAAGGCAATACTCCTGCGACCCCAATCCAGGCGGGAAGGACCGCTGCCGTCCAGCCCCCGGAGTGCATCCGGCGGGCAGACGGTGTAGGACCATCTCCGTAGGGGCGGTATACCGAGTGTGCTGAGCCCTTCTTGGGAAAGTGTCGAGGAGTTCGTTCTGATGACCCTCACCAAGGACGAGGAACTCGGCGGACTCACCACTGGCCTCCACCGATGTCTGGAACTGTGGATCCGGGCACGCCGCGCGACCCGCGCGCCGTACGACGTTCACAAAGCGCCCGACCCCGCCTTCATCTTCTCCAGGGCAGATCTGAGCCGTGCCCTGCGCCGGCAACACATCTGGGCCGGTTATCTCCCGCCGGGGGAGAGGCAACGAATCGCGGGCTCGTGGTCACTGCCGTCAGCACCGCCTGCCGCGTCATCGCGGGCGACACCCTTCTCGTCGACCTTCACCAGACCGCTGCGTTCCTGAGGGTCTGCTACATACTCGAACTCGCGGAGCTGGAGCTCTGGCTTCACGCCACCGCCCGGGCACACGACTACGGGATGCGCTGGATCAGCTGGTGGCAGTGGCCTGATAGAGGCCGCGGCCGGCGCGGGCGGCCCGGGAGGTGGCCACGAGGCGGTCGAGGGTGCTGCGGACGGCGTTCACGGCACCCGTCGAGGAGTCACGGCCGAGTGCCTGAGCGACGTCCCGCGCGCGCATCGGCGTTTCCGGCGTGCGGGCGAGAACGGCGATCACCTGCTCGGTGAAGCCGGCAGAGTCCTTCGCAGCGGGTGCGGCCTTCCGTGACGCGGCCGTGACGCGAGGCTTCTTCGCGGAGGATCGTTCCTTCCTCCCGGTGGCCTTGGCGGGCGTCCCCTTACGTTCGCTGGCCGTGCGTGTGACCGCGGCCTTGCGGGGCGCGGGAACCGGACCGGCCTCCTGCACTGTCGTCGCCTGGACCGCGGTCTCGTCCTCCACCTCAGCCGGTTCAGGCGTGGCCCGCACCGCCTGAGGGGCGGGGGTCTCGGCCAGGGCGAGCAGGGCTGTCAGGGCCGTACGGACCGACAGGACGCGCTCCGAGACCGCGGCCAGCTCCTTCTCGAGTTCCAGCTGAAGCTGCTCCAGCTGAGGAAGCTCTTCCTGGAGCGCCGCGGTCGTCGCGTCGATGCTTTGGACGGGCGTAAGGGAAGAAGACACGAACAACTCCTTGAAAGTGGGGGGGACCGGAGGCACAGAAACCGGCCATCTGATGTGCAGGGTACGGGTTCCTGGGCAGCACACGAGTGGTACGTCCCGTACCCCCGCGTGGGCGAGACACACTGACCGGCCCTGGGCGCGACGCCGGCCGTCTCGGCAGGCACGGTTCCACCCGGAATGCTGGGCTGCATGAAGAGGCTCCTCCAGGCGGCGTAATACCAACGCCGCCTGGAGGAGCCTGACAGGAGAGGTCCCAACCGGCGGCAATACGTGCCGGGCACGGCTCTGCCGAAGCCGCAGTGCGACGGCCCTCGCCCGCAGGCCTTCGGTGGCAGCCAGGACGCCGTTTTGCGCCGAATCTTGAGATCGGTCTTCCTCCCGGCCACCTGCACGGCATGATCGCGCGGGACATCGAGGGCGGGGCACCAAATGGTGTCGGGGGAGGGGAGTGCACGGTGAGTGTGAGCGGGTTCCGGTTCAATCCGCCGCCGAACTGGCCACTGGCCCACGGCTGGGTCCCTCCGGCGGACTGGACGCCCGACCCGTCCTGGCCGCCGCCCCCTCCCGGCTGGCAGCTGTGGCTTCCCGACACATCCCATGGCGCGCCGGCGGCGGCCGCTGTGCCCCAGCAGTTCACGCCTGGGCCCGGCATTCCCGTCAGCCGCAAGAAAGGATTGTTCGGCCGCTGGCGGCGCGACGAGGCGAGCGAGGCGGAGGAACTCCGGCAGTGGATCGCGCAGACCCAAGGCGCCGACGCCGCCCAGGTCGCCGGCCTCATACAGCGGACACGCCAGGAGGCAGCCGCCCTGCACGCTCAGGCGCAGGCCGAGTTTGAGGCCCTCGTGGAACAGGCTCGCCAGGCGGCCAAGGACATCAAGGCAGACGCCAAGCAGGCTGCGAAGGAAACCGAGCGGATCCGCAAGGAGGCCGAGCAATACCGCGGGGAGATCTACCAGGCTGAGAGCCGTCTGACCGAGCTGCGCGCGCAGATCGTCACCACCGACGAGACCGTCCTGCTGCAGCAGGCCGGCATCTACGCCTATCACCACCAGCTCCACGACGCGGTCGCCTACCGCAGCCGCCTGGACTCCCTCAAGGCCGAGATCAAGAACCTCGCCCGCAACAACCAGGCGGTTCTTGCCGCCACGGACTGGACCGTCAACGGCTCCGCCCGCGAGGGCCGAAAGATGATCCGCGACTTCTCCAAACTGATGCTCCGCGCCTACAACGCCGAGGCCGACTACGCCGTCCGCACCATGCGCCCCCACCGCCTGACCTCACTCGTCGACCGTCTCTACAAGAGCCGCGAGACCATCGCGAAGCTTGGCGCCACCATGCACATCCGCATCTCTGACGCCTACCACGACGCCCGCGTCCGAGAACTGCAGCTGACCGCTGACTTCCTGCAGAAGAAGGACGAGGAGAAGGAAGCACAGCGCGAGGCAAGGGCCCGTGAACGCGAGGAAGCCGCCGCCCAGCGAGAGCTGGACCGCGAACGGGAGAAGCTGCACAAGGAACTCAACCACTACGAAGCCGCCATCGAGCGCCTACGCGCCCAGGGCGACCACGAAGCGGTGCGCGACATGGAAGCCAAACTCGCCGAGATCCACAACGCACTCCAGGACGTCGACGCACGCGCCGCAAACGTCCGCACCGGCTACGTCTACGTGGTCTCCAACATCGGCGCCTTCGGCGACAGCATCGTCAAGATCGGAATGACCCGCCGCCTCGAACCCCTCGACCGCGTCTATGAGCTCAGCGGCGCAGCAGTCCCGTTCCGATTCGACGTCCACGCACTCATCTTCAGCAAGGACGCCGTCGGACTCGAAACCCGCCTTCACCAGGAGTTCGCCGACCGCCGCGTCAACCGCGTCAACAACAGGAAGGAATTCTTCTACGTCACCCCCACCGAAGTACGCACAGCACTGGAACGCTTCGCGGGAGAGCACTTGGTGGAGTTCACCGAGACCCCTCAAGCACTCGAATGGCGTGCCAGCAGGACAGGCTGACCAGGACGGGACGCTTCATGGCCGAGGAACACCCGAGGTCACGGCTGTGATCCCAGCCGTCTCCACGGCAGCCACGTGACGTTGGTCGGCCCAGACGCTCTCCTGGGACGCGTGCCTCAGTGCGCGTCCTCGCCATGTCCTTGCGCCGTGTCGCCGTTCTGGGCCTGGTCGAACACAGGACGGGCGTTGCGCGAGCCGGCGCAGCACCACGATGGTTGGCCGAGGAGCCTGGCGCCGGGTGACGCCGCCCGCACTCTGTCCGCCCCGCTGGCGGGGTACAGAGCATGCCAATGGGCAGGCCGGAGCCGCTCGGCCTCTACTCGGGTGCTCTCTGGGATGGGTCGATCCACATAGGAAGCACGGTGAGCCCGTTGCCGTCGCGGTGCCGCTCCTGCTGCGTGGTGCGGAAACGCTTTGTGATCTCGTGGGCCACGTCCATCACGGCGCTGGTGTCGCTTGCACGTAGCTCGACGCTGACACTGCCTGCGTCTGCGGGGGCAAGTTCGACGGGATGGCTCCCTACCGTGACGGGCACGTGAGTGGCGTCGGCGCAGAAGAATCGGGTGTCCGGGTCTTCAGGATGATCGGGATCAGCCACGAAACCGGCTCCGTGCGTTGAGCATGCTGGGAACGTGTTCTGGACGGCCGTGCAGACGGCTTCGGCAGCTGCGGGGCTTCCGCTGAAGAGGCGAATGCCCACGTGTCTGCGGGGATCAGAGGCTGGGCGCGGCATGGTGACCTCCGGGTGCAGGAGCCCCATACATTCCAGCATCTGCTTGTGCTCGGATATCGGCATGTCGTGCCCCGCCATGGGCAGGCCGACCCCGGCCGACGGCACGCACAAGCCACACCGCCATGGCTCACAGGCCGTGATGGGGCCGGGGACATCGGAACGGACCAGGACCAGCGCCGGTGAAAGACACATCTGCTGTCGGCTCACGCTCGGCGTGCGCCGTGCGGTCTCTTCGCGGATCATGAGGCTATAGCCCGCCCGGCAAGCCGTCGCACGTTGCCCCGGGCGGGCGCCGTCCGACATGGAACGCCGCCAGGTCCGATCAGAGCACGGCGAGGCCTGCCCGCTCTGCTTCAAGGCAGAAGGGCGGCGACCGGCAGGGAAAGCCCAAGACAGGGGTGCCGTCCGGCATGCGCACGCAGATGCCGTGCTTCACAGCGCATCACCGGAGCGAACACACTTCCCTGAAGAGGACCGGACGCCAGCCGGTGATGCGCCCGGGCAGCGGCCAGCAGCGGCCGGGCCCAGTCCGGGACCACGTACACGACGCACGACCGGTGCGCGACGCCGTGAACCTTGATGGCAGACACGTCGCCGGTGATATCGAGATCGCGAGTCCAGCGCAGACTGCCGAGACCGACCCGGGTGAAGGCCAGCACGCTCAGCGCCCCGGCAGCGAGCGGATGCGCGAGAGCCGACACGACCGCTGAGCTTTGCCCACCGACGGCGATCGCAGGCATAACGTGCCCCAGATGCGCCGCCACGCCGCCGCAGTCAGCAGCCGGCCGCCCTCGCCCCGCCGACGCAGGCCCCCGTTCCGGCCCCGCAGACGACCGTCTGGAAACCCCCGCCCCCGCCGTGACACCAGGCCTGCACGCGAGCGGCTCTCCGGGAGGGAAGGACGGGCGTGCGGGGATCGGCCCCGGTTCGGCAAGGAGGGCCTCAAAGCTGTCCCTGCCGCGCAGACGGCGCTCCACCCGTCCCAGTACCGGCGGCAGCTTGCACTCCTTGCCCTGCCACAGCAGCGTCAGCTGCACCCCCGTTGCCAAGCGCCAGGCAAGCAGTTGGTCGATCCGCCGGGGCGTCAGCAGATGGACACGGGAGACCAGCACATGCCGTACCGCGGTGGCCTGCGCCCAGGCGGCTGCCGCACGCCATGCCGCGTCCACCGAGTCCATCCACACATCGGGGGAGTGGGGTCCCGGGGCCAGCCGCTTGCCCAGGGCATACAGCACGTCATGTGCCAGCGCGGCCGGGTGGCCGCTGGCCGTTGTCGGATGCACCACGATGCGGCCGGCGCCGGGACAGTGCGCATCGAGCGCCGCCTGCGTGTAGAACAGGTCATCCTGCTCATCCACCACCACGGCCACCTCTCCGTAGCCCGCCGCAATCACCCTGCTTTCGTTCCTTCCGCATCACGCCCGTCGGCCACGAGGCCGTTCACTGTCCCACCCACGGCGTCCTGCACGGCTGCCGGCGCCGGTCCGCCCCCGGAGGCAGACCGGCGCACACACCCGCTCGGCACTACATGCCGCCGAGTTTGCTGTAGACCCAGTTGATGAGTTCCTGGTTGATCTCGGTCAGTCCCTTGTGCTGCATGCCTCGCAACAGGTGCTGGGTGATGGTGGCCCAGTTACGGAAGTTGCCGTGCGCCGCGGCCCGGTCGATACCGACGATCGTCTTCTCGCCGACCCCCTCCCACAGAGAGTGGAACGCCGGGAGTGTGGCGACTACCTCGTCCTCGGGCATGCGCGTGAACTTCTGCCAGATGTAGATCCGCGACGACAGCATCGGCTCGCGCTTGAGGATCCTGTAGCAGCCGTCTCCGCCGGCGAAGACCAACGCCATGTCGGTGCGACGGTCATCCCACAGGTGACGCCAGTACTCGAAGGAGGAGCGTCCCATCCACTGGGCCTCGTCACACACCAGCACCCGGAACTTCTCCGACAGTGCGTCCTTCAGGAGGGTGTCGAACTCGATCGGGCGGGTGGGTGGTTCCCCGGGGAGTCCCAGGGCGTGGAAAAGTCCGTGCCGGATGTCGCGGGGGGTCGGGCCGGAGCGTAGTTCGAGACGGTAGGTGATGTTGGGGGCTACCTGCCGCAGCGCGGAGTTCACTGACATCGTCTTGCCGCAGCCGGCCGCTCCGTAGGCGACCATCATGCCCTTGACATCAATCGTCGCCTGGACGTTGTCGAGTGTCGTCATGAGCGTCTCGGTGGCCACCAGGTGCGCGTCCAGCCGGTGGAAGTGATCCTCCTGCTCCGAGGGCAGGGTGCCGTAGTAATCGAGGTTGTCGATCACTCGTCCTCCTCGGAAACGCCGTTCTCCGGCAGCGGCGTGTCCGGGGCGGCAGGGCGGGCCCAACCGTCGGGGACTGGCATGTGCGGGATGTAGCCGGGGTCGGCACGGCGCAGGGCCGTGGTGGATCCTCTGGCCAGCTCTGCTTCGGCTTCCGCCTCGGTCAGGGACCCAAGACGCTGGGGAGGGGTGGCTGAGGTTACGGCCTTGAACCGGTCACGCCGCAGCCGGGCGGCGGCCTTCAGGTCCGCGCGAAGCCGCCGTTCCTTGGCCTTGCGGGCATTGCGCACCGCACGGACCTGCTCCTGGCTTGCCTGCTCGGCCAGGACAGCACTTCCCAGATAGGTGCCGTCGAGGCCGAAGACCTCGATGGACGCGTCATGATGGGGGAGATGGCGCACCGAGACGCGGGTGCCGCCCATGCCGACCATCCAGGGGCCGATGTAGTCGTGGTTGCGCCACCGCACACCGCGTGTGGTGATGACGCGGGTGCTTCCGTCATCCTCGAGCCCGAAGTGAGCCAGCTGCGCGGCCGGCACGTCATACAGCGGAGTGGGGTCGGCCCGCCAAGCCTCCATGGGGGTGAGGCCCTCCAGTTTGTCGGGCTTGTGCTCGTAGTTCCACCCCCGCACCCACTCCTGCAGCAGCCCGACGAACCCCTCGAACGTAAGCGCAGGCTCATCGGGATCCGCCGTGCGCCCGCCGGTGAGCTTCTGCTGGCCGGTGTAGCGCGGCATGGAGACGAACAGCATCTCCTCGACCGAGTCGTTGAGCGCTTCGATGGTGCCCTTCAGGTGCGGGTTGTAGGCTGGCAGGTCGACGACCGGCACGGCGAAGGCACCCAACGCCAAGGTCACGGGCGCGCACAGGAACTCTTTACCGCGGTCCACCCGGACGAGACCGGGCAGCCCGCCGGCCGGTCCGAACGGCTCGCTGCGGTCCAGCGCTGTACGCAGGGCCGCCAGCACCGCGTCCCTGCTGGCCGCGTGGGGCGTCACGGCCCAGCCCATGATGACCTTCCTAGCGCAGTCGATGAACCACGTCAGGCACGGCTGTACGAGTTCGTCTTCGACCCACACCTTGACGGGAACGCACTTGTGGTCGCCCTCCCAGGCCTCGTTGCGGCTTCCGGGCGGGCGCTGCCCGAACACGTCGAAGGCCCGCCGGGCAGCCTCCCCTCTGGCCAAGCCGGCCCGGTCACCAGGTGTCAGGTCCCGCCGCAGCGCCCGGTGGAAGGTCGCAAGTGACGGGACCTTGGGCTGCTGGGGGTCGGCGCGGGCCCGCTGTTGCAGCTCGCGCAGGACGGCGGAGGCATTGCCTCCCCACAGAGCCAGCAGTCGGCGGATCTCGGGGGTGACAGTGAACCGTGGCCGGCGCTTTCCATCTGATCGACCGGTCGCGCGTGCCTCGGCGACCCAGCGCCAAACTGTCCGCTCCGATCGGCCGATGGCCGTGGCAACCAGTCGTACGTGCGCGCTGGTCAGCTGGCCGCGATGGTCCAGCACCATGAGCCGTGGCATCGAGGCCAGCCGTCCGGTACTCACGGTGAAGACGGGTGTGACGGCACCGTGTGTGCCGTCCGGGGAATCACTCACAGTTCTGCTTCTTTCGGATGAGGAAATAGGAGGGGAGTGGTCGGCAGCGATGTGCGCGTGACCGGTGTGACGTGGGTTTCGCTTGTGAGCGGCTCAGTTATGGCCTTGGCCGCAGCGTGAGGCGACGCCGCGCCTGTCGAGGCCGAAAGGGGGGGGCACGACGTCCCTATCGCTCGGATGCGTGCCGCCGCCGGGCCGCGCGCCCCGCGGAGCCCTGGCGGGGGAGTCTGGCGCCGGGGTGCCGAAGGTGCCACCGTCCGGGACCGCTGCTGGTGGTGGCATCGACGTGCGCGAAGGGTGTCTGTGGCTGGCGTACGGTCGCAGACGCCTAGCGGCAGTCCTTGGCAGACGGGCAGGGGAGGCGGGGTGGGCGGGGGTGCGGGATGGGGACGGCGTTCATAGGGGAGTGTTCGGTGCGTGCGGAGGTGCGGGCTCCTGGTGGCTGTGCTGGCGAGAGCCCGCTGGTGTTCAGATGTGGTGGAGCATTTTCTGCAGGCCGTCGTGGATGATGCGGGTGCGTTCTTCGGGCGAGAGCCATTCGGCCGAGGAGCCGGTGGCGGTCTTGGTGACGTGGAGGACGTCGTCGACCTCGTCGGCGACCGGATACATGTGGCTGACGACAGCGATCGCCGTGTCCGGGGTCGTCCTGTGTCCCAGGACGAACAGCGCCTGCTCCAGGCTGGCGGCGTCCAGCGAGCCGAATCCTTCGTCGAGAAACAGGGTTTTCAGCCGGCGGTGCCCGCGGCTACGGCTGTTCAGCTCGACGAGCGCCAGGGCAAGGGCGAGGGATGCCTGGAACGTCTCGCCGCCGGAGAGGGTCTCGGGGTGGCGGACGAGGCGGGTGGCGCAGTCCACGATCTCGAACTTCTCGGTGAATACGTAATTGCCGCTGGAGATCTCCTGGAGATTCCTGCTGGCGTGGCTGAGCAGTGCGTGGGTTCGCTGTTCGGTGAGGTAGGTGAGGAACTTTCCCTCCGTCAGGAGCCGTCGCACGCTGCGCCACTGTTCGGCCTGCTGTTTGCCAGCCTTGATGGCTGCCTCAAGGGCGTCGGCGTAGGGGATGCGTGACTGCGCGGTGTGCAGATCGGCCTTGGCCCGGTCGTAGGCCTCCTCTGCGTGGCTTGTCTTGCGGCTGAGCGGATCGAGAACGGAACGCTCGAGCAGATCGCCCTGTGACGGAACAGAGAACCCTGGGCTGGCGTCGATAGCATCGCCGCGGGCAGCGGCCTGGTGTGCGAGTTCCTTCTCGAACGCGAGGACGTCGTCGCGGGCATGCTGGGCTTCTTGCTGCAGTTGCGCGGCCAGTTTTTTGTCGAGCGAGGCGAGGGACAGGCGGTAGGAGGCGACGGCGGTCAGGTCCGTTCCGTCCAGGGCGGACGGCAGTGCGGCGGACGCTTCGTCGCCGACAATGCCTGCCGCATCGGCGACCGCGTCCGCCCAGCGCTCCAGCCGCTTGACGAGATTGCGCGTGGGGGTGTCGACGGTGCGCCTGCGGCGTTCGTCCAGGGCCTGTCGGCTCTCGGTGTGCTCGGCGAGCGCCTGCCTGGTCTCGTCTCGCTGCTGTGTCGCCTTCTCGAGCTCTTCGAGCATCCGGCCGGCCCTGTCGCGGGCGGAAGCGATGTCGGGAGGCAAAGGGAGCTCGCCCGGGCAGGGCTGAGCGGGGCGAACGGATGGCGGGAGTCCGGCGATGTCCGCCAGTAGAGCCTGCAGCTGTGTGTCGTACTGCAGCCTGAACCCGTCCAGCCACTTGCTTTCACGCTGCAGGCGGCCGCGCTGGCGCTTGATGTCGGCCTTGGCGGCTTCGTGTTCTGCCTGCGCTGCTGCCCGTGCAGCCTCGGCGCTCGCAAGGGCTGTGCGGGCTTCGCTCTCCGCATCGAGGAGCGGCTGGACGAGGCTGCCGGCCACACGGGCGACCTGCCGCCGATTGGCCGGCTCGCCCTGGGCGAGACGAAGGGCCTGCGCCGTCGTCTGCTCGAAGAGAGCGCCCACAGCGGTGGCCGTGACAGGGGAGCAGGCCGGCCGGACCGTGTCCGCCAGCTCGCGCAACTGGAGCAGGGCCGTCTGCATGCGCTGTGTGGCGGTCAGATGCGCACGGCGGTGCTTGGCCGCCGCCGCTTCCGCAGCCTTCAGCTGGCCGGATGCTTCCGCCTCGGCCACCACAGCATCCCTGACGGCCTTGTCGCGCCTGGTGACCGTGCGCTTGGCTTGGCCCAGGGCCTTGCTGTCCAGGGGCGAAGGGGGCGCGAAGCCGTCGGGCAGAGGCCGGGCGCAGACTGTGCAGGCATCGCCCGGGACCAGGCCGGACCCTGCCGTGTGGGCCGCTTCGCCACGTTCAACTGTGGCAAGGTCGTCCCGTGCTGTCGCCAGGGCGCCGCTCAGTTCCTCCAGCGCGTCCTTGAGGCTGGCGCTGCGATGACGTTGTTCCTCCACCGTCTTCAGCGCCAAATGGTGCGACTGCAGCTGTGACGCTGCGGCGGTGGCTTCCTGTAGCACGTCCTGGACGGCGTCTTGGATCTGCTCGGTGCGCGTGCGTGCCTCGTCCGCGAGGCCCTTGTTACGCGCGGCGGCCTCGGCGAGCGCCACCTTGGCCTGTTCGCGCTCGGCCAGCACATGCAGTGCCTGAGCATGCTCCTGCTGGTGTTCGACGTGCTGAAGCTGCTTATCCTCCAGCTGCTGCAGCAAGGTGGTCAGACCGGTCGCACGGCTGGGCAGGTGAGACAGAACGGCAAACGCCCCGTGCAGGGACGTCAGAGTGTCACCGGCGTGTGCGCATGCGTCCAGGGCGGCCTGAGCCTCGTCCAGCCGCAAGCCCAGCTCACGCTCGAGAACGTCCTTGGCTGCCGCCGCCTTGTCCAGTTCGCTCTTCGTGCGTGCCAGCGCGGCCAGTGCGACACCCGCATCAGGGACAGCACGCTCCTGCAGCAGCCATGCGGCCTTGTCCAGCTCGTTCTTGCGGCGCTGCCGCTCGACGGCCTGGCTCTGGCCCGCGCGCAGAGCGTCCAGCCGCGCACGCCGGCTGCGCGCGACACCGCGGGTGCGCTCGACATCCAGCTCACCCTGGGCTGCGGCGACGCGGGGATCCGGTCCCAGCTCCGCCTGGGCCTTGATGGCCTGGGTGATTTGAACTTCCAGACGCTCCAGACGTGTTTCGGCGTTCTGCCGCACGTGCTCGAGCGTGCTGATGCCGAAGAGGTGGCGCAGGATGCCGGTCCGGATGGCCGGGGTCGCCTTCAGCAGGACAGCGAAATTCCCCTGGCGTGGCATGAACGTGCTGACAAACCCGTCCCGGTCCATCCCCGTCAGCTCGGTGACTGCCTCCGTCACCGCCTTCTTGTAATCGACCCGCATGCTGGGGGCATCCTCAGACAGGGGCTCGAGCACGGCCTTCGGGTTCGTGCGGTTGGCGTACAGGACGCGCCGCACGTTCCAGACGCGGCCGTCCACCTCGAACTCCAGCGCCACATGCATGCTGGGAGCGCCTCGGCTGATCAGGTCATAGGTAGCCTCGGCGCCCTTCGACCAGGAACACGTCCCGTACAGGGCGAAGATGATCGCCTCAAGGATGGTGGATTTGCCCACGCCCGTGTCGCCGAGGATGGCGAACAGACGCCTGCCGGTGAAATCGATGGTGCAGGGGCTGGTGTAGCTGCGTACTCCCATGAGGGTGAGGCGCCTGAGCTTCACGATTTCTCCGTCCAGGTGTCTTCCAGCGCGGCGCGCAGCAGTTCCTCGGCCAAGACCGGTGGTGGTGCTTCGTCGTCGACTTCGTTGAGCAGCTGGACGAACGTGGCGACCGTGGAATCCGCAGCAGCGCCGCTCACCCCCTCCTGCCCGAGGTAGGCGCGGAACGCGTCGGGAAGTTCCAGTTCCTCAACGGGGCCGAGGCCAGCGACGATGTCGGTCGCAGGCTCCGTAGCCAGTACCGGATTGATGGCGATCGCGTTCGGCACGATCGCGGCGATCTTCTGGGCAAGCGGCACGCCAGGTTCCTCGCCGGTGATCACCGCCTTCAGGTACGTCCCGTCGTACCTGTCGGCCTCGGCTTTCAGGTCGTCGAGGGTTCCCTCGAAGACGTCAAGCCGTCTCGCGCTCGTCAGCGTGCGGGGCACTGCCCGGACGGGCCGCCCGGGGTCGACGTCCACGACCACGACGCTCTTGGATTCACCAGCCTCACCGAAGTCCATAGCCAGCGGACTGCCCGCGTAACGGGCCGGGAACGAGGGCCCCCGCACAGCCTGCGGGCGGTGAATGTGCCCCAGAGCGGTGTACGACACTTTCGCAAGGTCCTCAGCCGCGATCTCGAACGACTCGTCAATCCGCCGCTCGCTCGGGGAACGTCGGGCGCCCGCGACATACACGTGCGCCGCGAACAACAGCACGTCCCTGTCAGGGTCGTATCCCTCGCGCATCGACTCCAGCAGCTGCTCCTGCAATGCGCGCATCCCCTCGGCGTAGTCGGCGTACGACGTGTCGAGCGCGGACCGCTGCCAGAACTGGTTCGGGTGCACGAACGGCATGGCGGCCAGGCGGATGCGCTGCTCGCCACCGCAGGCATCGAACGTGAACACGCCTCCTTCTTCTGCCGTGCGGAACCGATCGACGAAGAACAGCCCCCGCCCCACGGACTGGCCGGCCAAGAGGTCGAAGAAGCGGAAGTACGTGGGGGAGTCGTGGTTGCCGGCCACGATCACGGTCGGCGCGACAGCGGCGAGCTGTTTCAGGACCCGCATGGCCCGGATGAGGTCCGCGGCAGAGGGACGCGAGCTGTGGAAGAGGTCCCCTGTGTGGATGATCAAGTCCGGCTGGATGTCCCGGGCGATGTCCACGATCTCGGCTAAGACAGCGTCGAAGTCGGCAGTGCGTGGATGCCCGTACAGGGTGTGGCCTACATGCCAGTCGGAAGTGTGCAGCAGTCTGCTCATGCCTTCATGCGCCCTTTCGGAAGCGAGGCGTAGGAGGGCACCAGTGGTGCCTTATGAGCCCGGGACCGTACACCAGGAAAGCGGGAAGAAAGCTGGGAATCCCAGGAACGATTAGAGTCGTGGTAAGCGTGCGTAGCCGGTCGTGTCCAAGGGACGTGTACGGCAGCTACAGCTCACTATGCGGCAGGGAGCGGAACACCCCTCGTGACCCTCAAGGGCTTTGTTCCCAAATGCAGTTGAGGGAGCAAGCAAGTCATCTGGCGCTCAGTATTGCTGGCGTGACATCACCCGCAGGTTCAGCTCCGGAACGCGCCCTGCCGGCAGCTCGGGAACCCAGGGAAGCCCATTCGGCTGCGACTAGTCGACCGGGTGCCGCCCTCCGTACCGTGCCCGCTTCACTCGAACTGATGAGTCGCGACCGCCGAGCTTGCCGATGCGGCCCGTTGAACATTGCACGTCAGACCGGAACGCGTAGCAGCGAGATACGCTCCTTCCGGGAAAGCGGGTAGAAGACTGGAATCTCCGGGATGCTGCTAAGGGCCGTCCTGCAAGTAGGTTCCGCGGTCGGGCGCTGCAACGGAAGGTCAACGGGGCGCCCCTTCTCGATGCAGAACCGCAGGATGCCCGCCACTTGGCGAGCATCCGCGATGTGCTGCTGGAGGAGTTGCTCGTCCCCTGTCGTGCCACTGGTCGGTGAAGGCTTGCAACTGGGACAGGATCGACGCCCCCTCGGCAGGTGTGGCCGTTACCGCAGTCAATCGGGTGAGTCGGAGGGCCGTACTGTGGCCGACCACGCCCGACACGATCCGGAGATCGCTGGCGGGACAGCCCTTAGCATTGGGGGATGCATGAGCACCTGGTTGCACTCGAGGGACGTATGCAGCAACTGCAGCACGCGATCCGGCAGGCGCTCACACACGATGACAGCGCTCAACTGGACAGCCTGCGGCAGGAGTTGAGGCGAGCCCAACGAGCCTGGGAAGTGCTGTGCGGCCTGGACGACAGCCCGGCCACGGGCCAACAGGAGCCCACCCCGCCAGCGGCCCCGAAACCCATCCGAAGCAACCTGCCTATCCGTGACCAGGTCAACCAGGCGCTGGCCCTCCTCACTGTGCCCGCTTCCCCCAAACTCATCAGCCAGGTCCACCGGGCTTTCTTCTCCAGCTCCTTGAACACCGCACGCCTGACCACCCTGCGCCGCGACGAGGAACGCTCCTTCCGTTCCGCTCCCTACGCCCGCGCCTACTACGTCTGCTCTGCCCTGACCTATGACCTGCTTGCACCAGCCCGGGCACTACTCGCCTTGAGTACCTGGCCGCTGGAGCGACGCATCGTGGGACCGCTCACCCAAAGGGTCCACTTCCTCACCGCTGCCATGCGACTCGCCGACGCTGCCGAACGCCTCATCGGTGACACCCAGCCACCACAACCCGTCCAGCAGCTCCTCCTGCACTACAGCCGCAACGTCCACGGCTACAGCACCCCGAACGGCACGCTCGACCTGGCTGCCTTGCGCAGCGCAGCCGCAGCTGAACTGGAGATCCACGCAGACGACGACGCTGACACCTGCGCCGAAGCAGCCCAGCGTGCCCGGGAAAAACTCAGCGATGCAGAGCAGAACTTCGGCAACACTCTGCGCAGCGTTTCCCACCAGTCCCGCACCGCGTGAACTGCCTCTACGACCGCACGGCCTGCGCCCAGTTCCTCCGAGGAAACCAGTGAGCCAGCTCGACGCACAACTGAGCGCGTTACGCGGAGCCGCCCCGCCCCTCCCGCACAACGCACGAACGCTTGCCGCCCTGACCGTTAACCCCAGCTGCGACCGCCGCTCCCTGCTCGATGCAGCCGGCATCGACAAGGACGCCCTCGCCGCCCACCTCGGCCTGCCACGGCCGTTCAGAAAGTCCCAGCTCGCCCTCGACTACGGCATCGCCTTCGAACGCCAGGTCACCGACCAGAGTGCAGGCGTCCTGGTATCGCTGCTCCGCCAAGCCCTTGGGCTATCCCTGCCTGAGGTGTCCTACAAGGACATCAACAGTGTCGGCAGCGGCGGCGCCACATCACCTCTCGGGCTACGCTGCACCCGCACCAGCACACTCATCCTCGGCGCAGCACAGAACAGGTCCAAGCCCTACGCCCTGCTCGACCATCCCGTGCTCAGTCTGAACGTTGCCGGACACCGCGCATACCTCGAGCCGGATGTCATCGCCTTCCACCGCGACGGCGTCTTCCACGTCGTCGAGATCAAATCCTTCCCCGTCATCCACGGGCGGTTTGACCCCATCAAGGCGGCAACGGCGCTCACACAGGCCGCCGCCTACGTCCTGGCCCTGCGTGAACTCCTCGCCGGCGACAACCTCCCCCCAGAGCGAGTCTCCGACACGGTAATCCTCATCAACCCGCGCAACTTCACCCGTCGCCCCACCGCAACACCCTTCAACGCCGCCCCGCAGATCAAGCACCTCAGCCGCCACCTCGCACGGCTCCGCCGCCTGCCCGATCTGCTCGACTCTCTCCCCCCAGGAACCACCTGCGACCTGGCCCCCGGCCCCGACACGGCACCCACCCGGCCCCGCGACGAGCTCATCGCCGCGCTCGCCACCATGAAGCCGCACTACACGCCCACCTGCCGACACCACTGCGATCTCGCTGCCCACTGCCGCACCGAAGCCCGCAACCGAGGCGACCTCAGCGCCCTGGGCCCCACCGCCCAAGACGACCTGGCAGGGATCGACACCATCACCGCAGCCCTCCACCTCGCCGACGGACGCACCCGCCCCACAGAGGACCGCACAGACATCACCCACGCCCTGCGCCACGCACAACGCATCCACGACGAACTCAGGAGAGACTCCACATGAGCCTCCTGGCCTCACTCCTGCGCACGCGGGCAGCCTCCACCGGCCGCGCCGAAGCAGCCTGCCGGCTGCGCCACCTTCACCTCAGCGACCGGCCGCTGATGCTCATCGCGCTGAACCGAACCGGCCCCGCAGCACGACCGCTGGCAGTGATGCTGGGCACCGATCCCTGCCGGCCACAGCTCCACACCGCGCCCCCCTCAGGAAGCAACGCCCCCACGCTCGCCGCCCTGGCACAAACCGTCATTGCCTACATCGACACCTGCCGCCACACCGGCGACGCCCCCCAGATCCTCGTTCCCAACCCAAAGAGCGTCGAGTACCTCAAGGAGCTCGGTGACGATCTGAGACTGCGCCGCACCAACGAGATGCCCGGCTCCCGAGCCATCCAGCGCCTCGGACACTGGTTCACCTACCTCACCGACCGCGCCGACATCCCGGGGGCTGCCGCCCTCATTGCCATGACGGACTTTCTTGGCATGCACTGGATCACTGGCCAAAGTCCCCTCGAGGACGAGGACCTCGCCACGCTTCTGGCCTGGATCGACCCGCCCCGCCAGGCAGCCTCGGGACGCGAAGCCGCCGACCAGGCAGAAGCCTCCGCCACCTACCGGCCCCCAGGGCCGGCGACCGACGCTGCCTTCGACAACTACGAGCTCGCCCCCCTCCTCCAGGCTGACGCACGCGGGCAGGACCAGACCTCCGTCCTGCAGGCACTCCACAGCCTGCTGGCCCGCTACATGCAGCCCACCTGGGACCTCATGTGGCACGCCTACGCTCTCCTTCAAACCGTCCCCGAAGCCCCAAGCACCGCACGCCGCTGGGACCAAGAACGCACGGCATTCGCCGACGAATGCACCTACCTGGCCCAGGACGGACGTCCCCGGCCCGCCCATGAACAAGCCGTCGCCACAGCCGTGCGCCTGGCAACCATGGAACACGCAGACACCCTGTTTGCCGCCGAACGTGCCGCCGACGACCCCTTCGTAAGGGCCGAACTGCGCACCAGCGGCCAGGCCTTCGCCGGCCCAGTCATCACGGTCGACACACAGCACCTCCGGCGCGGACTCACCGGGCGAGCCCTTTGGCGCCCCCGGCTCACCGTTTCCACCCGGGACCCCGTACTCATGGAACCCGGCCAACTCCTGGCCTGCCACACCCACCGCAACGCTCGCTACAAGATCAGCGAGATCACCCCATCGACTGACGCCACCGTCGTCGAACTCGAGATCACCGCAGGCATGGGAACCGTAGCCCGCCCCAACGACACAGTCTTACCCGAACCCGGTACCCAGCTCGTGTTCACTCTCGCCCCCGACTACTACCGGATGCCCGAATTCCCCACTCGCGCCCAAACACCCTGGACCCACGGCGGACCTCCCCCCGAGCATCCGAATGAGAACGGCGACGGTGAGTAGTGATGTCACCGCACCAGTCACCTGCTCATCAGCAGACGAATGAAGCCACCCGCACCATCCTGGAACAACTGCCCCAACTCACCCACCGCGGCCTTGTCGTGGAAGCTCCGCCCGGCGCTGGCAAGACCTCTCTCGTCGCCCAGGCCGCAGACACCCTCAGCAAGACCAGCGGTCCCTGCATCGTCATGGCCCAGACCAACGCGCAGGTCGACCAACTCGTGTGGCGATTCGCCCAGCACCCCTCCCGCCTGCGCGCCGCCCGCCTCACCGGAATCGAGCACGAAGCGCCCGACGACCTGCAGACACATCCCCGCATCCGTATCAGCACTCGTATCGAAGACCTCGAGCAAACCGCCGACGTCATCGTCGGCACAGCCATGAAGTGGGCCACAGTCACCGGCCGCCGATGGCCCTGGGCGGTCATCGACGAGGCCTACCAGATGCGCTCCGACATGCTCCTGCGGAGCGCCGGCCTATTCGACAGAACCCTCTTCGTGGGGGACCCCGGCCAACTCGATCCCTTCTCCAACATCACGACCGACCGCTTCGCCCAGCTCCACCACGACCCCGTGAGCAGCGCAGTCGCCGTCCTGCTCGCCAACAACCCCGACGTGCCCGTCCACCAACTGCCCGTATCCTGGCGCCTGCCACCCTCAGCCGTCCCCCTGATCAGCGAGGCCTTCTACTCCACACCCTTCCGCGCCGGAACCGCTGAAACGGACCGAACTCTCACCTTCACCGTCACCGGCATGCGCACTCTCACCGACAAGGTCATCGAACACGCCGCACGCACAGGATGGGCCCTGCTCGAACTGCCGGCACGCATCACCCACCACCTCGACAGCGAAGCCCACCACGCCATCCTCGACATCGCCGAAAGACTCATGGTCCGCGGCACTATCGCCACTTGCGAGGACAACCCCCAGGGACACCTCCTGCGCCCCGACGACATCGCCATCGGCACCGTCCACCGGCGTCAGGTCCAGCACATCCGCCTCCTCCAGGCCCGCCACTACCCCCGACTTCACGGCATCACCGTCGACACCGCCAACAAGCTCCAGGGAAGCGAACGTAGAATCACGCTCGTCCTGCACCCACTCTCCGGCCGCCGCGACGCCTCCACCTTCCACCTGGAAGCCGGCCGCCTGTGCGTCCTCACCTCACGCCACCGCCACGCCTGCATCATCGTCGGCCGTGCCGGCATCGGCGAGCTCCTTGAAACCCACCCCTCCAACAGCCCTACGTACCCCGGACCTGCCACCAAGGTTCCGGACGGCTGGGAGGCCCATCACACCGTCCTCGAGCACCTGGCCCAGCACACCATCCGCGCTTCGTCACGGGTCCGTGATCGCCATTAGCGAGTCTGCCCAGCAACACCGAACCATGACTGCCAGCTGAGTAAGCCCGCTCGAACACAAACACAGTGCATGCCCCAGACGGCCAACAGCTGGGGAGGATCATGCGGCAGTGCCTCCCTCCATCGCAGAGCTGGCCGTGCCTCACTCCGGGGCGGGAAGGCCGAGCAGCCTTGGCCTGACAACGCCTGGAGGGAGCCTGATAGCGGCGAGCTAGCCGGGGAGTCGATGGCAAGGTAGGCCGCTGAAGCCACTCATGTGGCAAGACGGCACTTTGCTCTGCCTTCCGGGTCCTACGCCAAGATCGTTCGGGCAACGGTAAAGTCATTGAGATCCCCGCTGGCCGCGATCAGCCCGGTGGTCATGAGTTGCCGGCCCGAGCTGCTGGGACAGCGGATGCACGGTTTGCGGAAGAAGGGGGTGGGCGTGTGGTCGGCAGGACTGAGACCGAGGTCAAGATCAAGTCTGGGGGCACCGTTCCCATCACGCGCGCTGATGTCGCTGTGGCTGCGCTGGATGTACCTGAGTACACAGCCCATGGCCGCAACGACTTCTGGGTCATGGTTCACGTGGGTGCGCGCCTGATCCCGGCCGTCCCCCTCATGCGTGCCGTCCTTGGAGGGCAGGAACCCCATAACACCAACGAAGCGGAGATGAGGTTCCGCGAGCTCGGGTTCCGTATTTTCGTCACGCGTCTCTACGACTCATCTGGGCAGCCGATACGGCTGACGAACGAACAGATCAAGGGCGCCAGGCCCTGAGCCGATGAGTCCCGCACCCGCGGCGAAGCAGCACAGAGCGGGGGCGGGCCGGTAGAGCACAGCCCGCACCCTCGTCATTGCGCCAGCGAGCGCGGCCAGCCAAGCGGGTGGCCTGATCTGTCGGGCCGTTGAGCTGCACTGATCCCCTCCGTGATATCTCTCTTTGGACTTGCAAACGGCCAAATGGGGGAGTGGGCCATGTCGGTGACGGTGCCGGACTGGGCGGACACGCTGCTCGACATCATCGGCGTTGCATGGCCGAACGTCGACGAGGACGCCTACCGCGACATGGCCGACGCGCTCAGGGAATTTGCCGAGGACCTGGAAGACGACGGCCAGCTCGCGAACAACCACTTCGAACGGCTGCTGTCTTCCGGGCAGGGCGAGTCTCTTGATGCGCTGAACGAGCACTGGCAGAAGGTCAAGGGCAAGCACATCAAAGACATCGCCGGCGCGGCCCGCACGATCGCCGGTGCGCTGGACACCGCGGCGACGGCGATCACCACGATGAAGGGCCTGGCCATGGGCCAGTTGACGTGGCTGGCCGGCGAAGCGGGAATCTCGCTGGCGCTCATCCCTGTCACTGGTGGTCTGTCGATGTTGCTCGGCGGCACCGCTATCCGCCTCACCCAGGAGGCGGTCAAGCGGCTGATCAAGGAGTGCGCGGAGGAGGTAGTCGGGTACATCGTCTCGGCGATGACGGAGCCAGCGGTCGCAGCCCTAGAAGGAATGGCCGCCGACCTCGTCGTCCAGCTTGGGGCGGTTGCGATCGGCCTGCAGGACGGGGTGGATCTCGACCAGGCCAAGGACGCCGGAAAGGAAGGCTTCAAGGACGGCGTCCAGTCCGGCAAGGACGCGATGCACCTGGCGTCCGCAGGCGGCGGCGGTGGCAAGGGGCCTGGCAGCGGGTTGAAGAACCTGCACATCGAGCACGACGAGCACGACCACGCCTCTACCCAGCTCAACACGGTCAGTGTCGGCATCCACGGCAAGACGGCCGGCAAGCTCGCCAAAGCGAAGACCGCGCACGGTCGTGCCCGCGGCAAGGATTCGATCGCCGATGCGATCGACCCCGTCGCGGACAAGGCACTCGAGGCTCTCACCAAGGCCGCGAAGACCATGGGCGACCACGTGGGTCAGACCTTGCCCAAGGTGGTCAAGCAGATCTCCGTTGACCACAAGAACACGGATGACGACCTGCGTGACCGCTTCGCCCGCCAGCGAAAAGGCGACCACGACAGCAGCAGTGGTCGCAACGGCGGCGGCCCCCGACGTGATGGCAGAGGAGAAGACAATGGCAGGAAGCCCCCGAAGGCGCTGAACGGAGCGAAGGACGATCCGCGCCGGCACGCGATCCCCGAAACGAAGAAGCGGTGCGAGAACGACCCGGTCGACGTGGCGACCGGCGAGATGATCCTCACGCACACAGACCTGTCCCTGCCAGGAGTCCTGCCCCTCGTCCTACGCCGAACCCACCTGTCCGGATACCGCTTCGGATACTGGTACGGCCACAGCTGGGCCTCCACACTGGACGAGCGCATCGAACTCGACCTGGCATCGCCCGGCGCCGTCTGGGCACGCCAGGACGGCTCCCTTCTCGTCTACCCAGGCCTGCCTCAGGACGATGGCGAGCCGGTGGCCCCACTGGAGGGACCACAGCTCGAGCTCGCCCGGCACAGCCAGCGCGATGATGAGACGACCTACCGTGTCACCGACCACCGAACCGGCTTGACCCGGTTCTTCACGGGCAGCCCCTACCGTGCATCGACCGCGTACTGGCTGACGGGCATCGAAGACCGCAACAACAACCGGATCACCCTCTCCCGCCGGCCCGACGGCGCACCGACCGCGGTGACTCACACCGGCGGATACACCGCCCGCGTCACCACCGAGGCCGGCCGGGTGACCGTCCTGCACCTGCATACGCCCGACGGCCTGGTCGAGATCCGCCGCTACGGGTACGACGACGCGGGCCTGCTGTCGGAGATCTTCAACGACTCCGCCCTTCCGCTGCGCCTGACCTACGACAGTGATGGGCGGATCACCTCGTGGACCGACCGCAACGACTCAACCTTCCGCTATGTCTACGACTTGGCCGGCCGAGTGAAGGCCACAGTCGGGCCCGACGGGTTCCTGTCGTCGACGTTCGCCTACGACACCCATCCCGAGACCGGACATCCCCTCACCCGCTACACCAATTCCACCGGCGCCACGACCCTCTTCCAGATGAACGAAGCGCTGCAGGTCGTCGCCGAGACAGACCCTCTCGGCCACACCAGCCGCTTCACGTTCGACACCCGCGATGAGCTGCTCACCCAGACCGACGCGACCGGCCGCACCACCCACTTCGAGCGGAACGACAACGGCGACCTCGTCGCCATGACCGCTACTGACGGAGTCCGCACCACAGCCGCCTACAACGACCTTCACCAGCCCGTCGCAATCACCGAACGCGGCGGCATCACGAGCCGCTTCACCTACGACGAGCGAGGCAACCTCCTCACCGCCGTCGAAGCGGACGGCGAAACCACCCACTACACGCACAACGACCACGGACATCTGACCGGCGTCGTCAACGCAGCCGGTGGCCGGACCACGATACGTACCGACCGCGCGGGCCTGCCGGTGCAGATCACCGCTCCCGACGGAGCCACCGCCGTCTTCACCAGAGACCCCTTCGGCCGGGTCATCACCGCCACAGACGCACTGGGCGGCACCCTGAAACAAGGCTGGACCACCGAGGGCCGCCCCTCCTGGCGGGAACTACCCGACGGCACCTGCGAGCAGTGGACCTGGGACCCGGAAGGCAACCTCACCACCCACACCGACCGGATGGGCCGCACCACCACCCACACAGCCACCCACTTCGACCTGCGCTCCGGCACCCACACCGCAGACGGAGCCGACCACCACTTCACCCACGACACCGAACTGCGCCTGGCCAAGGTCACCAACGCGCAAGGCCTCGAATGGCGCTACACCTATGACGCAGCCGGCCGGCTCATCGCCGAGACCGACTTCGACGGCCGCACGCTGACCTACGAGCGCGACCCACTGGGCCGCGTCACCCGCCGCACCAACGCCGCGGGACAGAGCCTGACCTACGAGCGTGACCCACTGGGCCGCGTCATCCGTCTCGCCCACGACGACGGCACCGCGGCCACCTTCACCTACGACGCTTCCGGCTACCTGGTACGCGCCACCAACCAGCACGCCGACATCACCTTCGAGCGCGACGCAGCGGGCCGGACCGTGTCCGAAACGGTCAACGGACGCACCCTCACCCACGCCTACGACGCGATGGGCCGGCCCACCTACCGTCGCACCCCCTCCGGCGCCGCCTCCCTCATCGACTACACCACCAACGGGATCGCCCGATACCAGGCCGGCGACCACACCTTCCGTTTCACACGTGATTCCCTGGGCAGGGAAACCAGCCGAACCCTGGGATCCCTCACCCTGCAGCACTCCTGGGACCCGGTCGGCCGCATCACGAGCCAGACCGCGGCCCACGACCTCACCCAGATCCTGGACCGCACCGCCACCTACCAGGCTGACGGAACCCCCATACAGCTCCACGACAGCCGCACCGGCACCCGGACGTACACCCTCGACCCGGCCAGCCGGATCACCGCTGTCGACGCAGATGGCTGGCGCGAACAGTACGCCTACAACACTGCCGGCGACCTCGCCCACAGCGCCCTCCCGCCCCACGCCCCCGGCCAGGAAAGCGCAGGCGATCACACCTACACCGGAAGCCGCCTCACCCAAGCTGGCCGCACCACATTCACTTACGACGCCCAGGGCCGCATCACTCAACGCCAGACCCGCACCCTCAGCGGCAAGACCTTGACCTGGCACTACACCTGGAACGCCGAAGACCGCCTCACCCGCGTCACCACCCCCACCGGCGACCAGTGGCACTACCACTACGACGCCTTCGGCCGCCGCATCAGCAAACAGCAGACCACTGCAGACGGCCGCACCCCGGCTCTCGTCACCTACACCTGGGACGGCGGGCAGATCGCCGAACAGTACGACGGCACAACCACCCTCACCTGGGACTACCTCGGCCTGCAGCCCCTCGCACAACGCGAAGCACGCGGAGCCACCCAAGAGGACACCGACCGCCGGTTCTTCGCGATCATCGCCGACCTCACCGGGAGCCCCAGCGACCTGCTCACACCCGACGGTGACACTGCCTGGCAAGCCCGCACAACCGCATGGGGCGTCACCCAATGGAACCGCGACGCCACCGCCTACACCCCGCTACGCCAGCCCGGACAGTACTTTGACCCCGAGACTGGCCTCCACTACAACGCCAACCGCTACTACGACCCCCACCAGGGCCGGTACCTCACCCCCGACCCACTCGGCCTCGCCCCGGCCATCAACCACTACGCCTACGTCCCCAACCCCTTCACCCTCAGCGACCCCCTCGGCCTGGCCGGCTGCTCAGCTGACCCCACCTGGGGAGGCCGCGTCACCTTCACCCGCGACGCCCACGGCCGCCCCTACGAGATGAACGCCATCATCGCCCGAGACATGCTCGACGAAGGAACCGACGCCAACGGCAACCTCCGCCCGCCAGGCTTCCTCGGCGGCGACTACAACCAGGCACGCGGACACATGCTCGCCAACCGGCTCGGCGGCTCAGGCGACACCCTCGACAACCTCTTCACCATCACCCAGAACCCCACCAACAGCCCCGACATGCGGCACTGGGAAGACCAGGTCTACCGCGCCGTCGACGGCGGAAAGATCGTCACCTACAACGTCTACCTCGACTACACCGACGACCTGCCCGACTCCGTGCCGAAGTACATCCAGCTCGAAGCCCACGACCACCATGGCAACCTGATCTTCGACAAACAGCTCACCAACCCCGCTCACGGCCAGCAACAGCGCCACCGCCGAGGACTGCTTCCATGACCAGCATCGACCGCCTCATCACCACCTGCCCACCCCCATCGCCGCCCACCACGACGTACACGGACTGGCCGGCCGTCGAGCAACAACTCGGCATGCCGCTCCCGACGGACTACAAGCAGATCGCCGACACCTACGGACCAGGAACGTTCTGCGGGTTCCTCCACCTCTACCACCCCCACGCACACACGACCTGGACCAGCCTCACCGGCCCCATGCCATCCACGATCCGCGCCCAACTCCAGCAGGAACATGAGCAGGACACCCCGCCGCTCCCCGCTGACCCCCAGGAGCTGTTTCCCATGGCGGTCACCGACAACGGCGAGTACCTCTTCTGGGTAACCCGCCCAGCGACCAGCCCCGATGCATGGACTGTCGCCGTCAACCAGGCCCGCAGCTTCCGGTGGCACAGCTATGACGGCACCCTGGCCGACTTCCTCACCGCTGTCCTATCCGGCCGCGAGATCGTCCCCGTCTTCCCCAGCAGCCTCCTTGACCACGGCACGTTCTTCACACCCCTGACACCCGCTGCCAACCCCACCGCCGAGCAGCCTCAGCCGAGCAGCACCATGGCATCCTCAAGCGACATCCGAGCCTGGGCACGTGACCACGGCTACGAGGTCCCCGACCGCGGCCGCATCCCCATCGAGATCCTCGACGCATGGCAGGCAGCCAACACTCAGTAGAGCCAGCGTTGTCGCCGTACTCGAAAATGTGCTCAGTGACGTACGGATGAACGTGCTCAGCGAGATGACAGGCTGTTCGCTAGGCTCGGTGGACGGATCACCAGAGGCCGAAGAACCGCGTCCACCACGTGGGCCGCGCTGCGAAGTGCTCCAGCGCGCTGGGGCCCTCGTAGTCGCTTTCCAGCAGTTCTTCGGGGACGCTCACATAGCCGAGTTCGGTCAGAGCATGCTCCACTGTGGCGAGGTCGGCGGGGTCTAGCGCGCCCTCCTCATGGGCTTCGTCCGTGCCGAGGTAGGCCCCCGGATTGTCGGCGCATACCTCGGCGAGGGAGCCGAACTTGCTTACACAGACCACGATCCGCGTTCCGCAGATCGTCGCGTCCGCGGGCACGTGGATGCGCCCGTACTCACTGGAGTCCTGGGTGTCCCGCTCGGACTCGCACGGGGCTCCGAAGTCCGCTTCGAGCCGGCGGACCAGCTCGCCGAACGCGAGGCCGGTCGCGGCGCGGTCGTAGTGAAACGGCTGTTCCAGCCGTTCGGGGTCGTCGAGTTCGCGCAGGAGGGCCAGCAGTTCCGTCTCGCTCATTGCCATCCGCCCATCCTGCCGCCCGGCGGGAGGAAGCAGAGGGGCAGGGGTGTGCAAGCAAGAGCTGGATCCGAAGGTAGTGGCCATCCTCGCTACGTCAGCAAGTGGGCACGTTCATCCGTACATGACTGGGCACGTTCACATGTACACCGACAAGCGTTCCCCCACAGCCCGACAGTGGACCATGAGCCCCTGACCGGCAGGCGACCCCGCCCCTCGGCGCGTAGCGAGAGGTCGAAGAAGCGGAGCCAGCTTCGCCTCAAACGCAGACGGCTCTGGCCTGTACGAGTAGGTCTTCTCCGCATCTACTGGGGACGAGATGCCGAGGCCGGAAAGGATTGGTCTCCCAAAGAGTCAAGGGGAGCAGAGGTATGAGGGCACTGACCGTTCGCCAGCCGTATGCCGATGCCATTGTCTGGGGCGGCAAGACGACCGAGAACCGGCTTCGGCCGCTCTCGGCCATGCACTTGGGGACCACGGTCCTCATTCACGCGGCGAAGGCCTCACATGCGTCGGAGGTGACGTCGGCCGACCTGGGCCTGGACTACGCTCCGGACGTACGGGGCGCCATCATCGGCGCGGGGGTTCTCGACTCTTGTCACCAGTTCTCCGCCGGCGGCTGCTGTGCGCCCTGGGGCATGATCGGTTTCTGGCACTGGGTACTGCGTGATGTGCGTCCTTTGCCGCAGCCCGTCTTCGTGAACGGTCATCTGGGCCTGTGGACGCTTTCCGAACGCACCCTGCGTGACGTCCGGGCCCAGCTCATCGAAACGTCCTGACCTGAACGCATCCTTGAGCGGGCGACGGGGTCCTTCCCGCCCGGCGGAACACTGGAGCCAAGGATCGGATTCAGTCGGGGATCAAGCCGTTCAGGGTGTGTAGCGGTTTGCGTGCCTATAGTGCCGAGAGCTGGCCCGGCTGATGACGGGCCTGGGAACGGAGGAGAGGCGTCGTGGCCGATTTAGTGCGGCAGGACCTGCTGGACGTGGAGGTGGCGTTTCGGGGTTTTGGGTTCCAGGAGTCCGACGACACTGTGGTGCCCGTGCCGTTCGGGGACGGTTATGAGTGGGGTGTGTTCCTGGCCCAGCACGAGCGCCGCTTCGACCTGTTCAGCGGCGGCCATACCCATACCGCAGCGGTTACCGTCAGGATCTGGGATGCCGAGCCCGCTGCCGATCCGGTCAAGTGGGATGAGTTCGGCGAGGTCGACTTCGAGACGACCTCCGGGGATGTCGCGGTGTGGACGACGACCCTGGGCCGGTCGGACCATCTGATCCGGCTCGGCGCACCGGGCTGGTGGCGGGTGCGTGTGGGGTGCATGGGGCGGGCCGAGGTCGCGCGCGTGACGCAGACCGAGGGCGTCGCCTACGGTGTGGAGAAGTACGTCATCGATTTCTGGCCGAAGGGCTGACCGAATCGCGGGCCCGGCGCGACGTCGCGCCGGGCCCGCTGGAGCTCAGTTGATCTTGACGATGAAGCCGTCTTCCATGCCGTCGATGATCCGGTTGGCGTTGTAGAAGCCGCTCAGCAGGTTGCCAGCAGCACCGTTCTGGGCGCCGGGGACGGGCATGACGGAGAAGTTGTTCTTCTCGACGTGCACGTCGAACTCGGAGGCGGCGGAACCTTCATAGGTGGTGGCGAAGGGGAATTCGTCGCATTCCTTTCCTCCGTCGGTGTAGTTCGCGCCCCAGGCGCGCGTGCACTCGCGGACTGCGACGGCGCGGTTGCGGTCCCGGCGCCTCTGGTCGAGGAACAGGCGGTGCAGGGGTTCCTTCAGGTTGTCGCCCGGCACGTTCTTCAGCGCGTTCAGCGGCTTGGTCGCGCCAGGGTTGGTGAAGGCCTGCTTGATGTGTTCGGCCACGGCCTGCTCCGGGGCTCCGGGCTGAGAGCTGTACTCGAGGGTGGCCATCATGCTGAATGCGGCGCCGCCCTTGTTCGCGGGGTTGCCGCCGCCGGTGGAGTTGCGCAGGTATGAAGCAGCGTCCCAGCGGGGGGCGAACATGAACGGCTTACCCGTCACAGGGCTCGGCCCCACCCACCCCGGGGGCATGGTGTTGACGATCTCGGGCTGGTAGACGGCCGCGATGAGGTCTGCTGCACCCGCGCCGCTGCCCTGACCGGGCGCGTAGCGAAGCGTGTGGGTGTAGTGGGGGCTGGCCTGCATCTGCGGCAGAGTCTTGGTGACGGGAAGCGTGTTGCTGAGCACCGGCTTTGCTGCTGCCGGCCAGTTCTGGGGTACGACGCCCTTAAGGCCGATGCGCATACCGGCGGCGCCGGTGCTGCCGACGGAGATGAAGTCGGTGAGGTCGTACTCGAAGAACATCGTGCGGTCGGCTTCCTTGGGAACCGTGCCTCGGACGTACACGGTGTAGGAGCTGGTGCCGACCTGCCCTTCCTGCTTGGCCCAGACGGTGGTGACCTGAAGGGCTGTGCAGACAGCGAAGCGGGACTTGAGGTAGAACTTCGCGGCGCCGGCCATGTTCGCCTTGCACTCGGCCAGCGACATGGTCCGGGCCGGTTCCGGATACGACACAGCAGCCGGGGCGGCCTGTGCCCTGGGTGCCAGCGCGCCGGGAGCGGGAGTGGGGGTCGAGGCAGGGACTGTGGCCTTCTCCCCGTACGCGGCCGCGGGGCCGACCACTTCCAGTGGCGTCGTCGCATCGGTGGCGGCCTCGGCTGCTGCCAGCCTCTGTTCGGCCCCCTCGTGGAGGTCTGACAGGGAGGGAAGGGGTTCACCCGCAGGGACCATGTAAGTACGGGCCTGCCCAGGATCGGATTCCACGGCTGCTGATGCGGCGGCGGTCGGGGCGAGTGGCAAGAGGGCGATCGCCGTCAGCGCGGATAGCAGAGAAGCACGTAAGCGGCGAAGTCGTATGGAGCTGTTGATGGTTCCCCCAAGGAACGTGCGGTCCGTCGCGGTCGTGGGCCAGCCTCTCGGCAGGCCGCGACATCAAGATCTACCGAATGTTTGATCCAAAACAGCAGGCGAAGCACGGCTGTTGTCCGGATCCATCACAAAACTGTCCGGTCCATCCCGATCGTCATCAGCGCAACCCGTGTTGAGCGGTCATACCGCAGGAACGAGCCGGTCAACTCGTTTCGGTATTGAGGACCAAGAGGGCAGGCGTGCGGACGGGCGATGTGACCACGGCTGGTCGGCCCGGACCTGCGGCCGGCGAGGTGGGACGACTCGCACCAGCGCCTCTAACCTGAACGTTGCTGCAGGCCAGGCCAGCCCCAACCTCGTCGTTGTGCCGGTCATCAACGGGAAGATCAACTTCTACAACCACGCCGGATCCCTCGACCTCCTCGCCGACGTCTCCGGCTACTTCACGAGCTGACACCCTGTGGGCCTCGCCGTGCGTGCACGACGAGGCCCACGTCGTTCTCAACCGCACCTGGCCGAATGCACGCCACGGCGCTACGCGAACCTACGCGCTCGGCAGCCCCCACCGGGCCTGGACCGCCCGCTCGTCTCAACCTGGCCAGCGTGCGCATAAGCCTGATCGTTTTACTCTTCGTGCGGTGCCTCGCAGGCGCGACCAGCCCCGGTACGGGGGCCGGTCGACGCTTGCCCACTGCCTCCTCTATGCGCTGAATCGTTCCAGGTAGATGGAGGTGAACACGGTGACTTTGGCACGCAACGCCCACGGGTCGAAGGGCTTGCTGATGTAGTCGACCGCGCCGGCCGAGTAGCCGCGGGCTGAGTGCTCGGAGTCCACGCCCATGGCGGTGAGAAAGATGATGGGCACGTCACGTGTCCGCGGGCGGCGCTTGATGTGTGCGCAGGTCTCGTAGCCGTCCATCTCCGGCATCTGCACGTCCATGATGATGACAGCGAAGTCGTCGTGGTCGAGCAAGGCCTTGAGGGCTTCCCGGCCGGAGGAGACGGTGACGAGCTCCTGGTCGAGTGTCGCCAGGACCGCAGTCATCGCCAGCAGGTTGTCCGGCTGATCGTCGACGATGAGGATCTTGGGCATGGCCTGCGGCGTCCCCGGCAGCGCAGCGATAGGGGACTGCTCCACGGCGTCCAGCTGCCGCTCGAGGAGATCGCAGCGGCCCTCCCCAGGACCGAAATGACTACTCTCCACACCCGCTCGGTTCCATGCGGTAGTCATATGCTCGGGAGGGAACACCTTGGTCTTCAGTCTGAGTCGCCGCCGCAAGTCCGCACCCGTCGTCGAGGCCTGTCCGTACGCGTCCGCCGCGGGGCATGACGCCCCGGCAGCCGCGCACCGCACCCCCCTGGGGCCGGGGCGCACGGCGGGGCCGACGGGCCCGCCCGCGTTCGTCGACCGGCAGCAGGCCGAGGTGTTCATCCGGCAGTTCCACTTCGAGCAGCCTCACGAGGGGGACGTCGAGGCCAGGGTCCGGGCCGTGCTGGACGAGATCGACCGGACCGGGACCTACGAGCACTCCCCCGCCGAGCTCGCCTTCGGCGCCCGGGTCGCCTGGCGGAACGCGGCCCGGTGCATCGGGAGGCTCTACTGGCGCAGCCTGGTGGTGCGGGACCTGCGGCACGTGGTGGCCGCCGACGACATCGCCGCCGAGTGCTTCGAGCACCTGCGGCTCGCCGGCAACGGCGGGCGGATCCGGCCGGTCATCTCCGTCTTCGCGCCCGACCGGCCGGGCCGGCCGGGGGCCCGGATCGTCAACGACCAGCTGGTGCGGTACGCGGGCCACCGCACCGCCGAGGGCCGCTGGGTGGGCGATCCACGCAGCGCGGCACTGACGGACCGCGCCCGCGGGCTGGGCTGGAAGCGGAACGAAGGGGCCTTCCAGACGCTCCCGTTGATGGTGCGGGAACGCCCCGGCGCGCGCCCCCACTGGTACGAGCTGCCGGACGACGCCGTACGGGAAGTCCCGCTCAGCCACCCCGACCACCCGTGGTTCGCGGAGCTGGGGCTTCGCTGGTACACGGTGCCGGCCATCAGTGACATGACGCTGGAGATCGGCGGCGTGCGGTACCAGGCGGCCCCGTTCAACGGCTGGTACATGGGGACGGAGATAGGCGCCCGCAACCTCGCCGACACCGAGCGCTACGACCTGCTGCCCGAGGTGGCGGACAGGCTGGGCCTCGACCGGTCCTCCGAGCGCACGCTGTGGCGCGACCGGGCGCTGGTCGAACTCAACGTGGCGGTGCTGCACTCCTTCCAGGAGGCCGGGGTGACGATGGCCGACCATCACACCGAGTCCGAGCGCTTCCTGCGCCACATCGACCAGGAGAGCCGCCACGGCCGGTCCACCCCCGCCGACTGGAGCTGGATCGTCCCGCCGATATCGGGCTCCGCGACCTCCGTCTTCCACCGGTACTACGACCCCGTGGACCCCGACATCCGGCCCGCCTTCCTTCCCCGCCTCCCCCGCGAGTCGTAGACCGCCCGCGGCCCGGCGCCCCGCCGGGCCGCGGGCGGGACTCAGTCGGCCCCCGGCGAGACCGGCCGCTCGAAGAAGGTCTCCAGAACCACCGTGGCCTGCGTTCCGCTGACCCCGTCGATCGCGAAGATCCGGCGCAGCACGTCCTGGAGCTGCTCCGTGGTCGCGGTCCTCACCTTCACCAGCACCGAGGCGGTCCCGGCGATGACATGCGCCTCGACGATCTCGGGCAGCGCCGCGAAGTCCTGGGCCGAATCGCCCATCCAGGCGGTCGAGTCGACCATCACGTACGCCAGGACGCCGCTGCCGAGCGCCGCCGGGTCCACCTCGATCGTGGTGCGCCGGATGACGCCCGCCTCCCGCAGCTTGCGCACGCGCTCGTGGGCGGCGCCCGCGGACAGGCCGACCGCCTGCCCGAGGGCGGCGTAGGACTGGGTGGCGTCCTGCTGGAGCCGCGCCAGCAGCGCACGATCTATGTGATCCACGACTCTCCGTTCGACGACTTCTTGATCTGACCGTATCCCATACAGCAATCTGCTCTCCAGACCGAACCTGGTTCGACGGAGCGAGGCATCGGCTCCATCTCTTCGGGAGGAGAAGGATCCATGACGACCGGCGAACGCCCGGCCCTCTACGAGATGTTCGACGAGCGGTTCCGCGCCGGGCGGTGCATGAACGGCGACGACCGGCTCGAGGTGCTCCACACCGGGTGCCGCTGGGCCGAGGGGCCCGTCTATCTGCCCGCCTGGCGGCAGTTGGTCTGGAGCGACATCCCCAACGACCGGATGCTGCGCTGGGACGAGGAGACGGGTGACGTCAGCGTGTTCCGTCGTTCCGCCGGGCACACCAACGGCAACACCCTCGACCGCGAAGGGCGGTTGATCACCTGCGAGCAGGGCAACCGGAGGGTCACCAGGACCGAGCACGACGGGACCGTCACCGTGCTGGCGGACCGCTGGCAGGGCAAGCGGCTGAACAGCCCGAACGACGCGGCGGTGAAGTCCGACGGCTCGATCTGGTTCTCCGACCCGGACTTCGGCATCACCAGCGACTACGAGGGGTACCGCGCGCAGAGCGAGATCGGCGCGAACAACGTCTATCGCGTCGACCCCGTGACCGGCGAAGTGCGGCTGGTCGCCGACGGCTTCGGCGCACCGAACGGTCTGGTCTTCTCCGCCGACGAGCGCCGCTTGTTCGTGTCCGACACCCGCGCCGGCCTCATCCGGGTCTTCGAGGTGCGCGAGGACGGCACCCTGTCGGACGGCAAGGTCTTCGCCGAGGCGGCGGCCCGGCCCCGGGCCCGCTTCGACAACCTGCGCTTCGACGACGACGGGCGGCTCTGGGCGGCGGCCATGGACGACGGCGTGCACTGCTACGACCCCGACGGCACGCTGATCGGGCGCCTGATCGTCCCGGAGGCGGTCGCCAACATCGCCTGGGGCGGCGCGAAGCGCAACCGCCTCTTCATCGCCGCGGAGACCAGCCTGTACTCGGTCGTCATGGCCGTGACCGGCACCCACCCGACCGGCCCCGGCCGGCGCCCGTGGCTGGACGCGGGGCGGGCATCGCAGGCCAGGACGTAACGTGGGCCCCATGCCGACGTCACCGCCCCGGGTCGAACTCCAGCCACTCACCCTCGCCGACCAGGACGAGTTCTGCGCGCTCGTGCGGGCGAGTTCCGCGCTGCACCATCCGTGGATGCGGCTGCCCGCGAGCGCGGAGGAGTTCCGGGTCTGGATGCGCCGCTTCGACGACGGCAGCAACCTGGGCTTCCTCGTCCGCGTCCGGGAGACCGGGGAGGCAGCCGGCACGGTCAACATCAACTCGATCATCCGGGGCCGCTACCAGGGCGCGTCCCTCGGCTACGCGGCCTTCGCGCCGTCCGCCGGACGCGGTTACATGACCGAGGGGATCGAGGTCGCCGCGCGGCACGCCTTCACCGAACTGCGGCTCCACCGACTGGAGGCCTGCATCCAGCCGGGGAACAAGGCGTCCCTCGCACTGGTCCAGCGGCTGGGCTTCCGGTACGAGGGGATCGCCCCCGCCTATCTGTACATCGACGGGGACTGGCGGGACCACGAGCGCTGGTCCCTGACCGCTCCGCAGCCGTGGACGCCCGACCCCTCCCTCCCCGAGGTCTGAGCCGCAGGGCGCCGCTCATGGAGTGGCGCCCTTCCTCAAATGGCCCGTGGGGAAAATGCGTTGGGGGCCGCCGCGCGTCCGCCTAGACTCGCGCGCATGGCATGCCGCATCAGTGAGCTGGTCATCGAGTGCGCGGATCCGGAGCGGCTCGCCGCGTTCTGGAGCGGGGTCCTCGGCTACGTCGAGTACGCCCGGGACGAGGACGGGAGCATCGAGATCGGACCGCCCGGGGTCGGTCTCGGCGGACCGTCGCCCACGCTGGTGCTCAGCCCCGACAGCGAGCCCCGGGCCGGGAAGCTGCGACTGCACATCGACGTCAACCCGACCGACCGCGACCAGGACGCCGAGCTGCAGCGCCTGCTCGCCCTCGGTGCCAGGCCCGCCGACGTCGGCCAGACCGGCGAGGAGAGCTGGCACGTCCTGGCGGACCCGGAGGGCAACGAGTTCTGTCTCCTGCGCACCCGGATCAAGCCCGTCTGAACCGCGACCCCGGCCGGAACCGGCCGACCGGCCGCCGGACCCGACCGCCCCCGCCGCTCCGGCCGCCCCGCCCTGCTCCCGCTCAGTCGCGCTTCTCCATGCCCGGGCGCAGGCGGCCCAGCAGCGTGTAGAGCGTCTCGCTCTCGATGGGGGTGAGGGTGTCGAGTGCGCCGTGGGTCGCCTGCATCTCCTCGCGGACCCGGCGGATGACCTCCCGACCGCTGTCCGTCGCGACCACGTTCTTCACCCGGCGGTCCGAGAGGTCGGGCTCGCGGCGCACCAGCTCGCGGGCCTCCAGGCGGTCCACGATCCCGGTGACGTTGGACGCGTCGCACACCAGCAGCGTCGCGAGGGCGCGCATCGGCAGCGGGGTGTCGAGCTGGGCGAGGACCTTGGCCTGGGTGGACGTGAGGCCGTGGTGGGCCGCGGCCGCGGCGAAGTCCCGCCACTGGGCCGTACCGATGGCGGCGAGGAGCTCCAGGAGCTGGAGCTTGGTGGGGGTCTCAGGGGCCGTCGCGCTCATGGTTCGAGCGTACTCAAGATCCTTCACATTATCAATTGTTTACTTGACCTCCTTAACTATCGACGTCTACCGTCATCCAGGTACTTGATGACATCAAACATCGACGTCCTGAAGCTACGCAGCGACGACGGGACGAGACGAAGCGAAGCGATGAAGCATGGAGAAGGCCCCGAGATGAGCACCACCACCCCGCCGCCCACCACCGGCCACAGGCGCGAGACGGTCATCGTCTTCGCCCTGAGCCTGGCCGCCATGGTCGTGTCGATGATGCAGACCCTGCCGGTCCCGATCCTCGGCCTCATCCGCGCCGACCTGGGCACCTCCGCGGCCAACGTGAGCTGGGTGACCACCGCCACGCTGCTCTCCGCCGCCGTCTTCACGCCGCTGCTCGGCCGTTTCGGTGACCAGCACGGCAAGAAGCCCACGCTCGTGGCCGTGCTCGGCGTCATGGTCGTCGGCTCCGTCGTCGCCGCCCTGGCGACCTCGCTCCCGCTGCTGATCCTCGGCCGCGTCCTGCAGGGTGCCGCGACGGCGATCTTCCCGCTCGCCCTGTCCGTGCTGCGCGAGGAGGTGCGCCCCCAGAAGCTGCCGGGCGCCATGTCCCTCGTCAGCGGCACCCTCGCCTTCGGCAGCGGACTCGCGCTCGTCGCCACCGGCCTGCTGACCTCCGGCCCGGACGCCGACTACCGCAGCGCCTTCTGGATGGCCACCGGCTTCGCCGCGCTCGCCCTGCTCGCCGTCGTCTTCCTGGTCCCCGCGACCCGCCACAAGACCGGCGGACGCACCGACTTCCTCGGCGCTCTCGCGCTCGGCATCACCCTGCTGCTGCTCCTCCTGCCCATCTCGCAGGGCCACGAGTGGGGCTGGACCTCCGGCCGTACGCTGGGCAGCTTCGCCGGTGCGGCCGTCATGACCGCCGTGTGGGTCCTGATCGAGCTGAAGGTCCGCGAGCCCCTCGTCGACATGCGCATGTTCGTGCACCGGCCGGTGCTCATGGCCAACCTGGCCGGCATCCTCGTGGGCTTCGGCATGTTCGCCAACTTCCTCGGCGTCTCCTACCTCGTCCAGATGCCCGAGGCCCTCACCGGATACGGCTTCGACGCGTCGATCCTGCGCGCCTCCGTGCAGTTCCTGCTGCCCGGCGCGATCGTCTCGCTGCTCGCCTCCCCGGTCGGCGGCCAGCTGGTCCGCCACCGCGGCCCGCGCACCGCGCTGTTCCTGGCCGCCGCGCTGGGCGCCGTGGGCTTCGGCTGGCTCGCCCTGGACCACGGCCACACCGCCTCGGTGATCGGCGCGGGCGTCATCGTCGGCGCGGCCGTCAGCTTCGGCTACGCCGCCATGCCCGCCGTCATCATGGCGAGCGTCCCGCACCACCAGAGCGGCATCGCCAACGGCATCAACTCCATCTCGCGCTCCACCGGCAGCGCGATCGGCAGTGCCGTGGTCACCACGATCCTGGCCTCGCAGACCATCGAGCACCTGCCGGCGGGCGTGCCGCCGCTGCCCGCGGAGTCCGGCTTCACCCTCACGTTCTGGATCGGCGCCACGGCCTTCGCGCTCGTCGCCGTCATCGCGCGGTTCGGCCTGCGCGCCGCCCAGGGACCCCGACCGACGGCGTCGACGGCCCCCGCGGCCGACGGCACGGCCGGCGACAAGGCCGAGCAGAAGGCCGGGTCGGCAGCCGCCTGACGCCGCCCACCGGGCCTGCCCGTCGTATTCTCGGCGCGGGCAGGCCCGGTGGCGTACGTAGGGAAGAGGTCGGACAAGGTGGCGGACAGCAGCAGGGCCGGCTCGGGACCGCTCGGCGCACAGGCGCGCGAGGCCGTCCTGCAGCGGATCGTCGACCGGCGCTACGAGCAGGGCGCCCGCCTCGTCGAGCGGGAGGTCGCCGAGGAGCTCGGCATGTCGCGCGTACCGGTCCGCGAGGCGCTGCGCGCGCTCGTCGCCGAGGGGCTCCTGGAGCTGCTTCCGCACAGCGGCGTGCGCGTACGGCGCCTGGAGCGGACCGACGTGGAGCATCTGTACGAGGTGTGGGAGCCCCTGGCGGTCCAGGCCTCGCGGCTCGCGGCGCGGGTCGCCGCGGCCGGCGACGCCGAGGGGCTCACCGCGCTGGAGGCGACCCTGCACCAGGCCGAGTCGGCGGCGGCCGAGGACGCGGGGACGCGGGAGGTGGCCGCGCACACGGCGTTCCACGAGGGCGTCGTGGAGATGGCGGGCAATCCGCTGCTGGCGCGCATGATGGAGCAGCTGAGCTGGCAACTGAGGCTGCTGTTCGGCCTGCGCGAGGAGCCCGCGCACATGCGGGCACAGCACGCCGAGATGTTCCGGCACATCGCGGCGGGGGACGCCGAGGCCGCGGGGGCCAGCACTCTGCTGCACGTACGGGACAGCCGGGCCGTGGCACTGCGCTCCCTGTTCGGCGACGCCTGAGCTCTTTGTATACCAGCACTCTCCCAGATCGCCGGCGATCTGGGATTTCTCGCGCCGTTCTCGCACCTTTATCCGCCACTCTTGATCGCCGCTCAAGCTTTGGTATACAAACTCGTGGAGCCGTTGGTCCCCTCCCGTCAAGGAGCTCCCATGCAGCCGTCCGCTCCCGCCCCCGCCCCCGCGCTGTCCCGCCGCACAATGCTCGCCGGCGCCGCCGTCCTGGCCGGCACGACCGCCGCGGGGGCCGTCGCCGCCGCGCCCGCGACGGCCGCCTCCCCGAACGCCCACGCCCGCGGCAAGGCGGTCGTGTTCCGCGACGTGCGCCCGTTCGGCGCGGCGAAGCCGACGGATCTCGTGGTCGTCGACGGGCTCGTCTCCGACGGCCCCGCGCCCCACGGCGCCAAGGTCGTCGACGGCGGGGGCCGGATCGCGCTGCCCTCCCTGGTCGACGCGCACATCCACCCCGACAAGACGACCTGGGGCGGATCCTGGGTGTCGCGCCGGCCCGCGAGCGGCATCGCCGACTACGTGGCCCAGGACGTGGAGCTGTACCGCAGCCAGCGCCGCCCGGTCGCCGAGCGCGCCTACGGGCTGATGTCCCACGCCGTCGCCCGCGGCACCCGCGCGATGCGCGCCCACGCGGACGTGGCCCCGGCCTACGGTCTCGCCGGGGTGGAGGGCGTCGCCGAGGCCCGCGCGCGGCTCCGGCACGCGCTCGACGTCCAGATCGTGGCGTTCCCGCAGCACGGCGTCATCCGTACCCCCGGGACGGCGGAGCTGCTGGAGGAGGCGGCGCGCGCGGGAGTCGTGGACATGATCGGGGGCATCGACCCGATCGGCTTCGACCAGGCCCTGGACGAGCAGCTCGACCTGGTCTTCGGCATCGCCGACCGGCACGGGATCGGCGTGGACATCCACCTCCACGACCGGGGCGAGAAGGGCATCAGGGCCATGCGCGGCATCATCGACCGGACCCGCGCCCTCTCCCTCGCCGGCAGGGTCACCGTCAGCCACGTCTTCTGTCTGCCCGCGCTGTCGGACAGCGAACTCGGCGCCGTCGCCGCCGACCTGGGCGCCCAGGACATCGCGCTCACCACCGTGGCGCCGTCGGACTCCCTGGCCCTCCCGATCGCCCGGCTGCGCGAGCACGGCGTACGCGTGGGTCTCGGCTCCGACGGTGTGCGCGACTCCTGGAGCCCGTTCGGCAACGCCGACATGCTGCACCGCGCGCATCTGCTCGGCTGGGTGACGGACGTCCGGCTCGACGAGGAACTGGCGGCCTGCCACGACGTGGCCGCCGCCGGTGGCGCGGACGTCATGGGGCTCCCCCACGCGGACCTCCGCCCGGGCTCCCCGGCCGACTTCGTCCTCGTGCAGGGCGAGTGCCTGCCCCAGGTCGTGGTGGACACGCCCCGCCGCGACCTGGTCGTACACGGCGGGGCCGTGGTGGCCAGGGACGGGGAGTTCCTGGACTGAGGAACGGCCCTTGCCGGGGCCCCGCCGGCTACCCGTCCAACGCCTCGTAGCGCACCCCGGTGAGCTTCTCGGACGCGGTCCAGAGCCGTTCGCCGGAGGTGTCGTCGAGGGTCCAGGGGGCGCGCCAGGAGCGGGTCGGGGTGCCGCGCCAGCCCAGTCGGGGGCCGATGAACGCGTCGGGGCGGACGTCGGGGGCGGTGGCGGCGTACAGGGTGGGCAGGGCGCCGGTGGTGGCGGGCTGGGCGATGAGGCGGTTGCCCAGGTGCATCAGGCGCTCGGCGGTCTTGCGGCCCTCCTGGCGGGGGCCCGCGGTCTGGAGGTTGGTCGCGGCGTAGCCGGGGTGGGCCGCGGCCGCGACGACGTCGGATCCGGCGGCGGCCAGCCGGCGGGAGAGTTCGTGGACGAAGAGGAGGTTGGCCGTCTTGGATCGGCCGTAGGCGATCCAGCGGCGGTAGCCGCGCTCGGCGTTGAGGTCCGTGTGGTCCAGGTCGGCGAGGGCGTGGAAACCGCTGGAGAGGCTGACCACACGGGCGCCGGGGGTGCGCAGGAGCAGGGGCATCAGCAGGCCGGTGAGGGCGAAGTGGCCGAGGTGGTTGACCCCGAACTGGGTCTCGAAGCCGTCGGCGGTCCGGCCGTGGGGCAGGGCCATGACGCCCGCGTTGTCGACGAGGAGGTCGAGCTTCTCGTTGCGCGCGGTGTGGTCGGCGGCGAACTCCCGCACAGAGGACAGGTCGCCCAGGTCGAGGGGTGCGAACTCTGCCGAGGCGGCCGGGACTTCGGCGCGGAGGCGGGCGAGGGCCGTCTCGCCGCGGGCCCTGTCGCGGCAGGCGAGGACGACACGGGCTCCGGCGCGGGCCAGTTCGCGGGCGGTGACGTAGCCGATGCCGCTGTTGGCCCCGGTGACGATCGCGGTGCGTCCTCGCTGGGAGGGGATGTCCTGCGCGTTCCAGCCCGTCATCTCCGGACGCTCCTCTTCGTCTCGGCGGCGCCAGAGCGCCACTACCGCGGGTAACAGCATCCTAGGCGCGGCTGGGCGCCCCTCAGCGCAGCGGCGTGCGGTGCAGGGTGACCAGGAGGCGCCAGACCCGCTGTGCGATCTCCTCGGGGCCGGCCTCGATCAGGCCGTGCAGCCAGTCGGCGAGCACGCCGGCGAAGGTCGCGGCCACCGCCGAGGCGATCAGGTCGGGCTCCGGCGCGCCGGCCAGGGCGCGCTCGGTCCGGCTGCGGGCCCGCAGCTCCTGGTGGAGCACGCGTCCGAGCGGACCGCTGCCGCCCGGGCTCAGCAGTTCCCGGTAGAGCCCGGCGTGCGGGGTGAGCCGGTCGAAGAAGTCACCGAGCGCGGGGGGCGCGACGGCCGGGTCGGGCACCCCCCGCCAGGCGTGCAGGGAGTCGACGGCGTCCCGGACGATATCGGCGCAGGCGTCGGTGGCGAGCGCCTCCAGGTCGGCGTAATGGAGGTAGAACGTGGCACGGCCGACCCCCGCACGCCGCACCAGCGCGGCGACGCTCACCTGCGCGAGCGGGGTGTCCGCGCACTCCTCCAGGAGCGCCCGGCGCAGCTTCGCCCTGGTCCGCTCGGCCCGCGGGTCGGAGGCCGCGTCGCTCATCCGGCCGTCATCCGGCGAGCAGGACGGCGCCGAGCGCCAGCGCGCCGGGAAGCGCCTGCGCGACCAGGATGCGCCGGTTGGCGGTGAAGCCGCCGTACAGCCCGGCGACGAGCACACAGGCCAGGAAGAAGACCTGGACCCGGAACCCGGTCGGGTCGTCCGCGATCAGGCCCCAGACGAGACCGGCCGCCAGGAAACCGTTGTAGAGCCCCTGGTTCGCGGCCAGCGCCGCGGTCGCCCTGGCCATCTCGGGGTCGAAGCCCGACAGTCCCCGACCGGGGCCCTTCTCCCACAGGAACATCTCCAGAACCAGGATGTACGCGTGCAGCGCCGCCACCAGGGCGACCAGCCCGTTCGCCACCACATCCATCAACGCCTCCACTCCTCGACTTCCTGGACAGGTGTCCACCATACCTGGACACCTGTCCATGAAGCTCCCGGAGGAGCGTCAGTAGGCGCTGTTGACGTTGTCGATCGAGCCGTACCGGTCGGCGGCGTAGTTGCAGGCGGCCGTGATGTTGGCGACCGGGTCGTACAGGTCGTAGGCCGTGCCGGCCACGTGGTACGCCTGGAACGTGGGCTCGATCACCTGGAGCAGGCCCTTGGAGGGGGTGCCGGCGAGGGCGTTGGAGTCCCAGTTGTTGATGGCCAGCGGATTGCCCGAGGACTCGCGCATGATGTTGCGGTAGATGCCCTCGTACGTGCCCGGGATGCCGTGCTTGGCCATGATGTCGAGGGACTCGCGGATCCAGCCGTCCAGGTTGTTCGCGTACGAGGAGACCGCGGCGGCCCGTGCCGGAGCTGCGGCCTGCACCACGGCGGCCGACTGCGCGGCCGGCTGGGCCGCCGGGAGCGCGGCGGCGCTGGAGGCGGCGCTCGCGGAAGCCGGGCGCGCGGCCTTGGCGTGCGCGGGCTTGGCGTGCGCCGAGTGCCTGGCGTTCAGGGTGAGCTTCAGGCCGGGACGGATGAGCCCCGGGTCGTCGCCGACGGCGGCGCGGTTGTCGCGGTAGATCTTCTTCCAGCCGCCGCTCACGTGGTGCTTCCGGGCGATCTTCGAAAGCGAGTCGCCGGCCACCACGGAATAGTGGACCGGGCCGCCCTTCGACACCGACCGCACCGCCTGTGCGACCGCCGCCTTTTCGACTGCGACGGAATGAACCGCCGCGGCGGACGGGGCCGCCTGCGGGGTCTCGGCCGCCGCGCCGGTCGCTCCGGCCAGGGGCAGGGCGAGCGCGGCGCTGCCGGTGATGCCGACGACGGCGATGCCGCGGGCGAGCGGGGTGTTCTTGGGGCGGCGGTGCTTCCCGTGTCCACGCATGGCGAGTTCCTCTCCTTCGCCTGCGAGGTGAGCTGTCGGGTTCGGGCAGGAGCTGCCCGGCCGCGTGGCGCGGCTTCACCCCGAGCCGTTCCCGGCGGACCGGGACGGCGGCGAACCTGGGTCCCCCGCTCCTGCCGTACGTGTGGGTGAGTGCGGTTGCCGGGCGGCGGCAGGATTCGGCGTTCCGTCCGGATGAGGCGTGACCGTAGGCGAAGGCGAACGGCGAGAACAAGGGCTCAATTCGCAAACGCAAGCAGATCTTTTTCGGGGCGGAAAAGGATCGACCCCCGCCACCCCGCCCACCGCGCCAACTGTTTTCCGGGAGGCCTCATATGACGTGCCGCCAGGACCGCCGACGCCCACCTCACCGTGATTCAGATCACCGGGGCAAACTTAATCGGACATGTCCGGATCCGATGGGTATCGACGGTTACGAGACCCTGCTCGTGCTCCGCTCGAACCAGCCGCTGAAGCCCTCGGAATCCTGCCGCCCGTGCTCCGCTCTCCGCAGCACCCGTTCCGCCTCCGCCCGCCAGGTCGCGGCGTCCGCGCGGGGCGGCGGGAGGAAGGCTCCGCGCCCGGCCGCGTCCGCGGCGGCGCCGAAGAAGTCGCCGCCCTTGCGTCGGACGTCGTCCGTCCCCCACGCCCGGCCGGAACCGTGCCGGGGCACCTTCTGCAGATGGGGGATGTGCTTGGCGCAGTGGATGTACGCCTCCTCCACGGTGATCTCCACCCAGATCACGGCACGTCTGCCCGGTACGGGGTCGACCGCGAGCCCGGGGTGGTCGCGGCGCATCACCTCGTCGGCGACGGTCCGGGCCGTGCCGTTGACGTGGAGCCCGATGCGGTCCCGGAGGAAGTCGACCATCAGGATCCCCACGTGCGGGTTCTCCTCGATGTTGCCGACGCTGGCCTGCACCCCGTTCCCCCGGTACTCGGGGTAGGCCAGCCGCCGCTCGTCCAGGACGTGCAGGAAGCCGGGCGGGCCCGCCCGGAAGGTGTTGTCGCAGGCGCCGTGCCGGTCGGCGGTGGCCAGGAAGAACATCTCCTGGCGCGCCACGAACTCCCGCATCCGGGGGTTGAGCCGGTCGAGGACCTGCTCGGCGTAGAACCGGTCGGCGCGCTCGGCGGTGCCCGTGCGCAGCTGGACCAGGTGCTCGCCGTCGCTGCCCGGGCGGACGGTCCTCGGGGCCGGCGGCTGCCGCGTCCCGGTGTGCTCGAAGGTGCTCAATTCCTCGCCCCGACCAGTTCGTCGATGGAGTCGTGCCGTATGCGGTGGGTGGGGATGCCGATGCCCACGAGGGCGTCGACACCGCGACGGATCATGCCGGGCGGGCCGGACAGATACGCCTCGTACGTGTGCCACGGGCCGAACTCGCGCACGGCGCCCGGCAGACCGCCGGACAGCATGTCGCCCGGGGCGTCGTCGACGACCGGCCGGACCGAGAGCCAAGGGTGCGACTGCTGCAGCCGCAGCATGGTGTCGATGTCGTACAGGTCGTCGTTGCTGCGGGCGCCGTAGAACACGTCGACACAGCGGCGTCTGCCGTGCTGGGCCACGTCCTCGATGAGCGCCTTGATGGGGGCGATGCCCGTACCGCCGCCCAGGCACAGCAGCCCGTTGTCGGTGGCGTGGTCGACGGTCATCGAGCCCGCCGGGGGGCCGAGCCGGATGACGTCACCGGGCCGTGCCTTGTGGACCAGCGCGTGGGAGACCCAGCCCGCGGGCACGGCCTTGACGTGGAAGGAGAGCATCCCGTCGGAGCGGGGCGCGGAGGCGAAGGAGTAGTGCCGCCACACCCGCGGCCACCACGGCGTCTCCAGGGCGGTGTACTGCCCGGCGCGGAAGGGGTACGGCTGGTCGGGGCGGACGGTGACGACGGCGACGTCCGGCGTGCGCATCTCGTGGGCGACCACCTCGGCCTGCCACCAGGCGGGCGCACGGAGCTCGTCCTGGGCCGCCGCGTCGATCATGATCTGGGAGATCGTGGTGTACGCGCCAACCCAGGCGGCCTCGGTCCTGGGCCCCCAGCTGTCCGGGGCGTGCTGGGACAGCGCCCCGATCAGGCACTCCCCGACGGCCGGGTAGTGCTCGGGCAGGGTGCCGTACTTCCGGTGGCCGCGCCCGAGGTGGGTCAGGTACGCGGTCAGGGTGGCGGCGTCGTCGGCGTGGGTGGCGGCCGTCAGGAGGGCCCTGAACAGGCGGTCGCGCTGGGTGTCCATGGCCGCGGGGAAAAGGGACCGCAGCTCGGGGTGGCGGAGGAAGAGCAGGGCGTAGAAGTACGAGGTGACCTTGTCGGCGATCGGCTCGATCTCGGCCAGGGTGCGGCGCAGGAGCGCGGAGTCGGACCCGTCGTCCGCCGGCTCCCGGGGCGCCCGGCCGGTCGCACCCGCGGGGGCGGCCGGGGCCCTGTGCGACTCACCCGGGCCCGGTCCGAACCAGCCGCCGTGCCGCGTGTCCCCACCAGCTTCCATCGGTCTGCCTCGCCTCGAGCGTCTTGGTCGGTCTTCGTCCGCGCAGTCCGCGGGTGTCCCTTCTCCCTCTTCCCCACGGCATTCCGTCGGACAAATGAACGGGCCGACCATACCCGCCGGGCCCGAGGGCGGCTCCGCCCGCCCGACGGCGACCTGGGCGCACGCATTTCCGCAGGTCAGCAGCTTGCCATGGGGGTGGGGGTGAATTCGTCCGGCGTCGCTTGCCCCCTTCCGCGCGGAATTTCCCGACCGAAGACTCACGGACCGACCAGCACACCTCCACATTTCCCGAGGACGGTCTTCACGACGTTCACGATTTTCACGACTGGCGGTCCGCTTCGGTGGCGGGATGATGGAGGAGCTGCTTTTACGCGGCGGCTGCGGGGTGGAGGAGGGACACGGTCTGGATGAGCGCGGCGGACCTGCCTGCCGGCCCGGACCCGGCGGACGGCGACCTCGCCATGGAGCCGGGCGGTGTGCTCGACATGCTCGCCGTGGCGGCCGTGGTCCTGGACGCGCGCGGGCGGATCGTCCTGTGGAGCCCCCAGGCGGAGGCCGTCTTCGGCTACCCGGCCGTCGAGGCCCTGGGCCGGCCGGCCGTCACGCTGCTGGCGGAGGAGTCCGACCGTGAGCGCATGGAGGCCCGGTTCGCGCGCATGATGAGCGACGGCGGGCCCTGGGCCGGCGTGTACCCCGTACGCCACAAGGACGGGCACACCATCCCGGTGGAGTTCCGCAACTACCGCCTCCAGGACGACCAGGGCCACCTGTACGCGCTCGGGCTCGCCTCGGACAAGGACACGGTCCGCCGCGTGGAGCAGGACCTCTCGCTCTCCTCGCTGCTGGTCGCCCACTCGCCGCTCGGCCTCGCCGTGCTCGACCACGACCTCCGCTTCGTCCTGGTCAACCCCGCGCTGGAACGGATCACCGGCAGGTCCGCCGCCGAGCATCTGGGCCGTACGTTCCGGCAGGCGGTGGCCTCGCCGGACGCCGCCGCCCTGGAGTCGGCGGTCGAGGAGGTGCTGGCCTCGGGGGTGCCCGCCCTCGCCAGGAACGCCCGGGGGCCGCTCGGCTCCGACGGCGGGCAGCGGATGTGGTCGGTGTCGCTCTTCCGCCTGCAGACACCCGAGGGGCGGATCATCGGGGTCGCCGCGGCGATCAGGGACGTCACCGACCAGCACCAGGCGGCCCGGACGGCCGACCGGGCCCGGCACCGTCTCGCGGTGGTCGCGGACGCCTCCGAACGGGTGGGCACCACCCTCGACCTGGACCTCACCGCCCACGAGCTGGCGGACCTGGTGGTGCCCGAGTTCGCCGACATCGCGGCCGTCGACGTCCTGGAGGACATCCTGGCCGGCTCGCACCCCGGCGCCCACCGCAGCGCGGGACCCGCCGTGTTCCGCGCGCTCGCGGTGAAGGCGGCCTACCCGACCCCCGCGCAGGAGGCCGCGGACCCGGTCGGCCGGCCCGCCCGCTACGGCGCCGAGCGACTGGTCACCCAGTGCGCCCGCACCGGCCGGGCGGTCCTCGTCCGGCACGTCACCGACGCCGACCTGCCCCGCATCGCCCGCTCCGAGGACGCGGCGGCGCTGCTGCGGCAGGCGGGCATCCACTCGTACCTCGCCGTACCCCTGCGCGCCCGCGGTGTCGTCCTGGGCGTCCTCGACCTGAAGCGGGCGCGCAACTCCCTGCCGTTCGACGAGGACGACGTGCTGCTGGCCGGGGAGCTGGCGGCCCGCGCGGCCGTCGCCATCGACAACGCGCGCTGGTACCGGCACCAGAGCCAGGCCGCCCTGGCCCTCCAGCGCCATCTGCTGCCGCACGGACCCCCGCGGCTCAACGGGCTCGACGTCGCCTACCGCTACCAGCCCGCCTCGGAGGCGGTCGAGGTCGGCGGCGACTGGTTCGACGCGATTCCGCTCCCGGACGGCAACACGGCCCTGGTCGTGGGCGACGTGATGGGCAGCGGCATCAACGCGGCCGCGACCATGGGGCAGTTGCGCACCGCGGCCCGCACGCTCGCCGGGCTCGGGCTCGCTCCGGCCGTCGTCCTGGAGCACCTGGACCACACCGCCGCCGATCTCGACGACGCGATGGCGACCTGCGTGTGCGCCGTGTACGACCCGTACAGCGGGAGCTGCCGGGTCGCGAACGCCGGGCATCCGCCGCCCGTCCACGTCCCGGCGGGCCGGGCACCCCGGCTGCTCGACCTCTCCCCGGGCGCGCCCCTGGGCGTCGGCGGAGTCCCCTTCGAGACCCTGGAGTTCCCCTTCGGCACGGGCGACGACCTCGTCCTGTACACGGACGGCCTGGTCGAGACCCGGGACCAGGACATCGACGTACGGCTCGCGGCCCTCACCGATCTGCTCGACCGCCCCGCGCTGTCGCTGGAGGAGACCTGCGACCTGCTGCTCGGCACCCTGCGGGGAGCAGGCGACCACGACGACGTGGCGCTGCTCATCGCCCGCGCCCGGAGGGAGGAGGCACCGTGAACGACGCGCACCCGCGGGACGACGGCCTGCCGCCCTTCGCCGAGGACTGCGCCGCGGCCCTCCTCGACAGCCGCGGGCGGATCGGCGCCTGGACGCCGGAGGCCCGGGTCCTGCTCGGCCGCTCGGCCGCCGACGTCGTCGGCCTCCCGGCGCGCGCACTCCTCGCGGATCCGGCGGCCTGGCCCGCGCTCGCGCAGGCGTACGCGCGGGGCGCCCGGCGCGGCGAGACGGTGCTGCGCACCGGACGGGGCGCGGAACTGCCCGTGTTCTACCAGGCGTTCGAACTCGCCGCCAACGGCGATGCGCCCGGCTACCTGGTCCTGGCCACCCCGGCGGCGCGCGCGGTCCGCCGGCACCAGGACCGGGCGTTCGTCCGGGAGCTGTTCCTCCAGGACCGGGTGGGGCTCGCCGTGTTCGACGCGGGGCTGCGACTGCTGCGGACCAACACGCACCTCCTGCCGTACACGGGGGTGCCGCCGGACCTGCGGGGCCGGCGGCTGGGCGACTTCCTGTGGCCCGGGGACGCGGCATCGGTCGAGGAGAAGCTGCATCGGGTGTTGCGGACGGGCCGGCCGCTGATCGGCTCCGAGGAGGTCCTGCACACCATCGAGGACCCGGCCGGCGGGGTCGTCATCTCGATCTCGGCGTTCCGTCTGCAGTCCCCCGACGGGCGGGTGCTGGGCCTCACCGCCCTGTTCACGGACGTGACGGAGCTGCGCCGTTCGGGCGAGCGCCTCGCCCTGCTGCAGCGGGCGACCGCCTCCGTGGGCCGTTCCCTGTCGGTCGCGGACACCGGCCGGGAGCTGGCCGCCGCGCTGGTGCCCGGGCTCGGCGACCTGGCCGTGGTGGAGATCGCCGAGGGCGTGTCGCTGGGCGAGGAGCCGGTGCCCGATCAGGAGGGGCGACTGCTGCTGCGCCGTACCGCCGTGGCGGGGCGCCCCTCGGCGGCATCCGACGGCGCCGACCCGGAGCTCGTCCTCTCCTTCGTCCCGGCCGACGGCCCGGAAGACGAGGACGCGGCCTTCGCGGACGGCGCGGACGGCACGGGCACCGCCGACGGCGACGTCAGCGCGGGCTCGCCCGTCGGCGGCTATGCCACGGCCATGACCGTTCCCTTGCGGGCGCGGGGCATGGTAATCGGCCGGGTGTCCGTGGGCCGGCGTGCCGACCGCGGCCCGTACCAGGCGGCCGACCGGGACCTGTTGCGCGAGATCGCGGGCCGTGCGGCCCTCGCTCTGGACAACGCCCGCCGCTTCACCCGGGAGCACCGCGCGGCCGTCGGCCTGCAGCGCAGCATGCTGCCGCCGACGCAGAACGAGACGCCCGCGGCGAGCACCTCGGCCGTCTACCTCCCGGCGGGGACCGCGAGCGGGGTGGGCGGGGACTGGTTCGACGTGATCCCGCTGTCGTCGGCGCGGGTCGCCCTGGTCGTGGGAGACGTCGTCGGGCACGGTCTCGCCGCCACCGCCACCATGGGCAGGCTCCGTACGGCGGTGCGGACCCTCGCGGACCTGGACCTCGAACCCGACGAGCTGCTCGCCCACCTGGACGACCTGGTCGCACAGCTCCTCGCCGACCCCGAGGAGACGGCCGGCGAGGACGGCGAGGGCGCGGACGACGGGGCGGGTGAGCGCGACGAGGAGGGGTGGGCGGCCCGCCACTCCTCCTCCCCCACGGGCGCGACCTGCGCGTACGCCATCTACGACCCGGTCTCGCGGCGCTGCTCGGTGGCGTCGGCCGGGCATCCGCCCCCGGCGGTGGCGGACCCGGCGGGGAACGTGTCGTACCTGCGGGTCGACCCGGGGCCGCCGTTGGGCGTCGGCGGGCTGCCGTTCGAGACGACCGAGGTGGACCTGGCGCCCGGCAGCGTCCTCGCCCTGTACACCGACGGGCTGATCGAGGGCCGGGACGGCGACCTGGACGCCGGTATGGCCGAGCTGGCCGGTCGGCTGGCCAGGCCCGGGGCGCTGGCGCGCCCGTTGCGGGAGCTGGGCCGGGAGATCGTGACGGGCCGCCCCGCCGCCGGGCTCGCCGACGACGTGACCCTGCTGCTCGCCCGTACGCGGAGCGTGCCCGCCGAGGACGCGGCCTCCTGGCCGGTCGAGGCCGACCCGGCGGCGGTGGGCCGGGTGCGTGAGGCGGCCGCCGCGCAGCTGCGGGCCTGGGGCCTGGAGGAGCTGGTGTTCACCACGGAGCTGGTCCTCAGCGAGCTGGTGACCAACGCCATCCGGTACGCCGGAGGACCGGTGGAGGTGCGGCTGATCCGGGCGGGCCGGCTGATCTGCGAGGTGTCGGACCCGAGCGCGACCCATCCCCGGATGCGCCGGGCCCGGCTGACGGACGAGGGGGGTCGGGGCCTGTATCTGGTGGCCCAGCTGACCACCCGCTGGGGCAGCCGCTACAGCCGCCGCGGCAAGACCATCTGGGCGGAGCAGGAGCTGCCGGACTGACCGGCGCTCCTGCTCCCTGCCCCCTCACGTCAGGCGAGTTGTCAGGCGTGTTGTCAGGCGTGTGTCGGACGGGCCGTCAGGCGGGCCGTCAGGCGAGCGGCCGGCACAGCAGCGCGTCGGGCACTCCGCCGTGGGTCCACTTCCAGGTGTACGCGACCCCCGCGAGGTACTCGCCGTCGGCGCACTGGCCCTTGTAGTGGCCGGGAGCCCAGTCGCTGGCGGTCGAGCCGCCGGTGGCGGGGCGGTTGTCTCCGTGGTCGAACCAGAGCACGCGCCCGCTCGACGGCAGGGCGGCCGCCGCGGGAGCGCAGAGAAGGGCGGACATCGCGTTGCCGTGCACGCTGTAGCCGACGGCGAAGGTGCCGCCGGGGCACTGGAGCTTGTTGTAGCCACTGGCCCAGTCGCCGCCCGTCACGTACCGCTCGTCGGTGACGGTGGTCCAGGCGCCGCTCCCCTTCGCCGGCTGCCCGGCGTCGGTGCACAGGCCCCGGCTGTCGCTGCGGCCGAGTCCGACCAGGCGCTGGCTGTCGGGGCAGTTGCCCTTGCGGTTGCCGGAGGACCAGTCGGGCTTGGCCCGCATGGTGACGGAGACGTCGTAGTCGCCGTAGTCCAGGTTGAGCATGTTCCAGCGGGGCGCGGGGGCGATCCGGCCCGACCTGGCGGGCGCCTGGACGAGCTTGGTCCAGTCGGTGGCACGCCAGTCGCCGGGGTCGAGCAGGCTCAGGCGCGCGCCGGCGGTGCTGTAGTTGATCAGGGCCCAGTTGTCCTGGGGCGTGCCGGCGGCGGAGGTCCAGCCGACGAGCGGCCAGATGGCGAAGTCGGTGTCGTTCGCGACCAGGATGTCGGTGAAGCGGGTGAACCAGGAGCGTTCCCTGGTGTCGGCGTCGCCGCGGCCGGCGGCGCCGAACTCGCTGATCCACACGGGGGCGGTGAAGTGCTGGCCGTCCCGGGTCACGAACAGGGCCTCGTCGTCGACGGCCTTGACGAGCTCTTCCGGGGTGAGCTCCTCGTAGCGGAGGTCGTGGGTCTCGCCCGTGCCGGTGGCGCCGGTGTGGTTCGGGCCGGTGTAGCCGTAGAAGTGTGCCGCGTAGACCAGCTTGCCGGAGTGGATGAGCGTGTTGGAGAGCGTGGCGACCGGGGTGAGCATCGGGCGGCCGTGCGGGGTCAGATCGGTCGGGATGCCCTGCCAGTTGATGCCCTCCATGACGATCAGGAGGTCCGGGTCGGCCTGGAGGATCTCGTTGCCGGCCTCCTCGAAGGCCTTGTTGAGGTCGTGGTCGTCGCCCCAGCCCCAGTTGGCGTCGTCCCAGGTGTCGCGGCGGACCTCGTTGCGCAGGTCGGCGCCCACGACGCGGGTGTTGTCGCGGTAGCGCCGGGCGAGGAAGACCCAGTCGTCGATCCACTGCCGGGTGGACTGGCCGCTGTTCCACCGCTCGTTGCCGTCGAGGCCGCAGCAGAAGCGGTAGCTGGTGGTGTGGTTGTTGAGGACGACCGCGAAGCCGTCCGCGGTGAGCGCCGCCACGACGGAGTCCATGACCTGCAGCGGGGTCTTGCCCTTGAGCTGCGGGTTGGCGGTGACCGCGGAGTCGGGCACGGGGGTCGTGTCGTGCACCAGCGCGTTGGCGAAGGGGAGCCGGATGCTGTTGAGGCCGAGTGCGTGGAAGTCGGCGAGGATCCGGGCGATCGGTACGCGGTCGAGGCCGAGCGGGATGTTGTGCGACATCTGGTCGGCCTGGTGGTTCGTGACGTCGCCGACGTCACCGCTGCCCTCCCAGGTGCCCTGGGCGCCGGCCCAGTTGCCGGACTTCAGCTTGAAGCGGTTGCCGGCCGCGTCGACGATCCAGCGCCCGCGGGTGCTGAGCGGTCCGGTCCAGGAGGCGGCGAGCTGGGGTCCGGTGAGGACGGGGGCCGCCGCCGTCGCCCCGGCCCCGGGGGCGGGGGCGGTGGTGGCGCCGGCGGCCGGATGGCCGAGGAGCAGCGCGGTGACCGTGGCCAGGGCCGCGGTCGTGCGTCGGAGCAGGGTGCCGGGTATCACGAGGACTCCTTGAGGAGGGTGGTGTGGTGCCTGCACGGTGCGGGTTCAGCGGGCGCCGGTCGTGGCGGTGGCCGCGTACTGGGGGAAGAGCGCCTGGATGGCCACGGCCGCGGCGCCGCGGGACCACTCCTCCCAGGGGAGGGGGTGCAGCGACAGCGGGCACCGGGAGGCGGCGCCGAAGGCGTGGGCGGTGTAGGCGTCCTTGATGTGCCGGCCGAACAGGTCGTAGGCGGCGAGCCCCTCGCCGCTGACCACCACCCGCTCGGGGCCGACGAGGTTGACCAGCGAGGCGATGCCGACGCCGATGGCGCGTCCGGCGCGGGCGAAGGCGGCGTAGGCCGTCGGATCGCCCGCCCTGGCCATGTCGACGACCTGGCCGAAGTCCAGCTCCTGGCGGCCGGTGGCGGTGCGGACGGCTTCGAGGATCGCCTGGGTGGAGGCGAGGGCCTCGACGCAGCCGTGTGCTCCGCAGCGGCAGGGCGGCCCCTCGGGGTCGACGCAGAGGTGTCCGACCTCGCCGGCGACGCCGTATGCGCCGCGGAGGAGCTCGCCGCCGGCGACGAGGGCGGAGCCGATGCCGGCGCCGATGGTGACGAGCGCGAAGTATCCGGTGCCGATGCCCGCGCCGAACCAGTGCTCGGCGACGGTCAGGGCCCGCACGTCGTTCTCGACGGTGACGGCGAGGCCGGTGGCCGCGGTGAGCAGTTCGCCGAGCGGCACGTCGTGCCAGCCGAGGAGCCCGGAGTGGCGCACCCGTCCGGTCTCGCGTTCGACGTCGCCGGAGACGGCGACGCCGATGTGGCGGGTGCGGTCGCGGAACTCCGGCTGTGCGTGCAGGAGTCGGTCGAGCAGCTCGGCGCAGCCGGCGGGGACGGTCTCGGGCGAGCAGTCGGCGAGCGGCAGGCTCGCGGTGACCCGGATGCCGGCCCGCAGGTCGCACACCGCGCCGAAGAGGTGGTCGGGGCTGACCTTGATCCCGACGAAGAACTCCCGGTCGGGCGCGACGGCCAGCGGGCTGACGGGCCGCCCGGCGCCGGGCGCGGTGCGCTCGGGCGGCAGCTCGTAGAGGTAGCCGTCGTCGATCAGCGGCCGGGCCGCCTTGGTGACGGCCGTCGGGGAGAGCCCGGTGCGGCGCGCCAGCTCCACGCGACTGAGCGGCCCTTCCGTCAACAGGAGGGAGAGGACCGCGGTTTCGGCGGGAGCACTTACCAGGGGGCGGGAGTGATGTCGAAACACGGATGCAACGTAGAGCAATTAAATAACTTCCTCCAGTATTGATTTACCGGCGGAAACCCCCTACGTTGCGACCGACCGCCGAGGACGGACGTCAGGGGGACACGGCCTCGGCCTCCGCGCGGCGCAGCACCATGAGCTCGCCCTCCGCCGTGGCCGCCATGGCGAAGGGGAACCGGTCGAGTTCGAGGCAGAGGGCGACGTCGTCGGGGTGGCTTCCCCGGCGGATCCCCCGCGTCAGCTCGGCGGCCGCGCGGGACTCGGCGGCGCGGTGGAGGAATCCGGTCGGGTCCGTCTCGGTACCGGCGGCCCTGTGGGCGATGTACTGGGCACAGGCCAGGTCCTCTTCGGCCGTGCCGTCCTCGCCGGTGACGACGAAGGTGACGTCGCCGTGGCCACGGGTCCGCAGCAGCCGGGCCGTCGACTCGGCCACCACGAAGCCGGCGCACAGCACGAGTGACGCCCCCTTCACCGCGAGGGCGCCGACCGTGCCCGCCGTGGTCTTCTGCACGACGGTCCGTCCGCGGAGGTCGGCGGAGCGCAGCAGGGCCGGCGAGTTGACGAGGTCGAAGCCGGGGGCGGGGGCGCCGTCCTTGAGGGCGACCCAGTCCGGGTGGCGGGCCCGCAGCGCGCGGGCCTCGTCGAGCGACTCGGCGAGGACGATCTTCTCCGCGCCCCGGGCGAAGGCCCAGGCGGCCACGGTGAAGGCGCGCATGACGTCCACCACCACGGCCACGGCGGGCACTTCGGTCAGTTCGGCGATGCCGAGGAAACGTGCGTTCGATCGAGGATCCATACGAGCATGATCGTGTCCGCACCCCCCGGTCTGCGGGGCGTCGGCGGTTTTTCTTTCCGCTGACCCGTTGTTGACGGGTTCTTGAGGCAACCCACAGGTTTCCCGCACCGTCCTCACGGGGCGAGGGGGGCATCCGGGGCGGGGGAAACCGGGCAGACCGGGACGCCGCGGGTGCCCTCACGAGACCGATCGTGAGGAAGACCGCTTTGATACGTGTCACACGCGGCGTGACCACCGCCGTGGCGCTGCTCGCCATGGCGGCGGCGTCGCCCTTGCCGGCGTACGCGCAGCCGACACCGGGATCGCCGCAGACGGCGTCTCCCGGGAGCCGGGCCGGGGACGCCGGGCTCCCCGAGGGCTGGGGGATCTCCGGAACCGGCGCGGACAGCCACCTGGTGTGGACCTCGCCCAAGCCCCTGGCCATGGGCGACGCCCGGGTCGAGTTCCGCTCCGGCGACCGGTTGCTCGGGCATCCGGTGGCCCAGCGGGACGGCCGGACCTTCCGGTTGGCCCTCGGCGACGTCCGCCTCGGCGAGCCCTCGGAGCTGCGCGTGACGGCCGGTGGCCGGCGGCTCGACGCCGCCGGGCCCGCCCGCTCCCCGCACCACCGCCCGCTCGCCCCGGCCGCACAGCCGCCGGCCCCGCTGCCCGCGAACCAGGTGGACCCCGGCAAGCCCGGCCCCTACCGGACGGTCGGCGGCGAATACGCCCTGCGCTCGGTGTCGTTGCCCGGGTTCCCCACGCCCGTCGAGATGCGCGCCATGGTCGTCGGCCCGACCGACGCGCCGGGCAGGCGGCCGGTCGCCGTCTTCCTGCACGGCCGCCACGCCACCTGCTACAAGCCCGGCAGCGAGGAGGAGATGACCGGCGAGTGGCCCTGCGCCGCCGGCACCCAGCCGATCCCCAGCCACCAGGGCTATCTGAAGGCCCAGAAGCTCCTGGCCTCGCAGGGTTACGTGACGCTGTCCATCTCCGCCAACGGCGTCAACGGGCAGGACTGGCGGGCCGAGGACGGCGGCGCCCAGGCCCGCTCCTCCCTCGTGCGCCACCACCTCGCCCAGTGGGCGCAGTGGGCCGCCAACCGGCCCTCCGCCCCGGCCGCCGTCCGCAACACCGCGCGCGCCGACCTGTCCCGGGTCCTGCTCGTCGGGCACTCCCGCGGCGGCGAGGGCGTCAACCGGGCGGCGCTCGACAGCCTCTACCCGGCGCCTCCGGCCGAGGACGGCTACCGGGGACCCGTACGGTGGAAGATCCGCGGCAACGTCCTGATCGGGCCCACCGTCTTCGGCCAGAACCCGGTCCCCGACGTGCCCTCCGCGACGATCCTGCCGGGCTGCGACGGCGACGTGTCCGACCTCCAGGGGCAGATCTACGTCGACGGCACCCGTGGCGTCAGCCAGGGCGCCGCGCTGCACAGCGCGGTCTACATGGTGGGCGCGAACCACAACTTCTTCAACAGCGAGTGGACTCCGGGGCAGGCCAAGGCGCCCGCCTTCGACGACTTCTCGTCCGAGGACGGCGCCGACCCGGTCTGCACCCCGGGCACCCGGACCCGGCTGACCGCCCCGCAGCAGCAGGCCGCGGGCGCGACCTACATCGCGGCCGCCGCCCGGCTGTTCGTCGGCGGCGACGACCGCGTCCGCCCGCTCCTCGACGGCACCGGCCGGCGCGCTCCCTCCGCCGACCCGGCCCGGGTCCTCACCCACGCCGTCGGCGCCCACCGGACGCCGGCCTTCCTGCCCGGTCCCTCGGTGAGCGTGTCCGGCCGCGGCGGCCGGCCGTGCGCGCAGATCGACCCCGACACCGCCCGCTCCTGCCTGTCTCCCGAGGAGGGCGGCTCGCCGCACTTCGCGTCCTGGGAGGCCTCGCCCGAACCGGGCCGTGACGCCGTCTCGATGCGCTGGGCGAACCCGGGCTCGCCCGTCACGGTGCGGGCGAAGCGCCCGGTCTCGCTGGCCGGCTCCGAGTCGCTGGCCCTGCGGGTGATCGTCCCGCCCAACAGCTCGGGCACCGAGCTGGACATCGCCGTGACCGACGCCTCCGGGCGGCGCGCCCAGCTGGGCCGGGCCCGTGTCGACGGCGTGCCCGGCAGCCCGCGCACCACCTCCTACTGGGGGCGTGAGATCCGCGTACCGCTGTCCGCCGCGGTCCGCGGCCGCCTGGACCTGAAGCGGATCGCCTCGCTCGAACTGACCCCGCGCAGCCGCAACGGGCGCGCCTGGCTGATGGACGGGTGGGGCTGGCGCCCGGGCACTCCCGCGGTGCGCCCGGCCGCGCTGGCACGCGTCGACATCGGCCGGCTGACGGTCGACGAGGGCGACTCCGGCGTCCGGACCTACCGGGTGCCGGTACGGGTCTCCGGCCAGGGCAGCGGTCAGGTCCGGCTCTTCGTCCCGCGGCCGGGCGGCGACCGGGTCGACTCCCGGCTGGTGTCCGTACGCCCGGGCCGCAACGACATCGTCGTGCCGGTCGAGGTGCGGGGCAACAAGCGCTTCGGATACGACCTGTCCCAGGACGCCTTCGTCAAGGCGGTGCGGGGTGTCGTGGTCGGCGCGCACCGCGGCGGGGTGACCGCGCGCAACGACGACCCCATGCCCAAGGTGACCCTGACGCCCCTCGCGGACGACGTGACCGAGGGCGCGGCGCTGACCTGGCGGGTGACCTTGTCGGAGCCGGCCGACGCCGACGTGTCGGCGGCCGTCCTCCTGCTGCCGGTCACCGGCGGCGCCGAGCTGTCCACGGCGGACGTCGACCGGGCCTGGCTGGAGGAGCAGATGGGCCATGTGCCGGACCCGGCCGTGGCGCTGTCGAAGGCGTCGGAGGACGGCCTGTACCTGGGGGTGTCCTTCGCCGCCGGGCAGACGGTCGCGGAGGTGAAGGTGCCGACCGTCAAGGACGGCGTCGCCGAGCCCACGGAGTCGCTGCGGGCCCAGCTGACGACGTACGACGGCAACTGGGATCCGGTCCCGGGCCCGGAGTTCACGGGCACGGTGCGGGACGCGGCGTGAGCTGATCCCACCCGAGGGCGGGCACGACTCCCTTTTCCGGGGGCCGTGCCCGCCCTTCTTTCGCCGTGGCCGCCCGTCCTTGGGGCCGCGCCCGCCCTTCTTTCGCCGTGGCCGCCCGTCCTTGGGGCCGCGCCCGCCCTTCTTTCGCCGTGGCTGCCCGTCCTTGGGGCCGCGCCCGCGCCTCTTTGGGCGGTGCCCGCCCGTCCCTCTTTCGGCAGTGCCCGCCCTTCCTTCGGCGGTGCCCGCCTGTCCTTGGGGCCGTACCCGCGCCTTTTGGGCGTGGCCGCCCCTCTTTCGGCCGTGGCCGCCCGTCTTGGGGCCGTACCCGCGCCTCTTTGGGCGTGGCCGCCCCTTTGGGGGCCGCGCCCCTCTTTCGGTGGTGCCCGCCCCGCCCATCCCTGGGGCCGTGCCCGCCCATCCCTGGGCCCGTGCCCGTCTCGCGCCGTGTCCGCGCTTGGTCCGTCCCCGCCCGCCCGCTACCCGGCCGGCTCGTCCCTGCCGCGGTGGAGCAGGCAGGAGACGACGACCACCAGCGGCCACACGGCCTGTATGCAGGTCACCAGGCGTTCGGCGACGCCCGCGGCGCCGTGCCGTTGCATGTCGAAGAGGAACCAGGCCGCGCCGATCCCCATCAGCGCCGTCACCGAGACGGACGGAACGGGACGCAGTCCCCAGGGCGCCGGTCGCCCGTGGTCGGCGGCGAGCACCGGCCAGATCGCCAGGAGGGCGAAGCCGACGGCCGCGACGGAGCCGTGGCGCAGCGATCCCCCGCTGCTCGGCGCGGGCAGCAGTGCCACGACCAGCGCCGCCACTCCCCCGGCGGCCAGCGCGAGTCGTCCGGCGCGCGCGGCGGCCCGCAGCCCCCAGGCGGTGAACAGGTGGCAGACGCCGAGTCCGAACAGCGCGCCGGTCATGACCCAGGATCCCGGTGCTCCGTACGCGGCGAGGACGCTGATGGTCTGGGTGACGGGGTCGTATCCGGGCCCCTCCAGCATGCCCGCGATGATCCAGCCGCCGATCAGCAGGACCGGGGCGCAGCCCGAGGAGATCAGGGCCCACCGGGGAACTCGTCGCATCGGGCCACGGTAACCGCGCAGCCGGACGGTACGGCGGAAGCCCGGCGCGGGGCGGCGCCCGTGCCGCGTCGCCGGGGATCGCGGGAGGTGTCGCCTCAGATCCCGGGCCCGTAGCCGGGGTCGGGCCCCTGCCGGGGCTGCCAGCAGGCGTCGACGCCGGCCAGGAAGAGCCCGAGGACGCCGAGGGCGACGAGAACGGCCGGCCAGACCCGGCGACCGGGCCGCCGCCCGGGACGGAGCATCACGGCCCAGGCGAGGAGCGGCAGCGCGGTGGCCCCGAGCAGGATGAGCGGAAGGTCGACGAAGACGACGCTCAGATCACGGGCGTGCGCCTCGAAGCCGCCGTCCAGGCTGTAGGCGGCGCGGGGCGCCCAGAGGAGCAGTCCCGCGAGGGCCCCCAGGGCGGCCAGCAGACAGCCGCCGGCGCTTTCGGCGGTCGTTCCGTCTCGGGGTGTGCGGTCCTCGCTCATACCCGGCAGGGACGCGGGAGGCCGCCCGATCGGTTGCGGCCGTGCCCCACCCGCCTCCCGGGGGCGCCCGGTGCCCGCCCCGTCTCTGTGTCCCCGCGTGAACATCGTGCCGTCCGGTTCATCCGGGTTACCCACCGCTTCGATTGCGGTGACATGGCGGATGCATGACAAGCGCCCAATTCCCTTGCTGCACAGCGGAGTTGCGGCACAGGCTGCTGCACATGCCGGGTGGCGGACCACGCCGCTCCCGCACACAGCCCCCACAGTCGCGCCGCCCCACCCAGGGCGCCGCCGCCAAGAGGAGGACTCCCTCGTAATGGCGCTACTGCAGAACTCCAAGGCCCGCCTGGCCGTCTCGGTCTCCGCCGCCACCGCGGCCGCCCTCCTGGGCACCTTCGCCGCCGTCCCCGCACAGGCCGCCCCGGCGGAGGGCGTCGTGCTCGCCGCCGGTTCGGCCGACGCGGTGCCGGGGAGCTACATCGTCACCCTCAAGCAGGGCGCCGGGTTCGCGGCCGGGTCCGCCAAGGGGCGTGGGCTCATAGCCGGTTACGGCGGCAAGGTCGGCAAGACCTTCGGCGCGGCGCTCAACGGCTACACGGCCCAGCTCGACGCCGCCGCGGCCCGCCGGCTCGCGGCCGACCCGGCCGTCGCCTCCGTCGAGCAGAACCAGGTCGTCCACGCCGACGCGACACAGTCCAACGCCCCCTGGGGCCTGGACCGCATCGACCAGGCGAGCCTGCCGCTGTCCGGCACGTACACCTACCCGGACAGCGCGGGCAGCGGCGTCACCGCGTACGTCATCGACACCGGTGTGCGCATCAGCCACTCCGAGATCGCCGGGCGCGCCGTGAACGGCTACGACGCGGTCGACGGCGACTCCGTCGCCCAGGACGGCAACGGACACGGCACGCACGTCGCGACGACGATCGCCGGCAAGACCTACGGCGTGGCGAAGGCCGCGAAGATCGTGGCCGTACGGGTGCTGGACAACAACGGCTCCGGCACCACCGCCGGCGTCATCGCGGGCATCGACTGGGTGACCGCGAACCACGCCGCGGGCGCGCCGGCCGTCGCCAACCTCTCGCTCGGCGGGGGCGCCTCCACGACCCTGGACAACGCGGTGAAGAGGTCCATCGCGGACGGTGTCACCTACGCGGTCGCCGCCGGCAACTCCGGTGTGAACGCGTCGTCCTCGTCCCCCGCCCGGGTCGCCGAGGCCCTCACCGTCGGCGCCACCGACAGCGCGGACGCCAAGGCGAGCTGGTCCAACTACGGTTCCGTGCTGGACCTGTTCGCCCCCGGCGTGTCCATCACCGCGGGCTGGAACACCAGCGACACGGCCACCAACACCATCTCGGGCACCTCGATGGCCACCCCGCACGTCGCGGGCGCCGCGGCCGTCTACCTCGCCGGGCACACCTCCGCCACCCCGGCGCAGGTCGCCACCGCCCTGGTCAACGGCTCCACCCCCAACAAGGTGACCAGCCCCGGCAGCGGCTCCCCCAACCGCCTGCTGCGACTCGTCCCGTAACCCCCGCACGAGGCGGGCCCCGGAGGCACCCCAGGCCTCCGGGGCCCTTCCGTGCGCCCTGGGCCGGGTCCGGCTAGGCCCGGCCGCGCGGCTCGCGCCACATGCCCCACAGCATCGGGCCGTCGCCGGGCAGCGGCACCTCCTCGCGGACGGTGAAGCCGAAGTGCTCGTAGACGGGGAGGTTGGAGGCCTTGGAGGACTCCAGGTACACCGGCATGCCGGCCGCGTCGGCCTGGGCGAGGCCCGAGCGCAGCAGCGCGGAACCGTGGCCCCGGCCCTGGGCCGCCGGGTCGGCACCGATGAGCGACAGGGACCAGTGCGGCTCCTGCGGCGTGTGCGCGGCGGCGGTCTCGACGGCCGCGCCCAGCCGGGCGACGCCGTCGCCCAGGATGTTCTCGAGCTCCTCGATGGTGGCCGCGTCGGGCACGGCCTTCTCCTGCGCCTCGGCCGGCACCCAGAAGGCGGCGGCCGCGTCGGTGCGCTCGCACACGCCGTGGAGGACGTACTGGCGGGTGAAGATCGTGGTGAAGTAGCGATCCAGCGCGGCCGGGCGCGTGGCGTCCTCCGGGAAGAACCAGCACATCATCGGGTCGTCGTCGAAGGCGCGGGTGAGGGTGGCGCTGATGAGCACGGCGTCGTCGACCGTGGCCGTCCTGGGTGTGTTCGTCATGGTCATACGGGTCATTCTGCCTCCGGATGATCTTGACCCGACGGGCGGGGCCCCCGGCACCGGGCACTCTTCACCGTCCGCCCCCGGGACATTCCCACGTCCCGCCGTTACCATCGCGCCCAACCCCTGACGCTTCGTCATATCCCACGGGAGGCGCTTCGATGCGACGCCCCATCGTCCTGATGCACGCCCTGCTCGCCGCGTTCGCCGCGCTCGCGGCGGGTCTCTGCGCGCCGCCCGCCGCCGCGGCCACGGCACACCGGCCCGTCATCCTCGTCCACGGGTACAACGCCGACCCGGGCGTGTGGGGCGGTCTCGACGCCAGGCTCAAGGCGGCCGGGTACCGCGACGACGAGGTCTTCCGGTGGGGCTACGACACCCACCAGTCGGTGAACGAGGTGCTGGCGGGGCGGTTCGCCGCGTACGTCGACTCGGTCCGGCGGCAGACCGGGGCGGCCCAGGTCGACATCGTCTCCCACTCCTTCGGGAGCCTGCCCACCCGCTGGTACGTCAAGTTCGGCGGCGGGGCCCCGACCGTGGCCCGCTGGGTCTCGCTCGCCGGGCCGAACCACGGCACCAGCACCGCCTGGGCGTGCGCCCTGTGGGACCAGGCCTGCCGTGACATGACCCCCGGCAGCTACGTGCAGAAGCAGCTCGCGAGCGGTGACGAGACTCCGGGTGCGGTGGCGTACGCGACCTTCTGGTCCGCCTGCGACGAGGTCGTCAACCCCGACGACAGCGTGCCCCTGTCGGGAGCCGTCAACAACCCGGCGGGCTGCCTCGACCACAACGCCCTGCTGTCCGACGCGGCGGTCCAGCAGGGCGTAGTCGCCTTTCTCGCGGGGTAGTCACGCGCGTCCCGCGGCCTTCTGGCTCCGGCGCGACAGCGAGTCGACGACCACCGCGGCCAGCAGCACCGAGCCGGTGATCATGAACTGGACGGCGTTGCTGACGCCCATGATGTTCATGCCCGACTGGATCGAGCCGATGACGAGGGCGCCGAGCAGCGCCGACCAGACCGAGCCCCGGCCGCCGAACAGGCTGGTGCCGCCGATGACGGCGGCGGCGATCACGTTCATGAGCAGGTTGCCGCCGCCGGAGGTCTGGCTCGCGGACTGGATCTGCCCGGCGAGGAACAGGCCGCCGACCGCCGCCATGGTGCCGGAGATCGTGAAGACGCTCATGCGGATGAACGGCACGCTGATGCCGGCTCGCCGGGCTCCCTCGATGTTGCCGCCGACGGCGAAGATCTGCCGCCCGTAGCGCGTGCGGCGCAGCACGAAGTCCAGGACCACCAGCAGGATCAGGAAGATCAGCAGCGCCAGCGGCAGCCCCTGGTAGCGGTTGAGGATGTACGCGGTGGCGAAGGCGATGGCCGCGATGACGACCGTGCGCAGCACGATCTCGGCGACCGGCCGGAACGGCACCCGGGCGGCCTGGCGCCGTTTGGCGTCGAGCAGCGAGGCGAGCAGGAAGAGCCCGACGCCCACGCCCGCGGCGACATAGGCGGTGGCGGGGCTGTGGAAGATCGTCGAGTAGAGCTTGGACACGATGGACTCGCTGGGGATGTTCACCGTGCCGCTGCTGCCGAGGACCTGCAGCATGAGGCCGTTCCAGGCCAGGTTGCCGGCCAGGGTGACGACGAAGGCGGGTACGCCGACCTTCGCGAAGAAGAAGCCGTGGATGAGGCCGACGGCCGCTCCCCCGGCCAGCGCGACGAGCAGGGCCAGCCATTCGTTCATGCCGTTGATGACGTTGAGCACGGCGAAGATGGCCGCGCACAGACCGCTGACGGAGCCCACGGAGAGGTCGATCTCGCCGAGCAGCAGGACGAAGACGATGCCGACGGCGATCATGCCGGTGCCGACGATCTGCTGGCTCAGGTCGGAGAGGTTCTGTGCGGAGAGGAAGGCGCTGTCGAGGCTGCCGAACACCGTCCAGATGATGATGACGGCCACGACGACGGGCAGGGAGCCCAGTTCGCCGCTGCGCAGCTTGCGGCGGAACTCCCCGACGTAACCGCGCAGCCCCTCCTCGCGGACGATCAGACGGCTGTCGACGGCGGGCACCGCCTCGCGGGCGGGCTGCTGCGCGGCCGCGTCGGCGGCCCGGTCGCCGCCTCCCGCCGGACCGCCGAGGTCACGGTCGTGGGGGTCTTTCGCGCGTCTCATGACCGCTCCTCCCCGGCCCCGCCGGCGTCACCGCGCTCCCCGCGCGCCTCCCGTTCCTCGCGGATGCGGGCCTGGCGGCGGGTGACGGCGCTGTCGCTGGCCCCGGTGATCGCGGAGATGATCTCCTCGGCCGTGGTGGAGCGCTTGTCGAAGAAGCCGTTGTTCCGACCGAGCCGCAGCACCGCGATCCGGTCGGCGACGGCCATCACGTCGACCATGTTGTGGCTGATCAGGATGGTGCCCAGTCCGTGGCCGCGGAGCCGTTCGACGAGGTCGAGGACCTCCGCGGTCTGCTCGACGCCCAGGGCGGCGGTCGGCTCGTCCAGGATGACGACCTTCGGGTCGCCGATCAGGGAGCGGGCGATCGCCACCGTCTGGCGCTGGCCGCCGGAGAGGGAGGCCACGGGGATCCGGACGCTGGGGATGCGGATGGACAGGGTGTCGAGCAGTTCGCGGGAGCGCTGCTCCATGCGGACCTCGTCGAGCACCCCGAACCTGCGCAGCTCGCGGCCGAGGAAGAGGTTGCCGACCACGTCGAGGTTGTCGCACAGCGCGAGGTCCTGGTAGACGGTGGCGATGCCGAGGTTCTGGGCGTCGTGCGGCCGGTTGATGGAGACCGGCCGCCCCTGCCATTCGATGACGCCCTCGTCGGGCGGGTTCACCCCGGCGATCGCCTTGACGGCGGTCGACTTGCCGGCGCCGTTGTCGCCGACGAGGGCGACGACCTCGCCCGCGTCGACCACCAGGTCGAAGCCCGACAGGGCCTGGACCGCGCCGAACCGCTTGGAGATCCCCCGCAGTGTCAGCACAGGTGCTTCCGGCAAAGGAACCGCCTCCGACTGGGTGACTAGGTCAGACCGGCCTGCTTGCACGCGGCCGCGTAGGTCGGCGTGCAGATCTCCTGGACGGTGTACATGCCGTCCTTGACGACCGTGTCCTTGATGTTGCCCTTGTTCACGACGACGGGCTTGAGCAGGTTGGACGGCACCTTCTGGCCGCTTCCGCTGGTCTTGGTGACGGGCACCAGGTCGGCGGGCAGCGACTTGCCCTCGGCGAAGTCGACGGCCATGGTCGCGGCGATGTCGGCCTCGGGCTTGTACGGCTTCTGGATGGTGATGGTCTGGGTGCCGATCAGGATCCGCTGGATGGCGTCGAGTTGGGCGTCCTGTCCGGTCAGGGGCACGTTCATGCCCGCCGCCTTCAGGGCGGTCGAGATGCCGGCGGCCAGCCCGTCGTTCGCGGAGTAGACACCGACGATCTTGTCCTTGCCGAGCGCGCTGATGGCGCCGGACATCTGCTGGTTGGCGTTGTTCGGGTCCCAGTTGGGCGTGTCGTACTCCTTGCCGATCTTCACCTTGCCATCGAGGACGGAGTGCGCACCGGCCTTGAACTCGCCCGCGTTCGGGTCGGTGGGCGACCCGTTGTGCATCACGATCTCGCCGCTCCCGGCCTTGGAGCCGAGGGCGTCGAGCAGTGCCTTGCCCTGCAGCCTGCCGACCTCGCGGTTGTCGTAGGAGACGTAGGAGTCCACCGGGCCCTGCGCCAGGCGGTCGTACGCCACGACCTTCACGCCCGCCGCATGGGCCTTCTCCACCGAGGACTGGATCGACTTGGCGTCCACCGCGTCGAGGATCAGCACCTTGTCGCCCTTGGCGAGCGCGGTGTTGACCTGCTGTTGCTGGGTGGTGGGGCTCTCGGCGGCGTTGTAGTAGTCGACGTGGGCGCCGGGCGCGAGCTCCTGGATCTTCGCCTCGATGTACGGCCGGTCGAACTTCTCGTAGCGCGTGGTCTTGCTCTCCGGCAGCAGCAGCCCGATCTTCACCTCTTGGGCCTTCGCGGCGGACTGCGGGAGCGCCCCGCTCGTCGCCACCACCCCGAGGGAGAGGGCCGCGGTTCCGGCAAGGGCTATCGCGGCTCGCAATGTACGGGTCATCGGAGGCTCCTTTCGCGCGCCGCCTCCGAGACCGCGGGAGCACGGGCGCACCTATGGCCTATATGTCGACAGTAGACCCGACGCACCGCGGCGACCATTTCACCCCGGGTGGTCGCGGAGTCACATCGGGTGCCCGGGCTTTCCCCGGATTCGGACGCATAAGGCGACAGGCGCGCGAATTCGCGCCATCGAACGGGAAACCACCCGCTTCCCGACCGTCCGGCGGCGAGGATCTGAGCTCATTGTCCATTCGCATCGGACAGATGGAGCGCTTGTGTCGCGAAACGTTTCCCCTTCGCCCGTGCTCATCGAAAAACCCACCGTCGCCTTCTCCAGCGCCCCGCAGCGCGCCCCGCTGCGGCACCTGGGGCGGCCCTCCCTGCGCACGTCGGTCTCCGGCGCCCGGCGGCGCGCCCGCGGCGAGGCGCCGCGCGTCCTGCTCCTGGTGCCCTCGTACACACGGGTCGTGGAGCCCTCTCCGGAACGGAGCAGCTTCCGGGCCCTCGGCCTGGACACCTTCGAGGTCATGAAGCGGGCCGGCACGCCGATCGGGCTGCTGCGCATCGCCACCAACGCCCGCCTGGCCGGCTTCGAGGTGAGCATCGTCGACTCCCCCTTCGCCGGCTGGGAGCAGGAACGGCACCTCGTCGACCTCGAAGGCGGCAGCAGCCTCGTCCGCTACGGTCTCGATGACACTCAACTGCGCCGCATCATCGAGGAGTTCGACCCGGACGTGGTCGGCGTCCAGTGCATCTACACCGTCCAGTGGGGCAATGCGCGCGCCCTGGCGGACCTGGTCAAGGACATCGATCCGTCGATCGTCACGGTCACCGGCGGGGCCCACCCGAGCGGCGACTGGCGGTATTCGGTGCCCGACTCGCCCTTCGACCACGTGGTCATCAACGAGGCCGACCAGACCTTCACGGCGCTGCTGCAGGCGCTGACCGAGGAGGGGGGCGACCTCGACGCCGTACCGGGGATCGCCTACCGCCGTGCGGACGGCGCGGTGGTGCGGACGACGGCCTCGTCGCCGTACATGCGGATCCTGCCGAAGCGGCAGGGGCTCGAACAGCGGCTCGGGATGATGCCGCTGCCGGACTTCGGCATGCTGGACATGCGCCAGTACGAGCAGGCGTACCACTCCTCGGGCAAGCGGGTGCGGGCGCACGGCTCGTGGGCGCAGATCTTCTCGACGATCGGCTGCAACGTCGGCTGCGACTTCTGCTACATCCCGATGGTCAACGGGCCGTGGCGGGCGCTGGGCACCGACTGGTTCGACCTCCATCTCGGCGAGATCACCAAGCAGGGCGTGACGGAGGTGCTGATCGAGGACGACCATCTGCTGCACGATCCGCTGTACGCGATGCGGGTCTTCGAGTTGCTGCGCAAGCACGACCTGCCGTGGGTCGAGGAGGGCGGGCTGAGCCTGTTCAACCTGGTCCTGCTGCACCTGGGCGAGAAGTTCGCCGCCACCATGGCCGAGTCCGAGCGGCGCAACCCGAACTTCCGCAACGTGCTCGCGGCGATGCGCGACGGGCTGACCTGCCGGGACCTCATCCGGGCGATGGCGGACGGCGGTTGCTACAGCGTGTACCTGGCGGTGGAGAGCGCCAACGAGGACAGCCTGGAGCAGTCGGGCAAGCCGCGGCTGAACGCCTTCCAAAAGGCCACCGGCGAGATCGTGGAGATGTTCACGGAGTACGGCATCCAGGTCACCGGCGGTTTCATGCTCGGCTTCGTCAACCCGCCGGAGCGGCCAGGGGCCGAGCCGTACATCGAGTCGCTGGAGCAGATCGAGAAGACCATCGAGTACGCGGTGACGCTGATGGGCCACGGCATGGCGTACGCGAACCCGTTCATCGTCACGCCGCTGCCGGGCACGAAGATGTGGGACTTCCAGAAGGACTACGTCGTACGGCACTACGACAACGGCTGGTCGCACGAGAAGGCGACGATGGCCACGCACGAGTGGAGCGCGGAGGACATCGAGCGGATGCGGCTCGAACTCCTGGTGCGGGCCAACGGCGCCGACAAGGTGACCGAAATGGTCCGGCGGGGGACCTGGCCGGTGGACGCCTGACCGGCCCCCGCCCCCTCATCGGCGGCGGCGTGCCGAGCGCAGGGCCTCGGCCGAGGCCAGCATGGCGCCGCCGGTGATCAGCACGCAGGCGACGGCGACGGGCCAGCTCGCGTCCGCCCGTCCCGTCGCCACCAGCAGACCGGTGGAGAGCAGCGGGGCGAAGTACGACACGGTGCCCAGGAGCCTGATGTCACCGTGCTTGGTGCCGTGGTCCCAGACGTAGAAGGCGCCGCCGACCGGGCCGAGCCCCAGGGCGAGCACGGCGAGCCACTGCCATCCGTCGGGCCGGACGGTGGTCTCGAACAGCAGATGGGCGACGGCGGCGAGGGCGGCGGTGGCGAGGCAGAAGAAGGCCACGGCGTCCGTCGGGACCTGCGGATAGCGCCGGTTGGCGACCGAGTAGACCGACCACACCACCGCGCAGACGGCGGCGGCCGCGTACCCGAGCAGGTACTCGCCGCGGAAGTGCACCCCCTGTCCTCCGGTGACCAGCAGGAAGGTGCCGCCGAGCCCGAGCAGCGCCCCGGCCGTGTGCCACCAGCGCAGGCGCTCGCCGGGCAGCAGCGCGGAGAACACGACGATCAGCAGCGGCCACAGGTAGGCGATGAGGCCGGCGTCGACGGGCGGGGCGTTGCGCAGGGCGAGGAAGTAGAAGAAGTGGTAGCCGAAGAGGCCGCCGATCCCGAGCACCCACGCGCCGGGGGGCAGCCCGCGGGCCAGCGCCCCGCCGCCGCGCAGGGCCCGTGGCAGCCCGATGACGCCGCCGACCGCGAAGGCCATGGCGGTGAGCTGGAAGGGCGGAATCGTGCCGGTGAGCGTCGTGAACAGCGCCAGGGAGGCCCAGAGCAGTACGGCCACGGCGCCGACGCCGGTCGCCCTCAGACGACGGCCCGGGCTCACGGCGGGGGTGCCGGCCGGGCCGCGGCCCGGGCCGTCCGCAGGCCCGGCCGGGGCGCCGGCGGTCTTCTCTCGCGCGTCCTGTGTGTCCCGTGCGTCCACGTGCTCCCCACTCCGTCGGCTGCGCTGCTCTTGCCCGTCGACGACTATCGGCGAGCCTGGAGGAGGCGCACCACCCGCACCCCCGGTTTCCGGACAGCCGGGAGCGGCGGCACGGATTCCGGAGCGGCTTTGCATGGTCATGCGTTCTGATGCATAATGTTGCCATGTCTAAGGTCCTCACCTCCCTTCCGGTCGGCGAGCGCGTCGGCATCGCCTTCTCCGGCGGTCTCGACACCTCGGTCGCGGTCGCGTGGATGCGCGACAAGGGCGCCGTGCCCTGCACCTACACCGCCGACATCGGCCAGTACGACGAGCCCGACATCGCCTCGGTGCCCGGTCGCGCCAAGGCCTACGGCGCCGAGATCGCGCGTCTGGTCGACTGCCGTGCCGCGCTCGTCGAGGAGGGCCTGGCCGCGCTCGCCTGCGGCGCGTTCCACATCCGCTCGGGCGGTCGCGCCTACTTCAACACCACCCCGCTGGGCCGTGCCGTCACCGGCACGCTCCTGGTCCGGGCGATGCTCGAGGACGACGTCCAGATCTGGGGCGACGGCTCGACGTACAAGGGCAACGACATCGAGCGGTTCTACCGCTACGGCCTGCTCGCCAACCCCCACCTGCGGATCTACAAGCCGTGGCTCGACGCGAACTTCGTGACGGAGCTCGGCGGCCGCAAGGAGATGTCGGAGTGGCTCCTCGCCCACGGCCTCCCCTACCGGGACAGCACCGAGAAGGCGTACTCCACCGACGCCAACATCTGGGGCGCCACGCACGAGGCCAAGACCCTGGAGCACCTCGACACCGGCGTCGAGACCGTCGAGCCGATCATGGGCGTGCGCTTCTGGGACCCGTCGGTCGAGATCGCGGCCGAGGACGTGACGATCGGCTTCGACCAGGGCCGCCCGGTCACCATCAACGGCAAGGAGTTCGCCTCCGCCGTCGACCTGGTCATGGAGGCCAACGCCATCGGCGGCCGGCACGGCATGGGCATGTCGGACCAGATCGAGAACCGGATCATCGAGGCGAAGAGCCGCGGCATCTACGAGGCCCCCGGCATGGCCCTGCTGCACGCCGCCTACGAGCGCCTCGTCAACGCGATCCACAACGAGGACACCCTCGCCCAGTACCACAACGAGGGCCGCCGCCTCGGCCGGCTGATGTACGAGGGCCGCTGGCTTGACCCGCAGGCGCTGATGGTCCGCGAGTCCCTCCAGCGCTGGGTCGGCGCGGCCGTCACCGGCGAGGTGACCCTGCGGCTGCGGCGCGGCGAGGACTACTCGATCCTCGACACCACGGGCCCCGCGTTCAGCTACCACCCGGACAAGCTGTCGATGGAGCGCACCGAGGACTCGGCCTTCGGCCCGACGGACCGGATCGGCCAGCTCACCATGCGCAACCTCGACATCGCCGACTCGCGCGCCAAGCTGGAGCAGTACGTCGGCCTCGGCCTGATCGGCACCGGCAGCCCCGCGATCGGCGCCGCGCAGGCGGCCGCGACCGGCCTGATCGGCACCATGCCGGAGCTGCCCGAGGGCGGTGCCGAGGCCATCGCCTCGCGCGGCGAGGTCTCGGCCGAGGACGAGGCGCTCGACCGCGCCGCGATGGAGTTCGGCACGGACTGACCCCGCCCCCAGGGGACCTTCGCCGTGGGGCCCGGGGAGGCGCCCCCGGCCCCCCGCGCCCGCCAGCCCAAACCGCCCGCGCGGAGCCCCCCGGGCGGCGCGGGTAGGTGGCC
>NZ_JBIRVJ010000015.1:0-193679 GCF_044386705.1 Streptomyces sp. NPDC020422 | reverse complement strand
CCGTCTGGTGCTGAGAGGTTCTTGCGGAATCGCTGTCCGGGGCCGACCGGAGTCGGTGCTCACGCTGGACAACTCGGAGAACACTACGTACCGGTCGGGCGGGTGTCAACCTTGGCCCGGTGCCTCACCCCTTCACCTGATTGCGCCCGCCGCGTTGCCGCTCAGGCGCGGTGGGCCGTCGCATGGACTGGGGGACACGAGCCCGTAGGGGCCACCGGATGGCAGGAAGGGCGCTATGTACGTTCGCAGCATCTATGCAACGGGTGATCCGGCCACGCTCGACGGCGTCGCCGAGGCACTCCGGACCGAGGGGCGCGAGCTGCTGTCGGCGCAGCCGGGCTATCGCGGGATGGGGCTGTTCGTCGACCGCGAGGTCGGCAAGCTCCTGGTGGGGTCGTGGTGGGAGGACGAAGCGTCCCGGCAGGCCAGCTTCGAGAGCCTGGGCAAGCGGCGGGACGAACTGATCTCGCCCTTCGCGCGGACCCTGGCGATCGACAACTGGGAAGCGCCCGTCGCCCGGCGCGCGGAGGACCTCGGGCCCGGTGCGGGGTTCCGGCTGGTCCGTATGGACGTCGAGCCGGGCGACATCGACCTGCTGGTGCAGACGTTCCGCGACACCTCCCTTCCCAAGGCGCAGCAGGTCCCCGGGATGTCCGGCATCTCCCTGCTCGTCGACCGCGAGCGGGGCAGGGCGGCCGTCGGCTCGCTCTACACCGACCGCGAGGCGCTCGCGGCCTCCCGCGGCGCCGTCGCGGCGATCCGCGGGGAGACGACGGAGAAGGCCCGCGTGATCACCAGAAGCCTCGAAGAGTTCGAGGTGGTCCTCGCCACGGCGGTCCCCCACGCCTGACGCCGCACAGAGGTAAGGGGGAATGGGGAAGGGACGGGGTCGGACTCGTCGAGTCCGACCCCCTTCGCCCGCCTAGGCCGCGGTGCCGCGGCGGCGAAGTCCCAGGCAGGCCCGCGGGGCCTGCGACGAGCACAGCCGGCGGTCCATCCGCCCGCCTCCCGGTCGAGGACTAGACGCTCCCAGCCCGCCACGGGCTCCCGCCGAACGCGAAGGCCGCCCGAGCCGTGAGTGAGCGGGTCGGGCGGCCTTTCGTCGGGCGGGTCAGACGTTGAAGCGGAATGCCTGAGGCTGGATCCTGACCTGCGACGGAGCTCCCTCCAGGGCTCTGACCTGGGTTTCCTCGTTGGTCTGCGTTGGCTACCGACGGCCGTTTACGGGTGTCCTGCGGACTGGCTGCGGACTGGCCAGGGGCCTGAGGCAGAGAAATCCATGGCACACCAGCGGGACCTGCAACGAGACTGCGCAGGTGAGCGAGTCCTACCCCTGCCCGTGCTGCGGGCACCGCGTGCTGGGTGCGATGCCCGGCTCGTACGAGATCTGCCCCGTCTGCTTCTGGGAGGACGACGGGCTCCAGTTCCGATGGCCGACCATGGCCGGCGGGGCAAACAACGTCTCCCTGATCGAGGCCCAGCGGAACTACCAGGACTTCGGCGCCTGCGACGAGCACGGCCGGCGATACGTTCGCCCGCCGGCCGAGGACGAGGCGCTCGACCCCGCCTGGCGCCCCATCGATCTGGCACGGGACTCCTTCGAGGACTGGGAAGCCGAGGACCGCACCCCGTGGCCCGACGACCACTCGGTGCTCTGCTGGTGGCTGCCCACCTTCTGGCGCCGGGACCACTCCGCGTCATGACCTCCCCCATCGAGACACTCGTCCAGCAGCTCGACGGCGAGTGCTGAAGTTCTGCGGACTGCTGCGGACAGCGCAACGGCCTGACCTGCATAGTCGCAGGTCAGGCCGCCTCTAGGCACACGATCACACGTTGAAGCGGAACTCCACCACGTCGCCGTCCTGCATGACGTACTCCTTGCCCTCCATGCGGGCCTTGCCCGCCGAGCGGGCCTCGGCTACCGAGCCCGTGGCCACCAGGTCGGCGAAGGAGATGACCTCCGCCTTGATGAAGCCCTTCTGGAAGTCCGTGTGGATCACGCCGGCCGCCTCGGGGGCCGTGGCGCCCTTCTTGATGGTCCAGGCGCGGGACTCCTTCGGGCCTGCCGTGAGGTAGGTCTGGAGGCCGAGGGTGTCGAAGCCGACGCGGGCGAGGGTGGCCAGGCCGGGCTCCTCGGCGCCGACCGACTGGAGGAGCTCCATGGCGTCCTCCTCGTCGAGCTCGGCCAGGTCGGCCTCCAGCTTGGCGTTGAGGAAGATCGCCTCGGCGGGGGCGACCAGGGCGCTCTGCTCCGCCTTGAAGGCGTCGTCGGTCAGCTCGTCCTCGTCGACGTTGAAGACGTAGAGGAAGGGCTTGGTGGTGAGCAGGTGGAGGTCGTGGAGGAGCTCCGCCTTCTCCGAGCCCTGGACGATGCCCTGCGAGAAGAGGGTGTCGCCGCGCTCCAGGATCTCCTTGGCCGCCTCGACCGCGGCGACCTTGGGCGCCGTGTCCTTCTTGATGCGCATCTCCTTCTGGAGGCGCGGCAGGACCTTCTCGATGGTCTGGAGGTCGGCGAGGATCAGCTCGGTGTTGATCGTCTCGATGTCGTCCTTCGGCGAGACCTTGCCGTCGACGTGGACGACGTTCTCGTCCTTGAAGGCGCGGATGACCTGGCAGATGGCGTCCGACTCGCGGATGTTCGCGAGGAACTTGTTGCCGAGGCCCTCGCCCTCGCTCGCGCCGCGCACGATGCCGGCGATGTCGACGAAGTCGACCGTGGCCGGGAGGATGCGCTGGGAGCCGAAGATCTCCGCCAGCTTGGTGAGGCGGGCGTCCGGGACGCCGACGACGCCGACGTTGGGCTCGATCGTGGCGAACGGGTAGTTGGCCGCCAGCACGTCGTTCTTGGTCAGGGCGTTGAACAGGGTCGACTTGCCGACGTTCGGCAGGCCGACGATTCCGATCGTGAGCGACACGGTGGCGACTTCCCTAGAGGAGTGGAGGTGGGGCGATCCCCCAGTTTACGGGGGCACCGAACCACGCCATGACGGCGCTCTTCGCGCCAAGGTCACCCAAAGGGCGTGTCCCGCACGTGGTTCCCGGCCCCTTCCGACCTACGTTGGTGGTGTGGAGCAGCACAGGACACGCAAGCCGCAGTCGGGGCGTCCCGCGGGGCGTCGGCCGCAGAACCCTCTGACGCCGCCCGGCGCGCTGGTCGAGGGCGCCGCGGTGTACCGCGTCGCCTCCCGGCCGCGCCCCGGCAAGCCGCGCGTGGAGCGCCCCGCGCCGCCCGTGGTGGTGGCGCTGCGCAGGCTGCCCAATCCGCGGCTCACCGGTCTGGGGGCCGGGCTCTTCGCCTCGGCCGTGATGCTGGTGCTCGGTTTTCTGGACTGGCTGCTGTTCGACAGCTCGCCGCTCGTCTTCGGGCTGCTGTTCCTGCCGGTCAGCGCCCTGACCGCGCTGTGGGTCAGGACCGCCGACCTGGTCACCGCCCCGATCGGCGTCCCGATCGCCTTCGCCGTCGGGGTGGTGCCCATCTCCGGCGGTACGGGCGGGGTCGGCGGCCAGGCGATGGCCCTGGTCACGGCGCTCGCCGTGCACGCCGGGTGGCTGTACGGCGGCACGCTCGTCGCCGGGCTGATCGCCAGTGTGCGCAAGGTGCGGGACATGGGGCGGCGCCAGCGGGCCGCCGCCGCGGCCTCCTCGGGCGGCGGCCCCTCCGTACGCCCGGTGCGGCGCCCCGCTCCCGAGCGCGGGTAGCGACGCCGGCAGCGCCCCGGGGCCCTGGGCTCAGGGCCCCGGGGCCCTGGGCCCAGGGCTCAAGGTGGCGGTTACGTCGTCGCCCCGCCCGGGTTCCCGTTACGTCGTCGACCACCCCGGGCTTCGGTTGCGGCATCGACCACCCCCGGCTCCGGTTGCGTCGTCGACCACCCCGGGCCGGTTACGTCGTCGCCGCCTGGGCCGCCATCCCCGCCCCCACGATGCCCGCGTTGTTCTGCAGCTGCGCCGGGACGATCTCGGCCCTGATGCCCTCGATCAGCGGGAGGAAGCGGTCGGCCTTGCGGCTGACGCCGCCGCCGATGATGAAGAGCTCCGGCGAGAAGAGCATCTCCACGTGCGCGAGGTACTTCTGCACGCGCCGGGTCGCCCAGTGCTCCCAGCTGAGGTCCTCGTCCTCGCGGGCCTTCGACGAGGCGCGCTTCTCGGCGTCGTGGCCCTTCAGCTCCAGGTGGCCCAGTTCCGTGTTGGGGACGAGGCGGCCGTCGACGAAGACGGCGGAGCCGATGCCGGTGCCGAGGGTGAGCAGGATGACGGTGCCCTTGCGGCCCCGGCCCGCGCCGAAGGCCATCTCCGCGGTGCCGGCCGCGTCCGCGTCGTTCAGGACGGTGACCGGCAGGCCGCCGAGGCGGTCGCCGATGAGCTTGCCGGCGTCGACGCCGATCCAGGACTTGTCCACGTTGGCGGCCGTACGGATCGTGGAGCCGGTGACCACGCCGGGGAAGGTGACGCCGACGGGGCCGGTCCAGCCGAAGTGGGCCACGACCTCCGCGACGCAGCCCGCCACACCGTCGGGTGTGGCGGGCTGCGGGGTGAGTACCTTGTGGCGCGGTTCCGCGAGGTCGCCGCGGGCCAGGTCCACGGGGGCGCCCTTGATGCCCGAGCCGCCGATGTCCACTCCGAAAACGTTCATGGACCCACGTTACGGGCCGGGGCGCGGCGTCACTCGTTTTCGAGCAGGGCGGCCGCCTCGGCGCGCAGGTCCTTATTGCGGAGCTCCTTGGGGAGCGAGAAGGTCAGCGACTCGTCGGCCGTCTTGACGATCTCCACGTCGGCGTAGCCGCGCTCCGCGAGCCACTCCAGGACCTCCTGGACCAGGACGTCGGGGACGGAGGCGCCGGAGGAGAGGCCGACGCTGGTGACGCCTTCGAGCCAGGCCTCGTCGATCTCGCTGGCGAAGTCGACCAGGTACGCGGCGGGGACGCCGGCCTGCTTGGCGACCTCGACCATGCGGATGGAGTTGGAGGAGTTCTTGGAGCCGACGACGATCACCAGCTCCGCCTGGCCGGCGAGCTCCTTGATCGCGGTCTGGCGGTTCTGGGTGGCGTAGCAGATGTCGTCGGAGGGCGGCGAGATCAGCTGCGGGAACTTCTCCTTGAGGGCGTCGACCGTCTCCATGGTCTCGTCGACGGAGAGCGTGGTCTGGGAGAGCCAGACGACCCGGGAGGGGTCGCGGACCTCGACCTTGGCGACGTCCTCGGGGCCGTCGACGAGCTGGATGTGGTCGGGGGCCTCGCCGGAGGTGCCGATGACCTCCTCGTGGCCCTCGTGGCCGATGAGGAGGATGTCGAAGTCCTCCTTGGCGAACCGGACCGCTTCCTTGTGCACCTTCGTCACCAGCGGGCAGGTGGCGTCGATGGTGGCGAGCCGGCCCTGGCGGGCCTCCTCGTGGACGGTGGGGGCGACGCCGTGGGCGGAGAACATGACGATGTTGCCCGGCGGGACCTCGGTCGCCTGGTCGACGAAGATGGCGCCCTTACGCTCCAGGGTCTGCACGACGTACTTGTTGTGGACGATCTCGTGGCGGACGTAGATCGGGGCCCCGTACTGCTCCAGGGCCTTCTCCACGGCGATCACGGCACGGTCCACACCCGCGCAGTAGCCGCGGGGAGCGGCGAGCAGGACACGCTTCGGGCGGTTGGTCGCGGGCGTCGACGCGGGCGTTGCAGTCATGCGTCCCATCGTAAGGCCGCGTCGGTCAGCCCTTTGGTCACCGCCGTGGCCGAGACTGGCGCCATGGCAGAGCAAGCGCGGGGGGAAGCCCGGGGGGAAACGGGACAAGGGCAGGTCGCGGAGCACACGGGGCTGCGGCGGAACCTCGGTTTTCGCGATCTTGTCGTGTACGGACTGCTGTTCATCGCCCCGATGGCGCCGGTGGGTGTCTTCGGCACGCTCGACGCCAAGTCGCACGGGGCGGTCGCACTCGTGTACCTGGTGGCGACCGTCGCCATGGCCTTCACGGCGCTCAGCTACGCCCAGATGGTGCGGGTCGCCCCGCAGGCCGGGTCGGTCTTCACGTACGCCCGGAAGGCGCTCGGCGAGGGTCCGGGGTTCGTCGCCGGGTGGATGGCGATGCTGGACTACCTGCTGATCCCGGCCGTGGCCTACCTCTTCGCGGGGATCGCGATGGAGGCGCTGGTGCCGGAGGTGGACCGGTGGGTGTGGACGGCGATCGCCGTCGTCGTCACGACGCTGCTGAACCTCTGGGGGGTCCGGGCGGCGGCCCGGGTGGGCTTCGCGGTGCTCGCGATGGAGATCGTGGTGCTGCTGGTGTTCGTCGTCTCGGCGGTGGTCGTGCTCGTACGGGACGGGACGCAGCGCGACTGGTGGTCGCCGCTGGCCGGTGACGCCGGGTTCTCGGCGGCGGCGGTGGTGGGGGCGGTGTCGGTGGCCGTCCTGTCGTATCTGGGTTTCGACGCGATCGCCTCGTTCGCGGAGGAGGTGACCGGGGGGTCGCAGAAGGTGGCGCGGGCCGTGCTGTTCTGTCTGGCGCTCGCCGGGGTGCTGTTCGTGGCGCAGACCTGGCTGGTGGCGCTGCTCGAACCGGTCTCCTCGCGGGAGCTGGCGGCGGATGCGGCGTTGCAGGGTTCGGCGTTCTACGACGCCGTCGACGTGTCGGTGGGGAGCTGGCTGCACGATCTGGTGGCCGTGTCGAAGGCGATCGGTGCGGCGTTCGCGGCGCTGGCGGGGCAGGCGGCGGGCGGGCGGCTGCTGTTCGCGATGGGCCGCGACCGGCGGCTGCCGCATGTCCTGGCCCGGACCGACGCGGGGGTGCCGCGGGTGGCGCTGCTCGTGGCGGCGGCGGTGACGATGGTGGCGGCGGTGTGGGCGGCGCGGCGGGACGACGGTCTCGATCATCTGGTGTCGGTGGTGGACGTGGGGGCGCTGACGGCGTTCGTGCTGCTGCACGCGAGCGTGGTGGCGTGGTTCGTGGTGCGGCGCATGGAGGGGGAGCCGCGGTGGGCGGTGCATCTGGTGGCGCCGGTTCTCGGCGCGGCGATCCTGGTCGCGGTGATCGTGGAGGCCTCGCCGGCGGCGCAGGTCGTCGGTGTGGTCTGGCTGGGCGTCGGGCTCGTGGTGCTTGCGGTGCAGGGGACGCGGCGGGGGGCGTGACGCCGGGGGGCCCGGCCCGCGGCGGCACCCTTGCCGTGTCCTACCTCCCCGTTACGCTCGGCGCATGGGTCTGAATACGTCCGTCGAAGCGCCGCTGCCCGTCGGGGAGGTCTCCCGGCTCATCGGGGGGTGGATCGACCGGCTGGGGGCGATCTGGGTCGAGGGGCAGATCACGCAGTTGTCGCGGCGGCCGGGGGCCGGGGTGGTGTTTCTGACGCTGCGGGATCCCTCGTACGACATCTCGATCAACGTGACCTGTTACCGGCAGGTCTTCGACGCCGTCGCCGACGTGGTGTCCGAGGGCGCCAGGGTCGTCGTGCACGCCAAGCCGGAGTGGTACGCGCCGCGGGGGCAGCTGTCGCTGCGGGCGGCGGAGATCAAGCCGGTGGGGATCGGGGAGCTGCTGGCCCGGCTGGAGCAGCTGAAGCGGAGCCTGGGCGCGGAGGGGCTGTTCGCCCTGGACCGCAAGAAGCCGCTGCCGTTCCTGCCGCAGCTGATCGGTCTGGTCTGCGGCCGCGCCTCGGCGGCCGAGCGGGACGTGCTGGAGAACGCGCGGCGCCGCTGGCCCGCCGTCCGCTTCGAGGTGCGCAACGTGGCGGTGCAGGGCGTGAAGGCCGTTCCGCAGGTGGTGCAGGCGGTGCGGGAGCTGGACGCGCACGCGGGCGTGGACGTGATCATCGTGGCGCGGGGCGGCGGCAGCGTCGAGGATCTGCTGCCGTTCTCGGACGAGCAGCTGGTCAGGGCGGTGGCCGAGTGCCGTACGCCGGTGGTGTCGGCGATCGGGCACGAGCCGGACTCGCCGCTGCTGGACCTGGTGGCGGATCTGCGGGCGTCCACGCCGACCGATGCCGCGAAGAAGGTGGTGCCGGACGTGGGCGAGGAGCTGGACCGGGTGCAGGGGCTGCGGGACCGGGCGCTGCGGTCGGTGCGGGGGCTGCTCGACCGTGAGGAGCGGGGCCTGGCCCATGCGCTGGCCCGGCCGGTGATGGAGCACCCGCAGCGGATGGTGGAGGTGCGCGAGGACGAGGTCGGGGCGCTGCTGGCGCGGGGTCGGCGGACCTTCGGGCATCTGCTGGACCGGGCCGAGTCGGAGCTGTCGCACACCCGGGCGCGGGTCCGGGCGCTGTCGCCCGCGGCGACGATGGAGCGGGGGTACGCGGTGCTGCAGAAGGCGGACGGGTCGGTGGTCCGGGATCCGGAGGAGGTCGCGGTGGACGAGGAGCTGCGGGCGCGGGTGGCGGCGGGCGAGTTCGCGGTGCGGCGGACCGCCCCCTGAGGTCCCCTGACGTCAGAGGAACGTCGGGGAATACAGAAGTACGTCAAGGAACTGACAGACAAGGGTGGTTGGCATGGCGGTAGGCACGGGCGCGGAAGAGACTGCACTCGGCTACGAACAGGCGCGCGACGAGCTCATCGAGGTCGTCCGGCGGCTGGAGGCGGGCGGCACGACGCTCGAGGAGTCCCTGGCGCTCTGGGAGCGCGGCGAGGAGCTGGCGAAGGTCTGCCGGCATTGGCTGGAGGGCGCTCGCGCCCGTCTGGACGCCTCGCTCGCGGCGGAGCGGGCCGAGGAGTCCGCGGCGGAGGGCGACGCCTCCGGGGTCGAGTAGGCAGCGATGTAGACTCGACCTGTGAAGCGGATCACTATCCGGATAGGATTGTTGAAGTTTCACCTACTTCCGGCGTACTGTCGAGCCATCGCCCCCGTACATCCCGGAAGGTACGCAGCATGTCCATCGCCCTTGACGCCGCCACTCAGGACCTCCTCTTCCGCGAGGCCCGCACCGCCAACACGTTCACCGACGAGCCGGTGACCGAGGAGCAGGTCCAGGCGATCTACGACCTGGTCAAGTACGGCCCGACCGCCTTCAACCAGACGCCGCTGCGCATCACCCTGGTCCGCTCCCCCGAGGCCCGCGAGCGCCTGGTGAAGCACATGATGGAGGGCAACCAGGCGAAGACCGCCGCCGCCCCGCTGGTCGCGATCCTCTCCGCCGACAACGAGTTCCACGAGGAGCTCCCGAACCTGCTCCCGCACTTCCCGCAGGCCAAGGACCTCTTCTTCTCGGAGCGTCCGACCCGTGAGCAGTCCGCGCTGCTGAACGCCACCCTGCAGGCCGGCTACTTCATCGTGGGCATCCGCGCCGCCGGCCTGGCCGCCGGCCCGATGACCGGCTTCGACTTCGCCGGTGTCCAGAAGGAGTTCCTGGACGCCGACCACACCCCGCTGATGGTCATCAACATCGGCAAGCCGGGCGAGGACGCCTCCCCGTTCCCGCGCGCCCCGCGTCTGGCCTACGACGACGTGATCACCACCGTCTGATCCGTACACAGGCGCAACGAGAACCCCCGGGTGCTGGGCACCCGGGGGTTCTTCGTCGTGCGTCGGACCGGCCCTAGGCCTTCTTCGCCTGCAGCGCGCCCGCCATCTGCGCGAGGCGGTCGAACGAGGCGGTGCCCGTCACCACCGTGGTGGCGCCGCCCTCGGTGCGCACCAGGGCGTCGTACTTCGGGCCCTCCCAGCGCTGCCAGACCTTGCCGGCGACCGTCTGGGTCCTGCCGGAGTTCTTCGCCTGCTGGGTGACCTGGGGCACGTACTTGCGCGCCTCCTCGGTCGACTGGTGGACCGCGACGTACTGGGTGTCCGGGTCCAGGAAGCCCAGCTGCCACGCGTCGTGGTTCTCGCGCTTGTACGAGACGACCGTCGCCCGCCAGCCCTCACCGAGGCCCTCGGGGGCCAGCACCGGATAGGGCGCCGCCCGCTGCGCCGTCAGAAGCTCCACCCGGTAGTCCTTGGTCGGGACCGGGTCCGCCTTGTCGTCGTGCGGGATGAAGAGATACATCACGCCCGCGGCGACCATGATCACCCCGAGGGACTGGAACATCCCGCGTACTGTCTGCCTGCCTCGCATACCTGCCACGCCCCCCATGGTCGCATCATGGTGTTGTGCTCATACGTGGGCCCCTCTGCTCAATTTGTCGACCTGACGATAGAGTCGCAGCACCCTCTTTTATCCGGCCGTCGCCGTACAGAAAGGTGCGCTCCGATGACCGAGCACCACTTGCCGCCCGAGCTCGAGGTCTCTCCCGAGGCCCCCGACCGCAACCTCGCCCTCGAACTGGTCCGCGTCACCGAGGCGGCCGCCATGGCCGCCGGCCGCTGGGTCGGCCGCGGTGACAAGATCGGCGCGGACGGCGCCGCGGTCAACGCCATGCGCACCCTGATCTCCACCGTCTCGATGAACGGCGTCGTCGTCATCGGCGAGGGGGAGAAGGACGAGGCCCCGATGCTGTTCAACGGCGAGCGGGTCGGCGACGGCACCGGCGCCGAGGTCGACATCGCCGTCGACCCGATCGACGGCACCACGCTGAACGCCAAGGGCATGCCCAACGCGATCGCCGTCCTGGCCGCCGCCGACCGCGGCACCATGTTCGACCCGTCCGCGGTCTTCTACATGGACAAGCTGGTCACCGGCCCCGAGGCCGCCGACTTCGTCGACATCAACGCCCCGGTCTCGGTCAACATCCGCCGCGTCGCCAAGGCCAAGCAGTCCTCCCCCGAGGACATCACGGTCGTCATCCTGGACCGCCCCCGTCACGAGGGCATCGTCAAGGAGATCCGCGAGACCGGCGCCCGGATCAAGTTCATCTCGGACGGCGACGTCGCCGGTTCGATCATGGCCGTCCGCGAGGGCACCGGCGTCGACATGCTCATGGGCATCGGCGGCACCCCCGAGGGCATCATCTCCGCCTGCGCCATCAAGTGCCTGGGCGGTGTCATCCAGGGCAAGCTCTGGCCCAAGGACGAGGCCGAGCGCCAGAAGGCCCTGGACGCGGGCCACGACCTGGACCGGGTGCTCTCCACCAACGACCTGGTCTCCGGCGAGAACGTCTTCTTCGTCGCCACCGGCATCACCGACGGCGAGATCCTGCGCGGGGTGCGCTACCGCGCCGAGACGGCGACCACCCAGTCGCTCGTCATGCGCTCGAAGTCCGGCACGATCCGCCAGATCGACTCCACGCACCGGCTCTCGAAGCTGCGCGCGTACAGCAAGATCGACTTCGACCGCGCGAAGTAGCGGCCGACGCGACGACGGTACGAAGAGGGGCGCCCCCATGTGCGGTGGGGGCGCCCCTTCCCGTACGGGCGACGGACCCGTCAGCCGGCCTTGGCGATCCCCTCGGCGGCGGCCTTCCTGAGCTCGACCTCGCGACGCCGCCGGCGGGCGAGCACGACACGGCGCTCGGCGGCGGTGAGCCCGCCCCACACCCCGTACGGCTCGGGCTGGAGCAGCGCGTGCTCGCGGCAGGCGACCATCACCGGACAGCGGGCGCAGACCCGCTTGGCGGCCTCCTCCCGGGAGAGCCGGGCGGCGGTGGGCTCCTTGGAGGGGGCGAAGAACAGTCCGGCCTCGTCCCGGCGGCACACCGCCTCCGTGTGCCAGGGGCCGCCCTCGTCCTCCCGAGCGGGGACGCGCTGGGACGGCACGGCGGCGACCTGGAGGGGCTGATGCGGCATGTGCAGCACGGTCTACTCCTGACGACGGCTTCGCGAGCGAGCGACGATGCACCAGCCCTACCCGCTGTGCGCGCGCCTATGCACTGCGTGCCCCGGAGTTCCGCAGCGCGGACACCCGACGGCGAATTCCGGTCACGCCCGCGGCCGTCCGGCGAAGCGGACCGCGGGCCTCAGCCGTCGAGGCGCTTGCGCAGCCGGTCCTGGGCGCGGGCCTGCAGGTCGGTGATCCACTTCCCGCGCTTGGGCTTGGCCTCGACGTTGCCGAAGAGCGTGAAGCCGTTGACGACCACGAGGGGGGCCTGCGGGTCGGCGCCCTCCAGGGTCACCACCTCGAAGTTCCCGAAGATCCCGGTGCCGCTGCCGCGCAGGCTGATGTTCTCCGGGACGCGGATCTCCACGTTGCCGAAGATGGAGGTCGCGTTGATGGTGGTGAGCCGCTGGGCGAAGATCGCCTCGGTCAGGTCGATCTCGACGCTGCCGAAGAGCGAGAAGGCGTTGGTCTTGCGGCCGACGCGCCAGCGGCCCTTGCGGGTGGTGCTGGAGAAGACCGCGACCAGGTTGTCCGCGGGACCCTCCGCGTCCTGGGTGCCGTAGAGCGCGGCCGGCGGCGGCTCGGTCCTGGGGCGGGCGGCCGGCAGGTCGCGGACCAGCGGCTCCAGCTCGCCCACGGTCTTGGCGCGGTAGACGGAGTCGATGCGCTCGGAGTGCTCCTCGGCGTCGATCCGCCCCTCGGCCAGGGCGTCCCTGAGGATGTCCGCGATCCGGTCCCGATCGGCGTCCGAGGCCCGCAGCGACCCGGCCGGATCCGCGTAGGCGGGCGCGGGCGCGGGGGCGGGCTCGGCGGGCTCGGCGGGAGCGACCGGCTGCTGGGGCTGCTTTTCGAGGTCCACGACATCAGCCTAGCGAAACGCGATAGATCGCGACCAGGGGAGGCGGCCGTGTCTGTGGCCGGAGCGGCACACGGCGGCCGGCCCGGCGGCCGACGCGGTGGCCGGATCCGGCGGCCGGCCCGGCGGCCCGCCCGGTGGCCGGCTCGATACCCGGGGCTCGCGGGCAGGGCAAGGGGGCAGGGCTCGACGGCCGGGGCTCGATGCCCGGGGCTCGCGGGCAGGGCAAGGGCGCAGGGGCAAGGGGGCGGGCTCGACGGCCGGGGCTCGATGCCCGGGGCTCGCGGGCAGGGCAAGGGCGCAGGGGCAAGGGGGCGGGCTCGACGGCCGGGGCTCGATGCCCGGGGCTTGCGGGCAGGGAGCGGAATGCGCCATCGCGGAGTGGTCGCGGCCGCTAGTGAGCCTTACCTCACAGGATCCGGACCGCGGCCGCGTCTTACGCTGGAGGGCGCGCCGCCAATGGAGGCGGCGCTGCTGTCTGCCGAGTGAGGAATGGCTGCCGTCATGCCCGAGTTTGCGTACTCCGATCTGCTCCCCCTGGGAGAGGACACCACGCCCTACCGCCTGGTGACCTCCGAAGGTGTCTCCACCTTCGAGGCCGACGGCCGTACGTTCCTCAAGGTCGAGCCCGAGGCGCTGCGCAAGCTGGCCGCCGAGGCCATCCACGACATCCAGCACTTCCTGCGCCCGGCCCACCTGGCCCAGCTGCGCCGGATCATCGACGACCCGGAGGCGTCGAGCAACGACAAGTTCGTCGCGCTCGACCTCCTGAAGAACGCGAACATCGCCGCCGCGGGCGTGCTGCCCATGTGCCAGGACACCGGCACCGCGATCGTGATGGGCAAGCGCGGCCAGAACGTCCTCACCTCGGGCCGTGACGAGGAGGCCCTGTCCAAGGGCGTCTTCGACGCGTACACCAAGCTCAACCTGCGCTACTCGCAGATGGCTCCGGTGACCATGTGGGAGGAGAAGAACACCGGCTCGAACCTGCCCGCGCAGATCGAGCTGTACGCGACCGACGGCGGCGCGTACAAGTTCCTCTTCATGGCCAAGGGCGGCGGCTCCGCCAACAAGTCCTTCCTCTACCAGGAGACCAAGGCGGTCCTGAACGAGGCCTCCATGATGAAGTTCCTGGAGGAGAAGATCCGTTCGCTCGGCACCGCGGCCTGCCCGCCGTACCACCTGGCGATCGTCGTCGGCGGCACCAGCGCCGAGTTCGCGCTGAAGACCGCCAAGTACGCCTCCGCGCACTACCTGGACGAGCTGCCCACCGAGGGCGACGCCGCCACCGGCCACGGCTTCCGCGACAAGGAGCTGGAGGAGAAGGTCTTCGAGCTCACGCAGAAGATCGGCATCGGCGCGCAGTTCGGCGGCAAGTACTTCTGCCACGACGTGCGCGTGGTCCGGCTCCCCCGCCACGGCGCCTCGCTGCCCGTCGCGATCGCCGTCTCCTGCTCGGCCGACCGCCAGGCCGTCGCGAAGATCACCGCCGAGGGCGTCTTCCTGGAGCAGCTGGAGACCGACCCGGCGCGCTTCCTGCCGGAGACCGAGGACTCCCACCTGGAGGAGTCGGGCGACGTGGTGAAGATCGACCTCAACCAGCCGATGGACGAGATCCTCGCCGAGCTCACCAAGTACCCGGTGAAGACCCGCCTGTCGCTGTCCGGGCCGCTGGTCGTGGCGCGCGACATCGCGCACGCCAAGATCAAGGAGCGGCTCGACGCGGGCGAGGAGATGCCGCAGTACCTGAAGGACCACCCGGTGTACTACGCCGGCCCGGCGAAGACCCCCGAGGGCTACGCCTCCGGTTCCTTCGGCCCGACGACGGCCGGCCGGATGGACTCCTACGTGGAGCAGTTCCAGGCGGCGGGCGGCTCGAAGGTCATGCTGGCGAAGGGCAACCGGAGCAAGCAGGTCACGGACGCGTGCGGTGCGCACGGCGGCTTCTACCTGGGCTCGATCGGCGGCCCTGCGGCGCGCCTCGCGCAGGACTGCATCAAGAAGGTCGAGGTCGTCGAGTACGAGGAGCTCGGCATGGAGGCGGTCTGGAAGATCGAGGTCGAGGACTTCCCGGCGTTCATCGTGGTGGACGACAAGGGCAACGACTTCTTCCAGAACCCGGCGCCGGAGCCCACCTTCACGCACATCCCGGTGCGCGGCCCCGGCCTCTGATCCCGTTCGCCCCACGACGCCCCTCGGTCCCGCCGGACCGGGGGGCGTCGTCGCGCCTTCGCCGCCCCCGTTGTCGATCTTCGCTCAGAAAGTGGCTACCGACCGGTAGCCCTGACGTCACTTACTGGCCAGTATTGGCCGCGAGCATGTCAACCACTGAGCCGGTCGACCCCTCGGGAGCCCCCCATGCCCTCCGCCAAGACCACCGCCGCCGCCCTGGGCCTGACCGCCCTCCTGGTCGTCGGTGCCGCGCCCGCCGCCTCCGCGGCCGACCCGGACACCCACACGACGTCGACCGCCGCGTTCAAGGGCGTCGACTACACGACCTGGCGCCACGACGTGGCCGCCGTCGTCGCCGAGGCCCGCCCGTACATCGAGAAGCGAGCCGAGGACGCCGGCCGCGAGAAGCAGGCCATCGTCCTCGACATCGACAACTCCTCGCTGGAGACCGACTTCCACCCCTTCTGGGAGCTGCCGACCCCGGCGATCGCCGAGGTCCGCGACCTGGTCCGCGAGGCGCACTCCCACGGGGTGGCCGTCTTCTTCGTGACCGCCCGGCCGGGGATCGTCCACTCCCTGACGGACTGGAACCTGAAGCAGGCCGGCTACCCCGTGAACGGGCTCTACGTGCGCTCCCTGCCCGATCTGTTCGCCGAGGTCAGCGCGTACAAGACGGCCAAGCGCGCGGAGATCGAGGCCAAGGGCTACACGATCATCGCGAACATCGGCAACAACACCACCGACCTCGTCGGCGGGCACGCCGAGCGCACCTTCAAGCTGCCGGACTACGGCGGCAAGCTGTCGTAGCGGACGCCGGCCGGGCGCCTACCGGCTGATGTGGAAGTCCATGCGGGACCAGTCGCCGTCGGGAGTCGAACGGACCCAGCCGCGCGCGTTCTTGAAGTCGCCGGTGCCGCCGGTGACCGCGATGTCGAGCGCGGGCGGCGCCTGGTCGTTGGGGTCGACGGCGGCCAGCGTCTGCAGCGAGAGCTGCCCGCCGGGGCCGCCGTTCAGCACGACGGTGCCCACGCACTGCAGGTCCATCGGGTCCCCGCCGCGCACCACGGCGCAGACGACGCCGTCCCGACCGACCTTGTCGCCGTTCGCGTCCTTGGTCTTGTAGAGGTCGTCGGCGAAGGCGAAGGACTCCCCGACCTTGGGCGCCGGAGCGGCGCTGTCGCTCGAGGTGGTCCCGGGGACCTCCTTGGCGTACAGCGTGAACTCGAAGCCGTCCTCGGCGTGCGCGGCCGGGGCGGCGGTGCCGAGCGCGAGAACCGCGACCGTGCACGCGCCCAGCGCGCCGAGCCTCCTGAAGCTGCGGATCATGTGGGCCTCCCGTACGGTGGCTGATCTCCCCGAGCCCGCTTCACATTGTCCGACGGGCACCTCGGGTTCGCCCACTCGGGCGAACGCCGAGGGCCCCGGCCGCCCCCCTCGGCGGCCGGGGCCCCACTCACGTCCGCGCAGGTCAGACGAAGCGCTGATTGGCAGCGCCGGTGCAGTTCTGCAGCCGGACCGGCTCCCTCGCCGCGCCGTGGGTCAGACAGAGTCCGGTCGCCGCGGCGGGGCGCACGGTGTCGCCGTCGCGGAGGAACCGCTGGTTGGCGGCGCCGCCGCAGTTCCAGACGATGAGCGCCTTGCCGGCCTCGTAGGCCGCGCCGGGCACGTCGAGGCAGCGGTCCTGGGTGAGCCCGGTGTGCAGGGTCCGGCGGGCGGAGTCGTACCACCAGTTCTGGTTGCGGCCGCCGTGGCAGTCCCAGCCGAGGACGGCGGTGCCGTTGGCGGACTCGGAGGCGTTGACGTCCAGGCAGTTGCCGGTGGCCGCGTTCTTCAGCGGCTTGTACGCGTCGTCCCAGGCGAGCGGGAACAGCACCGGGGTGCCGGAGGAGTTCACGTCCGCGCAGCCGGCCTCGCGCACGTTCGCGGCGTAGATCTGCGTCAGACAGGAGGCGAAGGCGCCGTGGCCCCGGTAGTTGGGGTGGAAGGACTGGCGCACGGAGTTCTCGTCCGGGGTGCCGGGCTTGGACACGTCGATGTAGAGGCCCCGGGCCCAGGTGTCCTCCATGCAGACCTCGTGGCCGTGGAAGAGCCGCGAGTTGTCCAGGAAGACCGCCCCGGTGTCGGCCGCCGCCCGGCGCATCCCGCGCTCGAAGGCGGGGACGGCGCTGTTGCGGCCCCACTTGGTGTCGGAGTCGTAGCCGAGGCCGCCGCAGGAGAGCTTGCCGGGGAAGTCCGGGTTGTCGTGGAAGTCGGGGCCGATGGGGCTCGGGTAGCCCATCACGACGAGCTTGTAGTCGGCGTCGGCGTAGCCGGCGTCGCGCATCACGGTCCGCAGGTCGCGGACGGTCTGCTCGACCTTGGGGACGAGCGCGTCGACGCGGGCCTGCCAGCCGGGGGCGTACTTGGGCTCGCAGGCGCCCTGGAGGAGCAGATAGCGCTCGACGCAGTCGGTCATCACCGGGCCGAACTGGAGGTCGTCGTTGGCTCCGGCGACGAGCAGCACCATCTTGATGCGGGTGTTGCGGGCCTTGACGGCCAGGTTGTCGCTCTGGACGAGCTCGTCGGCGTACTGCTTCGCGCCGCCGATGCGGATGTTTCCGGTGTACGCGCCGGAGCAGGCCACGTTGAACGTGAGGTCCGCGGGGATCCCGGTGCGGTGGATGGCGGCGTCGGGCGAGCGGTGGCACCAGTTGGTCGGGCCGTTGGTCGGCGACTCGTAGGTGCCGACGCCCTCGCCGGAGATCTCGCTGTCGCCGAGGGAGATCAGACCGGTCTTGCGCTGGGCGAGCGGGCGCTCCTCGGGGCTGCCGTAGATCCTCGTCGCCTCGGCGGCCCGGATCGCCTCCAGCTCCGGCGAGAGCGGTACGGAGGTGATTCCGGACGCGGTGCTCGTGTCGGCCGCGCCGGCGGGGGCGGCGGCCGTCATGCTGCCGAGGGCCGCCGCGGCTGCGGCGAGGGCGGCCACCGGCCAGCGGAGTCTGTACCTGGTGCGCGTCATTGCGCCTCCTGGAAGTGGGGTTACCCACGGTTTTTACTGGCCGGTAAACGACTTGGGAATACGTCTAACAAGACAAGTGCTCATCTTTTTCGGGGGGTTCGGGGGTCGCCCCCGGACCAGCACAGCCAGGAGGTTGACGACATGAACGACGAAGCCGGGTACCGGATCGAGCACGACTCGATGGGCGAGGTCCGGGTCCCCGCGCACGCCAAGTGGCGCGCGCAGACCCAGCGGGCCGTGGAGAACTTCCCGGTCAGCGGCCAGCGTCTGGAGCGCGCCCACATCGAGGCCCTGGCCCGGATCAAGGCCGCCGCCGCCAAGGTCAACGCCGAGCTCGGGGTGCTCGACGAGGACCTCGCGGAGGCCATCCGGGAAGCGGCGGCCGAGGTCGCCGCGGGGCGCTGGGACGAGCACTTCCCCGTCGACGTCTTCCAGACCGGCTCGGGCACCTCGTCCAACATGAACACCAACGAGGTGATCGCCACCCTGGCGACCGAGCGCCTCCCCGAGGGCCGGGCCGTCCACCCCAACGACCACGTGAACGCCTCGCAGTCCTCCAACGACGTCTTCCCCTCCTCCATCCACATCGCGGCCACCGCCGCCGTCACCCACGACCTGATCCCCGCGCTCGACCATCTGGCCGCCTCCCTCGAGCGGAAATCGGCCGAATTCGCGACGGTCGTGAAGTCCGGCCGCACCCACCTCATGGACGCCACCCCGGTCACCCTCGGCCAGGAGTTCGGCGGCTACGCGGCCCAGGTGAGGTACGGCGCCGAGCGGCTGCGCGGCTCGCTGCCCCGGCTCGCCGAACTCCCCCTGGGCGGTACGGCGGTGGGCACCGGGATCAACACCCCGCCCGGCTTCTCGGCCGCCGTGATCGCCGAGGTCGCCCGGGCCACCGGACTGCCGCTGACCGAGGCCCGCGACCACTTCGAGGCCCAGGGCGCCCGGGACGGACTGGTGGAGACGTCCGGGCAGCTCAGGACCATCGCGGTCTCCCTGACGAAGATCGCCAACGATCTGCGCTGGATGTCCTCGGGACCGCGCACCGGCCTCGCCGAGATCAATCTGCCCGACCTCCAGCCGGGCTCGTCGATCATGCCGGGCAAGGTGAATCCGGTCATTCCCGAGGCGGTCCTGATGGTCGCCGCCCAGGTGACCGGAAACGACACCACGGTGGCGGTGGCCGGCGCGGCCGGGAACTTCGAGCTCAACGTCATGCTCCCGGTGATCGCCAAGAACCTCCTGGAGTCGATCCGGCTGCTGGCCAACGCCTCCCGCCTGCTGGCCGACCGCACGGTCGACGGGATCACCGCCAACGTGGAGCGGGCCCGCGAGTACGCCGAGTCCTCGCCCTCGGTCGTGACCCCGCTGAACAAGTACATCGGCTACGAGGAGGCCGCCAAGGTCGCCAAGAAGGCGCTGGCCGAGCGCAAGACCATCCGCGAAGTGGTCCTGGAGTCCGGGTACGTGGAGCGGGGCGACCTGACCCTGGAACAACTGGACGAGGCCCTCGACGTGCTGCGGATGACCCGCCCCTGACCCGTTCTCGCCTACCGCGGACCCTTCCGTGACCTTCACCGCAGCGGTGCCGGGGGCACGCCCCTAAGATCTGCGCATGACAGGATCCGGCCGCCCCAGGGAATGGGCGCCAGGGGATCAGATCCTCTGGCGCTACCGCGACAACGGCACCGGCGACGTGCACATCTGCCGCCCGGTGACCGTCGTCCAGGACACCCCGGACCTGCTCGCGGTGTGGATGGCGCCCGGCACCGAGTGCGTCAAGCCGGTCCTGACCGACGGCACCCCCGTACACGAGGAGCCGCTGGCCACCCGGTACACGGCACCGCGCACCACCACCCGCGCGCACTGGCACGGCACCGGGGTGCTCAAGCTGGCCGCGCCCGGCGACCCGTGGTCGGTGTGGCTGTTCTGGGAGCGCGGCTGGCGCTTCCGCAGCTGGTACGTGAACCTGGAGGAGCCCCGGACCCGCTGGTCCGGCGGCATCGACTCCGAGGACCACTTCCTCGACATCTCCGTCTACCCGGACCACAGCTGGCTGTGGCGGGACGAGGACGAGTTCGCCCAGGCCCAGCGGGCCGGCCTGATGGACGCGGCCCAGGCCGCGCGGGTCCGGGCGGCGGGGCAGGCGGCCGTCGAGCTGATCCGCTCCTGGGGAGCGCCGTTCTCCGACGGCTGGGAGGAGTGGCGGCCCGACCCCTCCTGGCCGGTGCCCGAGCTTCCCGGGGACTGGGATCGCACCCCGGCGCACACGGCTCCATGAGACCCTTGATGCGCCCCCGGGGTGCAAACGTAGGATCGTCCTCCGCAAGTCCTTGATCGACCGAACAGCACGTCAAACTCTGAGTGCAGCACAGGACCTGACCGTGAGTCATCCATGAGGGAGAGAGCAGTGGCGGACGTGTGCTCGGCCGGCCCCGCCGCTCGCGAGGTCTTCACATCCGCCGCCCGCCAGGGGTTTAGGCCCGGCGAGGGCGCGGCATCGGCGAGAAGAGCGAGTGCATCGCACCACCGGCACGGACGGACGGAATCCCAGGCGTGACGGAGCATCCCACCTCCCACGAAGGCCGCAAGGCGATGGCTGCCCGGCCGCAGGAACGCACCCGGCCCCGTCAGGAGGCCGCTGCGGCCGTCGCCGTGCCCGCGCCCGCTCCCGGCGGCGGCACCGGGCCGGACGGTGCGGCCGGGCGCCGCGAGGGCGACCGGCTGCGCTTCGTCGGCGCCGCGACCCGGCGGATCGCCCGCGGCCTCGACCTGGACGAGATCGTCCTCGGCCTGTGCCGAGCGACCGTGCCGACCTTCTCCGACGCGATCCTGGTCTATCTGCGCGACCCGCTGCCGGTGGGCGACGAGCGGCCCGCCGAGCCCTTCGTGCTGCGGCTGCGCCGCACCGACCGGCTGCGCTTAACGGACCTGGAGGGCGAGGAGCTGGTCCTCGTCCCCGACCCCGACCCGACCCCGGCGGCCGAGCTGTGCGAGGTCCGGTCGGGCGGCGCGCTGGCCGAGGTGCTGCGCGGCGTGCGGCCGGTGCCCGGCGACTCCGCCGCGGCCCGGGCCGCGCTGCCCGAGCTGCTCGGCCCCGACCACCCGGTGCCCGGCGGGCAGCGGGCCATACTCGCGCCGCTGCGGGGGCGGCGCCGGGTGATCGGCGCGGCCGTGTTCCTGCGCCGGCCGGAGCGGGCCGGCTTCGAGCCGAACGACCTGCTCGTGGCGGCCCAGTTGGCGACCCACACCGCGCTCGGCATCGACAAGGCGGTGCTGTACGGGCGCGAGGCCTACATCGCGGACGAGCTGCAGCGCACCATGCTGCCGGACTCGCTGCCGCAGCCGACGGGCGTGCGGCTCGCCTCGCGCTACCTGCCGGCGGCCGAGACGGCCCGGGTGGGCGGCGACTGGTACGACGCCATCCCGCTGCCCGGCAGCCGGGTCGCGCTGGTCGTCGGGGACGTCATGGGCCACTCCATGACCTCGGCGGCGATCATGGGCCAGCTGCGCACGACGGCGCAGACCCTGGCCGGGCTCGACCTGCCGCCGCAGGAGGTGCTGCACCACCTGGACGAGCAGGCCCAGCGGCTCGGCGAGAACCGCATGGCGACCTGCATGTACGCGGTGTACGACCCGGTCTCGCACCGGATCACCATCGCCAACGCGGGCCACCCGCCGCCGATACTGCTGCACCTGGGCGGCCGGGCCGAGGTGCTCCGGGTGCCGCCGGGCGCGCCGATCGGCGTGGGCGGGGTGGACTTCGAGGCGGTGGAGCTGGACGCGCCGGCCGGGGCCACGCTGCTGCTGTACACGGACGGTCTGGTGGAGTCCCGGCTGCGGGACGTGTGGACCGGGATCGAGCAGCTGCGCGAGCGGCTCGCGGCGACCGCCCAGCTCACCGGCCCCGACCACTCGCCTCCGCTGGAGGCGCTCTGCGACGACGTGCTCGACATGCTGGGTCCGGGCGACCGGGACGACGACATCGCGCTGCTCGCGGCCCGCTTCGACGGGATCGCGCCCAGCGACGTGGCGTACTGGTTCCTGGAGCCGGAGGACGCGGCCCCGGGCCGGGCCCGACGGCTCGCCCGGCGGGCGCTGCAGCGCTGGGACCTGGAGGAGCTCTCGGACTCGGTGGAGCTGCTGATCAGCGAGGTGGTGACGAACGCGGTGCGGTACGCGGAGCGTCCGGTGACGCTGCGGCTGCTCCGCACCGACGTGCTGCGCTGCGAGGTCGGCGACGACTCCCCGCAGCTGCCCCGGCAGCGGCGGGCGCGGGACACCGACGAGGGCGGGCGCGGCCTGTTCCTGGTGAACCGGCTGGCCCGGCGGTGGGGCGCGACCCGGCTCTCGGGCGGCAAGGTGGTCTGGTTCGAGCTGGCGACCCGCTGACCGCTCCTGAGGGAGCACATACGAGAAGGGCGACGGCCGGGCCCCTGTGCGGGGGGCCCGGCCGTCGCCGTGTCTCACTGGTTCGGGAGGCCGTTGACGGTGCCGTCGCCGCCGTCCGGCGGCGGCTCGATCGTCGGCTGGTCCGTCTTCGTCGGGGTCGGCGTCGGCTCCGGCGGGGTCGTGGCCGTCGACGTGGGCGGCTGGGTCGGCGTGGTGGCCGTGGACGTCGGCGGCTGGGTCGGGGTGGTGGCCTCGTCGCTGGGCGTCGTGGTCGGCGAGGGCGAGTCGCTGGTGCCCGTCGGGGTCGGGACGGTGCCGTCGCCGCCGGAGGTGCCGTCGGTCTCCAGGTCGAAGGTGGCGTCGGAGCCGCCGCCGAGCGCGTCGGTGGTGTAGGCGCCCCAGATCTGCGCCGGGGTGCGGCCGCCGTTGGCGCGGCCGTCGTTGATGGTGTCGGTCAGGGTGACCTGGCCGCCCTTGGCGTCCTCGCCGAACAGGCCGACGGCGGTGACCAGTTCCGGGGTGTAGCCGACGAACCAGGCCGAGCGGTTGTTCTCGGAGGTGCCGGTCTTGCCGGCCGCCGCGTAGTTGCCGGCGGCGCGGAAGCCGGAGCCGCTCTGGACGACGCCCTGCATGGCCTTGGTGGTGGTGTCGGCGGCCTCGCGGCTGATGACCCGGTCCCCGATCGACTTCACCGGCTCGGCCTTGCGGTCCTTGTGCTCGGCGGACTTGACCAGGGTCGGGGTGACCTTGACGCCGTGGTTGTCGAGGGTCGCGTAGGCGCCGGCCATGTCCATGGTGGAGGCGCCCATGACGCCGAGCGACATCGACGGGGTCGCGCCGAAGTCGACGCCGTCCTTCATGCCGAGGCCGATGGCGGTCTGCTTGGCCTTGGTGGGGGTCACGTCCACGATCATCTGGGCGTAGACCGAGTTGATCGAGCTGTTGGTGGCCTTCTGGACGGTGACCGGGCCGTAGCTCTGGTTGTCCTCGTTCTCCGGGGCGAAGGCGACGCGGCTGCCGACGACCGGGCGCTTGCTGGTGCCGTCGTAGATGGTGTCGAGCCCGATCCGGCGCCCGTCCTGCGTCTCGGCCTCGTTGTCGATGGCGGAGGCGAGCACGATCGGCTTGAAGGTCGAGGCGGGCTGGTAGTCGCGCCGGGTGGCGTTGTTGGTCCAGTGCTCGGTGGCGCCGATGCCGCCGTACATGGCGACGACCGCGCCGGTCTTCGGGTCGACGGAGGTGGCGCCCGCCTGGACGGTGGCCTGCTTCTTGCTGCCCTTGCGGTCGAGCTTGGCCTCCAGCTGGTCGTCGACCGCCTTGACGAGCGACTTCTGCTTCTTCTCGTCGATGTTGAGCGTGATGGTCCAGCCGCCGGCCTTGAGGTCCTCCTCGCTGACGCCCTGGCGCATCAGCTCCTGGTTGGCGGCCTCGACGATGTAGCCGCTCTGGCCGCTCATGCCCTTGGGGGCCTTGGGCTTCTGCGGGACGGGGAACTTCATGCCGGTGCGCTTGCCGGAGTCCAGCCAGCCCTCCTCGACCATGTTGTCCAGGACGTAGTTCCAGCGCTGCTCGACGAGCTTGCGGCCGTCGGTGCTGGCGGAGGTCCAGTCGTACTGGCTGGGGGCCTGGAGCAGGGAGGCGAGGTAGGCGCCCTGGGCGACGTTCAGCTTGGTGGCGTCGACGCCGTAGTACGCCTGGGCGGCGGCCTGGATCCCGTAGGCGTTGCGGCCGTAGTAGCTGGTGTTGATGTAACCGGCCAGGATCTCGGGCTTCGACATGTTCTGGTCGACCTTGAGCGCGATGACCATTTCCTTGAGCTTGCGCGTCGCGGTCTGGTCCTGGCTCAGGTAGTAGTTCTTCACGTACTGCTGGGTGATGGTCGAGCCACCCTGCTTGCCCTTGCCGGTGAGGGTGTTCCAGGCGGCCCGGACGGTGCCCTTGATGTCGACGCCGTTGTCCTTGTAGAAGGTCTTGTTCTCGGCGGCGACGAAGGCCCGCTGGACGTCCTGGGGGACCTTCTCCAGGCCGACGATCTCACGGTTGATCTTGCCCGTGCGGGCCATGACCTTGCCGTTGGAGTACTTGTAGACGTTGCTCTGCAGCGTCGCGTCGGCGTTGGCGGTCGGCACCGGGACCATCACGTAGACCGCGTAGAACGCGCCCATGACGAGCAGGCACCCCACGAAGAACGTGCCCAGGAGTTTCTTCCAGGTGAAGAGACGGCGTATGCGCCCGCCCTTCTTCGCCTGGCCCTTGCTCGTTCGGCCCATGTCTTCCGTCGCTCCGCTCGTCGTGGAATCAGCTCAGAAAGCTAACACCGCCCATGGAGACAAAGGCCGATCGATCCGTATTTACCGGACGTGAGAATCAGCACCTGGTCCCGAGGGAACCGACGCTTCTGAGCCCCGGATGGTTGTGTGTCACCGGTCACAGAGCCCCCGAACGAGCGGTTCCACCAGGGCTATACATCGTGCGTATACACGACATGTACAGTGACGGCATGTCCATCGGTCACACCCTTCTCGGGCTCCTGGAGTCCGGCCCGCGCCACGGCTACGACCTCAAGCGCGCCTTCGACGAGCGGTTCGGCCACGACCGGCCGCTGCACTACGGGCAGGTCTACTCGACCATGTCCCGGCTGCTGAAGAACGGCCTCGTCGAGGTCGACGGCATCGAGGCCGGCGGCGGCCCCGAGCGCAAGCGCTACGCCATCACCGAAGCCGGCATCACCGATGTCGCGCGATGGCTGGCCACCCCCGAGAAGCCCGAGCCCTACCTCCAGTCGACGCTCTACACCAAGGTCGTCCTCGCCCTGCTCACCGGGCGCGGGGCCGCCGAGCTCCTCGACGTCCAGCGCACCGAGCACCTGCGCCTGATGCGCGAGCTCACCCGGCGCAAGAAGGACGGCGACCTCGCCGACCAGCTGATCTGCGACCACGCCCTCTTCCACCTGGAGGCCGACCTGCGCTGGCTGGAGCTGACCGCGGCCCGCCTCGACCGGCTCGCCGAGGAGGTCCGCCGATGACCGCCGCACCGCTGCTCAGGGCGACCGGGCTCGACAAGGCCTACGGGCCGACGCCCGCGCTCGCCGGGGCCGACTTCGCGCTGCGCGCCGGGGAGGTCGTCGCCGTGATGGGGCCCTCCGGCTCCGGCAAGTCCACGCTGCTGCACTGCCTCGCCGGCATCGTCCGACCCGACGCCGGCACCATCCACTACGACGGGCGCGAGCTGACCGCCCTCACCGACGGACAGCGCAGCGCGCTGCGCCGCGCCGACTTCGGCTTCGTCTTCCAGTTCGGCCAGCTCGTCCCCGAACTCACCTGCGTCGAGAACGTGGCCCTCCCGCTGCGGCTGAACGGCGAGCGGCGCAAGAGCGCCGAGGAGCGGGCACGCGCCTGGCTGACGCGCCTGGAGGTCGAGGACGTGGCCGCGAAGCGCCCCGGCGAGATCTCCGGCGGCCAGGGCCAGCGCGTCGCCGTGGCCCGCGCCCTCGTCACCGCCCCGCGCGTGATCTTCGCCGACGAGCCGACCGGAGCGCTCGACTCGCTCAACGGCGAGCGGGTGATGCGGCTGCTCACCGACGCCTCCCGGGACACCGGCGCCGCCGTCGTCCTGGTCACCCACGAGGCCCGGGTCGCCGCCTACTCCGACCGCGAGGTCGTGGTCCGCGACGGCTCCGTACGGGACACGGAGTGGGCGGCATGAACCTGCGGACCTGGGCCCGCGACCTGGCGCTCGGCGCGCGCTTCGCCGTCACCGGCGGCCGCGGCGGCTGGCTGCGCACGGCCCTGACGGCGACCGGGATCGGCCTCGGCGTCGCCCTGCTGCTCGTCGCCGCGTCGATGCCGAACATGCTGTTCCAGCGGGAGGTGCGCGAGTCGGCCCGGCAGCCCGACGCGAGCCACGAGGTCGCCAGGCCCGGCCCGGACACCTTTCTGTACGCGAACAACGAGACCGTCTACCGGGGCGAGAGCGTCACGGGACTGCTGCTGCGGCCCGAGGGCGGGCGCGCCCCGGTGCCGCCCGGTGCCGCCGCACTGCCGGGCGCTGGCCGGATGCTGGTCTCCCCCGCGCTCGGGGAACTGCTCGACTCCCCCGAAGGCGCGCTGCTGCGCGAACGCATCCCGTACGAAAGGGTCGGCACCCTCGGCGAGCCCGGGCTGATCGGCCCGGCCGAACTCCGTTACGTCGCCGGCAGCGCCACCCTCACCACCGACAACCACGACGGCCGCGCCAGGACCTACGGCTGGTCGGTGCCCGAGGAACCGCAGAACGCCTTCCTGCTGCTGCTCGTCGTCATCGCCTGTGTGGTGCTGTTGCTGCCGGTGCTGGTCTTCATCGCCACCGCCGTCCGCTTCGGCGGCGAGCAGCGCGACCGGCGGCTGGCCGCGCTGCGGCTGGTCGGCGCGGACACCGCCATGACCCGGCGGATCGCGGCCGGCGAGTCCCTCGCCGGGGCGCTGCTCGGCCTCGTGGTCGGCGCCGGCTTCTTCGCCGCGGCCAGGCAGCTCGCCGGCACGGTGCAGATCTGGGACGTCAACGCCTTCCCCGGCGATGTCTCCCCGGTGCCCTGGCTCGCCGGGGTGATCGTGGCGGCGGTGCCCGTCGCGGCCGTCGTGGTCAGCCTCTTCGCCCTGCGCGGAGTGGCGATCGAGCCGCTCGGCGTGGTCAGGACCGCCACCCCGAAGCCCCGCAGGCTCGCCTGGCGCCTCGTCCTCGTCCTGGCCGGCGCGGCCCTTCTCGTGCCGACCGTGGGGAGCGTGGACTTCGAGGAGACCTCGATCGACACCGCCGGCATCGCCATCGGAGCGACCGTCGTCCTCGTCGGTCTGACGACCCTGCTGCCCTGGCTGGTGGAGGCGCTGGTCCGGCGCGTCCAAGGGGGGCCCGTGGCCTGGCAACTCGCCATCCGCAGGCTCCAGCTGAGCAGCGGCACCGCCGCCCGCGCGGTGAGCGGCATCGTCGTCGCGGCGGCCGGCGCGATCGCCCTGCTGATGCTGTTCCAGGCGATCCAGAACGACTTCATGCGGCCCACGAACATGGACACCTCCCGGGCCCAGATGCAGACCAAGGCCGGCGCCCGCGACGGCCAGGAGGCCCGGCAGCTCATCGACCGGCTCGCGAAGACCAAGGGCGTCACCGCCGTCACCGGCTCGATCGAGTCCAACGTGTGGCGTCCGGGTCCGCCGGGCAAGGGCGAGGACTTCGGCCCGATCACCTCGATGACCGTCGGCGACTGCGCCTCCCTGCGCGAGTTCGCCACCCTGCCGTCCTGCACGGACGGCGACGTCTTCATCGCCCTCGCGCACGGCGTCGAGGGACCGGAGGACTCCTGGGTGACCAAGACCGCCCGGCCGGGCGCCACGGTGGCGCTGCGCGACCCGGTCGCCCACAAGGCGGGGCCGCCGCCCACCTGGCGCATCCCGGCCTCGGCCCGCACCGTGGACGCCCGCCCGGACCCCATGGGCCTCATCCGGTTCGGCGTGCTGGCCACCCCGAAGGCGATCGACGCCACCCGGCTCGACGCCCCCGAGGCCGGGGCCATGATCCGGCTCGACCCGGCGGTGCCCGACGCCCCGGAGTACGTACGGAACACGGTCGCGGCCCTCGATCCGCTGACCCGCGTGGGCACCCTGCAGGACATGGAGCGCGACACCCGGTTCACCAGCGTCCGCACCGGCATCCTGGCCGGCGCCACGCTGACCATGCTGCTCGTCGCGGTCTCGCTGCTGGTCACCACGGCGGAGCAACTGCGCGAGCGCAGGCGGCTGCTGTCCACGCTGGTCGCCTTCGGCACCCGGCGCGGCACGCTCGGCTGGTCGGTGCTGTGGCAGACGGCGGTGCCGATCGTCCTGGGCCTCGCCCTGGCGGTCGCGGGCGGTCTCGCGCTCGGCGTGGCACTGCTGCGACTGATCGGCAAGCAGGTCGAGGACTGGTGGGCCTTCCTGCCGGTCGCCGGGGTGGGCGCGGCACTGATCGCGCTGGTCACCGTGGCGAGCCTGCCGCTGCTGTGGCGGCTCATGCGTGCCGACGGCCTCAGGACGGAGTAGCGCCCGCCGGGACGATCCGTACCGGAAGCCGCTTCATCGCCTCGCGGAGCGCGCCCGCCAGTTGCTCGAACTCGCGACTGCGGGCCGCTCCCGTGCGCATGGCGAGCGCGATCCGGCGGGACGGGGCCGGTTCGGCGAAGCAGCCCGTGTGCAGGGCCGCGTTGCGGGCCGTCTCGACCCTCACGGCGGTGCGCGGCAGCAGGGTCACGCCGAGGCCGCCCGCGACCAGTTGGACCAGCGTCGACAGGCCGGCCGCGGTGGTGGTGACCGGCGCCCCCTCCGTGCGGCCGGCCTCGCGGCAGATGTCCAGGGCCTGGTCCCGCAGGCAGTGCCCCTCGTCCAGGAGGAGCAGCTTGAGCTCCCTGAGGGCCTCGCGCGGAATGTCCTGGCGCCCGGCGAGCGGATGCCCCTCGGGGGCGACCAGGACGAAGTCCTCGTCGAACAGGGGGAGTTCCGTGACTCCGGGGGCGCCTAGCGGGACCGCCAGCAGCAGCAGGTCGAGGCGGCCGGCGGCGAGCCCGTCGAGGAGCGAGGAGGTCTGCTCCTCGTGGACCTGGAGGTCGAGCTCCGGGTAGCGGGTGTGGACCAGGCGCAGCACGGTCGGGAGCAGATAGGGCGCGACCGTGGGGATCACCCCGAGCCGCAGCACGCCGGTGAACGGGGCCTGGGCGGCCTCGGCCTCCTCCATCAGCTCGCCCACCGCGTCGAGCACGGCGGCGGCCCGGGCCGCGAGCCGCTCCCCCGCGGTCGAGAGCAGCACCTTGCGCGTCGTACGCTCGAGGAGCTGGACACCGAGTGCCTCTTCGAGTGCCGAAACCGCGCCCGAGAGGGCGGGCTGGCTCATGCCGATGGCCGCTGCCGCATCGCGGAAGTGGAGGTGCTCCGCGACCGCCACGAAGGCTCTGAGCTGGGAGAGGCTGGGCTGTTTCACCCGTCGGGCCGGAATCACTGATAACCACCTTCGATCAACCTGACCCAGTCTAGCTATTTCACTGATCAATGCACTCCGTGCCATGCTGGGATCCGTCCAACCCCTCACGGAAGACCCCAAAAGGGCATCTTCCGAACTGCAAGGAGAGCGCGTGCTCACTGTCGGTGACCAGTTCCCCACCTACGACCTGACCGCCTGCGTGTCGCTGGAGAGCGGCAAGGAGTTCGAGCAGATCGACCACAAGTCCTACGAGGGCAAGTGGCGCGTGGTGTTCTTCTGGCCGAAGGACTTCACCTTCGTCTGCCCCACCGAGATCGCCGCCTTCGGCAAGCTGAACGACGAGTTCGCCGACCGCGACGCCCAGATCCTCGGCGTCTCCGGTGACTCCGAGTTCGTCCACCACGCCTGGCGCAAGGACCACGCCGACCTGCGTGACCTGCCCTTCCCGATGCTCGCCGACTCCAAGCACGAGCTCATGCGCGACTGCGGCGTCGAGGGCGCGGACGGCTTCGCCCAGCGTGCCGTCTTCGTGATCGACCCGAACAACGAGATCCAGTTCACCATGGTGACCGCGGGCTCCGTCGGCCGTAACCCCAAGGAGGTCCTGCGGGTCCTCGACGCCCTGCAGACCGACGAGCTGTGCCCCTGCAACTGGAACAAGGGCGAGGACACCCTGGACGCCGGCAAGCTCCTGGCCGGTGAGTGAGCATGGCGCTCGATGAGCTGAAGGCCGCCGTCCCGGACTTCGCCAAGGACCTCAAGCTGAACCTCGGTTCGGTCATCGGCAACAGCGACCTCCCGCAGCAGCAGCTGTGGGGCACGGTGCTGGCCTGCGCGATCGCCTCGCGCTCGCCGAAGGTCCTCAAGGAGCTGGAGCCGGAGGCCCAGGCCAACCTGAAGCCCGAGGCGTACCAGGCCGCCAAGTCGGCCGCCGCGATCATGGCGATGAACAACGTCTTCTACCGGACCCGGCACCTGCTGTCGGACCCGGAGTACGGGACGATGCGCGCCGGTCTGCGGATGAACGTCATCGGCAACCCGGGTGTCGACAAGGTCGACTTCGAGCTGTGGTCGCTGGCCGTCTCCGCGATCAACGGCTGCGGCCAGTGCCTGGACTCGCACGAGCAGGTGCTGCGCAAGTCCGGTGTCGACCGCGAGACGATCCAGGAGGCCGTGAAGATCGCCGCGGTCATCCAGGCGGTCGGCGTCACGCTGGACGCCGAGGCGGTCCTGGCCGAGTAGGGCCGGTCCGCGCGACGAGCGCACGAAGGGCCCCGGGGCGCAGCACGCCCCGGGGCCCTTCGTGCTGTCGGCGGCGCTATTTCCTGAGCGCCGCCAGCAGCGCGTTCATGTCCTCCACCAGGAAGGTGCGGGTGGCGGCGGGGTCGAGTTCGGGCGGCGCGGGCTGCGGGCCGTCCTCCTCGTAGGTCAGGACCGGGGAGAGCGAGAACGAGACGACCGCGTGCCCGTCCAGGACGTGCAGCTCCATCGTGCCGGCCTCGTCCTCCTTGACGTACGCCAGCTGTCCGACGCCCGAGATGCGGTCGCCGCCGCCCTGCAGCGGGTCGGCCATCTGCGCCTCGAACTCCGGGCGCGGGTCGGTGACCCGGTGCAGTGTGTAGGTGACGAGCACGTCGTACGGGGTGGGCTTGGCGTCCAGGGACACCGAGCACTCCGCCCGGAACAGCGCCGGGTGGTCCTGGGTGAGCGGGTTGGTGCTCTCCTTCTTGGGTCCGAACGCCGAGGTCAGCCCGGGCAGGACCGCCTTCGCGCACGGGTCCTCCTGCGCCCGGTACCCCCGCAGGTCCGGCCCCTCGGCCTCGTCCTGCCGCTCGTGCACGGCGAGGGCTCCGGCCCACACCGCCGAGGCGGCGACCGCCCCGCCGAGCGCCCACAGCCAGGGGCGGCGGGCCCGGGGCGGCTTCGGCTCGTGCCGCTGCGGGGGCAGCGGGGCGACCGCCTCGGGGAAGTCCGTACCGCCGACGAGCTCCGGTTCCGAGATCATCCGTCCACCCGCTCGACCGCGCCCGGCGCCGGGGTCGGCGCGACCTGGTGGGCGGTGGCGCCGCGCGGTTCGGGCGCGGCCCGCAGCGCCTGTTCGTGGCTGTACGCGCGGAGGTAGCCGACCACCGTGTTGGCGACGGCGACCAGCGGGACGGCCACCACGGCGCCGCCGATGCCGGCGGTCAGTCCGCCGGCCGCGACCGCGAGGACCACGGCGAGCGGGTGCACCCGGACGGCCCGGCCGAGGATGAACGGCTGGAGCACATGGCCCTCGATCTGCTGCACGGCGAGCACCACCACGAGCACCATCAGGGCGGTGAACACCCCGTTGGTGACGAGCGCGACGACACAGGCGAGAGCACCGGAGACGACGGCGCCGACCAGCGGGATGAAGGCGAAGAGGAAGATGAAGACGGCGAGCGGCACCGCCATCGGCACCTCGAGGAAGTAGAGCCCGAGGCCGATGAAGACGGCGTCGATCAGCGCGACCAGCACCGTGCCGCGGACGTACGCGGTGAGGGTGCGCCAGGCGCGCGGGCCGGCACCGGCCACACCCGGTCGGGCCTGGGCGGGCACCAGCTTCAGCGTCCACTCCCAGACCTTCTGCCCGTCGTAGAGCAGGAAGAGGGTCGAGAACATGGCGAGCAGGATCCCGGTCATCGCCTCGACGATCACGGTCACGCCCTGGAGTCCGGCGGAGGTGATCTGCTCGGCGTTGGCGCCGATGGTGTCGCTGAGGTTCTTGGCGATCTCGTTGATCTGCGACTCGGTCACATGGAACGGGCTGTCGAGCAGCCAGCGCTTGAGCTCCTCGATGCCGTCCCTGACCCGGTCGGACAGGTTGTCGATGTTGTCCATCACCTGCCAGACCACGAACCAGCCGACGAGGCCCATCACCACGAAGCCGGAGACCGCGGTGACGGCGGTGGCGAGACCGCGGGGCAGGCCCTTGCGGCGCAGCAGGGCGACGGTGGGCTGGAGCAGCGCGGTGATGAGGAGGGCGGCGACGAAGGCGAGCACGACCAGCTGGACGGAGCTGATCACCTTCATCAGGACCCAGACCGTGCCGGCCAGGACGAGCAGCCGCCAGCCGGCCTCGGCGGCGACCCGCATGCCCCACGGGATCGCGGCGACCGGGTCGGGGCGGGCCGCGACGGCCGGCGCGTAGGCGGGGGGTGCGGGGACGGAGGGGACGAGGGCCGTGGCCCCGCCGGGCTCCGGCGCCGTACCGCCGCCCTTGCCGCCGTCCTTGCCGATGTCCTCGCCGGTGCCTCCGCCGGCGGCCGGCCGGGTGCCCGGCTCGGCGACGGCGGCGGTCACGGCGGCGGGAGCGGGTGAGGGGGGGTAGACCGGGGCGTCCGGAAGGTCGTAGGGGCCCAGCGGGTCCTCGCGTTCGGCCTCCGCGCGGCGCTCGTCAAGGCGCGCGCCCATGCGGCTGAGGCTCGCGCCCAGCCGGTTCAGCCATCCTGGCAGTCTCGACATGCTCTATCCCTCTCCCCCCTCGGATCCCCGAACCTACACGCACGAAGCCCCCCACCGTAGGACGGCGGGGGGCTTCGCGAAGTTGAGCGCTGCCGGTACTAGTACCAGCGGTTGGCCTGCCAGAACGACCAGGCGCCGCAGGGGCTGCCGTAACGGCCGTCCATGTAGCTCAGGCCCCACTTGATCTGGGTGGCCGGGTTGGTCTGCCAGTCCGCGCCGGCCGAGGACATCTTCGAGCCGGGGAGGGCCTGGACCAGGCCGTAGGCGCCCGAGGAGGCGTTGGTGGCGCGGTAGTTCCAGCCGGACTCGTGGTCCACGATGTTGCTGAAGCACTGGAACTGGTCGGCCGGGATCATCTGGCGGGCGATCGCCTTGACCTCGGAGACGCTGTACGAGCCCTGGGCGGAGAAGCTGGAGGCGTCGCGCACGGCGGAACGGCTGGCGCGCTCGGCTTCCTCCTTGCGCTCCTGCTCGGCCTTGTCGGCCGCCTTCTTCTTGGCCTCGGCGTCCTTGGCGGCCTGGATGCGGGCGGCTTCCTCGGCGGACTTGCGCGCGAGGGAGTCGGCGGCAGCGGCCTGGACGTCGGCCTGCTCCGAGAGCGAGGAGACCTGTACCTGGGCCTGCTCGCCCGCGGGGATGTCCGCGAGCAGCGTGGCGTCGGCCGCGGTGGCCTCGAAGTTGTCGTCCGAGGGCTGCGCGGCATTGCCCGAGGCAACGCCGACGACGGCGCCGACAGTGGTGACCGCAGTGGCCGAAGCCACCGCGAATCCCCGGACCGAGATCCGGCTCACACGGTTTCCTTCCAGCATCGCCCGCACAGGTGACCAAGCGGGCGAAATCGTGCCCCTGACGCTGGTCTCCGAACTAATGGGTCACAGAAGACACGGGCCCGTGGTGCTGTGGGCGGCATACGGCTGACGGCTGTTGAGTTGTGTGGTGCTGCACCCCTGAGGGTGCACGTGTGCCGTATGCGGGGCCTGACGGAAGCAAGACTCTGCCGGACGCCGACACCGCAAGGCAATTCCGTGCTGCGTGTGAAAGCTCACATCAGGGCGGGCGCACGGGTTTTGGCCGATACGCGGGACAACGCGGCGCCGCCCGGCTAAGCTCCTGCGCTTTGCCGGGCGGCGCCAACTACGGGATTTTCCAGGTCAGATCTGGCCGTCCTCCAGCATTTCGGTCACGAGCGCGGCGATCTGCGAGCGCTCGGAGCGGGTGAGGGTGACGTGCGCGAAGAGCGGATGGCCCTTCAACTTCTCGACCACGGCGACGACTCCGTCGTACCGCCCGACCCTCAGGTTGTCGCGCTGGGCGACGTCATGGGTCAGGACGACTCGGGAATTCGACCCGATCCTGGACAGAACGGTCAACAGCACGTTCCGCTCCAGGGACTGGGCCTCGTCCACGATGACGAACGCGTCGTGCAGCGAGCGCCCCCGGATGTGGGTGAGCGGGAGCACCTCCAGCATCCCCCGGCCGAGCACCTCCTCGATCACCTCGCGCCCCGCCACGGACGAGAGGGTGTCGAAGACGGCCTGGGCCCAGGGGCTCATCTTCTCGGCCTCGGTGCCCGGCAGATAGCCGAGCTCCTGGCCGCCGACCGCGTACAGCGGACGGAAGACCATCACCTTCTGGTGCTGACGGCGCTCCAGGACCGCCTCCAGGCCCGCGCAGAGCGCGAGCGCCGACTTGCCCGTGCCGGCCCGGCCGCCCATCGAGACGATGCCGACCTCCTGGTCGAGCAGCAGGTCGAGGGCGATGCGCTGCTCGGCGCTGCGGCCGCGGATGCCGAAGACCTCCCGGTCGCCGCGCACCAGCCGGACGCCGCCGTCGGCCGCGACCCGGCCGAGCGCCTTGCCCCGCTCGGACTGGAGGACCAGGCCGGTGTGCACGGGCAGCTCGGCCGCCTCCGGCACGTAGAGCGTCTCCTGGTCGTAGAGGATGTCGATCTGGTCGGCGGAGAGGGCCAGTTCGGACATGCCGGTCCAGCCGGAGTCCGTGATGGCGAGCTCCGCCCGGTACTCCTCCGCCAGGAGGCCGACCGAGGAGGCCTTGATGCGCAGCGGCAGGTCCTTGGAGACGACCGTGACGTCGTACCCCTCCGCCTGGAGGTTGCGCGCGACCGCGAGGATCCGTGAGTCGTTGTCCCCCAGCCGATAGCCGGCCGGGAGGACACCGGGGTCCGAGTGGTTGAGTTCGACGCGGAGCGTGCCGCCCAGGTCCCCGATGGGGAGCGGGGAGTCGAGGCGTCCGTACCGGACCCGGAAGTCGTCGAGGAGGCGCAGGGCCTGCCGGGCGAAGTAACCGAGCTCGGGGTGGTGCCTCTTGGCCTCCAGCTCGGTGACCACGACGATCGGGAGCACGACCTCGTGCTCGTCGAAGCGGGACATCGCGCTCGGGTCGGCCAGCAGGACGCTGGTGTCGAGAACATAGGTGCGCCTGTCGGACAAGCGGCGCTTAGTGCTGGTCACCACGGAAGGACAGACCCCCTTCGAGGACCCCTGTGAGGTCGGGGTGCGGCGGCTCCGTACACGGTGGAGCCGTCGTCGCTGCGGAATGGGACCGGGCTCAGGCCGCGATGCGCGGGCCGAGCTCCGGCCCTCCGCGTCGTCCGTACATGTCCTGCACGGTCGTCCTGGTGCAAAGGGCCTCCCGGGTGGCGGTCTCCGTGCCGCTCACTTCACCAGGGATATGCCCTCGAACACACGCCGTCATGCCATGGCATATGACGGCGTGTTCATGAACAAGGAGTGACGAGGGGTGCGCCGGTGTCCGCCGTGCCGGGTCAGGAGCCGAAACGGCGGTGCCGGGCCGCGTAGTCGCGCAGCGCCCGCAGGAAGTCGACCTTGCGGAAGGCCGGCCAGTGCACCTCACAGAAGTAGTACTCGGAGTGCGCGCTCTGCCACAGCATGAAACCGGACAGGCGCTGCTCGCCGCTGGTGCGGATCACCAGGTCCGGGTCGGGCTGGCCGCGCGTGTAGAGGTGCTCGGAGATGTGCTCGACGTCGACGATCTCGGCGAGCTCCTCGAAGCTCGTGCCCTTCTCGGCGTGCTCCAGGAGCAGCGAGCGGACCGCGTCGGCGATCTCCTGGCGGCCGCCGTAGCCCACCGCGACGTTCACGAGTATCCCCGTGTTGTCGTGGGTGGCCTGCTCGGCCTCCTTCAGCACGGACTGGGTGCGCGCCGGCAGCAGGTCCATGGTGCCCACGTGGTGCACCCGCCAGCGGCCGTCGGCGGCGAGCGCGCGCACCGCGTCCTCGATGATCGCGAGCAGCGGGACCAGCTGCTCCTCGGGGCGGTTCAGGTTGTCGGTGGAGAGCATCCAGAGCGTGACGACCTCGACGTCCGTCTCGGAACACCAGCCGAGCAGCTCCTGGATCTTGTCGGCACCGGCCTTGTGACCCTGCTCGGGGGTGCCGCCGGCGGCCTTGGCCCAGCGGCGGTTGCCGTCGAGGATGACACCGATGTGCTTGGGCACCTGGGCGTGGTCGAGTCGGCCTTCCACCCGGCGTGCGTACAGCCCGTACACCAGGTCACGCAGGTTCACCGTTCTTTACCCCTCCATGAGTGTCGGCCCCCGAAGCCGCCACATTACTGCGCACGGGTCACGGCCTCCCAGCCCGGGACTGTCACAAGTCCGTGATAGGGAGAGATACGTGACTGATTCCCCCCTGTACCGCGCCGCCGCGAACCGCTACGACTCCATGGAGTACCGGCGCACCGGCCGCAGCGGGCTCAAGCTTCCCGCGATCTCGCTGGGCCTGTGGCACAACTTCGGCGACGACCGCACCCTGGACTCCCAGCGGGCGATCCTGCGCCGCGCCTTCGACCTGGGCGTGACCCACTTCGACCTGGCGAACAACTACGGCCCGCCGCCCGGCTCCGCCGAGCTGAACTTCGGCAAGATCTTCGCCCAGGACTTCGCGCCCTACCGGGACGAGCTGATCGTCTCGACGAAGGCCGGCTATCTGATGCACCCCGGCCCGTACGGCGAGTGGGGGTCCCGCAAGTACCTGATGTCGTCACTCGACGCCTCGCTGAAGCGGATGGGCCTCGACTACGTCGACATCTTCTACTCGCACCGCTTCGACCCGCACACCCCGCTGGAGGAGACGATGGGGGCGCTCGCCTCCGCCGTCCAGCAGGGCAAGGCGCTGTACGTGGGCGTCTCCTCCTACACCAGCGAGCAGACCGCCGAGGCCGCGCGGATCCTGAAGGAGATGGGCGTCCCGGCCCTGATCCACCAGCCCTCGTACTCGATGATCAACCGCTGGACCGAGGACGACGGGCTCCTCGACACGCTGGAGGCGGCCGGCATGGGCTGCATCTCCTTCGTGCCGTTGGCCCAGGGGCTGCTCACCAACAAGTACCTGAAGGGCATTCCGGAGGGCTCGCGCGCCACCCAGGGCAAGTCCCTCGACCCGAACCTGCTCTCCGACGAGGTGCTGCGCCGGCTGCGCGGCCTGGCGGACATCGCCGGGCGCCGCGGGCAGTCGCTCGCGCAGCTCGCGCTGGCGTGGGTGCTGCGGGACGAGCGGATGACCTCGGCGCTGATCGGCGCGTCGAGCGTGGCCCAGCTGGAGGAGAACATCGCGGCGCTCGCGGGTGCTCCGCTGTCGGAGGAGGAGCTGGAGGAGATCGACTCCTTCGCCGTCGACACCGAGGGCACCAACATCTGGGCCGGCCGGGGCTGACGCGGCGCCTCGGAGGCCCGGGGCGTGCCGGGTCTCAGGGGCCGGGGGCGTCTCGTCCTCAGGGGCCCGGTGCGTCTCGGCTCTCGGGGCCCGGTGCATCTCGGCTATCGGGGCTCCGTGCGCCTCGCTCTCGGGGCCCGGGAGAAAGAAAACGGGCCGGTCCGTGGGGGGGATACGGACCGGCCCGAGGGGGGGTTTCCACCATAACCCTTCATTAGTCGTGCTGCGTGCCACGTGCGCCGACCAGTGGGGCGCGGATTCGGTGGAGCCCAAGCGGCACAAGGGCTGTAGGGCCCCGTGGCGGGTTTGCGCCCGGGCGTGGCGGCGGAATCGGTACCTCCCACGGGGGACCCCCGCGTCATGTCGCCCGGTTGACGCGGCGCCGCAGGTCAGGACCGGGGGCGCGGAGCCCGCGCGCGGTGCAGCAGGGTGATGCCGTCACGGCGGGCGACCATTTCGTAACCCTGGTCGCGCTGGGCGGCCCGGAGCTCGGCGAGCTGCTGGGGCAGCGGGTAGGGCCAGTGTCCGGGCTTGTACGGCCAGGCCTCCGGGGCCTGGCTGTCGTGGATGATCCACTCGGCGGTCGGCGGCGGCAGGTCCTTTGCGGGGTACGCGTAGAGGCGTCCGCCGACCGGGAAGGTCGGGAAGAGGACGACGGTGCAGCGCGAAGTGAGCTGCGGGGCCAGCCGGTTGGACGCGGCGACGGTCGCCCCGTCGGGGATCTCCTCGAGCAGGGCGCGGGCGGCGCGCAGATGGCCGGTGGAGTGCCAGGTGGCCCGCTGGGCGAGCTGGGCCAGCGGGAACGAGGGCAGCAGGACGCCCGTCACGGCGAGCACGGTGACGAGCGGGGCGCGGAGCCTGCGGGGGTCGCCCTCCCGGCCGAGGACGTCGATCAGAGCGGCGAAGACGACGGGCATGAGGATCGCGCTGTAGTGGAAGGCCGTGCCCCAGTGGAAGCCGTTCTCCGAGGCCAGCCGCCAGCCGAGGGTGGGCAGGGTGAGCAGCGCGAGCGGGGAGCGCAGGGCGAGCAGCGCGGACGGCGCGAAGACGAGCACGAGGGTGGTGGCCTTGGTCTCGGGGCGCAGCAGGTCGAGCGGGGCGTGGGCGAGGGCGCCGAGGAGGGAGCCGTGGGCGGCGGCGAGGTTGCCGCCGTGCGCGTAGCCGCCGCCGGGGTCGAGCGCGGGCAGCAGGACCTTGATCTCCAGCAGCGAGCCGAGCAGCCCCGCGGCGGCGGTGGCCAGGCCGAGCCGGAGCGCGCCGCGGGAGGCGCGGCCGGTGAGGGCGATGTAGCCGCCGACGGCCGCCAGGGTGAGGCCCAGGTCCTCCTTGACCAGCAGCAGCGGCGCGGCCCAGGCGACGGCGGTCCGCCAGCGGCGCCGGCCGAGCGCTTCGAGACAGCAGGCGAGCAGCGGGACGGCGAGGGTGACCTCGTGGAAGTCGAAGGCGGCGGCGGACGCCACGCCCCAGCTCAACCCGTAGCCGAGGGCGACGACATGGGCGGCCCGGCGGCCGAGCGCGCGGTCGGCCCAGCGGACGAGCGGGACGGCGGCGAGCGCGAGGAGCGCGGACTGGGCGACGAGCAGGGTGAGCGGGGAGGGCCAGAGGCGGTAGAGCGGGGCGAGGGCGGCGAGGAGCGGGTGGAAGTGGTCGCCGAGGAGGTTGAAGCCGTCGCCGCGCAAGGGGACGACGGGGGCGCGGAGTTCGGCGTAGGCGCGGACGGCCTGTTCGAAGATGCCGAGGTCGTAGCCGGTGGTGCGCATGAGCTGGTGGCGGCGCACGGCGACGGTCGAGTAGAGCAGACAGAGGACCAGGGCCCAAACCCAGGGCAGGAGGGCGGGGCGCCGGTACCAGGGGGTGGGGGCGGTACGTTCCGGACCGCGCGCGACTGATGCCGGTTTCTCAAGGATTGTCCGCATATGGGGTGATGCTAGGGGTGGCCGTTCAGGGGATCGCGGTGAACGCGCCGAGGAGGAGGCCGAGGAGGGCACCGGCGATCATGAAAGGGCCGAACGGGATCGCGGAGCCGCGGCCCGCCCTGCGGGTGAGGACGAGGGCGAGCCCGTAGAGCGAGCCGAGCAGGAAGCCCGCGAAGGCCCCCGCGAACAGCACGCCCCAGCCGTACCAGCCGAGGGCGGCGCCGAGCGGGACCGCCAGCTTGACGTCGCCGAAGCCCATGCCGGCCGGGTGGATCAGGAAGAGCAGCAGATAGCCGCCGCCCAGGGCGAGCGCGCCCAGCAGGGCGCCCGCCCAGGACCCGGCCGCGTACGGCAGGAGCGCGGCCACCGCGAGCAGCAGCGGCAGCGCGGCGGCGAGCGGCAGGGTCAGCGGGTCGGGCAGCCGGTGGACGCGCAGGTCGACGCAGGCGAGGAGGGTGCCGAAGGGCGCGGCCAGGAGCCACACGAGCAGTTCGGGCCGGGGGACGCCGACGGCCGCGGCCAGCGCGGCGCAGGCGAACGCGGTGAGCAGCGGTGCGGCGAGCGGCGCGGGACTGGTGGCGCAGCCGGACCGCCCCGGGCCGCCGAGCCAGCCGCGGGCCGGTCCGGCGAAGCGGTGGCCGGCGGGGCAGCGGTCGCGCCAGGGTTCGTCCGGGGCGACGGAGAGCCGGTACGCGGCCCGGGGCACGAGCCGTCCGGCGGCCGCGCCCCACAGGGCGGCGGCCACGACGAGGGTGATCCGGACGGCGTCCATGGACCCGACCCTAGGGCTAGGGTCGGGGGCCTGGGGAGGGCTCATGGGCAGGACTGTTGACAAGCGCTGGCGTGACGGCTCCGGGACGCTCGGGACTCCGGGCGGGGCGGTGCCTTTGGAGATCGCGGCTTCCTATCGGGCCCGGCGGCGGGGGCTGCTGGGCCGGGACGGGATCGCGGGCGCGCTGCTCATCACGCCGACGAACAGCGTGCACACCTTCGGCATGCGCTTCACGATCGACGTCGCCTATCTGGACCGCTCGCTGACCGTCCTCGACGTGGTCACCATGCGGCCGGGCCGGCTCGGCATGATCCGCCCGCGCGGGCGGCACGTCCTGGAGGCGGCGGGCGGCGCGATGGCCGACTGGGGGCTGCGCCGGGGCGTACGGCTCACGGTGGACCGGAGCCGAGGAGCGTGAACGCCCCGTAGACGCCCGAACCGACGGCCAGCACGACAAGCACCGGCACGGCGGTACGGGGGCGGAGCCGGGCCAGCGCCACGGCGGGCGGCAGGAGCAGTCCGAACGCGGGCATCATCAGACGCGGCCGGGAGCCGAAGTAGGCCGCGCCGACGAGCGAGACGGCGACGACGGCGCCCGTGTAGACGAGCAGCGGGAGCGGCTGCCGCTGCCGCACGCACAGGGCGAGCAGCCAGCCCAGCAGGGCGAGCGCGGCGCACAGCCCGAGGGCGGCGGGCCAGGGCAGGCCGGCGATGAAGCGGGCGAGGGCGACGCCGCCGTCGATGGAGTTGCCCCAGGCGGCCTGGACGTCGAAGTAGGCGGTGGCGCTGCCCTGCCGGACGCCGACGTAGACGATGTACGCGAGCCAGCCGAGCGGCGCGAGCAGGGCGCCGACGATGACGGGGGCGAGGCGGCGGGCGAGGCCGGGCACGGGGGCGGGGGCAGGGGCGGGGCCGGGCTCGGCGGCCGGCTCGGCGCCCGGGCCGACTCCTGCGGGGGCGGTGGCGTCGGCGCGGGCGGTGCGGGCGGTGCGGGCGGTGACGTCCGCGCGCGGGGTGCGGATGGCGACGTCGGCGCGGGCGGCGCGTATCTCCCGTACGACCGTGACCAGGGCGGTGATCCCGATCGCGGCGATCAGCGCGGCGGCGGTCGGCCGGGTGAGCCCGGCGAGCACGCACAGCGCGCCCGCCAGGATCCAGCGCCCGCGCAGCACGGCGAGGATCGACCAGGCGGCGAGCGCGGTGAAGAGCGTCTCGGTGTAGGCCATCGACTGCACGAACGCCGTCGGGTAGACGCCCCACAGGACGGCCAGCACGACCCCGGCGCGCTCCCCCGCGACCCGCGCACCGACCTCGTAGATGCCCCAGGCGGCGGCGAGCGAGGCGGTCCAGGAGACGAGGAGTCCCGCCGTCGCCGCGTCGACGGGCAGGGCCGCGGAGACGGCCCGTTCGAGCGCGGGGAAGAGAGGGAAGAAGGCGAGGTCGGCGTGGACGTCCCCGCGGGGCAGGGTGACCTGGTAGCCGTAGCCGTGTTCGGCGATCCGGGCGTACCAGACCGCGTCCCAGCGCCCCATGAGCCGGTGCAGCCCGTCCTTGCCGGTGGCGGCCGCGACGGTGAAGAGGGCGGCGAGACCGATCAGACGCGTGGCGGCATAGCCGCCGAGGGCGAGCCAGGGCGGGGCGTGGGTGGTGCGGGACATGTGCTCGATTATGTCCGGGCCCGCCGGACGCCTATCCCAGCGGTCGGATCCGCAGGAACTTGGCGGCGAGGACCGGCCCCAGCTGCCCCGCAATCTCGTGCCCGGGTTCCGGCGGGGAGGGCAGGTCGCCCAGGAACGAGGTGACGATCACCTCGTCGATGCCGAGGACGCCCCGGCAGCTCTGCTCCTCCAGGAAGTCCAGGGTCCGCCGCCAGCGGTCCTGGTCCTCCAGGAAGGAGCTGACGGTGCCCTGCACCACGTCCCAGAAGAAGACGTGCGGCAGGACACCGCCTTGGGTGAAGACGTGCGACTCGTATGCGTCACGGAACTCGGGGATCCGGGCGACGAGGTCGCTGACCAGTTGCACGCTCGGGGTCGTGGTCGTCATCGGCTGCCCATTTCGGACGTCGCGAACACTCTGAAGCTGTTGCTCTCCGGACCAGCATGCGCCTCCTGAAGTGCCCCGTCCCGTCACTTTTGCGCTTTCCTGACGACGTCTTATGCCGGGTTTTCCACAGGGGGTGCGAAAGATCCCCCATCCGTGGATCGTTGCTCGTATGTACGAGTTGGTGACACTGGCCCGGGGCGGGGTGCTCCTCACGATGTGGGCGCTCGCCGCGGGCTGGCCGCGGGGCCGTCTCGACGGACGGCTGCGCGGGGAGGGCTGGCAGCGGATCTGCAGGGGCGCGTGGGCGGTCCCGGGGAAGGAGGTGGACTGGAGGGTGCGGGCGACGGCGGTCCAGCTGCTCCGCCCGGACCTGGTGTGCAGCCATCGCACGGCGGCGGCGCTGCACCGCATCGAGCTGCTGACGGGCGGGGCGGAGGGTCCGGATCCGCTGGAGTTCACGGCGCGCGGAGGCAGCGCGTCCGGTGGCCGGATACGAGCGGGGACACGGCTGTACGGGACGGCGGGCCGGCTGACGGACCAGGACTGCTCGGTGCGGCGCGGGCTGCGGGTGACGAGCCCGGCCCGTACGGTCGCCGACCTGATACGGACCGCCGCCACGCGCGAGGCGGCGGTGGTGGTCGCGGACTCGGCGCTCTCCCGCCGCTTCGTGGCGGGCCTGCGCCGGGAGCCGGTCGTCGACCGGGAGGAGCTGGCGGCACAACTCGCGGTGCCGCGCCGGCCGGGCGCTCCGCGGGCCCGCCGCTGGCTGCCGCTGGCCCAGGCCGGCTCGGGCTCGCCCGCGGAGACGGTGGCGCGGCTGCGGATGGGGGATGCGGGGCTGCACCCCGAGGTCCAGCCCACCCTCCGCACGGCCGCGGGCCGTTCCCTGCACCCGGACTTCTACTTCCGCGCCGCGGGCCTGGCCGTCGAGATCGAGGGCTTCGCCTTCCACGGAACCCGCACGGCCCACGAGCGGGACGTACGGCGCTTCAACGAGCTCCAGAACTGCCCGGGGGTCCGGCGGGTGCTGCGCTTCACGGCACGCGAGGTGTTCGACCACCCGGAGCGGATGACGTCACTGATCCGGGAGGCACTCGACTCCCTCGCCCCGCTGCCGCGCGCCGCCCCCGGGGCCGGCGGCGGCGGGCGGTGACGACGGGGCGGGGGCGGGCGGTGCGGTAGGCGGGCGGTGCGGGCGCGGAGGCCGCGCCGCCTCCCAGCACCCCCGCGGCGAGCGCGGCGGCCACGACCCTGCGCATCGGCCGCTACCCGGTCCGCGGGAAGGAGACCTCGACGCGGCGGTTCTTCTTGCGGCCCTCCTCGGTGGAGTTGTCGGCGATCGGATAGTCCTCGCTGTAGCCGCGGATGTCGAAGGTCTTGCCCGGGTCGAGGTTCTTCGCGAGCTCCAGCTGCACGGCGTCGGCCCGCTGCTTGGAGAGCTTCAGGCCGTGCTCGTACGACCCGAGGTTGTCGGTGAAGCCGAAGACCCGCACGCGGCTCGACCCCTGCTTGTTGATCTCCGCGGCGATGGCGGCGATCCGCGCGGTGGCGGAGGGACTCAGCCGGGCGCTGTCCTTCGGGAACAGCACCTCGGCCTGGAGCGCGAACGTCACGTCGACGTTGGTGTCCTCACGGCGCTGCTCGCCGCCCTCCTCCTCGACGATCTGCTTGATGTCGAGGATCTTTGCGGGCGCGAGGGTGGCGCCGTCGGGGAGCATGAGCGCGGGCGAGTTCGCGTCGATGGCGGGCGGCGGTGACCCACTGGACGTGGACCCGGGCGGATCGTCGGCCCGAGCGGCCCCCGAACCCCCGACCAGAAGCACGGCACCGGCGGCGAGAGCGGCGAGGCGGCGGGATGTCGTCGTCATGGCTGCGCCCTCAGGAGAGCTTGATGGTGGCGGGGTCGAAGGTGGGGAGCTGGAGGGAGACGTCGGTGGTGGCGGGGGGTGGGGCGGGGAACTGCATGAAGACCTCGGCCGCCTCGCCGGCGCCGAGGATGTCCAGTCCGGTGGTGGTCAGCGGCCGTCCGTCCGTGTCGCGCAGGACGTAGTAGCGCTTCTTCCCCTGCATGTCCACGAGCGTGGCTCCGCCGAGGGAGTTGCCGTGCTTCAGCACCTCCGTCTCGTTGCCCCGCGTGCCCACGGGGACGGCCCGCGGCTGGTCGGAGGTGTTCTTCAACGAGCCCTTGACGGTGAGGAATCCACCGGCGTCCCGCTCGGCCGAGGTGATCGCCAGCTCGAACCCTTCCTGTCCCTTGAGCACGGCGATCGGCTCGGCCGGTTCCTCGGACTGCGGCCGGGTGTTGCCGCTGGCCGTGTTCCGGGGAGTCGTCGTGGTGGCCTTCGGCTTGTCCTGGGGCGGCTGCTGCGTCTCAGCGCCGCAGCCGGCGAGGCCGAGGATCAGTCCGGCCGCGATGGCAGCCGTGGCCACTCCTCTGCCGGCCTTCGTTGCGTACCGCACTCTCATGTGAACAGGGTCCTTCGTTCGTCAGTCGGCCAGTCGGACGGTGAACAGGTCGGCGGCATCGGGCAGCCGGGGACGCTCCGGGTCGATCGTCCACTCGACGCCGTCGCAGACGAGGCCGGTGATCGGCTCCGGTTCGGGACTGGGGGTGGGCGTCGGCGCAGGGGTGGCCGAGCCCGACGGGGCCGGAGTCGTGGGGGGCGGTGGCGGTGGCGGTTCAGGGGCCTCGAAGGCACAGCGGGGTTCCAGGACGGCGGTCGCCGTCGCCGATGCGTGCCGGTCCTCCGTTCCGGGGACGAGCGACTTGCCCACGGTGCCGAGGGTGCGGATCCGCACGCGGAACCCCTCCTCGCCCGACAGGCGCACACATCCCCCGTCCCAGAGTTCGGCGTCGTTCTTCGCCGCGAACTCCGCCGCGTACCGGCAGGCGGATGCCGTGTCGTACTCCTCGCCCCGCAGATAGGCGCCCCAGGCGTCCGGGTCGAGGATCACGTCGAGCCAGCCGTCCCGAAGCTGTTCGCGCGCGTCCTGGGCCGCGGCGAGAGCGGCGGAGTCGGCGGCGGTCTGTCCCATGTTGCGCGTGGCCGCCGCCTGCCCGACGGCGAAGTACACGAACGCGAGGAAGAGGAGACCCGCCACGACGGTGACGTAGACGGGGAAGGCCTGGCCGGCCTCCGGATCCCTGCCGGCCGGCACTACTTGGTGAGCTGGGCGATCTTGTTCGTGATCGCCGCCTTGATCGAGGATCCGATGTCCGTTCCGGTGATCGCCACCACGATCGCCACCACCACCACGATGATCCCCAGGTACTCCACCGCCGTCTGCCCCCGGTCCCCCCTCCCGGTGGACCGCCTCGTGGGCCAACTTCCCGCGTGGATCCTGGCCTTGGTCAGGAGCTTCAGCAGCGCGTCGTTCATGGTGTTCCCCTCCGTGTCCGGCGACGCGGGCAGGGTACGCCTCGGAGGCGGGGTGTTCACAGGGTCCGTAGGCCCAATCACGGTGGGTAGTCATGACGCCGTCCTCGTGCCGAGCCAGGAGGCGATGGCCTCGCCGCGGGTGGTGCTGTCGAGTTTGGCGAAGATGCGGTTGATGTGGTTCTTGACGGTCTTCTCGGTGATGTGGCAGGTGGCCGCGATCTGCTGGTTGGTCATGCCCGACGCGATCAGGTCCATCACCTCCGCCTCCCTCACACTCAGACCGAACCGTCCCACATCTGATTGCACTTGCGAAGCTGGATTTCTGAAACGCAATATATTCGAGACGGTTGGCCTCGCGCCAGTGTGTGCAGTCGCACGCACCGCCGATAAGAGCTCCGCCACCGTGAACTCCCCGTGGACCAGGCACCCCTCCCCCGCCCGCGTGTGCGACAGGCGCAACACCGGTGCCAGCAGGCCCAGTTCGGGGGCCGCCTCCGGGGTGCCGTCCAGGAGGATCAGGTCCGGGGCGGTGCGGCGGGCCGTGGTGCGGGCCGTGTGGGGGTCCGGGGACTCCGCGAGGACGCGGATGTCGGGGTGCGCGCCGAGCAGGGCGGTGAGGCCGGCCCGTACGACCGGGTTCGCGCTCACCACCAGGACTCCCAGCATCACGGCCCTCATTCGCCCGTGATCGAGCCGAAGTCGGTGCCCGTGCCGAGGAACAGGCCCGCACCCAGCAGGATCATCGTCGCCGGGACCATCAGGGTCGTGATCACCATCGTCGCCTTGGGCACCGCCTTCGCCGCCTTGCGCCGCGCGTTCTGGGCGTCGGTGCGCCGCATGTCGTTGGCGATCTGGATGAGCGTGTCGACGATCGGCGCGCCCAGCTCCTCGCCCTGCTGGAGCGCCGTGACGAACTGCGCCACCTGCTCCGAGTCGTTACGCCTGCGCAGTTCGTCGAAGGCCTGGCGGCGGCTGACGCCCATGTCCATCTGGCGCAGGGTGATGCGCAGTTCGTCCGCCCACGGGCCCTCGTACTTGTCGGCCACCCGCTCCAGGGCCTGCCGGAAGCCCAGCCCGGCCGAGACGACGACCGCGAGCACGTCGAGGAAGTCGGGGAGGGTCCGCTCGATCTGGTCCTTGCGGATGCGGACCGCGGACCAGATGCCGACCTCGGTCCAGAACGCCCCGAAGGCGAGCAGCAGGACCGCCGCCAGGACCGAGCCCCTGCTCAGCATCAGCAGCCCGCCGAAGCCTCCGAGGGCGCCGTAGACGGCGCGCCGCGCCCCGTACCGGTCGATCGTGAGGCCCCCGGGGTTGCCCGCGAGGTCGATCCTGCGGCGGACCGCGTTGACCCGCTTGGGGCCCATGAGCCGCAGCACGGCCGGCGACCAGCGCATGCCGAGCCGGTCGACGAGCGAGTCGACGGCCCCGGTGCGGGTGGCGCCGACCTCCAGGGCGAGCTGGAGGTCGGAGGGCAGCTTGGCGTCCGCGCGGTAGAGGCGGATGCCGTAGCAGGCACCGGCGACGGCGAGCCCGGCGAGGAGGGCGAGCAGCAGGTCCATGGTCACCACGCCCCTACACGTCGATCTTCGAGAAGCGGCGGATCGCGAGGAAGCCCACCCCGTACAGGCCCAGGGCGATCACCACGGCCAGCTGCCCGATGCCCGAGCCCGTCATCCGGTCCAGCGCCCCGGGCTGCATGTTGTCGATGAGCAGCAGCGAGCCGACGCCGATGACCGGCACCGCGTACGCCGTCAGGCTCACCTGCGACAGCTGGGTGCGGACCTCGCGCCGGGTCTCCTTGCGCTCCTCCAGGGTCTCGGTGAGGTTGCGCAGGGAGGAGACGACCGTGCCGCCGGCGCGGTTGGCCAGGACCAGCGTCGTGACCAGGACGACGAGTTCGCGCGAGGGCAGGCGCTCGGCCAGCTCGCCCAGCGCGTCGTCGATCGAGGTGCCGACGGCCAGCTGCCGGGCGACCTTCGCCAGCTCGTCCCCGGCCGGGGCCTCCAGCTCGTCGGCGGCGAGCGAGAGCGCCATCCGCAGGGCGAGGCCTGCCTGGGTGGCGTTGGCGAGTATCCGGGAGAGTTCGGGCAGCTGGTTGATGAACCGCTCGATGCGCTTCTGGCGCTGCCAGTTGAGGAATCCCATCGCCACCCATACGCCGAGGAAGCCGCAGATCGGCCCGAAGAACGGCGACAGCAGCGCCTGCCCGGCGATCCACAGGACGGTGACCGTGGCCGCCATGTACACCACGAACTCGCCCGGGGTGACGTCCAGGCCGGTCGCGGAGATGCGCAGCTCCAGCCTGCGTCCGAAGGCCGTACGGCGGACGCGCCGGTCGATGCCCCGGAACGGGCGCCTGCGCCGTCCCAGGCGTTCCTCGTCCGACTCGCCGGTCGCCGACAGGCGGGCGATCAGCTCGGCCCGCCGGGCGGCCCCGCTCGCGTACGCATGGATGCCGGTCACGGCCAGGACGCAGGCGAGCAGCGCCACCCCGATGGTCGGCAGAGTCGGATTCACGTCGGTCTTCCTTCCCTACTTCGCTTCCCGCACGGCCAGTTGTGCGTCGTCCGCCGCAACCCCGAAGGCCTGCGGGACGGGCTGGCCCGCCATGTACAGCCGCTGGGCCACCCGGCGCGGCAGCGGGTGGTACGCGAACTCCCCGTACACCCGCCCGTCGGCCGCGAGGGGCCGGGCCAGGAATCGACAGACGGTGGCGAGGAGGTAGCGCTCGGGCCCGTCGGAGGCGAGGATCGCGATCTCGGTGACCCGGCGGGTGCCGTCGGGGTGCCGGGTGAGCTGGACGAGGACGTCGACGGCGCTGTTGATCTGGTCGCGCAGCGCCTCGAAGGGGACCTTGACCTCGGACATCGACGCGAGGGTCTGCAGCCGCATCAGCGCGTCCTCGGCCGAGTTGGCGTGCACGGTGGCGAGCGAGCCGTCGTGGCCGGTGGACATCGCCTGGAGCATGTCGAGGGTCTCGCCGCCGCGGACCTCGCCGACCACGATCCGGTCGGGGCGCATGCGCAGCGAGTTGCGGACGAGGTCGCGGATGGTGACCTGGCCGCGGCCCTCGATGTTGGGCGGGCGGGCCTCCAGGCGGATGACGTGGGACTGCTGGAGCTGGAGCTCGGCCGAGTCCTCGATGGTGATGACCCGCTCGCCGTCCGGGATCAGCCCGGACAGGGCGTTGAGGAGCGTGGTCTTCCCGGTGCCGGTCGCGCCCGAGACGATGATGTTGAACTTCGCCTGCACGAGCCCGGAGAGCAGCAGCAGCATCTGCTCGTCGAGCGAGCCCAGGCCGATCATCTCGTGCAGGGTGTACGCCCGGGGGAAGCGGCGGATGGTGAGCGTGGGCCCGGTGAGCGAGAGCGGCGGGATGATGACGTTGACGCGCTCGCCGGAGGGGAGCCGGGCGTCGACCATCGGATTCGACTCGTCCACCCGCCGGTTGACGGTGGACACGATCCGCTCGATGGTCTGCATCAGCTGCTCGTGCGAGGCGAAGCGCAGCGGCAGCAGCTCCACGCGGCCGGCCCGCTCGATGTAGATCTGGTCGGGGCCGTTGACCATGATCTCGGTGATGGAGGCGTCTTCGAGGAGCGGTTCGAGTACGCCGAGCCCGAGCGCCTCGTCCACGACCCGGCGGATCAGCTGGGCCCGCTCGGCGGTGGAGAGCACCGGGCCCTCGCGGCTGATGATGTGCCCGAGGACGCGCTCCAGGCGCGCCCGGCGCTCGGCGGCGGCGAGCGCGGACATCTCGGTGAGGTCGATCTCCTCCAGGAGCTTGGCCCGGAAGGACGCGACCAGGTGCCCGTCCTCCCGTCCGCCGCTCCCGGCCCCGTGCTCCTCGGGGTGGCTGATGCGGGCCCGCAGGCTCATGGCTGGTCCTCCTCGGGCACGGGCATGGTCGCCGATCTGGTGACGCTCGGCATGTCCAGGAAGGGGATGAGGGAGGGGATGTCGACCGTGACGCTCCAGCTCCCGGACCCCGCCGGATCGAAGCTGCTGTGGCCCGCGATCCAGTCGCTCATCGCCGCTCGTCCCGCGGTCTCCCCGCCCGGTACGGATCCGGGGTCGTCGACGCTGTCCGCCCGCGCCGCCGCCCGCGCTCCCGTGCCCGCCTGCTGGGCCGCGTAGGCGACGATGCCGAGCTGCACGCCGACGAGACCGATCAGCAGGAGCAGGGGCAGGAAGCCCAGGTACTCGACGGCCACTTGGCCCCGGTCCCGGCGCGCGCGTCGCCTCGTCACCGCTCCCCCTCCCATACGGCCCCGGCCTCGCCCGTCACGTCGAACGGAAAGCTGCCGACGCCCGGGAAGAGCACGGGGACCCGCAGCCTCACCCGGGCGTGCGCGAGGCCGTCGTCGTGCCCGCAGTCCGCGCCGGCGCCGGACGCCCAGGCGCCGTCCAGGTTGCGCAGGGCGGCCTCCCGGCAGTCGTCGCCGACGGCGTACGCCCGCGCCGCCTCGTCCGCCGCGTTCCCTGCCAGCGTGTACGTGTACCCGATCAGCACGCACTGCCACAGCAGCACCAGCGTGAGCAGGATCAGCGGCAGCATGCCGACGAACTCGACGGCCACCTGCCCCCGGTCGTCCCGCCACGGCCCGCGCACGCCTATCTCCCCGCCCCGCGCCGCCGCAGTCCCAGCGCGCCCCGGTCGGCGGCGCGGACGAGCTCGCGGCCCGGCGCGGCGGCCGTCTTCACCAGGCCCAGCTCCCCCGCCAGCGCCCACAGCGCCTGCTTGACGGTGGAGCGGGCGTCGAGGTCGTGGAGGCGGCCGGCGTCCACATGGGCGGCGAGTTCCTTGAAGTGGGCGGGGACGGTGACCCCGGCCATCCGGGTGCCGGTGATCTTCTGGACGAGGGGCGGCTGGATCTCGGTGGACCGGTGGTGCCGGTTGACCAGCATGGTGGTCTCCTCCGGCTTGCGGACCTGGAGGCGGTCCCACATCCGGACGGCCCGTTTGGCGGCCCGTACGGCGATCACGTCGGGGGTGGTCACGAGGAGGGCCGTGTCGGCCATCTCGACGGTCGCGGCGCTCGCCGCGTCGAGGTGGGTGCCGCAGTCGACGACGACGACCTCGTAGCGGGTGCGCAGGGCGCTGACGATCTGCCGCGCGGAGCGGTCGGTGACCTCCTCGGCGCGCTCGCCCTCCGCGGGGGCGAGGAGCAGGCTGAGACCGGTCTCGTGGAGGAAGACGGCGTCCTGGAGGACCCGCGGCGAGATGTCGTCGACGGCGGCGAGGTCGGCGAGCGAGCGCCGGAACTGGACGTCGAGGTAGGAGGCGATGTCCCCGGCCTGGAGGTCCATGTCGACGAGGGCGACGGTGTGGCCCGAGGCGCGGGCGGCGAGGGCGAGGTGGACGGCGGTGACGGTGGTGCCGACGCCGCCCTTGGCGCCGCTGACGGTGACGACCCGGCCGCCGGGGCCGGTGAGGGCGTCGGTGCCGGCGCCGAGGTGCCGGCGGACCCCGGTGGACCACTGGGCGGCGGCCTGGACGCGGCTGGCGAGCTCCTCGTACCCGAGGGGGAGGGTGACGAGGCCGCGGGCGCCGGAGTCCATGGCGGCGGAGAAGAGCACGGGGCTGGCGTCGGCGGTGATGAGGACGACGCCGACGGCGGGGAAGCGGAGGGCGACCTCGCGGATGAGTTCGAGGGCGGGTACGGGGCCGATCCGCTCGTGGACGAGGACGACCTCGGGGAGTTCGTCGAGGGAGGCTGCGGCGAGGCGGGCCAGGGTGTCGACGAGCTGGGTGGAGTCGGCGACGGGGTCGGCGGGTTCGGCGTCGGGGAGCTGGCCGATGAGGGTGGTGACCGCGCGGGCCGCGTCCGGGTCGCCGACCGCCGGCAGGATCCTGGTGGTCATGCGGGGCCTCACTTGTCCTTGTCGAGCGTGTAGGTGCGGTCGCGCGGGTCGGGCGGGGTGCCGCCGCCGGGCGCGACGAGGGCGAGCCGGACGTGCTGGGCGAAGGACTCGGCGTAGGCGACGCGCTGGGTGTCGACGGTGGAGAGGGCGAAGGTGATGGGGACGGCCTCGGTGGCGCGGTTGCGGTCCTCGCGGTTCGGGGTGAGGGCGGTGAGCTCGCCGACGTCGATGACCCGCGCCCCGGCGACGATCATCTTGGACTGGGCGGCCTGGCCGCCGCGTTCGCCGGCGAAGGTGGCGTAGATGTTGACGGTGGCGCCGGGGGTGATCTTGCCGGCCACTCCGGTGGCGGCGTCGATCATGATGGCGATCTCCTGCTGGCCGGGTTCGAGCGCGGGACGCTTGACGATCATGTCGCTCTGGAGGAGCGAGCCGGCCTTGAGGGTGGTGACGGCGATCTTGCCCTCGATCTGGCGGAGGTCGGTGACGGCGGTGGACGGCAGCCAGCGCTCCGGCATCGTGATCTTCTCGAAGCGGCCGGGGCCGAGCGCGGTGTAGGGCTCGATGTCGCCCTTGACGCGGTACGCGGTGACCTCGGGTCCGACCTTGGAGTTCACGTCGCCGATCACCGAGAGCACGCCGGCGAAGGCGCCGAGGGCGCACAGGACGGAGAGCAGCAGGAGGATGACACCACGGCGCTGGCGGGAGTTCATGGCCGTACTACCTCGATCGTGGACGGGTCGCGCGACGGACGGGGGCGGACGGGAACGGGGCGGACGGGAACGGGGGCGGAAAGGGGGCTTCGCTAGCGGGACATGGGGTGCGCCGTGGTCGGTTCGGCCGTGGGCAGCGGGGCGGCGCAGAAGCCGCAGCGGTCGCCGATGAGTTCCATCCGGCACCAGTGGCAGGTCTCCCGGCGTACGGAGGCGACCAGTTGGTGCAGGACGGGGAGGTCGGCGAGGTGGGCGGCGAACTCGACGAGCTTGCCCGTGCCCCACCAGTGCGGCGAGGACTCGGGCAGCGTGGTCTCCTGGACGGCGCGGACCTGCCAGTGCGGGGCGAGGGTGGCGGTCGGCCACTCGGTCTGGAGCTGGCCGCGGGCGAGCACGAGGTCGGTGGTGAACTCGGGCCCGGTGAGCAGCGCGGGGGCACCGGACCGCCCGGAGCCGCCGCCGGACGCGGCCCCGGATCCGATCCGTACGAGTTCGGCGACGGGCCCGGCGAGGACGCCGAACTGGGCGCCGGGGAGCCAGCCCTTGACGTGCGAGGTGAGACCGACGGGAACGCGGTCCAGCTTGGCGACGGAGCCGAGGACGGCGCCCGCGTACACGTAGTGGGTGAGCAGCCGGGCGGCGGAGGCGAGCACGCCGGGGCTGAAGTCGCAGGCGGAGAGCTGGCGCAGCTGGCGCACGAGGACGGCGGCGCCGAGCGGCGGCAGCGCGGTCCTGACGATCGCGATCCGGTCGGATTCGAGCAGCGAGCGGACGGCGTGCAGCCGCTGTTCGGTCGCGGGCGGTGCGGAGGTGGGGCAGACCACGATCACATGCCCGTGCCGTTCGAGCAGGAGCTGGACGTCGGCGAGGGAGGCGTCGAGGGACCGGGTCTCGGGTCCGGGCAGCACGGCCGCGGGGGGTGTCTGCGGGTCGGTGGGGGGCAGCACCAGGTCGGGGCTGGTGACCGCAATCGCTGTCGGCACGCGGGCTCCCCCGATCCCTCAATGATCACTAGCTGCACGCGCAGCGTTACCGCCTCTGCACTGTATCCAGGCCACTGGAGTGGTGAACACACAATCCTTCAAGCTCCGTCACTTTCTCGATCGGAGCGGGCAGCCGGCGCAGGCGGCTCCGAGCAGGCGTCCCTGAACTGCGTTTCCTGCCAGAGGTCTTGACAACCCAATTGGTCTGGACCAGCTTGTTCCCCCGACGGTGGCCACCGTTCCGCACCTCCGTACGAAGGCGTACGGCCGCCCCTCCCCGCTCCCCCACTCCCCCCGGAGGCAGCAAGTGGACCGCACCACCAGAGCCGCGCTGGCGCTCGCCGTCGGCGCCGGGCTCGTCCTCGTCGGCGGCACCGGCACCGCGCAGGCCGCCGACGTCAACGTCGCCAAGAACGCCGGCTTCGAGAACGGCCTCGCCAACTGGTCCTGTTCCGCCGGCAGCGGCACGGTCGTCTCCTCGCCGGTGCGCACCGGGGCCGGCGCCCTGCGGGCCACCCCGGCCGGCCAGGACAACGCCAGGTGCACCCAGACCGTGACGGTCAAGCCCGGCTCCACCTACACGCTCAGCGCCTGGGTGCAGGGCGGTTACACCTATCTCGGCGCGACCGGCACCGGCACCACCGACGTCTCCACCTGGACCCCGGACAGCACCGGCTGGAAGCAGCTGACCACCAGCTTCACCACGGGAGCGAACACCACATCCGTGCAGATCTACACCCACGGGTGGTACGGCACGGCCGCGTACTCCGTCGACGACGTGAGCGTCTTCGGGCCCGACGGGGGCGGCGGCACCGATCCGCAGCCGACGATCCCGACCGCCCCCACCGGCCTCGCCGCGGGCACCCCCACCTCCTCGTCGGTCCCGCTGAGCTGGGGCGCGGTCTCCAACGCGACCGGCTACAAGGTCTACAAGGACGGCGCCCTCGCCACCACGGTGAACGGGACCTCGGCCACCGTCACCGGCCTGACCGCGAGCACCACGTACCAGTTCCAGGTCTCGGCCACCAACGCCGCGGGCGAGTCCGCCAAGTCGGCCGCGGTCTCCGCGCGGACCGCGGACGTCACCAACCCCGGCCCGGGACCGGCCGTGCCCAAGCACGCCCTGACCGGCTACTGGCAGAACTTCGACAACGGCGCCACCGTGCAGAAGCTGCGGGACGTGCAGGCGCAGTACGACATCATCGCCGTCTCCTTCGCGGACGCCACGGCCACCGCGGGCCAGATCACCTTCAACCTGGACCCGGCCGTCGGCTACGCCTCCACCGCCGACTTCAAGGCCGACGTCGCCGCGAAGAAGGCGGCCGGCAAGTCCGTCATCCTCTCGGTGGGCGGCGAGAAGGGGAACGTCACCATCAACAGTGACGCCTCCGCGACCGCCTTCGCCGACAGCGCGTACGCCCTGATGCAGGAGTACGGCTTCAACGGCGTCGACATCGACCTGGAGCACGGCATCAACTCCACGTACCTGACCAAGGCGCTGCGCCAGCTGTCCGCCAAGGCCGGTTCGTCGCTGGTGCTCACCATGGCCCCGCAGACCATCGACATGCAGTCGACCGGGACGGAGTACTTCAAGACCGCGCTCGCCGTGAAGGACATCCTGACGGTGGTCAACATGCAGTACTACAACAGCGGTTCGATGCTCGGCTGCGACGGCAAGGTCTACAGCCAGGGCTCGGTGGACTTCCTCACCGCGCTCGCCTGCATCCAGCTCCAGGGCGGCCTCGACGCCTCCCAGATCGGCTTCGGCGTCCCCGCCTCGCCCCGCGGCGCGGGCAGCGGCTACGTCGACCCGCAGATCGTGAAGAACGCGCTCGACTGCCTCGCCAAGGGCACCGGCTGCGGCAGCTTCAAGCCGTCGAAGACCTACCCGAACGTGCGCGGTGCGATGACCTGGTCGACCAACTGGGACGCGACGGCCGGCAACGCCTGGTCGAACGCGGTCGGCCCGCACGTCCACGGCCTGCCGTAACCCCCGCACACCGCCGACCGACCCTCCCCCCTTCGGGGGAATCCCCCGCAGCGCCGCCGCTTCCCCGGCGGCGCTGCGCCGTTTCCGGGGTCCGGGGGCGGAAGAATATGGCCGAACTCCACTCCTTGACCGGTCCATGTCATGGCCGGACCATGTCACCACCGCACGACCGTCTGTCGCACTCCCCCACACTCCCCACCCAGGAGACAGCATGCGACTCCGTATCCGCGGAAGAAGGTCCGCCGCACTCGCGGGCCTGCTGGCGCTCGCCCTCGCGGCGCCGCTCTCCGCCCTCGCGACACCCGCCGGGGCCGACCCGGCGCCGACCGCCGTCACCCGCGGCGGGGACGAGGTGATCCGGCAGTACGAGATCGCCGGACCCGCCACCCCCGCCGAACGCACCGCCCTCGCCGCCACCGGCGTCTCCATCGACGAGGTCGACGCCGGCCACGTCGTGGTCAGCGCCAACGCGCAGCAGGCGGCCCACCTCAAGAGCCTCGGCTACCGGGCCGTCGCCCTGCCCGCCCCGCCCGACCGGGGCGAGAGCGCCAAGTCGGCGCTCGGTCCGCTCGACTTCCCCTCCGCCGACGCGAAGTACCACAACTACGCGGAGATGAACGCCGAGATCGACCAGCGCCTCGCCGCCTACCCGAACATCATGAACAAGCGGGTGATCGGCAAGTCGTACCAGGGCCGGGACATCATCGCGATCAAGGTCAGCGACAACGTCGCCACCGACGAGAACGAGCCCGAGGTCCTCTTCACCCACCACCAGCACGCCCGCGAGCACCTCACCGTCGAGATGGCGCTCTACCTGCTGCGCGAGCTCGGCGCCGGCTACGGCACCGACTCCCGGATCACCAACATGGTGAACAACCGGGAGATCTGGATCGTCCCCGACCTGAACCCGGACGGCGGCGAGTACGACATCGCCAGCGGCTCCTACCGCAGCTGGCGCAAGAACCGGCAGCCCAACTCCGGCTCCTCGTACGTCGGTACGGACCTCAACCGCAACTGGGACTACAAGTGGGGCTGCTGCGGCGGCTCCTCCGGCTCCAAGAGCTCCGAGACCTACCGCGGCACCGCCCCCGAGTCCGCGCCCGAGGTGAAGGTCGTCGCCGACTTCGTCCGCTCCCGGGTCGTCGGCGGCAAGCAGCAGATCAAGACCGGCATCGACTTCCACACCTACAGCGAACTGGTGCTGTGGCCCTTCGGCTGGACCAACGCCGACACCGCCACGGGCATGACCCAGGACGACCGCGACGCCTTCGCCACGGTCGGCCAGAAGATGGCGTCGAGCAACGGCTACACCCCCGAGCAGTCCAGCGACCTCTACATCACGGACGGGTCGATCGACGACTACCTCTGGGGCGCGCACAAGATCTTCAGCTACACCTTCGAGATGTACCCGACGGACTCCTGGAACGGCGGCTTCTACCCGCCCGACGAGGTGATCGAGCGGGAGACCAGCCGCAACAAGGACGCCGTGCTCCAGCTCCTGGAGAACAGCGACTGCATGTACCGCTCGATCGGCAAGGCCGCGCAGTACTGCTGAACGGGCTAGGCGTTCTCGTCGAAGTAGGCGTCCAGCACGGCGTCGAGCTGTGACTCCCACTCGCCGATGCGCTCCCTGGCCGGCGCGTCGATCTCGATCGGATACCAGCGCCGGTCAGGGGTGTGCACGGTGACGGTGAACCGCTTGCGCCCCGCCGCGGTCTCGACCGCGCCGATCTCGTCCCAGCGGAACTCGCAGCTCTCCTCGTCGAGGCTGAGCCGTACGCCCTCGGCGTCGGCGACGATCCGGGCCCGCCGGTCGGCGGCCTCGAACACCGGCCCGTCCACGTCCCCGTCCTCCCGGACGGGGACTTCGGCGTCCTCGACGACGGCGTCCTCCACGCGGGCGTCCTCGACGACGGCGTCCGCGGCCGCGGAATCCCCGACCTCGGAATCCCCGACGAGTACGTCGCCGTCACTCACCGCCGGTCCTGCCGCCGCGTCCGGGCGTGGCCCCGTGATGCCGGGGACGAACGCCGGATCGGCCGCGGCGCCTTGGAGGGGCGGAATGCTGCTGGGTCCTGTGCTCTGCTCCACGCGGGAAGTATGGCCGACGTCCCTGTGAGCGGCGCGGGCGGCCCTCGTCAGCCCAGGACCGCCAGTGCGTCGATCTCGATGAGCAGCCCCTTGGGCAGGCCGACGTAGACCGTCGTACGGGCGGCGGCGGGGGCCTTGAGCCCCTGCTCCTCGAAGTAGGCGTTGTAGATCTCGTTCATCTCGGCGAAGTGGTCGACGTCCGTGAGGTAGACGCGCATCATCATCACGTCGTCCCAGGTGGCGCCGCCCTCCTCCAGGATCGCCTTGACGTTGGCGAAGGTCTGGAGGGTCTGCTCGCGCAGGGTCGGACCGGCCGGCGTCGGGGGCTGGCCCTCGACGGCGGGCAGGAAGCCGACCTGACCGGCGACCTGGAGGATGTTGCCCTTCTTCACGCCGTGGGAGAACTTGGCGGGCGGGGTGGTGTGGGTGGCGGGGACGAGGGCGGTCTTCTCGGTCATGCGTTGTCCTCGGTGTCGTTCGTCGGGGCGGAGCCGGAGTAGTCGCGGCTGATCTGCTCGGCGGTGCGGCGCACCAGCGGGAGGAGGGTGAGGAGTTCCTCGGCGGTCACGACGACGTTCGGCGCGGAGACCGACATGGCGGCGACGACGCGCCCGTCGGCACCGCGGACGGGCGCGGCGACGCAGTTGATGGACTCCTCGTGGCCACCGAGGTCGGTGGCCCAGCCCTGTTCGCGTACGGTCGCCAGCTCCTTGAGGAAGGCGGCGGCGTGGGGCGTCGAACGGGACGTGTACAGGGGGTAGTCGAGCTTGGCGGCGAGGGCGCGGCGCTCGGGCTCGGGCAGGTCGGCGAGGAGCAGCTTGGCGACGGCGGCGACGGTGATCGCGACGGGCTTGCCGATCCGCGAGTACATGCGCACCGGGTAGCGGCTCTCGACCTTGTCGATGTAGAGCACCTCGCCCTCCTCGTACACGGCGAGGTGGACGGTGTGCCCGATCCGCTCGTTCAGCGCGGCGAGATGGGGGTGGGCGATCTCGCGGATGTCGAGGTTCTCGACGGCCTCCTGGGCGAGCGCGAAGAGCCGGGCGCCCAGGCGGTAGCGCTGGTCCTGCTGGCGGTAGACGAGCCCGTGTTCGTGCAGGGTGCGCAGCAGGCGCAGGGCCGTGGACTTGTGCACGCCGAGCCGTTCGGCGACCTGGCCGAGGTCGGCGGGCCCCTGCGCCAGCAACGGCAGGATGCTGAGGGCGCGGTCGACGGTCTGGCTCATGACGTACGTACCTCCTGGTCGTCCCCCGTCCACCCGGGGCCGAGGTGCAGTGTCTCCCACGCCCTGTCGTCGAGTGCGGCGAGCAGGTCGGCGCGGGCGCGCCGGGCCGGCACGGCGAGGTCGCCGGGGACGGTGAGGGCGGCGGCGGCCATCAGATGCCCGTGCCGCGCCCGGGCGACCGTACCGAGTCCGCGCAGCGTCCCGGAGAGAAACCCGGCGGCGAAGGCGTCCCCGGCTCCGACGGGGGCGACGACGTCGACGCGGGGGGCGGGGACGACGTGGACGGCGTCGGGGCGGCCGCCGGGACCGGGACCGGTGCCACGGCTGGCGCCGGGGCCGGCCACAGGACCGGCGCCGGGGCCGCGGCCGGCGTCGCCGCCGGAGCCGGTGTAGGGGCCGCCGCCGGCTTCGGGGCCACGGCCGGCGCCGGGACCACGGCCGGCTTCGGGATCGGTGCCGGTGCCGTGTCCGGCTTCGGTGCCGTGACCTGTGTCGGGACCGGGACCGGGACCGGGACCGGGGCCGGGGCCGGGGCCACGCCCGGCGCCGGCCACGGGACCGGCGTCGCGGCTGCGGCCTGCGGCGGCCCCGGGGTCGGCACCGCGGCCGGCGTCGCCCACCGGGCCGGTGCTCGCGCGGGTGCCCGGCGTCCCGGCGGGGCGGGCGGTGTCGGCGCCGCGCTCGAACACGACGGCCCCCTCCGCGCCCCGCTTCACCACGAGCACGGCCGGCTCCGGCAGCAGCGCCCGGATCGCCTCCGGCTCGCCCACGCCCCAGGCCGCCTCCGCCTCGTCGGCCCCGACGAAGACGAGGTCCGCCCCGCGCGCCAGCTCCAGGAGCACCTGTCCGCCCCGGCCGGCGTCGCCCCACAGGACGGGACGGAAGTTGACGTCGAAGGAGACGAGCGGCCGGGCGCCCCGCGCCGCCGTGAGCGCGCGCACGAGCGCCAGGCACGAGGCGGACAGCGCGGCGGTGATGCCGGACAGGTGCAGGATCCGCCCGCCCGAGACCTCGGCGTACGGAACGGTCGCCGGCGACATCGCGGAGGCGGCCGACCCGGCGCGGTAGTAGACGACCTCGTGCGCCTCGCTCGCCCGGTCGGTGGCGGTACGGAAGTAGACCCCGGTCGGCCGCTCGGGATCGCGCGTCACAGCGGAGACATCGACCCCGTACGCGCCGATCGCCGCGACCAGGTGCTCCCCGAAGCCGTCCCGCCCCACCCGCCCCACCCACTTCGTCCGGTGCCCGGCGGCGGCCAGCGCACAGGCGACGTTGGACTCGGCGCCGCCGATGGCGCGGGTGAAGGAGGGGACGTCGGCGAGGCGCCCAGGCCGGGCGGGCAGGAAGGTGACCATGGACTCGCCGAGGCAGACGACGTCCGGCGGAGCGTCCACGGGCGGCGGGGTTCCGGTCACCGTCGGCCTCCTTCACTGTGGTGGGGGTCCATTGACCCGGCGTCGGCCCGGATGTTAGACAGCCATGAGCGATAGACGCAACGGTCGTTGCACATCATGCAACAGCAGGAGGAGGAGCGCCCCATGCCGGACCTGGCGAACGAGGTCGTCGACCACCGCTTCAAGGCGCTGCCCCCGGACGCCGAGGGCCTGACCGTCGGCGAGCTCGCGGCCCAGCGCCGCAACCTCTTCACCGGCGGCTTCACCACCCCGGTCCTCGCCCTCTCCGCCGAGTCGGTCGCGCACAACCTGCGCCTCCTGGAGGAGTACGCCGAGCGCCACGGCCTGGCCTTCGCCCCGCACGGCAAGACCTCCATGGCCCCTCAGCTCTTCGAGCGCCAGCTCCGGCACGGCGCCTGGGGCATCACCGCCGCCGTCCCCCACCAGGCCCGCGTCTACCGCGCCCACGGCATCGCCACGATCTTCCTGGCCAACGAGCTGGTCGACGCCGCCGCCCTGCGCTGGCTGGCCGCCGAACTCGACGCCGACCCGGACTTCCGCTTCGTCTGCTACGTCGACTCCGTGCGCGGGGTCGAGCTGATGGACGAGGCCCTGCGCGCCGCCGGCGCCCGCCGCGCCGTGGACGTCGTGGTCGAGCTGGGCGCCGGCGAGGCGGGGCGCACCGGGGTGCGGACCGAGGCCGAGTGCGAGGCCGTCGCCGACGCGGTCGCCGCCACGGACCGGCTGCGGCTCGTGGGCGTGGCGGGCTACGAGGCCACGATGCCCGGGGCCGACGCGGCCCTGGTGCGCGCGTGGCTGAACCGGCTCGTGGGGCTCGCGGCCGCCTTCGACAAGGCGGGCAGGTTCGCGCCCGAACTGCCGGAGATCGTCGTCAGCGCGGGCGGCAGCGAGTGGTTCGACACCGTCGCCGACGTCTTCGCGCGGATCCCCGACCTCTCCCGCCCCGTCCTGAAGCTGCTGCGCTCCGGCGCGTACGTCTCGCACGACGACGGCCAGTACCGCGAGCGGACCCCCTTCAACCGGATCCCCGAGGAGGGGGCGCTCCAGCCCGCCTTCCGGCTCTGGTCGCAGGTCGTCTCCCGCCCCACCCCCGCCCAGGCCTTCACCAACGCGGGCAAGCGCGACGCCGCGTACGACCTGCACCTGCCCGAGGCGCAGGTCGTGCGCGACGGGCGCACCGGCGAGATCCGCCCGGCCGCCGGCATCACCGTCACCGCCCTGTCCGACCAGCACGCCTGGCTGGGCACGGAGCCGGGGGCGGACGTGGAGGTCGGGGACTGGCTCGGCATGGGCCTGTCCCACCCGTGCACGGTCTTCGACAAGTGGCAGCTGATCCCGCTCGTCGAGGCGGACGGCACGGTCGTCGACTACGTCCGCACCTTCTTCTAGGGGCCGGTCATGGATCTCGTCTTCCGCGACGCGGAGGTCGTCGACGGCAGCGGCGCGCCCTCCTACCGCGCGGACGTCGCCCTCGACGGCGGCCGGATCGCCGCGATCGTCAAGGAGGGCGCGGCGGCCGGGTGCCAACGCCCCACCGCCCGGCGGGTGATGGACGCCGAGGGGCTCGTCCTGGCGCCCGGCTTCATCGACATGCACGCCCACAGCGACCTGGCCCTGCTGCGGGACCCGGACCACAGCGCGAAGGCCGCGCAGGGCGTGACGCTCGAAGTGCTGGGCCAGGACGGCCTGTCGTACGCACCGGTCGACGACCGGACGCTGACCGAGGTGCGCCGGGCCGTCACCGGCTGGAACAGCGACGGCTCGGACATCGACTTCGACTGGCGCACGGTCGGCGGGTACCTGGACCGCCTCGACCGCGGCATCGCCGTCAACGCGGCCTACCTCGTCCCGCAGGGCACGGTCCGGATGTACGCCGTCGGCTGGGACGACCGGCCCGCCACGGAGACCGAGCTGAACCGCATGCGGCAGCTCGTCGCCGAGGGCCTGGAGCAGGGCGCGGTGGGCATGTCCTCGGGCCTGACCTACACCCCCGGGATGTACGCGCCGGACACCGAGCTCACCGAGCTGTGCCGGGTCGTGGCCGCGTACGACGCCTACTACTGCCCGCACCACCGCTCCTACGGGGCGGGCGCCCTGGAGGCGTACGCGGAGATGGTGCGGCTCACCCGGGACGCGGGCTGCGCCCTGCACCTGGCCCACGCCACGATGAACTTCGGCGTGAACGAGGGCCGGGCGCCGGAGCTCCTGGCCCTCCTCGACGAGGCCCTCGCCGCGGGCTCGGACATCACCCTGGACACGTACCCGTACACCCCGGGCTGTACGACCCTGGCGGCGGTGCTCCCGAGCTGGGCCCACGAGGGCGGCCCGGAGGCGCTCCTCGCCCGCCTCCAGGACGGCGCCACGGCCGAACGCATCCGGCACCACATGGAGGACCTGGGCTCGGACGGCTGCCACGGGGTGCCGGTCGACTGGTCCACGATCGAGATCTCGGGCGTGTCCGACCCGGCCCTGTCCTCGTCCGTCGGCCGCCGCCTCGACGGCTGGCCCGCCGCCCGGCGCCTGCTCCTGGACGACCGCCTGGGCACGACGATCCTCCAGCACGTGGGCCACGAGGAGAACGTCCGGGCGATCATGCGCCACCGGGTGCACACGGGCGGCTCCGACGGCATCCTCCAGGGCGACAAGCCCCATCCGCGCGCGTACGGCACCTTCCCGGAGTACCTCGGGCGCTACGTCCGCGAGGAGGGGGTCCTCTCCCTGGAGGAGTGCGTCGCCCACCTCACCTCCCGCCCCGCCGCCCGCCTCGGTCTGCCGGACCGCGGCCTGGTCCGCGAGGGCTACCGGGCGGACCTGACCCTCTTCGACCCGACGACGATCGCGTCGGGCGCGACGTACGCGAACCCGCGCACGCTCCCGACGGGCATTCCGCACGTCCTGATCGACGGCCGGTTCGTCATGGAGGACGGCAAACGGACGACCGCCTTGGCAGGCAGATCGATCCGCCGCCACTGACAACCGCGGCCGTTCCCGTCCGGGGCCTGCGGCCCTAGGCGCGCCGTCCCGTGTGCCCACCCTTCCCCGGACTTCGTCCGGGGGGACCCCCGGGGGGACCCCCACCGCCCTGCGGGACGATCGCCCACACGGGGGCGGGCAGAGCCGGCCCCCCACGGGCGCGGGCGGCACGGAGCCAAAGGAGCCCCGCCGCCAGCGCCACGCCCGCCAGGGCGAAGCCGTACGCCGGGGTGTGGCCCGAGGGCGCCGTCTCGTACGCCAGCGCCCCGCACATCACCGCGAGCCCCCACCCCGAACGCCCGTCCCACGCCACCGCCGCCACCGCGCAGACCCCCCACAGCACGTACCACGGCTGCACCATCGGCGAGAGCCCCACCAGCACGAGCAGCGAGACCCCGAGGCCCAGTACCGGATCCATCCGCCCTTGCCAGCAGCGCCGGCCCAGCACCCCGATGACCGCGACGGCCACCAGCAGGCCCGCCCGCTGGACGAGCGTCTTCACCGGGTCCGGATCGTCCGCGACGAGCAGCCCGAGGCCGAGCCCGAGGTCGCTCGTGACGGAGAGCGCGGTGTGGATGGAGCCGGCCACGCTCTGGGTGCGGAGCCACCCGAAACCCGTCCCCGCGGCCACGGTCGCCAGTCCGGCCACCCCCGCGGCGACGACGCCCGGCAGCAGGCCCTTCAGAAGCCCCCGCGCACCCCCGCCCGCGCGCCGCGCGACGATGATCCCCACGAACAGCAGCGCCACCGCCGCCGGCGACTTCACCATGACGGCGAGGCCGACGAGCACGCTGCCGAGCACCCACCGCTCCCGCACCGCGAGCAGCACCCCGCCGAGCATGAGCCCGATCATCAGCCCGTCGTTGTGCATGCCGCCGACGACGTGGATCAGGAGCAGCGGATTGAGCGCGGCGAGCCAGAGCGCCCCCGGGCGGCCGCCGGACAGGCCGCGGACGGCCCAGACGATCAGGGCGAGCGCGCCGAGGGCGAGGATCCGCATGCCGAGGACAGCCGGCACGACCGCCCCGCCGGTGAGCTTCACGACCGCCTGCGCCAGCACGAGGAAGACCGGACCGTACGGCGCGGGCGTGTCCGTCCAGTGTCCGCCGACGCTCGCCGCCGCGTCCGCCCCGAGCGAGCCGGGCCCGAGCACGGACGGCCCGGCGCCGTACACGTCGTGGCCTTCGAGGACCATCGCGCCCTGGGCGATGTAGCTGTACACGTCGGCGCTGTAGAGCGGCGGCGCGAGCAGCAGCGGCGCCGTCCACCAGCCGAGGGTGACACCGACGCGTTCGCCGGACCGCCCACCGACCCGCTCACCGGACCGCTCGCCCACGCGCCGCCCGTCGCCGGCCGGGAGCAGCCGCCCGTACTGCCACCACGCGGCGATCAGCAGCGTCAGGCCGAGGTACGCGAGGACCGCGCCGGCCACGGTGAGGGCGGAGCCGCGTGGCTCCCAGAGCCCCCAACCGCCGCGTACCGGAAGTGTCCCGGCCGCCCATCCGCCCACGCTGACGGCGAGCGAACCGGCGGCGCCGAGCCACCGGCATCCGGCGGTGCTGAAAACCCACATGACGGGACAACCTATCCTGCGGGCCCGCCCGCCCCGGCCCGCCGCTACCTCTGCTTCTTCTTGACCCCCGGCGCGTCCCCCGACTTTCCGGGCGCCCGCCCGGCGGAAGCGGTGGCCGTCACGCCGGGCGCGGGCCCGGTGGCGGGCGCCGTGGCACCGGCGCCCGGCCCCGCGCTCGCCGAGGGGGCGGCCGACGCGGACGCGGACGCCGTGCCGCCTTGGGAGGGGGCGGGCGTCCCGCTCTCCCGGGCGCCGTCGCCGTCCTCGGAGTCGGCGGAGCCCGATCCGGAGCCGGGATCGGGCTGGATCAGCGCCGGCATCCCGGGCCCGCCGCCGTCGACGGCCGGGGAGCCCCGGTCGGGGCCGGAGTCGAAGGCGGCGGCCACGACGGCGGCGAGCGCCCCGAGCACGACGACGGCACCGCCCCCGATCATCAGGAGCGGCGCGGGCCCGCGCCTCGCGGCGTGACGGCGGCGTCTCGGGCCGTCGTCGGCCCCCGTGTCGTACTGGCTCACGAACGGGGATTGTAGGGAGCACACGCGTACGAGAGCGACCTGGGTCACACGGCCGGACGGGACGCGTCACGGCGCCCGTACGCCCGCCCGGGCGATCACCCGGACGCCCGAGCCGTCGCCGACGTGGCTAAGAACACGGAGCGCGCCGACCGGCACCGCCGTAAGCTCTCGTCATGCAGGTGATCCAGTCCACGAAGCTGTCCAACGTCTGTTACGAGATCCGGGGCCCGGTGCTCGAAGAGGCGATGCGGCTTGAGGCTGCGGGTCATCGCATCCTCAAGCTCAACACCGGCAACCCGGCCGCGTTCGGCTTCGAGTGCCCGCCGGCCATCCTCGAGGACATGCTGCGCAACCTCGCCGAGGCGCACGGCTACGGCGACGCGAAGGGCCTGCTGTCCGCTCGGCGCGCGGTGATGAGCCACTACGAGACCAAGGGCATCCCGCTCTCCGTCGAGGACATCTACCTGGGCAACGGCGTCTCCGAGCTGATCCAGATGTCGATGCAGGCGCTGCTCGACGACGGCGACGAGGTGCTCGTCCCGGCCCCCGACTATCCGCTGTGGACGGCGTCGGTCTCGCTGGCCGGCGGTACGGCCGTGCACTACCGCTGCGACGAGCAGGCGGACTGGATGCCGGACCTGGCCGACATCGAGCGCAAGATCACCGATCGCACCAAGGCGATCGTGATCATCAACCCGAACAACCCGACCGGCGCCGTCTACGACGACGAGATGCTCCGCTCGCTGACGGAGATCGCCCGCCGTCACAACCTGGTGGTCTGCTCGGACGAGATCTACGACAAGATCCTCTACGACGGCGCCACCCACACGCCGACCGCCGCCATCGCCCCCGACCTGCTGGTCCTGACCTTCAACGGGATGAGCAAGAACTACCGGGTGGCGGGCTTCCGGTCCGGCTGGCTCGCGGTCTGCGGCCCGAAGGCGCACGCCTCCTCGTACATCGAGGGCCTGACGATCCTGGCCAACATGCGCCTGTGCGCCAACATGCCGGCCCAGCACGCGGTGGCCGCCGCGCTCCAGGGACGCCAGTCGATCGAGGACCTGGTGCTGCCGGGCGGGCGGCTGCTCGAACAGCGGGACACGGCGTACGAACTGCTGACGCAGATCCCGGGCGTGACGTGCGTGAAGCCGAAGGGCGCGCTGTACCTCTTCCCGCGGCTCGACCCGAACGTCTACAAGATCAAGGACGACCGGCAGATGGTCCTCGACCTGCTGCGGGCCGAGAAGATCATGGTCGTGCACGGCACGGGCTTCAACTGGCACGAGCCGGACCACTTCCGGATCGTCACCCTGCCCACCGCCCCCGACCTGGCGGACGCGGTGACCCGGATCGGCACCTTCCTGGACGGTTACAGCCAGCACTGACCCGGCCCGACCGGAACACTTCCCGGACAGCACACAACTTTAGATTGAATCTAAGCTAGGATGCCTCCAGAGCAACCAGGAGGCCGTCCCATGTACGAACCGATCCGCACCAAGTCGGTCCACCGGATGGCCGACGACGACCGGAACGCCTACCCGCACCGCTCCCGCGAGGAGGAGCTGGACATCCAGCTCGCCGGACACCTCGCCGCCCTGCTCGCCGTCACCGACGAGCTCGGCGACGGCGAGGCCGGCGAGCTGATCGCCCGGCAGGTCGCCCGGCTCCGCGGCGCGCCCCCCGCCCGGCACGCGGGCCTGAGCGGCTCCCCCGCGGAGGCGCTGCACCGCAGGGCCCACGCCCTCGCGGGCCGCGCCCTGGTCGTCGCCGCCTCCCGGGCCGACACCGCCGCCGCGATCCTCGCCGCCGAGCGCATGGACGCACACACCGCGGCGCTCGCCGGGGACTCCCTGGTCGGCACCCCCTGACGGCCCCGGTCCGCGCGGCCACGACACCGCGCGGACCGGGCGCCACCCAACCCGTCACCCCTCCCGGCCGCCGGCCGCCCCCGCACATGCGCCGGCCCCCGCAGCCGTGAGGGGGCTCCGGGGGCCGGATGCGTCGTGGTGGGCCGTCGTGACCCCACTGGTCAGGGCGGTGTTTCGGGGCAACCCACCACGAGTCTCGGTGTCGCTACGGGATCAGCCCAGGCGCTCGACCAGCGCGCGGTACTCGTCCCACAGCTCCTTCGGGGTGTGCTCCCCGAAGGTCTCCAGGTGCGCGGGGACCAGAGCGGCCTCCTCGCGCCAGACGTCCTTGTCGACGGTGAGCAGGAAGTCCAGGTCGGCCTCGGGCAGGTCCAGGCCGGCGGTGTCGAGGGCCTCGCGGGTCGGCAGGATGCCGATCGGCGTCTCGACGCCCTCGGCCTTGCCCTCCAGGCGCTCGACGATCCACTTCAGGACGCGGCTGTTCTCGCCGAAGCCCGGCCACACGAACTTGCCCGCGTCGTTCTTGCGGAACCAGTTCACGTAGTAGATCTTCGGCAGCTTCGCCTGGTCCTTGTCGGCGCCGACCTTGATCCAGTGCGCCATGTAGTCGCCCATGTTGTAGCCGCAGAACGGCAGCATGGCGAACGGGTCGCGGCGCAGCTCGCCGACCTTGCCCTCGGCGGCGGCGGTCTTCTCGGAGGCGACGTTGGCCCCGAGGAAGACGCCGTGGTTCCAGTCGAAGGACTCGGTCACCAGCGGCACCGCGGAGGCGCGGCGGCCGCCGAAGAGGATCGCGGAGATCGGGACGCCCTTGACGTCCTCCCACTCGGGGGCGATCGTCGGGCACTGCCCGGCCGGGACGGTGAAGCGGGCGTTGGGGTGGGCGGCCGGCGTCTCGGACTCCGGCGTCCAGTCGTTGCCCTTCCAGTCCGTCAGGTGGGCGGGCGCCTCCTCGGTCATGCCCTCCCACCACACGTCGCCGTCGTCGGTGAGCGCGACGTTGGTGAAGACCGAGTTGCCCCAGAGGGTCTTCATGGCGTTGGCGTTGGTGTGCTCGCCGGTGCCGGGCGCGACGCCGAAGAAGCCGGCCTCGGGGTTGATCGCGTAGAGGCGGCCGTCCTCGCCGAAGCGCATCCAGGCGATGTCGTCGCCGATGGTCTCGACCGTCCAGCCGGAGATCGTGGGCTCCAGCATGGCGAGGTTGGTCTTGCCGCAGGCCGAAGGGAAGGCGGCGGCCACGTACTTGGCCTCGCCCTGCGGCGGGGTCAGCTTGAGGATGAGCATGTGCTCGGCGAGCCAGCCCTCGTCACGCGCCATGACGGAGGCGATGCGCAGCGCGTAGCACTTCTTGCCGAGCAGGGCGTTGCCGCCGTAGCCCGAGCCGTACGACCAGATCTCGCGCGTCTCGGGGAAGTGCGAGATGTACTTGGTGGAGTTGCACGGCCACGGAACGTCGGCCTCGCCCTCGGCGAGCGGGGCGCCGAGGGTGTGGACGGCCTTGACGAAGAAGCCGTCGGTGCCGAGCTCGTCGAGGACGGCCTGTCCCATGCGGGTCATGGTGCGCATGGAGACGGCGACGTAGGCGGAGTCGGTGATCTCGACGCCGATGGCGGAGAGCGGGGAGCCGACGGGGCCCATGCAGAAGGGGACGACGTACATCGTCCGGCCCTTCATGGAGCCGCGGAAGATGCCCTTCTCGCCGGCGAAGATCTCCTTCATCTCCGCGGGAGCCTTCCAGTGGTTGGTCGGGCCCGCGTCCTCCTCCTTCTCGGAGCAGATGAAGGTGCGGTCCTCGACGCGCGCGACGTCGGTCGGGTCGGAGGCCGCGTAGTACGAGTTCGGGCGCTTGACCGGGTCGAGCTTCTTGAAGGTCCCCTTGGAGACGAGCTCCTCGCACAGGCGCTCGTACTCGGCCTCGGAGCCGTCACACCAGACGATGCTGTCCGGCTGGGTGATCTCGGCGATCTCGTTGACCCACGAGATCAGTTCCTTGTGCTGGGTGGGGACGCTGGAGGGAGCCGCGTTGTCGCGCGCCACGATTGCTCCTTGTTGAGGGGTTTTTAAGATGTATGCCCCTTGGGGGCTGCGACCCGGATGCGTCGTAGGCGCTCATCCGGTGCCGACCGCACTCATTTGATCATCCGATGCTACCGCCCATATGTCCAGAGGGCCTCACACGTGAGCATCGCCACTCATATCCGGAACCTACGGTGGCGTAGATAGCATTCGGTTCCATGACTGCAGCCACACCGGACCTCACGACGACGGACCAGCACCCGGCGCTGCCGCTCCCCCTCAAGCCGAGACTCCGGGGCTGGCTGCACGCCGGGATGTTCCCCGCGGTGATCGTCGCGGGCCTCGTCCTGGTCGCCCTCTCGCACTCCCCGCGCGCCCGGATCGCCTGCGGGATCTACGTGCTCACCGCCTGCCTGCTCTTCGGCATCAGCGCCCTCTACCACCGCGGGAACTGGGGCCCGCGCGGCGAGGCGGTGCTGCGGCGCCTCGATCACGCCAACATCTTCCTGATCATCGCGGGCACGTACACCCCGCTGACCCTGCTCCTCCTCCCGGATTCCACCGGCCGGCCCCTCATGTGGGCGGTGTGGGCCGCGGCCGCCGCCGGCATCGCCTTCCGGGTCTTCTGGGTCGGCGCCCCGCGCTGGCTGTACACGCCCTGCTACATCGCCATGGGCTGGGCCGCCGTCTTCTTCCTGCCCGACTTCATGCGCACCGGCGGCATCGCCGTCCTCGTCCTGGTGATCGTCGGCGGCCTGCTCTACAGCGCGGGCGGGGTCATCTACGGCATCAAGCGCCCCAACCCCTCACCCCGCTGGTTCGGCTTCCACGAGGTCTTCCACTCCCTCACCCTCGCCGCCTTCATCGTCCACTACGTCGGCATCTCCCTGGTCGCCTACCAGCACGCGTGAGCACGGCCGAAAGCCCCTCACAGGCCCCGCCCGACCCTCGCTGACCAGGCACAATGACGCCATGGCCGCCGACACCCCCGAACCCGCGAGCAGCCCGCGCCCCTCGCTGCGCGAGCGCAAGAAGCTCAGGACCCGCGCCGCGATCCGCCGGGCCACCTACCGGCTCGTGACCGAGCAGGGGTACGAGGCCACGACCATCGAGCAGATCGCGGCCGCGGCCGAGGTCTCCCCCTCCACCGTCGTGCGCTACTTCCCCGTGAAGGAGGACATCCTCCTCACCGACGACCAGGACACCCTCCTGGAGGCCCGGCTGCGCGCCCGGCCGGCCGAGGAGGAACCGCTGGACTCGCTGCGCGCCGTCGTCCTCGACGCCGTCACGGCCTCCCTCGCCGACGAACCCGCCGAGACCCGGATGCGCGCCCGGTTCGTGGTCGAGATCCCCGCCGTCCGCGCCCGGCTCACCGAGACCACCGCCGAGACCGGCCGGCTGCTCTCCGGAGCCATCGCCGAGCGCACCGGCCGCGCCCCCGACGACCTGGAGGTACGGGTCTTCACCGCGGCCGTCCTCGGCGCCCTGCGCGAGGCCACCGTCTACTGGGCGGAACACGGCCGGGGCGACGACCTGGTCCCGCTCCTCGACCGGACCGTCGACACCCTCAAGGCCGGTCTCACCCTCCGGGGACCCGGCCGAGCGCGCCCCTGACCACCTCGCCCGACGCGGGGTTCCGGTCGCAGCCCCACACCCCGTGCGGGCAGTAGTCGGTGAAGGTCTGGTAGACCGGCCGGTGCCGGGCGAACCAGTCGAGCATCCCCCGGACGTACGCCGGGTTGTCCCCGTTGCGGAACAGCCCCCACTCGGGGAACGAGACCGGCTTGCCGTGCGCCGCCGCGAACCGCACATGGTGCGCCAGCCCGTACTCCTCGGCGACCTGCTCCTCGAAGGAGAGCCCGGCCGGCTGGTCGTAGGCGTCCATGCCGATGATGTCGACATGGGCGTCGCCCGGGTAGCAGCGCGGCCAGGCGATGGCGTCGAGCCCCCGGCTCGGCGTGAAGTCGAAGCGGAAGCTCTGGCCCGGCACCGCGCGCAGCACCTCCACCACCCGCCGCCAGTACGCCTTCCAGCTCACCGGGTCGGGACCGCAGCGATGGCTGTACGTGGTGCCGTTCATCTCCCAGCCGAGCACCAGCACCGCGTCCCCGAGCCCGTGCGCCACGAGCCGCTCGCCCAGGGTCCCGAAGTGCCCGTCGTACGCCCCGGCCGCCCCGCGCCGCAGCTCCCGCCGCACCTCCCCGTCGGACAGGCCCGCCTCGTTGCGGTCGAGCAGCGGGACGTTCAGCACGAAGAGCCGCCCGGCCCGCTCGTTCTTCCACCGCGCCCAGGGCTCGAACAGCGCGGGATGCCCCTCGATGTTGGACCAGCGGTCGCCCGGCAGATAGGTGTGCCCGACGCTCAGCGGCTCGCCGCCCAGCCATCGCTCCACCTCGGCGATCCGCCGCACGCCGGCCTCGTCGGAGCCGGTGAAGAAGCCTGAGGGCACCTCGGGGGGCAGCGGCGGGGGCGGGGGCGGCGGCTCGGGCGGCGCCGCCCGCTCACCGGCCGGCCGGCCGCCCGGCGCGAGCCGCTCCGGCGGCAGCAGGATCACGAGGAAGGCCGCGAGCAGCACGGCCAGTGCCACTCGCGGCCAGGAGAGGGGAAGGCGCACGTCAGCTGGTCCAGAACTCCCACCAGCGGGTCAGGATCAGCATGCCGATGATCCCGATGTGCAGCACCGGCAGCGCGAAGGTGAAGTCCCCGAGGAAACCCCGCACCGGCGCCGGCGCGGGCAGCATCCCGTGCCGCACGTTGTGCGCGGTGACGTACCAGAACATGGTGATCGTGGCGCACCAGGCCAGACAGCACCACAGGCAGAGCGAGTTGATCTCGTACAGCGACTGGTACATCAGCCAGGTGCAGAACCCGACTCCGAACAGCATCCCCGCGTTGAGCCCGAGCCAGAACCAGCCCCGGTAGCGGGCGCCGGCCAGGATCCCGGCGCCCGCGGCGACGACCACGGCGTACGCGACGAGCCCCAGCATCGGGTTCGGGAAGCCGAACACCCCCGCCTGCTCGCTCTTCATGATGTTGCCGCACGAGACGACCGGGTTGAGGCTGCACCCGGGCTGGAATCCCGGGTCCTCCAGCAGCTTGAACTTGTCGATCGTGATGACCCAGCCGGCCAGCACGCCGGCCGCGCCCGTCACCACCAGCATCCAGGCGAAGGCCCGGCTCGCGCCGGTCCCCGCTCCGCCCGTCCGCTCGCTCTCCTGCTGCCGCTGCCCCGGTACCGCGCCCCGTACGTTCACCGTCGCCATGACGCCGGCCCCTCTCCGCTCAGCCCTGGATCCGGCTCACCGGAACCGCGATGTGGCCCGAGTTCTTCACGATGTCGTCGGCGCTGATGAAGGCACGCAGCCCGTCCTCGTCGACCGGAGCCCCCGGCTGCGCGTCCGGCCACGGCACGACCGGGACCTTCACGATGACGTGGCCGGTCTCGTACGCCGCCTCCTGCCAGTCCGCCGACACCTGGCACTGCGCGTTCATGAACGGCAGGGTGAGCACGGCCCGCTCGGCCTCGACGAGCAGGTGCGCGCCGATCCCGCGGTCCTGGCCGGCGTCGACGACGATGCCGCCGATCGGCACGCCCATGCCCTCGAGGGTCGCCCGCAGCTCCGCCTCGCCGGCCTCCGCGCCATGCAGGCCGTCGCCGAGCGAATACACCATCAGAAAGGGGGTGGCGGGCATGTCGTCGGTGGGCCCGAGGGTCCACGAGATGACGGAAAGCGTTCCCATCGTGTGGGCGCTGTGCTCCGTCGGCAGGACGTTGGAAGTGGTCATGGAACCGGATGCTAGGGGACGAACAGCCGCACCCCTCAGCCGAATTCACTCATTCGGCCGACATTCCATCTCCCGCCATTTCCGCCGCAACGAAGCGCGGTTTACATCGTTGTGCCCAGAGGGCATCAGCCGACCTCAGGAGATCGCACATGATCGTCCCGCGCCGCGCCGCTTTGCGGTCCTTCTTCGCGCTGGCCGTCACCGCTTTCACGGGCGGCGCGCTGGCCCGGATCGGCACGTCCGGTCCGGACGTCCCGGGCACGGAGACCGACTTCGTCACCACCGAATCGGCCGTCGCCTTCGACGAGATGTACGCCGGGCGGCGCATCCAGGGCTTCCCGGGACCGTCCGGCGAGCCGCTGGCCCTCGTCGACGGGCGGCCGCTCCATCTGATGCGCTGCGCCGACGGTGGCTTTGTCACCCCGATCGACCACTACGAGTCCTGTCCGACACCGCTGGCGGCCGTCCGCGCGGCCGTGGACGAGCTGGGCTCCGCCCCGCTTTCCCGCCTCGCCGCCGCCCACGGCACGCACCCGGGAGGAAGCCCGCGTGGCGTACACGCGTAAGAACCAGCGCGATCTGACGAGCGCCGAGCGGAAGCGGTTCGTCTCCGCCGTCCTCGAACTCAAGCGGAGGGGGACGTACGACGACTTCGTCCGCACCCACATCGACCACTACGTCGCCGACGGCGAGGGCAAGCGGCGCGAGGCGCACATGTGCCCGAGCTTCCTGCCCTGGCACCGGAAGTTCCTGCTGGAGTTCGAGCGGGCGCTGCGCCTGATCGATCCGTCGGTGACCGTGCCGTACTGGGACTGGACCCGGGACAACACGCCGGCGGCTTCCCTGTGGAGCGAGGACTTCATGGGCGGCAACGGGCGGCGCGGCGACCTCCAGGTGACGACCGGCCCCTTCGCGTACGCGACCGGCCGCTGGACGATCAAGCACAACATGACGGAGGGCAGCTTCCTCACCCGGGACTTCGGGCGTCCGCGCGATCCGATCACGCTGCCGACGGCGGCGCAGGTGGACGAGGTCCTGCGCGAGCGGGTGTACGACGTGTCGCCGTGGAACTCGACCAGCTCCTCCGGCTTCCGCAACCGGATGGAGGGCTGGTCCGCGGGCCAGGGCAACGACCGCTTCCGGGTGCACAACCGGGTGCACCGCTGGGTGGGCGGGATGATGCTGGGCGGCGCCTCGGTCAACGACCCGGTGTTCTGGCTGCACCACGCCTTCGTGGATCTGCTCTGGTCGCGCTGGCAGCAGCGCAACCCGGGGGCGGGCTATCTGCCGAAGGACCCGCCGCCGCTGGGCGATCCGCAGTACCGCAAGGTGGCCTCGCTGAACGAGCGGCTCGGTCCGTGGAACGTGACGCCGGCGGAGCTGCTCGACCACAGCGCCGTCTACCGCTACGCATGACAGCGTCCCCCCGGCCCGACGGGCCGGGGGGACGCTGTCGTGGGCGGGAGGTCAGCCGCCGTAGCCGCCGTCACCGTGGCCGTCGACGTTCGCGCACTGGTTGCCGAAGGTCGGGTTCAGCAGGCCGATGAGGCTGGCGGTGTTGCCGCAGAGGTTGATCGGCACGTGGACCGGGACCTGCACGACGTTGCCGGAGGCGACACCGGGGGAGTGGGCGGCGACGGCCTCGGCGCCCGAGTCGGCGACGGCCATGCCGGCTCCGCTGAGGGCAACGGCACCCGTGCCGGCGAGAACAGCGGCAGCCTTCGCGATGCGAGACATCAGGAACTCCTTGGAACGTGGAAAGCGACCGCGAGAATCACGGCCACGCGCTTGCTTCAACGGTGAAATGCACCACTGGTCACGGGCATTGCGCCGAATGGAAACGAAATCGGAAGAGATGGCCCGCAGATCACCCGTTCGCCGCCGTCGGCTACGGCGGAACGAACCGGGATCTGCGGGCCGCGGCCATGCGACAAGCCTCCCTCTGCAACGAGCAGTGACCCCTCGGGTGGCGGGAAGAATCGTGTCTTCACCCGCCGGGCCAAAGTTCGTACAAGAAGAACGCCGTCAGGCCGGCTACGGCGCCAGACCCACCTGCGGGTCCAGCGCGCCGTTCAGCGCGGGGGTGAGGACGCCCACCTCGGGCGCGGTGAGCCCCGGGAGGAGCCCGCCGGCCCCCGGGGTGCGCAGCGCGTTGCCGACGGTGGCGCCAGGGGTGACGGCCTTCATCTCCGCGCGCGGGCTGGTGACCTCGGCGGTGCCGGGCTTGCTGCCGCGGAGCAGCTCGGGCAGCGGCGCGGCGACGTCGGTCTTCGACAGCGTGCTGTCGAACGGGATACGGGGCAGGGTGAGGTCCGGCAGGCTGCCGACACCCTCGTGGAAGCCGGTGGGCGCGCCCGGGACCGGGGTGGGGACGCCGGTGGCGATGGTGGGGGCGTCCATCGGGATCACCGGCTCGAGGCCCTGGAGCGGGACCACCACGGGGGCGTCCGCGGCGGCGGGGGTCGCCAGGGCCGCGGAGGCGAGTGCGGTGGCCAGGAGACCCAGGCCGGCGTGAGATCGCAGATTCATGTCCTGCAAACGAGTTCCGTGCCGGGAACGTGACGCAATTCCCCTGAGTGCAGCAACGGGCGAGGTCCTCGCCGGTGAGCGGCGAGGACCTCGGTTGACGTGGTGTCAGCCCGTCATGACGGCGCTGCGGTTCAGTGCCGGCCGCGGACGAGCCGGCCGCCGCGCAGGTACATCACGGCGCCGCCGACGAGGAGAGCGGCGCTGATCGCGGCGGCTCCCATGAGGGCGCCGGAGTCGCTGCCGGTGTCGGGGAGGTGCGGGTGGTCGGTGTGCCCCGGCGTGCCGGGCGGCGTGGACTCGGTGGGCGGAGTGGTCTCCGTCGGCGGAGTGGTGGGCGGAGTCGTCTCCGTCGGCGGAGTGGTAGGCGGAGTCGTCTCCGTCGGCGGAGTCGTGGGCGGCGTGGTCTCCGTCGGCGGAGTGGTAGGCGGCGTGGTCTCCGTCGGCGGAGTCGTGGGCGGCGTGGTCTCCGTCGGCGGAGTCGTGGGCGGCGTGGTCTCCGTCGGCGGAGTGGTAGGCGGAGTCGTCTCCGTCGGCGGAGTCGTGGGCGGAGTCGTCTCGTGACCGGGACCGCAGTCCGGACCCGAGTCGCCGTATTCGCACTCCCCCGGCTCGTCGGGCTGGGTGGGCGGCGGCGTCTCGCCGGGGTGCGTCGGGTGATCGCCGGGGTGCGTCGGGTGGCCGCCGGGGTGCGTCGGGTGGCCGCCGGGCTGGGTCGGGTGGCCGCCGGGCGAGTGGCCCTCGTCGCCGTAACCGCCGGGCTCGTCGTCGTCCCCGCCACCGTCCGGCCCCTCGGTCGCCGAGCGCAGCGCCTGGGCGCACAGCTCGTTGATGGCGGCGGCCATGTCCCCGAGGTGCGCGTGGCTGCCGCAGACCTTGGCCGCGGCAGGCGTCCGGGCATGGTTCCCGGAGCCGGCTCCGGGTGAATCCCCCGCGCCCGCGGCCGAGTTGGCCGCGAGGGCGAAGCCCCCGGTCAGCGACAGGATGCCGGTCGCCGCCGCGGTGGTGAGCATCTTCCTGGTGATGATGGATCGCATACCGCTCTTCCTCGGTGAAAGGGAGAGACCGGCGAGGATCCCCCCTCGCTCCGACCGGCCCGATGTTCCCCGCCGTCCGACTGCGGGGGGATGGCGAGAGCGTAAGGAGCGGACACTCGGCGCGACCGAATCAACACGGCACGTGATCCGAAAATCATTCAATTGACTCATCTGGCGGACAGTGGAAAGCCCTGGCGGGGAAGGTCCGCCAGGGCCGGGTGAAGCGAGGGGCTTTGACCGTCCGTCAGCCGCCGAGCGGGAGGCCGCCGAGCAGGGCACCGGCGCCCTTGCCGGCCTGGTTCAGCTGGCCCGCGGTCTCGGTCACCTTCTGGACGGGAGAGCCGTCCGTGGTGCTGCTGAGCGCGTCCGACTTCAGCCCCTGGCTGGTCAGTGCTCCGAGGCCACCGTCCAGGCTGGTGGGCGTCAGCGACTCCGCGGCCATCGCGGGCGCGGCGACACCCAGGGCCATCACAGAACCGGCGATGGCCGCGGCAACCTTGGTGGGCTTCATGAATGAGGATCCTTCCTTGCTGGCGTACACGGGTCAGCGCAAGCAACTGGCTTGCCGCACAGGCCTCTTGAGTGATTCCCGTACGTCGTTCTGCCTTCTGTAACGAGACGTGCGCCCCCCGGAAACTCCGGGCGGAGGGATTTCTCGACACTGCACCCGAATGATGCGGGCCGGTGTTATTTGCGGATCGGATGGGGCATGCGGGCGTGCCCGCCCGGGAGACCCGGGCGGGCACGGCGCGTGGGGCGGGCGGGATCAGTCGTCCGACAGCGGGGGCTGCACCGGCAGGGCGCCGGTGTCGACCGGGGGCTTGACCGGCACGTCGACCGGCAGACCGGCGGGAAGGCCGGCGGGCAGATCGGTGGAGACGTCGGGCTTCGCCAGGCCCGGCACCGCGGGCGGTTCGGGGAGCGGCAGACCGCTGCCGAGGACCGTCGACGTGACGAGGTTGACCAGGGAGGTCAGCGTCGACGTGACCTGCGAGAGGACACCGGTGGCACCACCCGCGCTCAGGGACGCCAGCAGGTCGGCGACCGTCTTCTGCACGGTGGCGAGTACGTCGGTGACGCCGTCGGCCGGGACCTTGGGGGCCGGAACGGAGGCCACGGCCGGGGTGTCGGCGGGGCGGGATTCGTCGGCGAGGGCGGGACCCGCCGCACCGAGGGTGATGACGGCGGATATCGCCAGGGCGGTGAGACGGGGTGAGACACGGGGACGCATATGTGTTCCTTTTCCTTATGCGTCGGACAACGTCACCGCCACCGTGCCTGCGGGTATAGCGGTCCGCAACCGCAGAACTACTGAGCGCCACGTCTCCGTTCGAGTGAATCCCGCGCCTGACCTGCCCCTCCAAGGGGCGTACGCCGTTGCACCGGGCGGCGCACGGGATGCGTCCGAACGAGTCACCACTCAGTCAGCAGAAGGCGAAAGGCCGGCGCACCACCCCTGGCGGGGGTGGTGCGCCGGCCTCGGAAGGACCGCGATCCGGCGTGCGAGATCAGGCGTTGATGCAGGTGTTGCCGAAGGCCGGGTTCAGCGCGCCGATCACGTTGACGGTGTTGCCGCAGACGTTGACCGGGACGTGGACCGGGACCTGGACGACGTTGCCGGACAGGACACCGGGGGAGTGCACGGCCGCACCGTGGGCGCCGGCGTCGGCGGCGGCGACACCGGCGGCACCGGTGACAGCGGCGGCGGCACCGACGGACAGGGCGACGGCCTTGGCGATACGGGACATGAAGAGGCTCTCCTCGTTCGATGGAAAACAGGACGGACGACTCGGACTACGAGGTCGGCACGGACGGTTCAGCCCGGCTCCTTCAACAACGCTCCGGCAATTCATCGGTTGCTCTCCCGAACGGGTGACGTTCAACCGATCTTTGGGCCATAGGAGGGTCATTCCGCCGAACGGACGTGGAAAGGGGCAACACGCTCAACGAGGAACCGGCCTGAAGGGTACGGAAGTTAGCGTTTGTGAGCATCTAATGCTTACTATCGCCCGCCGTGGGGGTTATAACCTTCCCGAACGTTGCTTCCGGTCCCGTCACGCGTTCTTGCCTATTGCGCGGACGACCCCCTCCTCTCTCCCGATCTACACGGGTCTTCCCTTCCTTCTCTCATCAAAGCGGAGAACCTGTATGCGGAATTCAGCGGTTCATGCGGTACGCAGGGGCGTACTGTGCGCCGTGTCGTGCGCGGCCTTCTCCGCCGCGCTCCCGGCCGCCTCCGCCGTCGCCCCCCAGCCCAAGGAGGCCTCCCGCCTCCCCTTCGCACCGCGGTACCAGGCCGTGCAGCACGGGGGCATCGTCCGCGCCGCCAACGCCTCGGCCAAGGGGAAGCTGGGCACCGAGACGGTCAACGACGGCGCCACCATCGGGTACGTGGACGTCGACTCCGACGCCAACACCTACAACTCCAGCCGCGCCGAGCTGCGGATCCCGGCCGGGGCCCGGGTCAGCTGGGCCCGTCTGTACTGGGGCGGCAACCTGCGCGTAGGGGAGCAGAAGCCGCCCAAGGACAACGGGCGGGTGCTGATCGCCGAGCCCGGCGGCTCGTACAAGGCACTGCTCGCCGACACCACCACCGGCCACCGCACCTCCGACGGCGCCGACGCCTTCCAGGCCTCCGCGGACGTCACCGACCTGGTCCGCTCGGCCCGTCCGGGCCTGTGGACCGTCGCCCAGGTGAACGTCGCGATGGGCCGTTCGGCCGTCGGCGGCTGGGGCGGCTGGTCGCTGGTCGCCGCGTACGAGAAGGCCGACGAGCCCTTGCGCCGGCTGGCCGTATGGGACGGCTTCGAAATGCTCGGTCCGAAGAACCGCGAGCTGGGAATCCCGCTCGCGCTCGGCACGGACCGCATTCCCCAGAAGGCGGACGGACGACTCGGGCTGATCGCCTACGACGGCGACCGCGGGACTTCCGGGGATTACCTCGCGGTGGAATCCGAACGGGCTAAGAAGGTCACGCGGAGTGTGATCTCCGATTCCGCGAATTCCGCTGACGATGTGATGAACTCCAGCATCACGGAATCGGGAACAAGTCGGATGGAACGACTGCCCGCTCATCAGAACACCCTGGGGTACGACTCCGACGTCTTCGATCTGCGGGGGGCGCTGCGCCATGGGGCCGATCGTTTCCACATCCGCGTCGGCAGCCGGACGGACACCGTCTGGCTGGGGGCGCTCTTCGTCCAGGCGGACGTCCGGCGGGCGGGCGCCCGGAGCTGACGTGCTGCACGCGGTCCAGCCGGGCGACGGCGGGGTGGCCCGGGTCGTCACCGACCTGGTCCGCGCCCAGCTGGCGGACGGACTGCGGGTCGCCGTGGCCTGCCCGCCCGGCACCGAACTCGCCGCGGCCGCAACGGCCGAGGGCGCCGACGTCCACGTCTGGCGGGCGGGCCGCGACCCGGGCCCCGGGATCCTGCGGGAGACCAGGGAACTCGCCCGGGTGATCCGTGCTGTGCGCCCGGCGCTCGTCCACGCGCACAGCGCCAAGGCCGGCCTCTGCGCCCGACTCGCCCTGCGCGGCCGGGTTCCGACGGTGTATCAGCCGCACGCCTGGTCCTTCGAGGCGGTCGAGGGGACGACCGCCTCGCTCGCCCGGCGCTGGGAGCGCTGGGCCGCCCGCTGGACGGCCCGGATCGTCTGCGTCAGCGAGGCCGAACGGCGCACCGGCGAGGCGGCCGGGGTGCGGGCGCCCTGGTCGGTGATCCACAACGGGGTGGACGCCGAGCGCTTCGCGCCCGGCGCGCGGGAGGACGGGGACGAGGCGGCCGGGCCGCTCGTCGTGTGCGTGGGACGGCTGTGCCGGCAGAAGGGCCAGGACGTGCTGCTCGCCGCCTGGCCCGCCGTGCTCGCCGCCGCGCCGGACGCCCGGCTCGTCCTGGTCGGCGACGGCCCCGACGGGGAGCGGCTGCGGGCCGCCGCCGGGCCCTCGGTGCGCTTCGCCGGCGCCGTGACCGACACCGCGCCCTGGTACCGGGCCGCCGATCTCGTCGTCCTGCCCTCCCGCTGGGAGGGCATGGCGCTCGCGCCCCTGGAGGCGATGGCGAGCGGGCGGCCGGTGGTCGTCGGGGACGTGGACGGCGCGCGCGAGAGCCTGCCGCCCGGTCATGAGGAGCTGTGCCTGGTCCCGCCCGGGGACCCGGCCGCCCTCGCCGCCGCCCTCGGCCGCCTCCTCGGCGAGCCCGGGCTGCGGCACTCGCTGGGCCGGGAGGCCCGCGAGCACGTACTCAGCAGATTCGATGTGCGGCGCACCGGCGCGGCCGTCGCGGAGCTCTACCGCGAACTGGCCGGAGTGCGGTGCACGGAGCACAGAGAGCCGATTGCGCAGTGACTACCGAAAGCACCAGCGTTCCTTCGCCGGGCCCGTGGCCCTCGGCGGGCCCCCTCACGGGCCGCGCCTCCCTGGCGTCGCCCCGCGGCGGCTCCGACCGCCTCGCGCTGCCGCCGCGGCGGCGGGTCCGGATGCGGTTCGCCGCCGTGCCGCTGCTCGCGGCCGACGCCGCCGCCGTGCTGCTCGCGGTGTGCGCGCTGTCCGCGGCGCACCGGCGCTGGGAGCTGTCGCTGCTCGTCGTGGGGCTCGTCGTCGTCCTGGACGGGCGGGCCGGTCTGTACCGGCCGTCCGCGGTGCTCTCCGGGGTCCTCGACGAGCTGCCCGCGCTGGTCTCCCGCGCCGGAGTCGCCTGGTGCGTGACGGCGGCCGCGGTCGCCGCGTACGCCCCGGGGCTCGCGATCGGCCCGCTGCGGCTGTGCGCCGCGTACGGCACGCACCTCGTGGCGGTGGTCGCGGTGCGCGGGCTCGTGCACACGCGGCGGCGGCGGGCGGCGCGGGCGCATCCGCGGTCGGCGCTCGTGGTCGGTGCCCCGGGCCCGGCACGGCGGTTCGCCGCGGCGCTCGCGCAGCACCCCGAGTACGGCATCCGGCCGGTGGGGATCGTGGGCGGCAGGCCCGACGGCGAGCGGGGGCTCCCGGTGCTGACCTCGGCCGAGGAGATCCACCGGGCGGTCATCCAGAACACGGTCCGCGACGCCGTCTTCCTCACCGAGGACGAGGGGCTCGTGACGCTGTTCCAGCACTACGGCTGCACCACCTGGCGGGTGGGCGGCGAGCCGCGCCCGGGGGCCATGCGCGAGCACCTGTGGGGGTACGGCACCCACGAGCTGGTGCCGATCGCCGAGCGGCGCGGGCTGACCGCCAAGCGGCTCCTCGACGTGGCGCTCGCCGGTCCCGCGCTCGCGGTGGCGCTGCCGGTGCTGCTGCTCTGCGCGCTGGCGGTGCGGCTCTCCGACGGCCCCGGGGTGCTGTTCCGGCAGGAGCGGGTGGGCCAGAACGGACGCCTCTTCACCCTGCTGAAGTTCCGCACCCTGCGGCCCGCGGACGAGACGGAGTCGGCGACCCGCTGGAGCGTCGCCGACGACCACCGGATGAGCGCCGCCGGGCACTTCCTGCGGAAGACCTCGCTGGACGAGCTGCCGCAGCTGTGGAACGTGCTGCGCGGGGACATGAGCCTGGTCGGCCCGCGGCCCGAACGCCCCTACTTCGTCGCCCAGTTCAGCCGGGTGCACGCGGGGTACGCGGCCCGGCACCGGATGCCGGTGGGGCTGACCGGCCTCGCCCAGGTGCACGGCCTGCGCGGCGACACCTCGATCGAGGACCGCTGCCGCTTCGACAACCACTACATCGACCACTGGTCGCTCTGGCAGGACGTGTGCATCCTGCTGCGCACGGCGGCCGGGCTCGTGCGACCGACGGGGAGCTGACGATGGCGACGGCCGTTTCGCTGCCGAGGACCGGCCCGGCCGGTCCCGGGGTACGGGAGTGGGCGGGCAGGGCCGGGGCGCTGGCCCCGGTGCTCGCCGTGATCGCGCTGCTGCTGGTCCCGGGCGGCGGTGGCGCACAGGGCGGAACGGGCGGTACGGGCACGGTCGCCGACGCCGCGTCAGGGCTGCTCGTGCTCGTCTGCCTGGTGCGGGTGGTGCGCAGCGGGGCCCGGCCGTTGAGCCGCGCGGCGGCGGTCGTGCTCGGGCTTCCGGTGCTCGGCATCTGCCTGGCCGCGATCACCTCCCACGACCCCGGCGCCAGCCTGCCGGGCGTCGCCCGCTACGTACAGATCTTCGTGCTCGTCCCCGCGGCCGTGCTGCTGACCATCCGCGACCGGCGGGACTTCGCCCTGGTGGCGTGGGCGCTCGTCGGCCTGGCGCTGCTGGAGGGCGGGGTGGGCGTCGTGCAGTTCCTGACCGGCACCGGCGCCTCGTACCAGGGCGAGGACATCCGCGCGGTCGGCACCTTCGGGGCGACCGACGTGATGGGCATGGCGACGGTCGTCGCGTACGGCCTCGTCATCACCACCGGTCTGGCCCTCGGCGGGACGGCCGGCCGGGCCCGGACGGCGGCCCTGGTCTGCACCGGGCTGCTCTTCGTCCCGCTGGTGCTGTCCTTCAGCCGGGGTGCGTGGATCGCGACCGTGCTGACCTGCGCCCTGCTGCTGCTCCTCTCGGGGCTGCGGCGGGCCGGGCGGGTGGCGCTCGCGGCGGGCGCGCTCGGGGTCGTCCTGGTGGGCGGCCTCGGCATCGGCTCGGAGATGGTGAAGGAACGCGTCACGAGCATCACCCAGGTCGCGGCGGCGCCCGACCAGTCGGTGACCGACCGCTACACGATGTGGGCGGCGGCGGGCCGGATGTGGCGCAGCGAGCCGCTGACGGGCGTGGGCCTGAAGGGCTTCCCCGCCTACCGCGACTCCAACGCCTCGCTGGCGCTGTCCTCCGGCAGCGACACGGCGGGCGCGGGCGCCGTCTTCCAGCGGCAGCCGCTGCTGTCCCCGCACAACATGTACCTCCTGGTCCTCAGCGAGCAGGGGCTCATCGGCCTGCTCGCCCTCGCGGGCAGCTGGGCCGCGCTGCTGGTCGCGGCGGTCCGGCGGCGCCGGCACGGCGCGGACTGCGCGCTGGTCGCGGTGGGCCTGCTGTCCTGGCAGCTCATCGACTTCTTCTACGCGGACATCGGCGGCCCCTCGACGGTCCTGATGTCGGTGGTCCTCGGCCTGGCCGCCTGGTGGTCGCTGGCGGAGGTGCGCCGTGCGTGACCCGTGGTCCCGCCCACCGGACCCGACGGACGCTTCCCCGGTCCCGCCCGCCCCCGTCGACGGCGCGCGGGACCACCGCGTGCCCGTGGCGGGCGCCCCGGCCGGGTCGGCCCCGGTCGCCGCGGCCGGACCCGCGGGGGGTCCGGCCGCGCGCGGCGCGGAGGGCGGTACGACGGATCCATGGGCGGGCGGCCCGGCGGGCGACCCGCTGTGCGGGCTGCCCCCGGTCGGCGCGGACGGGCCGCCGCCGGTCGCGGCAGCCGGACCCGCGGGGGGTCCGGCTGCCCCGGGGGCGCCCGACGGCGCCACCGATCCGTGGGCGGGCGCCTCGATCGAGGACACCCTCGACCTGCTCTGCGGGCTGCCGCCCGGCGGCCCCGCCGGGACCGAGGCGCGGCGGTACGCCGGTGCCCGCGGGCACGGCGCGCGGACACAGTCCGGGACGCCCGCGGCGCGGGCCGCCACGGTGGCCGGGCGGGCGCCGCACCCGGCCGGGCCCCGGCCGCCGGCCGGGGCCCGGCCGGCGCGCAGGCCGTGGGAGCACGGGACCGCGCTCCTGGGCGGGCGCCCGCTGGCCGGCGGCGCCCGGCCGGTCCAGCCCCCCGCCCGGCCGGCCGCGGCCGCGACGGCGAACACCGCGCGCGGCTGGACGCCCTCGGCGGGCGCGCCGCGCACCGCGGCGGCCCCCCGCCGGCACGCGCGGCGCAGGAAGGCCTGGTCGCCGCCCGGCAGTTTCCTCTTCCGCGCCGCCGCCGTCACGGCGGGGCTCACGGCCGTCGGGGCGGTGCTCGGGCTCGTACGGGACCAGATCCTGGCCCGGTACTTCGGGGCGGGGGCCGAGACCGACGCGTTCCTGGTGGCGTGGACGGTGCCGGAGTTCGCCTCGACGCTGCTCATCGAGGACGCGATGGCGCTGATCCTGGTGCCCGCGTTCTCCCGGGCCCTGGCGCGGCGCGCGGGCAGCCTGTTCGGGGATCCGGTCAGGAACCTGGTGCGCGCCACCCTGCCCCGGCTCGTGCTGACCGTCGCCGCCGTCTCCGCGCTGCTCGTCGCCCTCGCACCGCTGCTGGTCTCGGCGCTCGCGCCGGGGCTGCCCGACCCGCGGCTCGCCGTCGACTGCACCCGTCTCACGGCGACCTGCGTGCTCTCCTTCGCACTCGCCGGATACTGCTCGGCCGCTCTGCGCGCGCACGGCTCGTTCCTGCCGCCGGCCGCGATCTACGTGGCGTACAACGTCGGCATCATCGGCACGATCCTCGTCCTGCGCGAGCCCTTCGGGGTGCGGGCGGCCGCCGCCGGGGTCGCCGTCGGCGGGCTCCTGATGGTGCTGGTGCAGGCGCCCACGCTGGTGCGGGAGCTGCGCCACCGGCCGGTGCCGAAGGAGGAGCCGAAACCGGTGGCCGGCGGCGACGGGCGGCTGCTCTTCCTCGGGATGATCGCCCCGGTCATCGTCTTCGCGCTCACCCGCCAGTCGCAGATCCTCATCGAGCGCTTCCTCGCCTCGCCGCTCCCGGCCGGCGCCATCTCGCATCTGAACTACGCGCAGAAGGTCGCGCAGATGCCGATGATCCTCTCGCTGATGCTGTGCACCGTCAGCTTCCCGGTCGTCGCCCGCGCCCTCGCCTCCGGCGACGCGGAGGGGGCCCGCCGCCGGGTCGAGCGGGACCTGCTGCTCGCCGCGGTGGTCGTCCTGGTCGGCGCGTCCACGGTGATCGCCGCCGCCCCGCAGATCGTCGCGCTGCTGTTCCAGCGGGGGGCGTTCGACGCCTCCGACACGGCCGCGACCGCCGCCGTGATGCGGGTGTACGCGCTCGGGCTGCTCGGCCAGACGATGGTCGGCGCCCTGGTCCGCTGCTACTTCTCCGCGGCCCGCCCGCTCTGGTACCCGGCCGCCGCCATGGCGACCGGGCTCGCCGCGACCGGGATCGCCGGGGCCGTCGGCGCCCGCCTGTGGGGCGCCACCGGCATCGCCGGCGCCAACGCGCTCGGCATCACCGTGACCGCCGTGATGCTGCTGCTCGGCGCGCACCGCCAGTCCGTGCCCATCGACGTGCGCCGGCTCGGCGAGGGCCTGCTGCGGCTCACCACCGCGGGTGCCTGGGCCACCGGCGTCGGCTGGCTCTCCTCGGTCGCGATCGACGCACCCGTGCTCTCCCTCGCCGTCGCCGTCCTGGCGGTCGTCGGCGTCTTCCTGCTCTTCATCGCCTGCGCCGCCAAGGCGCCCGAGATCCCGCCCCTCCCCCGATCCGCCTGCCGAAGGACCCCCCATGCCCGCCGCCGTGCTGCGTCGACTGCTGCCGAAGCCCCCCCTGTGGGTGGCGATGTACCACTCGATCGCGGACACCCCCGATGATCCGTACAAGGTGACCGTCTCGCCCGTGCGGTTCGCCCGCCAGCTGCACTGGCTGGGCGACCGGGGGCTGCGCGGGGTGTCCGTGCGGGAGCTGCTCGCGGCGGCCGCCGAGGGCCGGGCCCGCAATCTGGTCGGGCTCACCTTCGACGACGGCTACGCGGACTTCGTCGAGTCGGCGGTCCCGCTGCTGCGCCGGCACGGCTTCACCGCGACGGTGTACGTGCTGCCCGGGCGGCTCGGCGGCGACAACACCTGGGACGATCTCGGCCCGCGCAAGCCGCTCCTCGACGAGGACGGCATCCGGCGGGCCGCGGCCGCCGGCATGGAGATCGGCTCGCACGGCCTGCACCACGTCGACCTGGTGGAACTCGCGGACACCGACGACGAGGGCCTCGCCGCCGAGACCCGACGCAGCCGGGAGCTGATCGAGGAGATCACCGGCGACCCGGTGGACGGCTTCTGCTACCCGTACGGGAAGGTCGACGCCCGCGTCGTACGCGCCGTCCGCAAGGCCGGCTACACCCACGCCTGCGCCATCGACCCGGGCCCGCTGACCAGCGCGTACGCCCTGCCGCGTGTCCATGTCGGCGAGGAGGACACCTCGTGGCGGCTGACCGCGAAGCGGATCCTGCACCCGCTGCGGCGCAGGCAGCCGCTCGACGTGATCCCCGCGCAGAGCGGCCCGGCCCGGGCCGTCCTGTCATGAGCGCGGAACCCCGCGGCGACCTGAAGGTGCTGCACGTCATCACCGGGCTGGGCATCGGCGGTGCCGAGCAGCAGCTGCGGCTGCTGCTGCGCCATCTGCCGGTGCGCAGCCGGGTGGTGACGCTGACCAACCCCGGGGCGGTCGCCGCCGGCATCGAGGCGGACGGCACCCCGGTGACCCACCTCGGCATGAGGGGCAACCGCGACCTGGGCGCGCTCCCGAGGCTGACGCGTCTCGTCCGGCAGGGCGGCTACGACCTCGTCCACACCCATCTGTACCGGGCGTGCGTGTACGGCAGGGCGGCCGCCCGGCTCGCCGGGGTGCGCTCCGTCATCGCGACCGAGCACTCCCTGGGCGAGGCCCAGATCGAGGGCCGTCCGCTGTCGGCCGGGACCCGGGCGCTGTATCTGGCGTCCGAGCGGCTCGGCACCTCCACGGTCGCCGTCTCGGCCAGCGTGGCCCGCCGGCTCGCCCGCTGGGGGGTGGCGCCGTCCCGCATCCGGGTGGTGCCGAACGGCATCGAGACCGGCCGCTTCGCCTACGACCCGCGGGCGCGGGCCGCGACGAGGGCGGCGCTCGGCCTGCCCGAGGACGCGTTCGTGGTCGGCGGGGTGGGGCGGCTCGCGGTCGGGAAGCGCTTCGACAGGCTGGTACGGGCGGTGGCCTCGGTCCCGCAGGCGCGGCTGCTGCTCGTCGGCGAGGGCGACCGGCGGGCGGAGCTGCTGCGGGTGGCCGAGGAGTGCGGCGCCGCCGAACGGGTCCTGCTCGCGGGGGCGGTCGAGGACCCGCCGGCCCGTCCGGCGGCCGGACGCCCGGACCTTCCCTCGCTGCTCGCGGCGATGGACGTCTTCGTGTCCACCTCCCCCGACGAGACCTTCGGGCTCGCGGTCGTCGAGGCGCTGGCGGCGGGACTGCCCGTGCTGTACGCGGCGTGCCCCGCGATCGACGACCTGCCGCCGGGCGCGGCGCCCGGCGCCCGCCGCATCGGCGAGTCCGTGCCCGAGCTGATCGGCGCCCTGCGCGAGGTGCGGGGCGCCCCGACCGGCCGGCTGCCGCAGCCCGAGGCCGCCCGCCACTACGACATCGCGCACAGCGCCCGGAAGTTGCTGTCCCTCTACGACCAGGCCGTCCACGGCACCCCCCTTCCCGTGAAGTGAGAGCTGAGCACCATGACCACGACCCCGCCACGTTCCCCGTTCCTCACCCCCGCCCGCTGGATGGTGCTGCCGGCCGCCGCGCTGGCCGGCGCGGTCCTCGGCGGCGGCTACGGCGCCCTCAAGGCGCCGCAGTACGCGGCGACCAGCTATGTCATCGTCGTCCCCGCCGAGAAGTCCGACCCGGCCTCGGCGCTCGGGTTCGCCCAGGCGTACGGGCGGGTCGCCACGGACATCGCGGTGACCGGCGACGCCCAGGTGTGGGCGGGGGTGTCCGCGGACACCCTGCGGGCCAGTGTGCAGACCGCGACCTCGCCGGACGCGCCGATGATCTCGATCACGGCCCGCTCCGCGAAGCCCTCCCAGGCGGTGTCGATGGCCGACGGCGTCGCCCGCGCGCTGGTCCTGGACAGCTCGCACGTCGCCGGCAACACCGGTGTGAAGGTCGTCCAGTTCTCCCGCGCCACCAAGCCGGTCTCCCCGGTGTCGCCCTCGGCTCCGCTGTCGGCGCTGGTCGGCGCCTGTGCGGGCGGGCTGCTCGGCGGCCTCGTGCTGCTGGTCCGGCCGAAGCGCTCCGCGCGGACCGAGGCACGCCACTCGCGGCAGGGCGCCGCCGTGCCGGGTCCCGCCGGGGCGGCGCAGCAGCCGGAACCGGAGGCGGTGTGAGCGGCAGACCACCCCTGTACGCCGAGATCTGCCGGGACGGCTCGGAGTTCGGCCGGCTCGGCCCCGAGTGGGCTTCGCTGTACGCCCGTTGCGCGACGGCGACCCCGTTCCAGTCGCATGCGTGGCTGCACTCCTGGTGGCTCTCGTACGGCCGGCCGGGCGCCCTGCGCGTGGTCCTGGTCCGGCGGGCCGAGGACGGGGCGCTGGTCGCGGCGGCCCCGCTGATGCGGGCCCCGGGGCCGCTGCCCGTCCTCACCCAGCTCGGCGGCACCATCACCGACTTCACCGACGTGCTGCTCGACGACGGCTGCCCGGAAGCGGTGCCCGCGCTCGCCTCGGCGCTCGCGGGCGCCGCCCGGGGGGCGCTGATCGACCTGCGCGAGGTGCGGCCCGGCGCGGCGGCCGAGCGGGTCTTCGACGCCTGGCGCGGTCCCCGGCGGCGGCTCGCGGACTCGCTGTGCCTGGAGCTGCCCGCCGTACCGATGGAGGCCCTGCTCGAACGCATCCCGTCGGGCAAGGCCCAGCGGGTGCGGGCGAAGCTGCGCAAGCTGGACGCGCTCGGCATCGACGAGCACATCGTGACCGGGCCCGAGGTCCCGGCCGCCCTGGACCGCCTGCTCGCGCTCCATCAGCTGCAGTGGCAGGGCCGCGGGGTGACCGCCGAGCACACCAGCGAGCGGTTCGCGCAGCACCTGGCGCGGGCGGTGCGTCCGATGGTCGAGTGCGGCGACGCGATGGTCACCGAGTTCCGGTTGGCCGGGGACGTGGTGGCGGCGGACCTCACCCTCATGTCGCGGCGGCTCGCGGGCGGTTATCTGTACGGTGCCGATCCCGCGCTGCGGGCGCGCAAGGTGGACGTGGCGACGATGCTGCTGCGGCACGGGGCGCGCGAGACCAGCGCGAGCGGCCGGGCGACGCTGAGCATGCTGCGCGGCACCGAGCCGTACAAGCACCACTGGCGCCCCGAGACGGTCCCCAACCAGCGCCTGATGCTGGGCGGCCGGGGCGCGGCGCCGGTGCTGTGGCTGTGCGCGGGCGCGGCCGGCGGGCGGCGCTGGGCGGCCCGGCAGGTGCGGGAGCGCGAGTGGCTGGGCCGTGCGCTCGGCCGGGCGCCCCGGACGCCGAACGGCGGCGGAGGATGAGCTCCTCCGCCGCCGCGCGGGTCCCTCGCCTGCGGGTCAGAAGGGCCAGACCCCCTTCAGGGCGCCCTTCCAGTCGAACCCGAGACCGTTGCTCCAGCTGGGCGACTCCTTCACGGGGTCCTTCACGGGGACCTTCACGGGCTCCTTCACGGGGACCTTCACGGGCTCCTTCCAGGAGTCCTTGGGGACGCAGATCGGCCCGCCGATCCAACTCTCGACCCATGAACCGAGGTTCACGGTCCAGCAGTTGGGCTTGGGCTCAGGCTTCGGCTCCGGCTTGGGTTCCGGCTTCGGCTCGGGCTTCGGCTCCGGCTTGGGCTCAGGCTTCGGTTCCGGCTTGGGCTCGGGCTTCGGCTCCGGCTTCGGTTCCGGCTTCGGTTCCGGCTTCGGTTCCGGCTTGGGTTCCGGCTTCGGCTCGGGCTTCGGTTCCGGCTTCGGTTCCGGCTTCGGTTCCGGCTTCGGCTCGGGCTTCGGCTCAGGCTTCGGCTCCGGCTTCGGCTCAGGCTTCGGCTCAGGCTTCGGTTCCGGCTTCGGCACAGGAACCGTCGGGTCGACCGGGTCCGTGGGATCCACGGGGTCCGTCGGGTCCGTCGGGTCGACCGGGTCCGTGGGCTCGGTCGGCTCCGTCGGGTCCGTCGGCTCCGTCGGCTCCGTGGGCTCCGTCGGCTCGGTCGGGTCCACCGGATCCGTCGGGACCTGGGGGTCGACCCCGTACAGCATCTGCCGGAACACCGCGGACGACCGCGGATTCTCGTCGCACTGCCAGACGCCGTGCGGGCAGTAATCGGTGATCGTGTGATACAGCGGCTTGTGCTGCTTCATCCATTCGAGCATGCGCCGCATGTACTCGGGGTTGTCTCCGTTCCGGAACAGACCCCATTCCGGATAGGAGATCCGCTTTCCGTGCTCGGCCGCGAAATCGACCTGCGCCTGCAGCCCGTAGGGCTCGCTGACGTGTTGGTCGAAACTGGATCCGGGCGGCTGGTCGTACGAGTCCATGCCGATGATGTCGACCACGTCGTCGCCCGGATAGCATTCCGTCCACGGAACGGCGTCCCGGCCCCGGCTCGGGTTGAAGTCGAAGCGGAAGGTCTGTCCGGGCACGGAACGCATCGCGGTGACGATGCGGGTCCAGTACTTCTTCCAGGACGTCGGGTCGGGCGCGCACCGGTGGGTGTACGTCGTGCCGTTCATCTCCCAGCCGAGGACGACCACGGTGTCCGGGGCGCCGAGGTCGACGAGGCGTTCGGCGAGCTTGCGGAAGTGGTGGTCGTAGTAGCCCGCCGCGCCCAACTGCAGCTGACGGCGGACCTCGTAGTCCGAGACCCCGGCCTCGTTGCGCTCCAGCATCGGCACGTTCAGGACGAACAGCCGGTCGGTGCGCTGGTTGCGCCAGTCCGCCCAGGCGTCGAGGAAACCGGGCGGGCCCTCGATGTTCGACCACTGGTCGCCGGGCAGGTAGGTGTGGCCGACCCGGAGCTCATGGCCCCCGAGCCACCGCTCCAACTGCGCGATCCGGGCCACCCCGAGCGGGCCGGATTCCAGGAAGGCTCCCATCGCACCGGAGAGAGTCGGTTGGGGGTCTCGGGTCGTTACGGATTCGGCGGCGTGAGCGGGAGACGACAGCACGACAGAACCTGATGCGAGGAGACCGGCGGTGAACACCCCCAGCCATTGTCTCGACGTCCGTCGATTTCTATGTGCCATGACAGCTCCTCGTTTCCTCAAGCCGCTTGATGGTCCGTCAGTCTGATACTCCGAAAGTATTCCTAATAAGCCGACCGAGAACTCGGCTTGGATCCGATCAATAGCCCATTAGAGGATTCCTCATCCCCCAGTTGGGGCACACGAGACGAAGGACATGCCGTGCCGAGTTTTGACAGCCGCGTCCCCGCGGTCCTTGTGCGGCTCGACCCGAACCCGTTTCATCACGGCACACTCGGCGCCGCACGCTCCCTGGGAAGGGCGGGCATCGCGGTCCACGCCGTGGTCGAGTCGCCCTCCAGTCCGGTCGTCCGCTCCCGCTACCTCCAGGGCACCCACGTGCGTCCCGCCGAGCCCTCGCCGGCCGAGCTCACCCGGCTGCTGCTGCGCATCGCGGACCGGCTGCCCGGCTCCTCGGCGCAGCCGGCGCTGCTCGTGCCCCTCGACGACATCACCGCCCTGTTCCTGGCCGAGTGCCGCCCCGAACTCGCCGGGCGCTATCTGCTGCCGGACCAGTCCCCGGAACAGCTCACCAGGGTCGCCGACAAGGCCCAGCTCGCCGAGACCTGCCGGGCCCTGTCCCTCCCCCACCCCCGTACCGAACTGCCCACCAGCGCCGACGAGGCAGCCGCCATGGCCTGGTCGCTCGGCCTCCCGGTGATCGCCAAGTGGAGCCGGCCCTGGCTGCTCCCGGTCGGCGGCGGGCTGCGCAGCACGACGATCGTCGGCTCGCTCGGCGAGGTGCGCGAGCTGTACGCGCGCAGCCCGCAGGCCGGCAGCCGACTGCTGCTCCAGGAGCTGCTCCCGGCCGGCCGGGACCTCGACTGGTTCTTCCACGGGTACGTCGACTCCACCGGCGGCTGCTCGACCGGGGCGACCGGCCGCAAGGAGCGCTCGTGGCCCGACGGCGCCGGCCTCACCGCCGTCGGGCGCTGGACGGCGAACCCCATGGTGGACACCATGGCCAGGGAACTGCTCGGCGCGCTCGGCTACCGGGGGGTGTGCGACCTCGACTTCCGGCTCGACCGCTCGACCGGCGCCTATCACCTGCTGGACTTCAACCCGCGGCCCGGCGCCCAGTTCAGGCTCTTCGCCGACCGGGACGGGCTGGACGTGGTGCGCGCGATGCACCTGGATCTCACCGGCCGCGAAGTCCCCGCGCACTCCCCCTCGTACGGACGCCGGATCGTCGTCGAGAACTACGCGGCCTTGTCCTTCCTCGCCTCGCCGCGGCGGCGGTACCAGCCCGAGCCCGGTGTCGCCCGGCCGCTCGCCGAGCGGTTCGAGGCTGCCTGGTTCGCCGTCGACGACCTCGCCCCGGCCTTCGCGATGCTGCGCGCCTGGCTCTCCCACGCCCTGCGCAAGGGCCTGCTGGCGCTCCGTCGGGCACTGCGGAGCCGTACTCCCCGGCGGGTGGCCGGCGTGACGTCACCGCGGTCGGCCGGCACCCGCTCCGACCAGATGACCCAACACGAGCCCCTTTGAACCCCCCTCACGAACCTCCCCCTTTCCCTCCTTACGGCCCTCCCCCTTACCCCCTCACGACCCTCACGACCCTCACGACCGGAACGACGAAGGCGGAACACACGATGTACGACCTGGTGATTGTGGGCGCGGGACCCTACGGTCTTTCCGTGGCCGCCCATGCGGCGGCGCACGGTCTGAACCTGCGCGTCTTCGGGCGCCCCATGGAGTCCTGGCACGCGATGCCCTCCGCGATGTTCCTCAAGTCCGAGCCGTGGGCCTCCCACCTCTCCGACCCCCGGGGCGTCTACGGGCTCGACGCCTACGCCGCCACCCAGGGGGTCCGCGCCGAGCACGGGGTGCCGCTGCCCGTGGGCTTCTTCGCCGCGTACGGCGACTGGTTCGCCCGGCAGGCGGTGCCCGCCCTCGACGAGCGGCTGATCACCTCCGTCGCGCCCGGTGCCGGGGGCGAGGGCTTCGAGGTGACCGCGGAGGACGGCGAGACCTTCCGTACCCGCACGGTCGCGCTCGCCGTCGGCGTGCTCCCCTTCATGGAGGTCCCGGGGCCGTTGCGCGGGCTCGACCGCCGGCACGTCACCCACTCCAGCCACCACGGCGAGCTCGACGGCTTCCGGGGGCAGGACGTCACGGTGATCGGCGCCGGGCAGGCCGCCCTGGAGACCGCCGCGATCCTCACCGAACAGGGTGCGGCCGTGCGGATCCTGGCCCGCTCCGACCGGCTCAACTGGAACACCCTGCCGCCCGCGCTGGACCGCGGCGCCTGGCAGTCGCTGCGCGCACCGCACACGGGGCTCGGCTGCGGCTGGCAGAACCGGCTGTACGCGGACACCCCCGGGATCTTCCGGCGGCTTCCCGCCGCCACCCGGGAGCGGATCTTCGACTCGGCGCTCGGGCCGGCGGGCGCGTGGTGGCTGCGCGAGCGGTTCGCCGCGGTCGGGGACGTACGCCTCGGGCAGCGGGTCACGGCGGCGCGGGTGACCGGTGACGAGCGGGTGCGGCTCGACGTGGCCGGCCCCGAGGGGGCGTCCGTCGTGGAGACCGACCACGTCATCGCGGCGACCGGCTTCGTGCCGAGCCTGGACCGGGCGGAGGTGCTGGCGCCGGTGCTGCGGGACGGGCTGCGCCGGGTCGGGGTGGGCGGGGCGCCCGAGGTGGGGGCGCTGTTCGAGTCCTCCCGGCCGGGCCTCTTCCTCGCCGGCTTGCTGACGGCACCCTCGTACGGACCCTCGATGCGCTTCGTGTTCGGCGCGGGCTACACGGCCGGGCGGCTGGTCAAGGGTGTGCGGCAGCGGCTGCGGGCCGGCGGCGCGGGCCGGGTGGGCCGGCCGCGTTCGGGTACCCGGGCGCCGGTGGCCGCCGCCCGCTGACACGACGGGGGCCGGCCCCGGGGAGCGTGGTGGACACTCCCCGGGGCCGGCCCTCTGCCGTACCGGAACGTCAGGCGTTGATGCAGGTGTTGAACGCGGCCGGGTTCAGCGCGCCGATGACGTTCACGCTGTTGCCGCAGACGTTGATCGGAACGTGGATGGGAACCTGGACCACGTTGCCCGAGAGGACACCCGGCGAACCGATGGCAGCGCCCTCGGCCTCGGCGTCCGCCATCGCGGGGGTGGCGGCACCCAGCGCCATGATCAGACCGGCGACGACGGCAGCAGCCTTCTTGCACTTCATTTCGTCTGGATCCTTTCTGCGGCGAAGACCCTTCTCCGCTGCATACTCCCCAACGACACTGCCCCGAAAAGGAAACCGGCCTATCGTCGGACTTGTGCTGTTCACTCCTCTGCTTCCGCCGAATGCGGTAATCACCGCTCAGCGCGGCCAGATCGGCGTACGGGTGAGCCGTTCCCATTCACGGTCCGGAACTCCGGGGACCGCGCGCCCGGCCAGCATCCACTGTCTGGCCAGCGAGGAGTAGAGGGGGAACGGCTCCCGGTCGACCGGCTGCGGGTCGGCCACATAGCGGCTCTTCGGAATGAAGGCCATGCGCTCCCATTTCCCGGGATCGGGCGCCATATTCGCTCCTTCCGGTGTGGTCCCGGCATCATGACACAGCGTTCGCAGGAGAGTGATTCGACGTCTCGCCGTCGCGTCGCGTACTTCTGTGCGACAGCGTCCGATTTAACGTTTCGCCATGAAAATCCCCGGCAGAAGTCTGCTGCTCCTGTCCACGGCCCTGGCCACGATCGGCGCGGGCGGCGCCCTCGCCGCCGCGCCGCCCGGCCTGCCGTCCCCCGGCAAGGGCCTCAACATCCTGCTCGTCGGAGTCGACTCGCGCGCCCGGGTCAGCCCGGACGAGCGGGTGCATTTCAACCTCGGCAACGTGGAGTGCGGCTGCACCGACGTGATCATGCTCGTCCACGTCTCCGCCAAGAACGACCGGGTCAGCGTGGTGAGCCTGCCGCGCGACTCGCTCACCATCCTCCCCAAGCACCGCGACCGGCACACCGGCGAGCAGGTCCCGGCCCACCAGGCCAAGCTCAACAGCGCCTGGAAGCAGGGCGGACCGTCCTTCACCATCGAGATGGTCGAGGCGATGACGAAGCTGCCCGTGCACCGCTACCTGGAGGTCGACTTCCGCCGCTTCATGGACTCGGTCGACGTCGTCGACGGCGTGCCGATCTGCTCGAAGAAGCCGCTGAAGGACCCGGCCACCGGCCTCAACCTCCCGTCGAACGTCACCCGCAGGGTGCACGGCGGCGAGGCCCTTCAGTACGTCCGCTCCAGGAAGGCGGACGGCGAGGCGGACTTCGGCCGGATCAAGAAGCAGCAACGTTTCGTCACCAACACGCTGCGCGAGGTCCGCGCCCATCTGTACCGGGACGCCGACTGGATGCGCTGGTTCGCCGAGACCCTGCGCGGCAAGGCCGCGGCCGAGCGGGCGATCAGCGCACCCGAGCTCCTGACGCTCGCGAAGCGGCTGCGGAACCTCACCCCGGAGAAGACCGAGTTCGCCACCGTGCCGATCAAGAAGATCAACCCGCTCATCCCGGGCGTCGGCGCGACGATCTCCTGGGACGTCGACTACGCCGCCGAGGTCTTCGGACAGCTGCGGGCCGACAGGAAGCTGCCCAAGCCCAACCCGAAGAAGTACCCGACCCAGACCAAGCTGGGCGAGTACAAGCCGATGGGCGGCAAGTCGCTCCTGTGCGGTTAGGACAGCCCCTGACGGAGCCGGCGGGCCAGTTCCGCCGGGTCCGTCGTCGGCGCCTCGCAGACGAAGTGCCGGCAGACGTACGCGGCGGGCTCCCCGCCCACCAGCGGGCGGTCCTTGAGCAGCGGGAACTCCGTGCTGTCCGGGGTGCCGAAGGCGAGGACCGCGCCGGGGGTGGTGGCGTCGAGTGCGGTCCGGCACAGCGCCCGGAAGGCGTCGTCGTCGCGGTCGCCGACGACCGCGATCTCACGGGGCCCGTCCAGCAGGGCCTCGGCGACGGCCAGGCCCCAGCCGATGAAGCGGGGCGCGCGCGGCCCGAGCGCCTTCACCACGCCGAGGGCCGCCTCGGCGGCCGCCCGGTGGGGCGCGGAGCCGGTGTGCGCCGCGTACGACAGCAGCGCCCCGGCGGCGGCGGTCCAGCCGGACGGGGTGGCGTTGTCGGTGGGGTCCTGCGGGCGGCGGATCAGCGGCTCGGCGTCGTGCGCGGTGTCGTACAGCGCGCCGCCCTCGGAGGTGAACTGGTCGAGGACGATGTCCAGGAGGAAGCCGGCGAACTCCAGCCAGACGCCCTCGCCGGTGACGGAGGCGAGCGCGAGGAAGCCCTCGGCGACGTCGGCGTAGTCCTCCAGGACCCCGGCGTTGCCGCCCGCGTGGCCGTCCTTGGAGGTACGGGTCAGCCGGGCGCCGTCGTCGAGGTGGAGGCGGACCAACAGATCGGCGGCCTCGGTGGCGCGCTCGACCAGGTCGGGGCGGTCGAGCAGGGCGCCGGTCTCGGCGAGGGCGGCGATGGCGAGGCCGTTCCAGGCGGCGACGATCTTGTCGTCGCGGCCGGGCCGGGCGCGCTCCTCGCGGGCGGCGAGCAGCCGCTCCTTGATCGAGGAGATCCTCGCGGCGTCGGCGACCCCGGCGTCCTGCGGGAGCTGGAGCACGGAGGAGCCGTGCTCGAAGGTGCCCTCCTCGGTGACGCCGTAGTACCGGGCGGCGTAACGGGCGTCGTCCTCGCCGAGCGCGGCGGTCAGCTGCTCGGGGGTCCAGGCGTAGTAGGCGCCCTCGACGTGCCGCCCCGTCCCGTCGTCCGAGTCGGCGTCGAGCGCGGAGGCGAAGCCGCCCTCGGGGGTGCGCAGCTCGCGGACCATGAAGTCGGCGGTCTCCAGGGCGACCCGGCGGGCGAGGTCACTGCCGGTGGCCCGCCACAGATGGGTGTACACCCGGCACAGCAGCGCGTTGTCGTACAGCATCTTCTCGAAGTGCGGCACGACCCACTCGCGGTCCACCGCGTAGCGGGCGAAGCCGCCGCCGAGCTGGTCGTAGATGCCGCCGCGGGCCATCGCCTCGCAGGTGTCGGCGGCCATCTCCAGGGCGCCCACGGCCCCCGTACGGGCGTGGTGGCGCAGCAGGAACTCCACCACCATCGACGGCGGGAACTTGGGGGCGCCGCCGAAGCCGCCGGACGTGCTGTCGTAGTCGCGGGCGAGACCGAGCAGGGCCTGGGCGAGCTCCGGCTCGCCGGGGACGCCGTCCCCGCCGTACGCGAGGGAGCGGCCGGAGAGGTCCTTGACGATCCGGGCGGCCACCTCGGAGACCTCGCCCCGGCGCTCGGCCCAGGCGTGCGCGACACCGTCGAGGACCTCGGGGAAGGACGGCATGCCGTGCCGGGGCTCGGGCGGGAAGTAGGTGCCGAAGTAGAAGGGCTCGGCGTCCGGGGTGAGGAAGACCGTCATGGGCCAGCCGCCCTGCCCGGTGGCCGCCTGGACGGCCTCCATGTAGACGGCGTCGACGTCGGGCCGCTCCTCCCGGTCCACCTTGACGGCGACGAACCCCTCGTTGACCAGCGCGGCCGTGCCCTCGTCCTCGAAGGACTCGTGGGCCATGACGTGGCACCAGTGGCAGGAGCTGTAGCCGACGCTGAGCAGGACCGGGACATCGCGGCGCCGGGCCTCCTCGAAGGCCTCCGCCGACCACGGCCACCAGTCGACCGGGTTGTCGGCGTGCTGGAGGAGGTAGGGGGAGGTCTCATGGGCCAGTCTGTTCGGCATGTCCCCATCCTTGCGCATCGGAGGCAGGAACGACGGAGCCCCGTCCGCGCGCCATGGTAGAGCGGCGTGCGAACGGGGCACCGATAGGAGGAGCGGGCCCCGTTCCTCGCAGGTCGAATGCGAGGAACGGGGCCGCTTCACACGAGAAGCAGGCGTCAGCCGCCGACGTTCCCGTTCTGGGAGAGGACCTCGCCCAGGATGTGCGACAGGGCGTCGTCGCCCTTCTGCTGCACGGAGTTCTGGGTGCAGGTCTGGTTCGCGATCGGGTTGCCCAGGACGTCCTGGACCGCGATCGGAACACCGATGAGGGCGCCGATCGGCACCTGCGCCTCGACCTTCTGGACGTCGAAGCAGTGCAGGACACCACCGTTGACGAGACCGAAGTTCGGGCTCATGTAGCCGCCGGTGGAGTTGCTGCCGATCGACTGCTTCGACTGGTTGCCGATGATGTTGGCGCTGCCGCCATCGTTGCCGGCAGCCATGGCCGTCGACGCACCCATGCCCACGACGGAGGCGGCAACCGCAGCGGTGGCAAGAACCTTCTTGATCACGAGATCTTCCTTCTTGAGCTCGATGGCCCGGAACTGCTCCGTTGACCGAAGCGACCTGATCAACTGCCCCGGGAAGGATTGGTTCCGGGGCGTCACCCGGACGCGGTATTCGGCACATGAACGCCATCGGACGCGAGGTCGACGGGCAGCCGTTCGGGTCGTGCGGGGCGGGCCCCGACTCCCTTGCGGGCACTGGCCTTTCGCACCGCTCCCTCGCGTCGGCGGGCGTCCCGCAGGACACTTGTCCTCGGACTGTTCGGGCCGGAGGCTTCCGGCGGGCGGAGGGGGACGCACATGCGGGACGGCCACCGGGCGGAGGCCGAGCGGCTCTGGGAACGGGTCGCCGAGGAGGAGGTACGGCGCTCCGCGGGCCGCTTCGACGGGCAGGCGCTCCTGGCCCGCGGCCGGGCCGCCCTCGACACGATGGCCGCTCCGGCGGCCGAGGAGTACGCGGCCTTCCTCCGGGCCGTGGAGGCCGCCGAGGCCGCGCCGGCCGAAGGCTCCTCCCCCACCGGGCCCGGCGCGCCCGCGCTGGTGACGGCCGTCGCGGCGGTCGCCGCGGTCGGCGGCGACCTGGCCCTCGGCACCACCGCGGGCACGGCGTTCGGCGCGGGCGCCGTGGTGGCCGTGGCGGGCGCGGCGGCGACCGCGCTGAGGACGGGCGCGGAGCGCCGGGCGGCGGGCCGGCGCAGGGCCCGGGACCTGGCCGGGCCGGGCGGCGTGGAGCAACTGCGGCTGCGGTGGCTGACGGCCTTCGAGACGCGGGGCGTACGGCCCTTCCTCGAGCAGCAGCGGGTACTCCTCGGCACGGCGGGGCAGCCCCCGCGGAAGGCGGTCGAGCGGCTGCGGGGCGCCGACCGCAGCGCGGCGGCCCGGCGGCGTGCCGTCCTGGAGCAGTCCTTCGGCCATCTGCCGGACCCGGCGGGGCCGTTCGCGGGGCGGCGGGACGAGCTGGCGCGGATCACCCGGTGGGTGCAGGCGGGCCGGGCGGCGACGACGACCCGGCCGACGGTGGTGATGCTGCACGGCGCGCCCGGCTCGGGCCGTACGACGCTCGCGGTGCGGGCCGCGCACGCGCTGCCGGACCAGTTCCGCGGGGCGTGCGTGGTGGACCTGCGGGGCGGCGCCGCGCGCGGCGAGCGGCCGCTGACCACCCGGGAGGCGCTGCTCCACCTGCTCAACCGGCTCGGTGCCCCGCGCGAGCAGCTGCTCTTCCGTGAGCGCGCCTCGGCGGAGCAGCAGGTGCGGCGGCTCGCCGAGCTGTACCACCAGCATCTGACGGGGCTCGCGGTGACGGTGGTCCTCGACGACGCGGTGGACGCGGAGCAGGTGCGGACGCTGCTGCCGGAACGCTCCGACAGCCTGGTCCTGGTGACCTGCCGCAAGCCGCTGGACCTCGGCCCCGACGTGCCGGCCTCGGTGCACGTCCTGCCGGTGACGGCGCTGGACGCGGCCGGCGCCGAGGAGCTGCTGGGCGCGGCGGACGGCGCCCGGGAGCCGTACGACGCGGCGGGCGTCGAGCGGGCCCGGGAGCTGTGCGGCGGGCTGCCGCTGGCGCTGCGGGCGGCGGGCGCGCTGCTCGTCGGGCGTTCCACGGACACGGTCGTCCGGCTCCTCGACGCGGCCGGCGAGGACGCCGGGCCGGTGGAGCGGGCCCTGGCCGCCGGTTACGCCGGGGGACTGGACGACGACGGGCGGCGGCTGCTGCGCCGGCTGCCGCTCGCCGGACGGGCCTCGCTGGGGGCGGCCGCCGCGGGCGCGCTGCTCGGCGCACCGGGCGCGGAGGGGGCGCGGCTGCTGCGGGAGCTCGCCGGGGCGGGTCTGCTGGACCACGTACGCGGGGAGCGCTACCGGCTGCACGACGCGGTGCGCGGGTTCGCGGCGGCGCGGCTGGTCGAGGAGGAGGAGCAGTCGGAGATCGCGGCGGCGCAGGAGCGGCTGATCCGCAACTACGCGGAGCTCGCGGACGCGGTGATCCGGATGGTCGACGGCAAGATGTCCACGCGCGCGGGCCGCTTCGACGGGCACGGCTTCGGTTCGCTGGAGGCGGCGCTGCGCTGGCTCGACGAGGAGTCCAGCTTCATCACGGCGACGCTGCGGCACGCCGAGGGCGTGGACCAGCGGACCGTCCTCGACCTGCTCGGCGCGCTGTGCGACTACTGCCTGCTGCGCGGCGACCTGTACCGGCTGGGCGAGATCAACGAGCTCACGGACGCGGTGGGCCAGGGCCTGCTGTCCCGCTCGGTGCAGTGGCGCACCGGCATCGCGGCCCGGCAGCTCGGCGAGCTGGACAAGGCGAGGACGACGCTGACCTCGGTGGTCTCGCTCTATCAGGAGGCCCATCAGGACGCGGGGGCCGCGCTCGCGCTCTGCTCGCTCGGGATCACCCTGCACCACCAGGGGAACCTGACGGAGGCCGCGGCCCGGCTGCGCGAGGCGCTCGCCCTGCAGGAGCCGGCCTCGCTGGCCGCCGACCGGGGCTGGACCCTGCACGCGCTCGCCGCGGTGGAACGGGACCGCGCCCGACTCGCCGAGGCCCTCACCCTCCTGGACCGCGCGCTCGCCCTGCACCGGGAGAGCGAGTCGCTGCACGGCGAGGCCTGGGCGCACTTCCAGCGGGGCCAGGTGTTCCTGCGGACGGGCGAGGTGGAGCGGGCCGAGGACGAGCTGCGGCTCGCGCTCGACCAGTACGGCCGCACCCACGACGGCCGCGGCCAGGCCTGGGCGCTGACCCAGCTGGCCCGCGCCCGGCTCGTCGCCGGCGACCCGGCGGCGGCCATGGACGGCCTGCGCCAGGCCCTCGCCCTGCACCGCGAGCAGGAGGACGCGCGGGGCGAGGCCTGGACCCTCTACTACCTGGGCCACGCCCTGGAGGAGCGCGGCGACCGCGACCAGGCGGTGCGGGAGCTGGAGCGGGCGCGCACGATGTTCTCGCGGATGCGTGACGTCTACGGCCTGGCCTGCGCCCGCCACCACTCGGGCCGGGTCACCCGCGACCAGCGGGCCGCCCAGACGGGCAACCTCCGCAACTCCGGCTTCGCCCGCCAGCTCCTGGTGGACGCCCGCGCGGACTTCCGCCGCATCGGCGTGGCCCACGGCGAGGCCTGGACCTGCCTGGAACTGGCGATCGTGGACGCCGGCAACGGGCGCGTCGCCCAGGCCCTGGAGCTGTGCGAGGAGGCGACCCGCCTCTTCGCCTCGTACGGCGACCACCGCGGCACCGACTGGGCCCGCTTCCTGCGCTGCACCCTGCTCCCCGACCCGGCCGCGGCCCGCGCGGACCTCACCGCCCTGACCACGGCCCGCCACCCCGCCCGCGACCCGCGCCTCGACGACTACGCGGAGGCCTACGCCCTCGTCCTGGACCGCGGCGCGCCCCGCGAGGGGGCCGCCTGGCCGGCGTGGGACCTGGGGATGGTGCCGGGGCGGGGGGCGCGGGAGGTGATGGGGGTGGCGGTGGAGGTGGCCTGAGGCGGGCCATCCGGTGGCCCGCCGTGCCCTGAAATCGGGCAGGCCCCGTCCGGGCCCCGGCGGGCGTGCCGGGGCCCGGGCGGGGGCCGGGTGCTACTTGTCCGCCGGGCCCGAGGCCGCCGGGGCGGCCGGGTAGGGGGCCTCGGTGAAGTCGATCTTGTGCATGTGGCGGTTCATCGACTTCATCAGTCCCCAGACGGCCAGGGCGAGGACGGCGAAGACGACGAAGCCGAGGACGCCGGGGGTCACCTTGTTCTTGTCCAGCTCTTCGGCGGCGAAGGGGACAAGCTGGGTCATTGCCAGGTGTGCGCTCATGTCAGGCATTCTCGCGGATGCCCGCGAAGAGATCTTGCTCGGGGATGGAAGTGGCGACGAGGGACTTGCTGAGCTCGTACTCCTCGGTCGGCCAGACCTCCTTCTGGATCTCCATCGGGACGCGGAACCAGCCGCCGTCGGGGTCGATCTGGGTGCGGTGGGCGATCAGCGCCTTGTCGCGGATCTCGAAGAAGTCCGAGCAGGGCACGAACGTGGTGAGGGTCCGCTCCTTGCGCTCGAACTCCTTCCAGCGCTCCAGCCACTCCCCGTACGGCGACTCGAGGCCGCGCTCCAGGAGCGCGTTGTGCAGGGCCTCGGTGCGCGGGCGGTTGAAGCCCTGGTTGTAGTAGAGCTTCTGCGGCTGGTAGGGGGCGCCGAACTCGTCCTCGGGGTACTTCTCGGTGTCGGTCGCGCCGTCGAAGGCCACCATCGTGATCTTGTGGGTCATGATGTGGTCGGGGTGCGGGTACCCCCCGTTCTCGTCGTAGGTCGTGATGACCTGGGGACGGAACGAGCGGATCTTGCGCACCAGCGCGCCGGCGGCCCGGTCCACGTCCTCCAGGGCGAAGCAGCCCTCGGGGAGCGGCGGCAGCGGGTCGCCCTCGGGCAGGCCCGAGTCGACGAAGCCGAGCCACTCCTGGCCGACGCCGAGGATCTCGCGGGCCTCGTCCATCTCCTTGCGGCGGACCTCGTCGATGTTGGCCTCGATGTAGGGGTCGCCCTGGAGCTTGGGATTGAGGATCGAGCCGCGCTCGCCGCCCGTGCAGGTCACCACGAGGACCTCCACCCCCTCGGACACATACTTGGCCATCGTCGCCGCGCCCTTGCTCGACTCGTCGTCGGGGTGGGCGTGAACGGCCATCAGTCGCAGCTGCTCAGTCAAGACTCGATCCTCAGTGATTCGTCGCCTAGGGAGGTCTCTATAGTGACGGAATCGGAGGCGGGAAAAATTCCGGCCCCGTGGCCGAGGATCACGGCGGCGAGAGGACGATCATGAGCGCGGTGCGTGAGCAGCTTCCCGAGGGGCGGTACGGCCGCTCCGCGGACGAGCGCGCCGACCGGAAGCTCAAGATCGCCGGCGCCGTGCTCGGCACCCTCTTCCTGGCCATGATCGGCTGGTTCGGCTGGCACTACGTCGCCGGTACGCAGATCAGCGCCGAGATGATCAAGTTCGACGTGGTGAGCGACACCGAGGTCCAGGTCCACCTGGAGATCCGCAAGGACGCCGACGCCGAGGGCGTCTGCACCCTGCGTTCGCGCTCCGCCGACGGAGCCGAGGTGGGCCGCAAGGACGTGCCCGTCCAGGGCTCCGACACGCGGATCGACACGGTCTACTCGATCCGTACGACCGGCAAGGCGACCAACGCCGAGCTCCTGGGGTGTACGGCTCGGTAGCGGTGGGTAGGGACCCCGGGAACGGCCGGGCCGGGTCACCGCGGTGACCTGGGGCGACGCCATCTTGATGGTTTATGTCCTCCCGCTTTTCGCCACTCATTGTTAGGCTCGTGGTTTCGCCCGCCCGGGAAGGCGCATCCTTTCCGTGTAGGGCGATGCTTTGTATTCCCAGTACCTACGAGGAGCACCTGTGACCCAGACCAGCGAGAACGTCACCTGGCTCACCCAGGAGGCGTACAACAAGCTCAAGGACGAGCTTGAGTACCTGTCTGGTCCCGCGCGTACCGAGATCGCCGCCAAGATCGCCGCGGCGCGCGAGGAGGGCGACCTCCGCGAGAACGGCGGGTACCACGCGGCCAAGGAGGAGCAGGGCAAGCAGGAGCTCCGGGTCCGCCAGCTCACCCAGCTCCTGCAGAACGCCAAGGTGGGCGAGGCCCCCGAGGACACCGGCGTGGTCGGCCCCGGCATGGTCGTGACCATCGCCTTCGACGGCGACGAGGACGACACCCTGTCGTTCCTCCTCGCCTCGCGCGAGTACGCGAGCGACGACATCGAGACGTACTCCCCGCAGTCCCCGCTCGGCGTCGGCGTCATCGGCAAGGCCGTCGGTGACGAGGCGGACTACGAGCTGCCGAACGGCAAGAAGGCCATGGTGAAGATCCTCAGCGCCAAGCCGTACACCGGCTGAGCCTGTTCTTCCGAGCGAAGTCCACGAAGGCTTCCGGGCGAAGGGCCGGATCCCGTGAAGGGGTCCGGCCCTTCGTCATGCCCATGCAATGATCATCCGTCGGCCGCCGGAGGGGGATGGGACAGGTGCTCGGAGCGCTGCGCGAGGGTGCGCCACGCAGGATCGGACCGTACGAGGTGCTGGCCCGGCTCGGCGCCGGCGGCATGGGCGAGGTCTACCTGGCCCGGCGCGACACCTCCGGCGCCTTCTTCGCCGTGAAGACCGTACGGCGCGATCTGGCCGGCGACCCCGCCTTCCGCGACCGCTTCCGCCGCGAGATCAAGGTGGCCGGACTCGTCCGCAGCGCCCACGCCGCCGCACCCGAGGGCGGGGACGCCGACGCCGAGGTGCCCTGGCTGGCCACCGCCTACGTCCCCGGCCCCAGCCTCTCCCAGGCCGTACGCCGCTCCGGCCCGCTGCCGGTGCCGGCCGTACGGGTGCTCGGCGCGCGCATCGCCCGGGCCCTCGGGGACCTGCACACGGCCGGTGTGCTCCACCGCGACCTCAAGCCCGGCAACGTCATGCTCGCCGCCGACGGCCCGCGCCTGATCGACTTCGGCATCGCCCGCGCCGAGGGGGCCACCACCATGACCGCCACCGGCCTCATGGTCGGCACCCCCGCCTTCATGTCGCCCGAGCACGTGGCCGGCGCGCGCCATGTGACCGGCGCCTCGGACGTCTTCTGCCTCGGCTCGCTCCTCTGCTACGCGGCGACCGGCGAGGACCCCTTCGGCGACGGCCCCGTCGCCGCCGTCCTCTACCGCGTCTCCCAGGCCGAGGCCGACCTTGCGCGGGTGCCCGAGGAGCTGCGCGGGACCGTCGCCGCGTGCCTCGCGCCCGATCCGGCGGCCCGGCCGACGCCGGAGGCCCTCGTGGAGCTCCTCGGCGGCGAGGCCCAGGCGCCGCCGTGGCCGGTGCCCGTGCGCGAGCACATCGGCGAGTACGGGGCGGAGCTCGCCCGGCTCGTCGCCGCGGGCGGCCCGCTGCTCGCCGTCCCCGCCCCCGTCGTCACCTCGGGGCCGCCCGGGCTGCACTCCGCCCCGACCGCGGCCCCCGTGGCCGCGGCCGCTCCCCCGCCGAAGCGGCGCAGGCGCGCGCCGCTCGCCGCCGTGGTGACCCTCGCCGTCCTGGGCGGCGGCCTCGGCACCTACCTCCTGTGGCCGGAGCAGAAGCCCGCGAAGCCGGTCACCGCCGGACCCGAGGCGCCCGCCGGCCCGCGTGTCCCCGGCGTCGACGACCAGGGCCTCGCCGACGCCTCCGGGGTCGTCCCGCAGAACGCCGCCCAGCGCCCGGCCGGCTGGAAGCCGTGGCGGGCGAAGCTGACGGCGCCGGCGTTCGGCTGCTCCGGCAACGAGCGGGCTCTGGTCTGCCGGACCACGGACGGCCGGTACGAGGCGCTGGACCCGGCGAACGGGCGGAAGCTCTGGGACGCGAACCCGGTCAAGGACGCGAGGGGCGGCGAGAGCTACATAGGCCCCTCCGGCGGCGTCTTCATCGCCGGCGAGACGGCCCGGCCGGTCGTTCACGACGGGCTGGCCGTCCTGGCCTCGGGGCCCACCGTCCAGGTGCGGGACGCGCGCACCGGGGCGCTGCGGTGGGAGAAGCCGGCCTGGGTCCAGCAGGGCCAGGGCAGCCGCCCGATCGTCGCCGACGGCATGGTCTTCGTCGCCTCGCCCACCACCCCGGAGCCCAGCACCGAGCACGTCGGGATCACGGCGTACGCACTCGCGGACGGCAGGCGGCTGTGGTCGAAGGGGCTCACCAACGACGACATCCCGCGGTCCGAGATCAGGGACTTCGAGCCGGTCGCCTACGCCGAGGGCACGGTCTACGCCCTGAGCGACGGCGGTCTGATCGCGTACGACGCCAGGACCGGGACCGTGCGCGGCCAGGTCGACGCCGACGCGCGGACCTGCGAGGAGATCAAGGTCCTGGGTGCGCGGGCCTACTGCGCGGACGTCTCCCACACCGGCGGGGTCACGGAGCGGGCCCATCTGCTCGACGCCGTGACGCTGGCGTCGAAGGCGAGCCTGCCCGCGCCCCCGGCGACGCCGCGCCCGGCGGTCGTCACCGAGCGGGCGGCGGCCGGACTCGACGCGGAGAAGGGCCGGTTGAAGGTCTTCGACCCGCGCGACGGCAGGGAGCTGGGCAGCTATGCGGCGAAGGCCGCGCCCGCCGGGCTCGCCCAGGCCTGGTCGGCGCCGCTGCTCGCGGGCGACCAGGTCGTGTACGCCGACTACTCCTCGCTGTACACCGTGCGGCTCGGCGCGGACGGGAAGCCGGCCGGGCTGAAGGTCACGCCGGTGCCGGGGGCGCCGGGGCCGCGCGCCAAGACGGACTCGTACGACCCGGACTGGGGCAACACCTTCTCCAGGATGCTGCGCGCGCCCGAGGTGATCCCCGTCGGCGGCATCGCCTACCTCGTGTACGACCAGGGCGCCGTCGCCTCCGTCGAACTCCCCCGCTAGAAAGGCGCGTTCCCGTGCTGGAAGCACTGCCCGCCGGCCCCCCGCGGCTCGTCGGCCCCTACCGCCTGCTCGCCCGGCTCGGGGCGGGCGGCATGGGCGAGGTCCATCTGGCCTGCCGTGCGGACGCGCCGACGGCCGACCCGTACCGCATGGTGGCGGTGAAGACCGTACGGGCGGACCTGGAGGTCGACGGGGACTTCCGGACCCGGTTCCGGCGCGAGATCACGGCCGCGCGGACGGTGCGCAGTCCGTACGCGGCGCGGCTCGTGGACGCGGACGCCGACGCGGCCTCGCCGTGGCTGGCGACCGAGTACGTGCCCGGGCCCTCGCTCGCGGAGGCGGTCGTAAGGTCCGGGGCGCTGCCGGTCGCCGCGGTGCGGGCCCTCGGGGCCACGCTGGCACGGGCGTTGGACGCGGTGCACGGCGCGAAGGTGCTGCACCGGGACCTGAAGCCGGCGAACGTGCTGCTCGGCGCGGGCGGGCCGAAGCTGATCGACTTCGGGATCGCGCAGGCCTTCGAGGCGACCGCGCTGACCTCGACGGGCCTGGTGGTCGGCTCGCCCGGCTTCATGTCGCCGGAGCATCTGGTCGGCAGCCGGGCGGTGGTGCCCGCGTCGGACGTGTTCTGTCTGGGCGCGGTGCTCGCGTTCGCGGCGAGCGGGCGGCGTCCGTTCCATGACGACGAGATGGCGGCGGTGATCTACCGGATCAGCCGGGCCGACGCCGAACTGGACGGTGTTCCAGCGGAGTTGCGGGAGGTCGTGGCGCGGTGCCTGCGCCTCGACCCGGCCGAACGCCCGTCGGCGGAGGAGCTGGCGGGGCTGCTCGGCGGCCTTGGGGCGCCGGAGGTGTTCCCGTGGCCGGGCGGGGTGCTGTCGCTGCTCGCCGAGTACGGGGAGGCGGCGCGGCGGGTCGGCGAGGAGGCCGCTTCGGGGGCGGGCGTGGCGGATCTGCCGACGCTGGCGCCGGTGGTGCCGTACTCCCCGACGGCGGTGGGCCAACGGCCCGCCGAGGCCGCCGCTCCGGAGCCGCGACGGCGGCCGCGGCGGCGGCCGTGGGGGCGGATCGCGGCGATCGCGGTGGCGGTCGCCGTGGTGGGCGCGGCGGGGATCGTGTTTCTCGACAGGGAGGGCGGGCAGGGCGGCGCGGCGGGGCCCGGACCGTCGGCGAGCGCGTCGGGCCCGGCCGCACCGCGGACGCTGAGCCAGGTCGTCCTGCCGTACGGGGGCGAGGGCCACACCGGCGACTACGGCACGGTCGGCACCGGGCGCGCCTCGCGGCCCGCGGGCTGGTCGCCCTGGGTCCGGAGGCTCGACGAGGGGGCGGGGATCTGCGCGCTCTCCCCCGAGGTGCTGGTCTGCTCGGGTCCGGGCGGCGCGGTGTCGGCGCTCGCGGCGGCGGACGGGAGGCTGCTCTGGTCGAAGCCGGGCCGGGGCGCGGCCCCGCGCACGGCCCCGCAGTATCCGGCGGTCGTCGGCGATCTGGTGGCCGTCACCGGCGGGGACGGGGTCACCGCGTACGGCTTGAAGGACGGCGCCGAGCGGTTCAGGCGCCCGGTGCCGGAGGGGCACTGGGCGGTGAAGGGCACCGATCTGGACGACGGGGTGCTCTACTCCACGTATGTCGACCTCGCCGACGACACCAGAGGGCTGGTCACGGCGGTCGGGCTCGGCGGCGGCACCGCCAGGGAGCTGTGGCGGAGCGAGCTCGACGGGATCCCCGAGCAGCCCGTCGCCGCCGGGGGGCGGGTCTTCGTGCCGATCGGGGTGACCCCGGTCGCGCTCGACGCACGGACGGGCAAGGAGACGGCGCGGGGAACGGCCGATGTGCCGTGCGGCCGGATCGTCGCGCACGGGGAGTTCGTGCTCTGCTCGGCCGTTCAGGACGGCGGCGTCCCGGTGCTCGACGCCCGGACGCTGCGCCTGGAGCGCACCCTGGGCGAGGGCCTGGCGATCACGGGTGACCCGGCGGTCAGGAAGGACGGGGCCGTGGCCGTGGTCGGCGGGGCGACCGGCCACACGGTGGCCGTCTTCGACCTGGAGAGCGGGCGGGAGAGGTGGCGCACGGACGTGATGTTCTTCCGTGCGCCCCTGAGCCGTGTCTCCTTCGCGGGCGACCAGGTGGTGGCCCGGGGCAGGCACGAGATCCACTCCCTTCCGGTGTCCGGGCCGCCGGCGCGCGCGGAGGACATCGCGGTGTTCAGTGCCGACGTTCCGAAAGGCCTCGACGACGGCGCCCTGACCGCAGCCGACGGGGTGGTCGCCGGAGGGGCGGCCTTCCTGCCCTTCTCCGAGGGCCTCGTCGCCTCCGGCTATCTGCCCTGACCTCGTGGCACCGGACCTCAGGCCGTCGCCGAGCGGTACTTGCGCACCGCGAGGGTCCGGAAGACGACGATGATCAGGATCGACCACAGCAGCGACGCCCACACCGGGTGCTGCATCGGCCAGGCGTCGGAGGTGGAGACGCCCGGGTTGCCGAAGAGGACGCGGCAGGCCTGGACGGTGGCGCTGAACGGGTTCCACTCGGCGATCGGCTGCAGCCAGGACGCCAGGTTGCTCGAGTCCACGAAGGCGGTCGAGATGAACGTGACCGGGAAGAGCCAGATCAGTCCGCCCGAGGTGGCCGCCTCCGGGGTGCGCACCGAGAGGCCGATGAGGGCGCCGATCCAGGAGAAGGCGTAGCCGAGGAGGAGCAGCAGCCCGAAGGCGGCGAGGGCCTTGGGGACGCCCTCGTGGATGCGCCAGCCGACCAGCAGGCCGACGATCGCCAGGACGACGACGGTCAGGGTGGTCTGTACGAGGTCGGCGAGGGTGCGGCCGGTGAGGACGGCGCCGCGGGCCATCGGGAGCGAGCGGAAGCGGTCGATGAGGCCCTTGTGCATGTCGTCGGCGATGCCCGCGCCGGCGCCGGCCGTCGCGAAGGTGACGGTCTGGGCGAAGATGCCGGCCATCAGGAACTCGCGGTAGGTCTGCGGGTCCGTGGAGGTGCCGATCATCATGGAGCCGCCGAAGACGTAGCTGAACAGCACCACGAACATGATCGGCTGGATCAGCCCGAAGATGATCATCTCGGGGATGCGCATCATGCGGATCAGGTTGCGCTTGGCGACGACCAGCGAGTCGTTGACCGACTGGGCGAGCGCGCCGCGCGGCTTCGGCGGGGTGACGGTGTCGGTCAGGGTGGTCACTTGGCCGCCTCCTTCGCCATCGCGCGCTGGGCGCGGTCCTTGCCCCGGCCTTCCCTGCCCCGCCCGTCCCGGCCGCCGTCGCCGGACCCGCCGCCCTCCTCGTCGTCGGCCTCCGCCCGCTCGGCCGCGTGGCCGGTGAGGGAGATGAAGACGTCGTCGAGGGTGGGGCGGCGCAGGCCGATGTCGTCGATCTCGACGCCGGCGGCGTCCAGGTCGCGGATGACCTCGGCGAGCAGCTTGGCGCCGCCGGTGACCGGGACGGTGAGCTTGCGGGTGTGCTCCTCCACCGAGATGTCGCCGTGGCCGATTCCGGCCAGGCCGCGGCGGGCGAGGACCTCGCGGGCCGGCGGGATCATCCGGCGCTCGTGGACGACGACCTCGACGCGCTCGCCGCCGGTCTGGGCCTTGAGCTCGTCGGAGGTGCCGCGGGCGATGACCTTGCCGTGGTCGACGACGCAGATGTCGTGGGCCAGGTGGTCGGCCTCCTCCAGGTACTGCGTGGTGAGGAGGAGGGTGGTGCCGCCGGCGACGAGCTCCTGGATGACCTCCCAGAGGGCCTGGCGGTTGCGCGGGTCGAGTCCGGTGGTGGGCTCGTCCATGAACATGACGGGCGGGGAGACGACGAGGGCGGCGGCCAGGTCGAGACGGCGGCGCATGCCGCCGGAGTAGGTCTTGGCGGTGCGGTCGGCGGCGTCGGCCAGGTTGAAGCGCTCCAGGAGCTCACCGGCCCGGGCCTTCGCGCTCCGGGAGCTCATCTGGTAGAGCCGGCCCACCATCTGGAGGTTCTCCCGGCCGGTCAGGTACTCGTCGACGGCGGCGAACTGGCCGGAGAGACCGATGGAGCGCCGGACCTCGTTGGGGTGCCTCAGCACGTCGATTCCGGCGACGGAGGCCCTGCCGCTGTCGGGCTGGAGGAGGGTGGTGAGCACGCGCACGGCGGTCGTCTTCCCCGCGCCGTTGGGACCGAGGAGGCCCAGGACGGTGCCCTCGGGCACGTCGAGGTCCACGCCGTCGAGAGCTCGTACGTCGCCGAAGGTCTTCACCAGACCTTCGGCGTGGATCGCGCCTGGCATGTGGGTACTCCCAGCGATTTTGGCGGGATTTGAGCGTTTCTGTCCAAGTCTAGAGACGCCGAGCAGACAGCGCCCAGCGAATGGGTGACCCACACCACAAGCTAACGCGATGTATCGCGATACACAACCGTTTTACGCGAGCACGGTGTAGCCCGCGTCCCGCAGCGCCGCCTCCACCTCCGCGCAGTGCTCCGGCCCCTTCGTCTCCAGGTGCAGCTCGACCTCCACCTCCGTGAGACCCAGCCGCGGATCCGTCCGCACATGGCCCACGTCCAGGACGTTGGCGTCCACCACCGTCAGCACCGCAAGCAGCGTCGCGAGCGCGCCCGGCCGGTCGGTCACCTTCACCCGCAGGCTCAGATAGCGGCCCCCGGCCGCCATGCCGTGCCGCAGCACCTGCTGGAGCAGCAGCGGGTCCACGTTGCCGCCGGACAGCACCGCCACCACCGGGCCCCGCCCGAACGCGTGCGGATCGGACAGCAGCGCCGCCACCGGGGCGGCCCCCGCCGGCTCCACCACCAGCTTCGCCCGCTCCAGGCAGAGCAGCAGCGCGGAGGCGAGCTCGTCCTCCGTGACGGTGCGCACCTCGTCCACGTACTGCCGCACGAGCCCGAACGGCACGTCGCCGGGGCGCCCGACCCGGATGCCGTCCGCTATCGTCGCCGGCTTCTCCAGCGCCACCGGGTGCCCGGCCGCCAGCGAGGGCGGATAGGCCGCCGCACCCTCGGCCTGCACGCCGATCACCCGCACGTCGGGCCGCAGCGACTTCACCGCGAGGCCGATCCCCGCGACGAGCCCGCCGCCGCCGACCCCGACCAGGATCGTCCGCACCTCGGGGCACTGCTCCAGGATCTCCAGGCCGACCGTGCCCTGCCCCGCGATGACGTCGGGATGGTCGAAGGGGTGGATCAGGACCGCGCCGGTCTCCCGCGCGTACTGCTCGGCCGCCGCCAGCGTCTCGTCCACGACATGGCCCTGCAGCCGCACCTCCGCCCCGTACTCGCGGGTCGCCGCCACCTTCGGCAGCGGGGCGCCGACCGGCATGAAGACCGTGGCGTGCACCCCGAGCAGGGCGGAGGCGAGCGCCACGCCCTGGGCGTGGTTTCCGGCCGACGCGGCGACCACCCCGGCCGCCCGCTGCTCGGGCCGCAGCCCGGCGATCCTCACGTACGCGCCGCGCAGCTTGAACGAACCCGTGCGCTGCAGGTTCTCGCACTTGAGGTGCACCGGTGCCCCCACCAGCGAGGACAGATGACGGCTGCCCTCGAGCGCGGTCATCCGGGCCACCCCGGCCAGCATCTTCTGCGCCCCGCGCACATCGTCGAGGATCAGGGACTGCAAGGGGTCTGACGTACGGAAGCTCATGACGGCAAGTCTCGCAGTTCGGCCACTCCGCGGCCCAGCGGCGGGCCCCCGCGCCACCCGGTCCGGGCCGCCGGCGAGCCGGTTCCGGGCCGGTTCCGGGCCGGTTCGCATCGGGTTCGCATCCGGTTCTCGCAGCGCAGGTACGGACCCCCGCCGGTCCGCGTACTCTGTCCCCCACCAACCGACCACCGCACGAGAGAGCCCCCACAGCCATGCCCACATCTCAGGACATGACGACTGAGCTTGACCCCGGTCTCCTCGACGCCCTCCAGCACCAGGTGGCCGTCTTCGCCCGGCGGGCCGAGCAGACCCGGCTCGGCGGCACCGGGCAGCTGCGCAACTCCATGGACCGCGCCGCGTACCTGCTGCTCAACCGGCTCGACCAGGAGGGCCCCATGGGCGTCAAGGCGCTCGCCGCCGGCATGGGCATCGACTCCTCCACCGTCACCCGCCAGGTCGCCCCGCTCGTCGACACCGGCCTGGTCAAGCGGACCTCGCACCCCGAGGACGGGCGGGCCGTCGTGCTCCAGCTCTCCCCGCGCGGGCAGGCCCGCCTGGAGGAGGTGCGGCTCTCCCGCCGCCATCTGATGGCGGAGGTGACCGAAGGGTGGACGCCCGACGAGCGCGCGTCCTTCTGCACCCTGCTCACGCGCTTCAACTCGGCGCTCTCCGCGCGCCAGGCGGGCGTTCCGGCCCCCCAGGAGGCCCCGGCCCCGTCCCCGTCCCCGGTGGAGTCCGTCGCGGAGCCCGCCGTGGAGCCCGCGCAGTCCATCGCGGAGCCCGCGGAGTCCGTGCCGAGGGCTTGACCCCGTACGCGCGCTGGCCTCATATGAGGACGTGGGTGAGCGGAGAACCGGCCACAGCGGCCAAGACGCCTACCGCAACCGGGAGTTCGACGCGTTCGTCGCCGGTGCGGCGGGCCGGCTGCTGCACACCGCGACCCTGCTCACCACGGAGCCCGCGCACCGCAACCCGCGCGCCCAGGCGCTGCTGACGGCCGCCCTCGCCCACACCTACGCCCACTGGGACCGGCTGCGCGGCGAGGATCCGTACGACGTCACCCGCGCCGCGCTCGCCCTCCGTTTCGCCCGCACCGCCTGGCGGCACCACCGCGGCCTGGGCGGGCTGCTCTCCGCGCTCACCCCGCAGGAACGCCTGATCGTCGTGCTCCGGCTGTACGAGGGGGTGGCCGAGGAGCAGACGGCGGCGCTGCTCGGGCTGTCCGAGGACCGGGTACGGGCCGTCTGCGCCCGCTGTGTCACGGCCCTGCGGGCGGCCTCGTGAGCCGGCACGAGCACAAGGAGGACGAGGTCCGCAGGATGCTGGACGCCGCCCGCCCGCACGTGCCGCGCGACCTGGCCGCGCGGGCCACGGCCCGCGGGGCCCGGCTGCGGCACCGGGGCCGCGTGGTGCGGCGGCTCTGGTGGACGCTGCTGGCGCTCGCGGTCTGCGCGTTCGTCGTCTGGGCCTCGGTGGTCCGCCCGTGGGAGGTCCCGCCGGCGGGGACGACACCGCCGCTCGAAGGCTTCTGAGGCTGCTGAGCTGCGGGGGCTGCGGGGGCTTGTGGGGCCGCTGGGGCTGGAGCCGCCGCGGCGCGGAGCCGCCGGGGCGAGTGGAGCCGCCGCGGCGTGGAGCCGCCGGGACGTGTGCAGCCGCCGGGGGTGCCGCTGAGGCTTGTGGGGCCGCTGGGGCTGGGGCCGCCGGGGTGTGCGGGGCGTCCGACGGGTCGGCGAGGGCGTGAGTCCGTGGGGCCGGGCCCCGAAGGACCCGGCCCCACGGACTCACCGTGTGACTAACCGAGTGCCTGGCGCAGGTCGGCCAGCAGGTCGTCGACGTTCTCGATGCCGACCGAGAGGCGGACCAGGTCCGCCGGGACCTCCAGGGCCGAGCCCGCGACGCTCGCGTGCGTCATCCGGCCCGGGTGCTCGATCAGCGACTCGACGCCGCCGAGGGACTCGCCCAGGGTGAAGAGCTTCGCGCGGTTGCAGACCTCGACCGCCGCCTGCTCGCCGCCCTCGACGCGGAAGGAGATCATGCCGCCGAAGGAACGCATCTGCTTGGCGGCGATCTCGTGGCCCGGGTGCTCCGGCAGGCCCGGGTAGAGGACCTGGCTGACCTTCGGGTGCTGGGTCAGCATCTCGACGATCTTGGCGGCGTTCTCGCTGTGCCGGTCCATGCGGACGGCGAGCGTCTTGATGCCGCGCAGCACGATCCACGAGTCGAACGGGCCGGCCACCGCGCCCATCGCGTTCTGGTGGTAGGCCAGCTCCTCGCCGAGCTCGGCGTCGGCCGTGACCAGGGCGCCGCCGACGACGTCGGAGTGGCCGCCCATGTACTTGGTGAGGGAGTGGACGACGACGTCCGCGCCCAGCGCCAGCGGCTGCTGGAGGTAGGGCGAGGCGAAGGTGTTGTCGACGACGAGCTTCACGCCGGCCTGGCGGGCCACGCCCGCGACGGCCTCGATGTCGGTGATGCCGAGCAGCGGGTTCGAGGGGGTCTCGACCCAGATCAGCTTGGTGCGCTCGTTGAGCGCGCCGCGCACCGACTCCAGGTCGGAGGTGTCCGCGACGGAGAAGTCGACGCCCCAGCGCTGGACGACCTTGGCGAACAGGCGGAAGGTGCCGCCGTAGGCGTCGTTGGGGATGACCACGTGGTCGCCGGGGACGAGGAGGGTGCGCAGCAGGCAGTCCTCGGCGGCGAGCCCGGACGCGAAGGCGAGGCCGCGCCGGCCGCCCTCCAGCGCCGCCAGGTTCTCCTCCAGGGCGGTACGGGTCGGGTTGGCGCTGCGGCTGTACTCGTAGCCGCCGCGGAGCCCGCCCACACCGTCCTGCTTGTAGGTGGACACCTGGTAGATGGGCGGGACGACCGCGCCGGTCAGCGGGTCGGCGGTGTTGCCCGCGTGGATGGCGCGGGTCTCGAAGCTCTGGTGGGAGTGCTGGTCGCTCATGGTTCAGGAGCGTAGTGCCGTGGAGGCCCTGCCGCCGCCGTTCGTCTCACCGGGTGTCCTGGACAATGGACACATGGAGATTCTGTGGTTCCTGATCGCGCTCGGGCTGCTCTTCGGCGTCCTGGGTCCCTACGTGCTGCGCCGGCGCGGCGGCGGCATCCGGCAGGTGGCCCCCGGCGCACCCGACGCGGCCGACCCGGAGGCGTACGGCTTCCTCCGGCAGGAGCAGCAGGACGTGCGGCTGCCCGGCCCCGACCGCGATCTCCTCGACGTGCTCGACGTGGTGCAGGCGACGCAGGACTGGCGGGCCGCCTCGCAGCTCCTGAAGGGCACCGCCAAGGAGGGCGAGACGCGCTGGCAGCGGGTCCAGGCCTTCGCGGGCGCCGCCTCCCTCGAACTGGCCGAGCGGCCGGGCGTCGGCGGCGCGTGGCTGCGGTCCTGGCGGGCGGAGGCGCCGAAGGACCCCGGCGGCGCGCAGGTGTACGCGGAGTTCCTGGTGCAGCAGGCGTGGCGCTCCTCGGCGGCCGGCAGCGACGACTTCCGGATCATCCTGGAGGAGGCGCACGCGGCCTGCGAGCAGGCGGCTCTGCTGGCGCCGGGCGACCCCGTGCCGTACATCTCGGAGCTGGCCGTGGCGCGTGGACTCGGTTACGCGCACGAGGAGTTCGACCAGGTGTGGGCGAAGGTCATCGACCGCGCGCCGCAGCACATGGGGGCGCATCTGGCGGCGCTGCACTACTGGTGCGAGAAGTGGCACGGCTCGCGCGAGGAGGCCGACCACTTCGCGACGACGGCCGCGGCCCGCGCCCCGCAGGGCTCCCTGCTGGCCGCGCTGCCGCTGTTCGCGGTCTTCGAGCACCAGCCGGACCTCGTGATCGTCCAGGACTACTACCGCACGGCGGTGGTCTCCAAGGCGATGGAGGGCGCCCTGTACGCGGCCCACTCGGCCCGGCCCGACGACCCGATGCTGGCGCATGTGCGCCACCTGCTCGTGCACTTCCTGATCCGCGCGGAGCGCTGGAGCGAGGCCATGCGGCTGCTGCTGCACGTGGACGGCTATGTGGGCGCCCTGCCGTGGACGCTGAGCGCGGACCCGGCCCTGGAGTACACGGTGTACCGGAACCTGGCGGTGGCCGGGTTCGAGGCGAACGGCGGCAGCCCGGCGACGCTGTCGCACTGACGCCGGATCCGGGGCGGGGGTGCGGGAATCGGGCGGGGGTGCGGGAATCGGGCGGCGGCGCCCCGCGTTGTGCTTGTCGCCCACAGTCGAGGAGAGATGCCGCATGTTCCTGTCCCGCACCCCCGTCCTCCCCACTGCCGACCAGGCCCTGCGCGGCCGTCCCGAGCCGGAGTTCTCCGTGCCGGAGCGGCACACGGTCCTCGGCACCGCGCTCCTCGGCCCCTACCCGGAGGGTCTGGAGACCGCGGACTTCGGCCTGGGCTGTTTCTGGGGGGCCGAGCGCAAGTTCTGGCAGACCGAGGGCGTCTGGACGACGCTCGTCGGCTACCAGGGCGGTCTGACGCCGAACCCGGTGTACGAGGAGGTCTGCTCGGGCCTCACCGGTCACACCGAGGTCGTCCGGGTGGTCTTCGACCCGGCGAAGGTCTCGTACGAGCGGCTGCTCAAGCTGTTCTGGGAGTCCCACGACCCGACCCAGGGCTTCCGCCAGGGCAACGACGTGGGCACCCAGTACCGTTCGGCCGTCTACACCCACTCCCCCGAGCAGGCCGCGGCGGCCGAGGCCTCCCGCGAGGCCTACCAGAAGGTCCTGACCGGCTCCGGCTACGGCACGATCACCACCGAGCTGCTGCCCGCCGAGGGCCGCCCCTTCTACCCGGCGGAGGGCTACCACCAGCAGTACCTGGACAAGAACCCGGCCGGGTACTGCGGGATCGGCGGGACGGGCGTGTCCTGCCCGATCGGGGTGGCGAAGGCGGAGGGCTAGCCGTCGGCCGACGGGGTGCCGTGCCCGGCACGGTGCCCCACCAGCATGACGATGCCCGCCCCGGCACCGACGAGCCAGCCGCACATCATCAGCGCCTGGAGCCCGAGCCCCATCCCGACGAGGAAGCCGCCGGCCCCGGCGGTGTGCACGAGGGCGGCGGCGCGCTGGACCGGTGCTCCGGTGTCCCACGCCCGCCGGACGAAGCCGGCGGGCCGCCACACCGACCACACGGTGAAGGCCCCGACAAGGGCGACGACCCCGATGACCGGTGCGGGCAGCCGCGCCGTGTCGACGGTCAGCTGCTCGCCCCCGGCCAGCCGGCGCACGGCACCGGCCAGCGTGATCGGCCCGACCACGGCGAACACCCCGGCCACGGCGCGCAGGAACCCGACCCCCAGTCGGGGCCCCGCCCACAGGGTCCGGGCCGACCGCTCCGCCTGCAGTCGGTACAGCCGCCGCGCCGCCCCGCGGAAGTCCGTGGCGACGACCCAGCCGAACCCCGTCGCTCCGAGCCCCCAGACCAGCGAGAACAACTCCCCGCCGCCCCCGTTTCCCCCGGCCACCCCGGCTCCTCCCCCTCGTCCGGGCAGACCGTAGGGCCTGCTCGGGGTCCGCGTCGCTGCCGGACGCGGGCAGTCTTCGGGCGTTCTTCGCTGCCGCGCTCGTCCCCCCGTACCGCGCTCCGCACCGCACCGCAGCACTCCGCACCACTCCGCCGCACATGTCATGTCACAGTCGGCCGAGCCGTCTCGTCTGAGAGGTGAGTGGAGTGCAAGGGGTCCGTGGGGTGAGGGCGGGTGCCCGGCCCGGGGAACGAGGAGGAAAGCGCATGAGCCGGATCGAGGAGTTCGAGGAACTGCGACCGCTGCTGTTCTCGATCGCCTACCGGATCCTCGGCAGCGTCGGCGAGGCCGAGGACGCGGTCCAGGACAGCTGGCTGCGCTTCGAGGCGTCGACGACCGTGCCGGTCTCCACCAAGGCCTTCCTGTCGGCCACCGTCACCCGGATCTCGATCGACGTGCTGCGCTCGGCCCGGGTCCGGCGGGAGGAGTACGTCGGGGCCTGGCTGCCCGAGCCGCTGCTCTCCGACCCGTACGAGGACCCCGAGCGCTCGGCGGAGCTGGCCGACTCGGTGTCGCTGGCGGCCCTGCTGCTCCTGGAACGGCTGAGCCCGCTGGAGCGGGCCGTCTTCGTGCTGCGGGAGGTGTTCGCCTTCGGCTTCCCCGAGGTCGCGGAGGCCGTGGGGCGCTCGGAGGCCGCGTGCCGCCAGCTCGCGGTGCGGGCCCGGCGGCACATGGAGGCCGGGCGGCCCCGCTTCGAGGCCGACCGCCGGGAGCGGGAGGAGCTGGCCGCGCGCTTCATCGAGGCGGTGCGGGAGGGCGAGGTCGGGGGGCTGCGGGAGCTGCTGTCGGCCGACGTCCAGCTGGTCGGCGACGGCGGCGGCAAGACCCCGCAGCTGGCCAGGACCGTCGTCGGCGCGGACAAGGTGGTCCGCCTGCTCGGCGCCTACCTGCCGCTGCTCGACCGGGTCGACGTGACGCTGGAGCCGCACGAGGTGAACGGCCTGCCGGGCGCGGTCTTCCGCGACCGGAACGGCCGGGTGCTCAACATCTGGATGCTCGACGTGCTCGACGGGCGGATCCAGTCGATCAACTCGGTGAGCAACCCCGACAAGCTCGGGCACCTGGGGCCGGTCGCGGACGCCTGGGCGATCAACGAGGAGGCCAAGCAGGGGCTGGTGGGGCGGGGGCGGGCGAACGCGGGCGAGTGAGACCCGGGCGGGCCGGATCCTCGCCCGCCCGTCGTCGTCCTCGCCGCCGCCCGGCCCCGCCCGCTCCGCCCGGGCCGCCTCGTCAGCCGGCGCCCGAGCGCAGCAGCGCCGCCGTGGCCGCCGGGTCGTACCCCTCGGGCACGCCGTCGATCAGCAGCACGTCGCCGGCCATGTGCCGGGTGCGCAGCGGTACGAGGGCCCGGTAGGCGGCGGAGTCGTACCAGCCGCGGGCGTCCTCGTACGTCGGGAAGCCGATGATCACGAGGGCGCCGGGCCACTCGCCCTCGCGGACCTCGCGCGTCGGGCGGCCGTGGACCAGGAAGCGGCCGCCGAAGGGGTCCAGGGTGTCCTGGATGCGCTCCATGTAGACGAAGACCTCCTCGTCGAGGACGGGCTTCGGGTGCAGGTTTCCGATGGCGTATGCGGTCATGGGAACAGCGTGCCGGGGCACGGCTCCGGGGTCGATTACCCCGGACGTCATGCCCCGGCGCCGCTCGGCTGACGGCCGCCGTCTGCCTGCCGCCGGCCGCCTGCCGATGGCCAGCCGGCCGTCAGCCGTCAGGCGTCAGCCGTCAGGCGTCAGCCGTCAGGCGTCAGCCGTCAGGCGTCAGCCGTAAGCCGTCAGCCGTCAGCCGTCAGCCGTCAGCCGTCAGCCGTCAGCCGTCAGATCGTCGACGCGTCGATCACGAAGCGGTAGCGCACGTCCGAGGCGATGACCCGCTCGTAGGCCTCGTTGATCTGGTCGGCGGAGATCAGCTCGATCTCCGAGCCCAGGCCGTGCTCGGCGCAGAAGTCCAGCATCTCCTGCGTCTCGCCGATGCTGCCGATCATCGAGCCGGCCAGGGTCTTGCGGCCGCCGATGAGGGAGAAGAGGCCGACCTTGACCGGCTCCTCGGGGGCGCCGACGTTCACCAGGGCGCCGTCGGTCTTGACCAGGCTCAGGTAGGCGTCGAAGTCCAGCGGCGCGGAGACCGTGGAGATCACCAGGTCGAAGCTGCCGCGGAGGGCCGAGAAGGTCTCCGGGTCGCTGGTGGCGTAGTAGTGGTCGGCGCCCAGCTTGAGGGCGTCCTCCTGCTTCTTCAGGGACTGGCTGAGCACCGTCACCTCGGCGCCGAGCGCGTGGGCGATCTTGACGCCCATGTGGCCGAGGCCGCCGAGGCCGACGATGGCGACCTTCTTGCCGGGGCCGGCCTGCCAGTGGGCGAGCGGCGAGTAGAGGGTGATGCCGGCGCACAGCAGCGGGGCGGCGACGTCGAGGGCGATGCCCTCGGGGATGCGCAGGGTGTAGTTCTCGTCGACGACGATGTGGGTGGAGTAGCCGCCGTAGGTCGGCTCGCCGTTCTTGTCGAGGGCGTTGTACGTGCCGGTGCCGCCGGTGACGCAGTACTGCTCCAGACCCTGCTCGCAGTACTCGCACTCACGGCAGGAGTCGACGAAGCAGCCGACGCCGACGCGGTCGCCGACCTGGTGCTTGGTGACCCCGGAGCCGACCTCGGTGACGATTCCGGCGATCTCGTGGCCCGGCACCATGGGGAAGATGCCCTCGCCCCAGCCGTTGCGGGCCTGGTGGATGTCGGAGTGGCAGATGCCGGCGTACTTGATCTCGATGAGGACGTCGTGCTCGCCGACGGCCCGGCGCGGCACGGTGGTGCGCTCCAGCGGGGCGTTGGCGGCGGGTGCGGCGAAAGCGGAAACGTTCGTGGTCATGGTGGCAAGCCTGCCCCGGTACGGCGGCGCCACCCAGCCCCCTGCTCTGCCTACGACCGGCGTGCCTACCACTGGCAGGGACAGGAACGTACGTCCGTCCGCGGCCCCGAGCGGGAATACTGGGGAGGCATGGACCTCAGTTCCGAACTCAGCGAGTTCCTCCGCTCCCGCCGGGCCCGGCTGAAGCCGCAGGACGTGGGGCTGCCCGAGTTCGGGCGGCACCGCCGGGTGCCCGGCCTGCGCCGGGAGGAGCTGGCGCAGCTGGCCGGGGTGTCGGTCGCGTACTACACCCGCCTCGAACAGGGCAACGGCCGCAACGTGTCCATGGAGGTGCTCGACTCGATCGCGCGGGCCCTGCGGCTCAGCGACACCGAGCGGGCCCATCTGACGCATCTGGCGAAGCCGACGGTGAAGAAGCGGCAGCGGGCGCAGGCCCGCCCGCAGCGGGTCCGTCCCGGCCTCGTGCAGCTGCTCGACTCCATGGAGGGCGTGCCGGCCTTCGTCCTGGGGCGGCGGGGCGACATCCTGGCCTGGAACCGGATGGCGCGGGCCCTGATGGGCGACCTCGCCGCGATGGAGCCCCGCGAGCGCAACATGGCCCGGATGGTCTTCCTCGATCCGAACACCCGCGATCTGTACGTCGACTGGGAGTGCAAGGCGACCGAGGTCGTGAGCGTGCTGCGGCTGTACGCGGGGCTCCACCCGGACGACCAGGAGCTGCTGGCGCTGGTCGGCGAGCTGTCGGTCAGGAGCGAGGAGTTCCGCTCGCTGTGGGCGGCGCACACGGTGACCGACAAGGGGCACGGGGAGAAGCAGGTGCGGCATCCGCTGGTGGGCGAGATGACGCTGTCGTACGAGTCGCTCAGGATCTCGGGCGACGACCCCGACCTGATGCTCGTGACCTACCACGCGGAGCCGGGGACGCCGTCGGCGGACGCGCTGCGGCTGCTGGCCCAGTGGGGCGTGGACGAGCCCGCCGACGTACGGAAGTAGCAGGGCACGCGGACGGACGGGCATACGGGCAGCCGGCCACCGGGGCGCCCGGGCAACCGCCGGGCAAGCGGGCAAGCGGGCCACCGGGCAACCGACAACCGGACGCAAACGCGCGGAGGAGACGCAGAAGCGGCCCTCTCGTCTCCGAGAGGGCCGCTTCTGCGCGCGGGTACGGGCCGGGTCAGACCGCGGAGCCGGCCTTCCACTCCGACCAGCTCATGTTCCAGCCGTTGAGGCCGTTGTCGGGAGCGATCGTCTTGTCCTTGGAGTTCTTGACGATGACGACGTCGCCGATGATCGAGTGGTCGTAGAGCCAGGCCGCCTGCTGGTTCGGATCGCCGGCGCCCTTGACGTCGGCGAGGCCCACGCAGCCGTGACTGGTGTTCACGGAGCCGAAGATGGAGCGCGAGCCCCAGTAGTTGCCGTGGATGAAGGTGCCGGAGGTGGACAGGCGCATGGCGTGCGGCACGTCCTTGATGTCGTACTCGCCCTTGCCGTCGGAGTCGGTGAAGCCGACGGTGGCGCCGTTCATCCGGGTCTCCTTGAACTTCTCGGAGATCACCATCTGACCGTTGTAGGTGGTGTTCTCCGGGGAGCCGGCGGAGATCGGGATCGTCTTGATCGTCTGGCCGTCCTGCTTGACGGTCATCGTCTTGGTGGCCACGTCGACCGTGGAGACCTGGTTGCGGCCGATCTTGAAGGTGATCGTCTTCTGCTGGACGCCGTAGATGCCGTCCGCGCCCTCGACGCCGTCGAGGTCGAGCTTCATCGTGACGGTGGAGTTCTCGGTCCAGTACTTCTCGGGGCGGAAGTCGAGCCGCTGCGAGTTGAACCAGTGGCCGACGACCTCCTGGCCGGAGCTGGAGGAGACCGTGATGCCGCCCTGGACGGCCTTCTTGTCGGTGATCGCCTTGTTGAAGTTGATCGAGACCGGCATGCCGACGCCGACGACGGAGCCGTCCTCCGGCGTGAAGTTGCCGATGAAGCTGTTGGCCTGCGAGACGGTGGTGAACGAGGAGTTCTCGTGGGCCTCGAGACCGTCGGTGTCCTGGGCGGTCGCCGCGATCTTGTAGACGGTGGAGCGCTTGAGCGGCCCGCTCGGCTTCCAGCTCAGGCCGTCGGCCGATATCTGCCCCTCGACCTTGGCGCCCTCGGCGGAGGTCATGGTGACGTCGGTGAGCTTGCCGTCGGTGACGGTGACCTTGGCGTCGTTGTTGATCGACGCGTTCTGGGCACCGTTCTTCGGCGAGATGGTGATCTGCGCCTTGGAGGTCTTCTGCGCGGCTGCCTCGTCGACCTGGGCCTGTGACTGTGCGCTCTGGGAGGCGTCCGAGGCGCTGCCGCCCTTGTCGCCGTCGTTGCACGCCGTGAGCACCAGCACGCCGCCGAGCACCGCGGCCGCGGCCGCCAGGCTCTTACGACGCTTGCCGTCCGTCATCACACGCTTCTCCATCGTCGCCGAATACCCTGACTTCCTACTGAAACACCCTTGGCCGCCCCTCCGGTTCCGTAACCGGGGGGTTTGTGGGGAACACCACTGTCCGACACGCACGATCGGAGCGTCCGGTTCCCGCCCCCGTCCTGCCTGGGCCGGGTACGCGGCTCCGGACGCGGCGCGGGGGCCCCGGGACGCCGCCGTCCCGAGGCCCCGCGGTGCGGGGCGCGCGGGGTCAGGCGGTGTCCTCGTCGTCCTCCCGCGCACCATCTTCGTCGTCGAGGTCCCACTCCATCGCATCGGGGTCGTACTCGATCTCCTCGCTGCTCCAGGAGGCCTGCACCATCTCGACGCCGGGGACGGTGCCGACCAGGTCGAAGGGCTCGACGAGGTACGCGAGGGCCTCGGCGCTGTCCTCCTCCACGGCGCCCCGGGCGTGCGCCCGTTCCTCCTCGGGCATGAACTCGTCGGCGTCGATCCGGCCCACGGCGGCCTCGGCGAGCTCGGCGGGCCCGTCGATCTCCAGGACCAGGTCGACGCGAAGCCGTACATAGCGTGATGTCTCGGAAGTGCTCATGGCCGGAGCGTAGAGCCCGGAGCGCTCTCGGCTTTCCCACGACCCGGTGTGTTCATTAGCATCTGCCCACCTGCCAATTCGCGGTTTCCGCAAGGGGGATCACCACACCGTGTCCGTCGCCCGACGTCCGCTGCTCACCGCCACCGCCGCGGGGACCCTCCTGTGTGCCCTGTGGTTCGTCCCGTCGGCGAACGCCACCGGCGAGCAGTCCGCGGGAGGTCTCCCGCAGTCCTCCGTCACCGAGGAGGAACAGGAGCCGCGGCTCGCGGAGACCGGCGGCTTCGACACCACCCCGTACCTGCTGGGCGGGACGGCGTTCCTGGGTGTCGGGGCGGGCTTCGTGACGTTGGCGATGCGCCGTGGCGGCCGGGCGAGCTGAGCAGCCCGGGCGCGGACGCGGGCTCCTGCGCACCCGCCCGCACGCACCCCTACGCGAAAGGGCCGCCCCCGGTCTCGGGGGCGGCCCTTTTCCGTACCGCTGCTCGCCTACTCGCCCGCTCGCCTGCTGTTCGCTGGTTACGCGAGCGGTCCGGTGACCGGCTCGACGGCGGCGACGAGCTTGCCCTCGCGCACGAAGGCGTCGGCGGCGGCCAGGTCGGGGGCGAGGAAACGATCCGGCCCAGGACCCTCGACACCGGCGGCACGCAGCGCCTCGATGACGGCGACGGAGGCGGGGGCCGGGGCCAGGCCGTGGCGGAGCTCGATGCCGCGGGTGGCGGCGTAGAGCTCGACGGCGATGATCCGGTTGAGGTTGCCGATCGCGGTGCGCAGCTTGCGGGCGGCGGACCAGCCCATGGAGACGTGGTCCTCCTGCATGGCCGAGGACGGGATGGAGTCGGCGGAGGCCGGGACGGCGAGCCGCTTCATCTCGCTGACCAGGGCGGCCTGCGTGTACTGGGCGATCATCAGGCCGGAGTCGACGCCGGCGTCGTCGGCGAGGAACGGCGGCAGGCCGTGGGAACGGTTCTTGTCGAGGAGCCGGTCGGTGCGGCGCTCGGCGATGGAGCCGAGGTCGGCGGCGGCGATCGCCAGGAAGTCGAGGACGTACGCGACGGGGGCGCCGTGGAAGTTGCCGTTGGAGCGGACCTCGCCGTTGCCGAGGACCACCGGGTTGTCGACGGCGGCGGCGAGCTCGCGCTCGGCGACGAGGCGGGCGTGGGCCATGGTGTCGCGGCCGGCGCCGGCGACCTGCGGGGCGCAGCGCACCGAGTAGGCGTCCTGGACGCGGGGGGCCTCGCCGCTCTGGAAGTGGCCGGTGAGCTCGGAGCCCTGGAGCACGGCCAGCATGTTGGCGGCGGAGGCGGCCTGGCCCGGGTGCGGGCGGATGGCGTGCAGCTCGGGCTCGAGGACCTTCTCGGTGCCGAGGAGGGCCTCCAGGGAGAGGGCCGCGGTGATGTCGGCCGACTTGTAGAGGGTGTCGAGGTCGGCGAGGGCCATGACGAGCATGCCGAGCATGCCGTCGGTGCCGTTGAGGAGGGCGAGGCCCTCCTTCTCCTTGAGCTCGACGGGCGCGATGCCGGCGGCGGCGAGCAGCTCGCCGGCGGGCTTGACGACCCCGTCGGGACCCTCGGCGTCACCCTCGCCCATGAGCGCGAGCGCGCAGTGGGAGAGCGGCGCGAGGTCGCCGGAGCAGCCGAGCGAGCCGTACTCGTGGACGACGGGGGTGATGCCCGCGTTGAGCACGTCGGCCATGGTCTGCGCGACCTCGGGCCGGACGCCGGTGTGACCGGACGCGACGGTCTTCAGGCGCAGGAACATCAGCGCGCGCACGACCTCGCGCTCGACGCGCGGGCCCATGCCGGCGGCGTGCGACCGGACGATGTTGCGCTGGAGCTGCGCGCGCAGCTCGTGGCCGATGTGCCGGGTGGCGAGGGCACCGAAGCCGGTGGAGACGCCGTAGACCGGCTCGGGCTTCGCGGCGAGCGCGTCCACGGTGGCCCGCGCGGCGGCGAGCGCCTGGACGGCCTCGGATGACAGCTCGACGCGCGCGCCGTGGCGGGCGACGTCGATGACGTCCTGCGGGGTGGTGCCGGACGTCCCAAGGACGACAGTCTGCATATCCATATTCAGCACCCTACGGACTGAAGAGCGACCTGTCACTAGGTGATTCGTCACCGGCTCGGACGCGCTGGGCCCCTTACCGGCGCGGGGGCGCCTCCGCGGCGGACACCGCGGTTCCAGTCTCGCCTGCGGGGCGCCCGGCGGCGAGGAGGGCCGTCCAGTCCTGTGTCGCCGCCCAGTCGGCGAACGTGTGCCAGCCGACCTCCGGGTACGCCCGGCGCAGGGCGGCGACGTCGACGTCGAGGCCGTGGGTGGCGAAGTACGCGAACATGGCGGCCAGGTCGGCGGAGTGGCCGCGCACCACGTCCAGCGGGACCTCCTGGTGGGCCATCGGGCGGCCGGTGGCCTCGGCCAGGACGCGGGCGATGGCGGCGGGGTCGAGTGCGTCGGAGGCGATGTCGATGCGGCGGCCGGCGAACTCCTCGCGACGCCGGAGGGCGAGTGCGGCGAAGGCGCCGATGTCGGCGGCGGGGATGAGGGTGAGCGGCACCCCTGACGGCATGGGCCAGGCGAAGGAGCCGTCGCGCAGGCCCTCCAGGGTCCAGCCGTCGGCGTAGTTGTCCATGAAGGCGGCCGGGGCGATCACCGTCCACGGCAGGTCGGAGGCGGCCAGGTGCCGCTCGATCTCGTACTTGCTGTCGTAGTGCGGGATGCCGGTGGCGCGGTCGGCGTGGGCGGCGGAGGCGAAGACCACGTGGCCGAGGTCTGCGGCCGCGGCCGCGTCGACGAGCGTCCTGCCCTGGCGGACCTCCGTGGCGGTGTCGGTGCCGAACGGGGTGGTGACGGCGAACAGCGCGTCCGCGCCCGCCAGCGCGGCGTCCAGCGAGGCGCGGTCGTCGAAGTCGGCGCGGCACAGCTCGGCGCCGAGGGCGCGCAGGGCCTCGGCGGTGGGCGCGGCGGGGTCGCGGGTGAGGGCGCGGACGTGGTGGCCGGCCGCGAGCAGGGCGCGGGCGGTGGCTCCGCCCTGGGCGCCGGTGGCACCGGTGACGGCGACGGTGAGCGGGGGGCGGCTCAAGGGGACTCCCGAATTTCTCTGCGTGACGCAACCTTTGTGATGTGCAGAGAGTAGCCCACCTCTCTGCGCCGCGCAGGGTTTTTCGGCGCGGGGGCAGGCCGGTGGCGGGGCGGCGGCGGAGGCGGGTTCGGTCCGCGAGAAAGCCCGTCGACGTCCACCCGGACCCTCGCGCATGCTCTCCGCATGGAATTCCTCGTCTACCACCGCGACCGCCCCGGATCCCTGCCGCTCCGCCAGGAACTGCTCGAAGCGCACTGGGCCTACATGGACCGCTTCGAGAAGGAACTCGTCGCCCGCGGCCCCGCCTTCGAGGGCGAGAGCCTCGCGGGCAGCGTGCACATCGTCGACCTGCCCGATCCCTCCGCCGCCCGCGCCTTCGCGTTCGACGAGCCGAACTACCAGGCCGGCGCCTACCGGGACGTGCTGGTGCGGCGGTGGCGCAACGCGCTGGGGCGCACCATGTGGGACTTCCCCGGCAGCCGGACCGAGGGGCGGCGGTACCTGGTGCTCGGCCTCGGCCAGGGCGAGGCGGTCGACCTGGCGGTCCCGGCGGACCGGGAGGACGAGCTCATCGCGTACGGGCCGCTGCTCTCCGACGACGGCACCGCCTGGCTCGGCACCGCGGCGCTGCTGCGGGCGCCGGACGCGGCGGCGGCGCGGGGCGTGCTGAGCGTCGAGCGGTACGCCGATGTCGAGGTGTACGAGTGGGAGTTCGGCGGGCGGCGTTAGCCGCGGCTGCGGATCGGGCCCCGCCCCCCGGCACCACCCGTGGCCCCCCCTACACCGGCGGCGCGTCCCGGAACCTGCGCCGGTCCCTCGCCCCCGGCGGGGCGTCGGCGAGGCGGATGACCGTGCCGTCGCGGCCCGCCACCACGGGCTTCACCGAGCGGGCCGCCTTCGCCTGGTACTGGGCCGCGTCGGCGAGGCGGAAGAGGCGGCGGGCCGACTTCAGGGGGCCGATGGGGTCGCCGGTCGACGCGACCCCGCAGGCGACGCCCTCGCCCAGTTCCAGCTCGTGGGCGCGGACGCACAGCTCCTCGGCGACGCCCACGACCTCGTCGGCCGTCGGGCCGACGGTCAGGAGGCAGAACTCGTCGCCGCCCAGGCGCGCGGCGAGCGCCCCGGGCAGTCTCGCCGCGCACCGGGAGAGAACGGAGCCGAATCGTTCCAGCAGGCGGTCGCCGACCGCGTGGCCATGGGTGTCGTTGACCCGCTTCAGACCGTTGAGGTCGCAGACCACCAGGCTCACCACCGAGCCGTCGGCCCGATAGCGCTCGATCGCCTCGTCCAGGCGGGTGTCGACCGCCCTGCGGTTGGCCAGCCCCGTCAGCGGGTCGGTGAAGGCCAGCTTGCGGACCTCCTCCAGGCGCTCCGCCTGCGCGATCCCGGCCGCGACCACGGCGGCCAGCACGGTCGCGAAGTCCGCGTCGTCCCGCCCGAACGGCGTCGCCCCGGCCGGCCTGGCCACGTACAGCTCGCCCCAGGCCCGCCCGTGCAGCACGATCGGGGCGACCACGCAGCAGCCCCGGCCGCGCCGGCGCAGCCCGGCGACCCGGCCGGTGGGGACCCGGTCGCCGGCGGTCTCCACCCAGGCGTCCGGCTCGCCGCCGCCGGCCCACTGCTCGTGCAGGAACTCGGTGATCTCGGGGAACTCGTGCACGGGATACGTCTCGGAGTCCGGGAACTCCTCCTCCCCCGCCGCCCGCTCCCCGGCGTTCACCAGGACCTTCAGCCGCCCCAGGTCCCGCTGCCAGACGGACAGCGCGGCGAAGCTGCCGCCGAGCGCCTCACAGGCACCCAGCGCCGCGGCGCGCCAGAACTCGCGCGGGGTGTGTGCCGCCGCCATCGCCTGAGCCAACGCCACTACGGCCCGCAACCGCACATCCTCGCCCATTCCTCCAGCTTAGGGAGGTTTGGCCCGATTTCCCTTTCGAGACGTCACATAAAGTTACATATAGTGAAAATCGGGATGGATCGGAGCGCCGGTCGGGCCGGGAGCCGGGTGTTCCCGGCACCCTCGTCGGCCTACTCGCCCGGCCAGTTCGGCTTGCGCTTCTCGTTGAACGCGGCCACGCCCTCCGCCCGGTCACCCGAAAAGGCCACCGAACGCCAGGCCGCGTCCTCGACCTCCAGGCCCGCCCGCAGGTCCAGGCCCTGACCGAGGCGCATGGCCTTCTTGGCGGCGCGCAGGCCGACCGGCGAGTTGGCCGCGATCCGCCCCGCCAGCTCCAGGGCGGCCGTACGGGCGTCCTCCCCGAGCAGGTCCACCAGGCCGAGCTCGGCGGCCTCGGCGGCCTCCACCCGGCGGGCCGTGAAGACCAGCTCGGCCGCGCGGGCCGCACCCACCCGGCGCGGCAGCAGCTGCGTACCGCCGCCGCCGGGGATGACGCCCACGGAGACCTCGGGCAGTCCGACGACGGCGGTCGCGTCGGCCACGATCACATCGCAGGCGAGGGCCAGCTCGAAGCCGCCGCCGAGGGCGAAGCCGTGCACGGCGGCGACGGTCGGCATCGGCAGCTCCAGCACGCCGGTGTAGGCGGCGCGGGCGGTCGGCCGCTGCCGGACCAGCTCGGCGTCGCTGAAGGAGTTGCGCTCCTTGAGGTCGGCGCCGACGCAGAAGGCCCGGTCGTTGGAGGAGGTCAGCACGGTGACCCGTACGGAGGGGTCGGCGGCGAGCGCGTCGCAGGCGGCGCCGATGGAGCGGGCCATCTCGGAGGAGACCGCGTTCATCGCCTTGGGCCGGTCGAGGACCAGCTCGGCGACGAACCCCTCCCTGCGGACCGCGACGAACTCACCAAAGCGCTGCTCAGACTGCCCAGACTGCTCGGCCATGACCGACACACCCTCCCGGTTAACGACTGTTCACCGGGATCCTAGGTCGGGCGGCGCCCCAGCAGCCAGGGCTCCACGACCCCGAGTCCGCGGACGGGCCGCTGCCACATCGGCTGGAGCGCGAAGCGGTACGTGGGGGCCCGCTCGCCCTCCTTCTCCGCGCGGGCCGCCTCCTCCGCCGCCCGCGTCTCGGAGACGGGCGCCTCTCCGGTCCTGGTCAGCTCCTCGGCGAGGGCGCTGTCGACCAGGACGGCGTCCTTGGGGGCTATCGAGGTGAGCCGGCTGGCCAGGTTCACCGTGGTGCCGAAGACGTCGCCCATCCGGGTCGTGACCGTGCCGAAGGCGATGCCGACCCGCAGCGCGGGCATGGTCTCGTCGTGGCTGAGCGTCTCGATGAGCCGCAGCGCGATCTCGGCGGCGGTGCCCGCGTCGTCGGCGGCGTACAGGACCTCGTCGCCGAGGGTCTTGATGAGCCGGCCGCCGTGGGCGGCGACCAGGTCGGCGCAGGTGGTCTCGAAGGCCTCGACGAGCTCGCCGAGCTCCTCCTCCTCCAGGCGGCGGGTGAGCCGGGTGAAGCCGACCAGGTCAGCGAAGCCGACCGCGAGCCGCCGGTCCACCATCTCCTCGTCGTCGGCGGCCTGCACGACCCGGCCGGTGGCGGCGGCGAGCTGGCGGCGCCACACGTAGATCAGGAACTCCTCCAGCTCGGGCAGGAGCAGCTCGACGAGGGGGTACGTGACCTCGGTGCGGGTCATGCCGGGCTCGGGCGGCTCGGTCAGCCCCTCCAGGAAGGAGTCGATCTGCCATTCGGCCAGTCGGGCGGTGGTCTGGCCGGTGGAACGGGCGACCTGGACCGCCATCGGCTCGCTGAGCAGCCCGGCCTCGACGAGACCGGCGAGCCGGCGCAGCGCGAGCACGTCGGCCTCGGTGAGCGCCTTGGCCTGGCCGATGTCGGCGAAGCCCATGGCGCGCCAGAAGCGGGAGGCGAGCTCCATGGAGACGCCGGCGGTGCGGGCGGCCTGGAAGGGCGTGTAGCGGCGGTCGGCGCCCAGGATGAGCTGTTCGAGGCGGATGGCCAGGGGGTCGTCGGTGGGCTCGGCCGTGTGGTCCACGACGTGGTGCGGCGTGGGGTAGGCCGAGGGCTCGGACGGTGCGGCCGAACCGGTCGGCTCCGCCTCGCCGTCCTGGTTCGCGTCGTCGACGGTCACCGGCCGCCTCCTGCCCGTTCCCTGCCCACTGTCCTGCCGATCTGTCGCGCGTGGATCGCGCTCCACGATACGACAGGTGTGTGCTGGCTCACGCCCGAACCGGCCGCGGGGGCCGGTCCGGGCGGGTGACCCGCGCGGCGGCGCACCGGCGGACCGCCCGCGGCGACGCCGCCCAGCGGACCGCGGGCGGCGGCCGGGCTCAGCCGGGCGCGCACGGTCGGCCCCGTCCGGTCGGCCGCCGGCGAAGGCCCCGACGAGCCGCCCGGGATCAGCCGGCCCCGTTCACCCGGCCGCCCGCAGGTGGACGATGTCCCCGGCCGCGACCGCCTCCGTGCCGCCGCCCTCGGTGGCGACGACGAGGCGTCCGTCGCCGTCGATGCCGACGGCGTCGCCCTCCAGCATCCGCTCGCCCGGCAGGTCGGCGCGGACCCGGCGGCCGAGGGTGGCGCACTGGGTCTCGTACGCCTCCAGGAGCCCCGAGGCGGCCGGGTCGCCGTCGGCGCGCACCCAGTCCCCGTACCACTGCCCCAGGGAGCGCAGGACCGCCCGCAGCAGGGTGTCGCGGTCGGTGGAGACCGCGTCGGCGAGGAGCAGGGAGCCGGCCGTCGGGACGGGCAGCTCGGCGGCGTTCAGGGTGACGTTGATGCCGAGGCCGACGACGACGCCGTCCGCGCCGGCCCGCTCGGCGAGGATGCCGCCGGTCTTGCGCTCCTCGCCCCCGACACGCACGAGCAGGTCGTTGGGCCACTTGAGGGTCAGGTCGGTGCCGGCGGCCTTGCCGAGACCGGTCACGGCGGCGACGCCGGTGAGCAGCGGCAGCCAGCCCCAGCGGTGCACCGGCACGTCCGGCTTGAGCAGCACGGAGAGGAAGAGTCCCGAGCGGGCGGGGGCGGTCCAGGTGCGGTCCAGCCGGCCGCGGCCGGAGGTCTGCTCCTCGGCGACGAGCACGGCCCCCTCGGGGAGTTCGTCGGCACGGGCGGCGAGGTCGGAGTTGGTGGAGCCGGTGGACTCGACCACGTCGAGGGAGGTCCACAGTCCGTCGGGGAGCACGAGCGCGTGGCGGAGGGCGGGAGCGTTGAGCGGCGGCCGGTCGAGGTCCGACCAGCGTCCCGGAGAGCCTTGGGAGGACGTCATGCAAGCCAGCGTAGGTGTGGCAAACGCCGCACTGCCGAACCGTATCGACGCCGATACGCTACGGGTCAGTAGCCCAGCGCTAGCCCATTCGTAGTCAACGAACCCCCCGTGACCAGGCAGGGAGCCGCATCCCGATGTCCGAGCCGGCAGAGCACGACCAGATCGACATTCACACGACCGCGGGCAAGATCGCGGACCTGCAGCGCCGGATCGGCGAGGCCACGCACGCCGGGTCCGAACGGGCGGTCGAGAAGCAGCACGCGAAGGGAAAGCTCACCGCCCGCGAGCGGATCGCACTCCTGCTCGACGAAGGTTCGTTCGTGGAGCTGGACGAGCTGGCCCGGCACCGCTCGACCAACTTCGGCCTGGAGAAGAACCGCCCGTACGGCGACGGCGTCGTGACCGGCTACGGCACGGTCGACGGACGCCCGGTGGCCGTCTTCTCCCAGGACTTCACCGTCTTCGGCGGCGCCCTCGGCGAGGTCTTCGGCCAGAAGATCATCAAGGTGATGGACTTCGCGCTGAAGACCGGCTGCCCGGTGATCGGCATCAACGACTCCGGCGGCGCCCGCATCCAGGAGGGCGTGAGCGCGCTCGGCATGTACGGCGAGATCTTCCGCCGCAACACCCACGCCTCCGGTGTCATCCCGCAGATCTCGCTGGTCGTCGGCCCGTGCGCCGGCGGCGCGGTCTACTCCCCCGCGATCACCGACTTCACGGTGATGGTGGACCAGACCTCGCACATGTTCATCACCGGGCCCGACGTCATCAAGACGGTCACCGGCGAGGACGTGGGCTTCGAGGAGCTGGGCGGTGCCCGCACCCACAACACGACCTCGGGCGTGGCCCACCACATGGCGGGCGACGAGAAGGACGCGATCGAGTACGTCAAGTCCCTTCTGTCCTACCTGCCTTCGAACAACCTCTCCGAGCCGCCGGCCTTCCCGGAGACCGCGGAGACCGAGGCGACGGACGAGGACCGCGAGCTCGACACGCTCATCCCGGACTCGGCGAACCAGCCGTACGACATGCACACCGTGATCGAGCACGTCCTCGACGACGGCGAGTTCCTGGAGACCCAGGCCCTGTTCGCGCCGAACATCCTGACCGGTTTCGGCCGGGTCGAGGGCTTCCCGGTCGGCGTGGTCGCCAACCAGCCGATGCAGTTCGCCGGTTGCCTCGACATCAACGCGAGCGAGAAGGCGGCGCGCTTCGTGCGCACCTGCGACGCCTTCAACATCCCGGTGCTCACCTTCGTCGACGTGCCGGGCTTCCTGCCGGGCGTGGACCAGGAGTACGGCGGCATCATCCGGCGCGGCGCGAAGCTGATCTACGCGTACGCCGAGGCGACCGTCCCGCTGATCACCGTCATCACCCGCAAGGCCTTCGGCGGCGCGTACGACGTCATGGGCTCCAAGCACCTGGGCGCCGACCTCAACCTGGCCTGGCCGACCGCGCAGATCGCCGTCATGGGCGCGCAGGGCGCGGTCAACATCCTGCACCGCCGCACGATCGCGGAGGCGGAGGAGGCCGGCAACGCGGACGCCGAGCGGGCCCGCCTCATCCAGGAGTACGAGGACGCCCTGCTCAACCCGTACATCGCGGCCGAGCGCGGGTACGTCGACGGGGTGATCCTGCCGTCCGACACGCGCCCGCAGATCGTCAAGGGTCTGCGTCAGCTGCGGACGAAGCGGGAATCCCTGCCCCCGAAGAAGCACGGCAACATCCCGCTCTAGGCGCTGGGAGGCAGCACACGATGATCAAGGTCGTACGAGGCAACCCGACCCCCGAGGAGCTGGCCGCCGCACTGGCGGTGGTCCAGGCCCGGGCCGCGGCCACGGCGGCGGCCGCCGCCCAGGGCGGCGGCCCCGGCACCCCTGAGGGCTGGTCGGACCCGGCGCGGATCGCCCTGGGCGTGCGCCACCGGCCGGGGCCGCGCGCGTGGGCCCGGTCCTACTGGCCGGTCTGAGGCCGGGCCGCGGAAGCGGCGGACGGAAGAGACGGACACGACAGAAGGCCGGACCCTGTGCGGGGGTCCGGCCTTCGCCGTACGCGGGGGACACGCTCTAGGTGCGGCGCAGGAACAGCGCCGAGGCGAGGGCCCCGACGAGGACCACCGCCGCGTTGACGAGGACGGCCCGGCCGATGCCGTCGGGGAGGGCGGCGGAGGTGACGACGACGGCGCTCATGACGGGGGTGCCGAGGGTGATGCCGACCTGCTGGGTCATCGTGGCGATGCCGGTCGCCATGCCCTGCTCGGCGTCGGGCAGCCCGGAGGTGGCGGTGACCATGAAGCCGACGATGGCGAGCATGTTGCCGACACCGCCGGCGAAGGTGGCGGCGAGCAGCAGTCCGTACGGGGGGTCGACGAGGCAGAGGGTGGCGCCGGCCTGCAGCACTCCCCCGGCGACCAGCGCGGTCCGGGCGGAGAAGCGCCCGATGAACCGGGCGGCGAACAGTCCGCCGAGGACCGTGCCGGCGCCCAGGACGCCGAAGGAGAGACCGGCGGCGAGCGGGGAGAAGTCCAGCACGTCCTGGAGGTGCAGCGTCATCAGGAAGACCAGCGAGGTCTCGGTGGCGAAGGCGACCAGCCCGGCGAGGTTGCCCCAGACGACGGTCCGGCGCTTGAGGACGCGTACGGGGACCAGGGGTGCGGCGGCCCGGCGCTCCACCAGCGGGAAGGCGGCCAGCAGGACGAGGGCGGCGGCGAGGGCGGCGAGGACGGCCGGGTCGCTCCAGCCCCGCTCGCCGGCGGCGGTGAGCCCGTAGACGAGGGCGAGGAGCCCGCCGGTGACGGTGACGGCACCGGGCACGTCGAGCCGGGGCCGTTCGGCCGGGCGGCTCTCCTGGAGGACGGCGGGGGCGACGAGCAGGACGGCGAGGGCGACGGGCACGTTGACGAAGAAGGCCCAGCGCCAGGAGAGCAGGTCGGTGAGGACGCCGCCGAGGACGGCGCCGGTGGTGAACCCGGCGGACATCAGGGCCCCGTTGAGGCCGAGCGCCCTGGCGCGCAGCGGCCCCTCGGGGAACGAGGAGGTCAGCAGCGAGAGCCCGGCGGGGGTGACGGCGGCGGTGGCGAGGCCCTGCGCGACGCGGGCGGCCAGGAGCATCTCGGGCCCGGTGGCGAGCCCGCCGGCCAGGGAGGCGGCGCCGAGGACGCCCATGCCGCCGAGGAAGATCCGGCGGCGGCCCACGAGGTCGGCGACGCGCCCGAAGAGCAGGGTGAAGCCGGCGGCGGCGAGAGCGAAGCCGGTGGCGATCCACTGGAGGCCGCCGAGGGCGAAGCCGAGTCCCTGGCCGATGACGGGCAGGGCGACGTTCAGGATCGAGAAGTCGACGGCGAGCATGAACTGGGAGACGAGGAGGACGAGGAGGACGAGCCGCATCCGCCCGTCCATCCTGGTGGGCGTGGTGGGCGTGGTGGGCGCGACGGCGGGGACGGGAGCGGAGACATCGAGGGCAGCCACGAGCAGGACCCCTTAATGGGACGGAGATTCCGTTAAGATGAGACAGACGCTAGCAGACCGCCCCGCATTAATGGAACAGGAGACCCGTTTGAGTGAGAGCCCGTCGGCCGTGCCCGGCACCGTGCGCCCCGGAGGCCGTACCGCGAAGGTGCGCCGGGCCGTCCTCGACGCCACCGAGGACGCCCTCGCGGCAGCCGCCTTCCACACCCTGAACATGGACCAGATCGCGGCGAGCGCCGGCGTCGGCAAGACGACCGTCTACCGCCGCTGGGGCTCCCCCGTCGGCCTCGTCGCCGACCTGCTGCGGGACATGGCGGACCAGTCGCTGCCGGCCGCCGACACCGGGACCCTCGCGGGCGACCTGCGCGCCAACGCGAGGCTCGTCCACCGCACCCTCACCGACCCCCGGATGGGCGCCGTCTTCCGTGCCGTGATCGCCGCGGCGGCCTGCGACGAGGAGTGCGCGCGGGCCCTGAACGGCTTCTACCGCACCCGGCTCACGGAATGGGCCCCGGTCGTGGCCCGGGCCGCGGCCCGCGGCGAACTCCCCGCGGACACCGACGCCCTCGAACTGCTGCGGGCGGTCTCGGCCCCGCTCTACTACCGCTTCGCCGTCACCCGCGAGGAGCTGACCGAGGCCGACGCCGAACGGGCGGTGACGGCGGCACTGGCCGCGGCGGCGGCGGGCGCCTTCGCCGGCGGCACCACGGCCGAATAGTCCCTCCACGCGGGCGCGCCTGAGTATCCGTACTCAGGCGCCCACCCCGCCTTGCCGCCAGCATCGTGACCATGCTGTGGTCCGACCCCGACGACGAGCCGCCCAAGGAACTGCGCGACATGCAGGCCATGGTGCGGCGCGCGGGCGTCGTACTCGCGGTGGCCATGGTGGTCTTGATGTTCGTCGTCGGCGCACGCTGACGAGCTGAGGACCGGGTCCCGGCTCGATACGCTGCCCCCATGACTGCTGATCGCCGCCGCCTCGTACTCGCCTCCGCCTCCCCCGCCCGGCTCGGGCTGCTCCGCCAGGCCGGGCTCGCCCCGGAGGTGATCGTGAGCGGCGTCGACGAGGACAAGGTGCACGCCCCCACCCCCGCCGAGCTGGCGCTCGCCCTGGCCGAGGCCAAGGCCGCCCATGTCGCCGCCCGCCCCGAGGTCTTCGGCGCCCTGGTGATCGGCTGCGACTCGGTCCTGGAGCTCGACAAGCAGGCCCTCGGCAAGCCGGCCGACGCCGAGGAGGCCACCGCCCGCTGGAAGGCCATGCGCGGCCGGGTCGGCATCCTCCAGACGGGCCACTGCGTCTACGACACGGCTGCCAAGCGCTACGAATCGGCCACCGCCTCCACCGTCGTCCGCTTCGGCGAGCCCACCGACGCCGAGATCGCCGCCTACGTCGCCAGCGGCGAACCGCTGCACGTGGCGGGCGCCTTCACCCTCGACGGCCGCTCCGCCCCCTTCATCGAGGGCATCGACGGCGACCCGGGCAACGTCATCGGCCTGTCCCTGCCCCTCCTGCGCACCCTGCTCGGCAAGCTCGGCGTCTCGATCACCGACCTCTGGGCCTGAGCCTCGTCCTCACGCGGCAGCCGCCGCCCCCCGTGCCTCGCCCCGTCCCTCCCCGTACGCCACCAGCGTGAGCACGATCAGCGCGACGACCGTCATCAGGAAGGCGAACGAGGGCCAGCCCAGCAGGCCCACCGCGACCGCGCCGAGGATGCCGTGCACCACCGCGCAGCCGATCAGGAGGGCCCGGCCCGCGCGGCCCGGGCGGCGGTCGCGGAGGGCGGCGGTCAGGGGGACGAGGGCGCACAGGAGGAGGAGGGCGCCGGAGGCGAGGCCGAGGGCCCAGGTGCCGGCGTACATGAGCTCCGGGTCCATGCCGTCCAGGGACATCGACTGGGCCTTGACGAAGCGCGCCATCACGGCGTTGACGGCGACGATGCCGGGCGCTTCGAGGAAGAGCACCGCGGCCGTCACGAGCGCTATCGGTCTGCGGGCCACCTCGGCCACCCCCTGGGGTACGGCTGTTACCAACGGTACGTGCGACAGGGCGAAGGCTACTGGCCGGTAAAACCCCGGACAAGGGTTCGTGCCGCGCCGGGGAACGACGGCGCTCGGGCAAAGAATGATTGAGCCATTCGTAGGGACTCCACAAAGAAACCCGTTTGGCGACTGGTCCCACGAACAGAGACCTGCGCCACACCTCGGAGCTACTGTGCCGTAAAGAAACCCTGCGTACCGTGGTGCGACAAGGGATTTCACGACCCGAGCAGGCCTCGTATCACGCTCCGTGTGGGCAAGCTCACCACTGGGGACGGGTCGAAAGGCCGTGTCGGCAGTCCCTAAACTCAGCTTGTTTCAAGGAGGGAGCCATCGTGCGCAAGGTGCTCATCGCCAACCGTGGCGAAATCGCTGTCCGCGTCGCCCGGGCCTGCCGGGACGCCGGGATCGCCAGCGTAGCCGTCTACGCCGATCCGGACCGGGACGCTCTGCACGTCCGCGCGGCCGACGAGGCGTTCGCCCTGGGCGGTGACACCCCGGCCACCAGTTATCTGGACATGGCCAAGGTGCTCCAGGCCGCGGCCGACTCCGGTGCCGACGCGATCCACCCGGGCTACGGCTTCCTCTCCGAGAACGCCGACTTCGCCCAGGCCGTCCTCGACGCCGGTCTCATCTGGATCGGCCCGCCGCCGCAGGCCATCCGCGACCTCGGTGACAAGGTCGCCGCCCGCCACATCGCGCAGCGCGCCGGCGCCCCGCTGGTCGCCGGCACCCCGGACCCGGTCTCGGGTGCCGACGAGGTCGTCGCCTTCGCCGAGGAGCACGGCCTGCCGATCGCGATCAAGGCCGCCTTCGGTGGCGGTGGCCGCGGTCTGAAGGTCGCCCGCACCCTCGAAGAGGTGCCGGAGCTCTACGACTCGGCCGTCCGCGAGGCCGTCGCCGCCTTCGGCCGCGGCGAGTGCTTCGTCGAGCGCTACCTGGACAAGCCGCGGCACGTCGAGACCCAGTGCCTGGCCGACAGCCACGGCAACGTCGTGGTCGTCTCCACCCGTGACTGCTCGCTCCAGCGCCGCCACCAGAAGCTGGTCGAGGAGGCCCCGGCCCCGTTCCTGTCGGAGGCTCAGAACGCCCAGCTGTACGCGGCGTCCAAGGCCATCCTGAAGGAGGCCGGCTACGTCGGCGCCGGCACCGTCGAGTTCCTGGTCGGCCTCGACGGCACCATCTCCTTCCTGGAGGTCAACACCCGTCTCCAGGTGGAGCACCCGGTCACCGAAGAGGTCACCGGCATCGACCTGGTCCGCGAGATGTTCCGGATCGCCGACGGCGAGGAGCTCGGCTACGGCGACCCCGAGATCCGCGGCCACTCCTTCGAGTTCCGCATCAACGGCGAGGACCCGGGCCGCAACTTCCTCCCGGCCCCCGGCACCGTCACCGCCTTCGCCGCGCCCACCGGCCCCGGTGTCCGCCTGGACGCGGGCGTCGAGTCCGGCTCGGTCATCGGCCCCGCCTGGGACTCGCTCCTCGCGAAGCTGGTCATCACCGGCGCCACCCGTGAGCAGGCGCTGCAGCGCGCCGCCCGCGCGCTCGCCGAGTTCAAGGTCGAGGGCATGGCAACCGCCATCCCGTTCCACCAGGCCGTCGTGGTCGACCCGGCGTTCACCGCCGACCCGTTCCGCGTCCACACCCGGTGGATCGAGACCGAGTTCGTCAACGAGATCAAGCCGTTCGCCCCGGCGGGCGCCGAGGCCGAGGAGGACGAGGCCGGTCGCGAGACGATCGTCGTCGAGGTCGGCGGCAAGCGCCTCGAGGTCTCCCTGCCGTCCTCGCTCGGCATGTCGCTGGCCCGCACCGGTCTCGCCGCCGGCGCCAAGCCGAAGCGTCGCGCCGCGAAGAAGTCCGGCCCGACCGCCTCCGGCGACACCCTCGCCTCCCCGATGCAGGGCACCATCGTCAAGGTGGCCGTCGAGGAGGGCCAGGAGGTCAAGGAGGGCGACCTGATCGTCGTCCTGGAGGCCATGAAGATGGAGCAGCCGCTGAACGCGCACCGTTCCGGCACCATCAAGGGCCTGACCGCCGAGGTCGGCGCCTCGATCACCTCGGGCGCCGCGATCTGCGAGATCAAGGACTGAACCGGCCCCCGGTCACCGGGGTACGGTACGAAGGGCCCGCAGGCATCCACCGCCTGCGGGCCCTTCGCGGTGGCAGGCAGCGGGCGGGAGGAGTACGGATGCGAGCCGATGCGCGCCGGAACCACGAGCGGCTGCTCGCCGAGGCCCGCGCCGCCTTCGCCGCGCACGGCACGGACGCGTCCCTGGAGGACATCGCCCGGCGCGCCGGGGTCGGCATCGGCACCCTCTACCGCCACTTCCCCAACCGGGAGGCGCTGCTCGGGGCCGTCTTCCAGGACGCCCTGGCCGCGCTCCTGCGCTACTCGGCGGAGCTCGCCGGAGCGCCCGATCCGTGCGCGGCGCTCGTCACCTGGCTGCGCACCCTGATCGCCCATGCGGGCGAGTACCGCGGCCTGTCCATCGCGCTCATGTCCGCGTCGTACGACCGGAGTTCGGCGCTCGCCGAGTGCAGCGAGCCGCTCCGGGCGGCGGGCACCCGTCTCCTCGCCCGCGCCAAGGAGGCGGGCGCGGTGCGCGGGGACGTGTCGATCGGCGACCTGATGCAGCTCACCAACGCCATCGCCCTGGCCGCCGAACGCTCGCCGGAGGAACCGCAGTTGGCGGACCGGCTGCTCTCGCTGACGCTGCGCGGCATCAAGAGCTGAGCGGCGGGACGAGCCGGGTGGCCGCGCCCCTCCGGCCGCTCAGCGCCGGCGCATGTCCGCGACCCGCACCGGGCGTTCGGGCGCGAGCACCTCGCCGGCCAGACCGCCGGGGCCGCCCCGGAACTGCCCCGCCGGGACCCGGCCGCGCTGCCCCGGCAGCGGGACGTCACGGCGCGGGCGGCCGCCTGGGGGGTGCGCCTCGCCTCCGTGCGCCGCGCCCGTGCCGGCCACCGCGATCTGCACGCCCTGGTCGGCCAGGGCCTGGAGCTCGGTGGCGGCCCGCTCGTCGTGGGCGGGGGGCTCGTCGGTGACCAGGCGGGTGATCACGTCCGTCGGCACCGTCTGGAACATGGTGTCGGTGCCGAGCTTGGTGTGGTCGGCGAGGACCACGACCTCCGCCGCCGCCTGCACCAGCGCCCGGTCCACGCTCGCGGAGAGCATGTTGGACGTGGACAGGCCGCGCTCGGCGGTGAGACCGCTGCCGGAGAGGAAGGCGCGGGAGACCCGCAGTCCCTGGAGCGACTGCTCGGCCCCGCTGCCCACCAGCGCGTAGTTGGAGCCGCGCAGGGTGCCGCCGGTCATGACGACCTCCACCCGGTTGGCGTGGGCGAGGGCCTGGGCGACGAGCAGCGAGTTGGTGACGACGGTGAGCCCGGGCACCCGGGCGAGCCGGCGGGCCAGCTCCTGCGTGGTGGTACCCGCGCCGACGACGATGGCCTCGCCCTCTTCGACGAGGCTCGCGGCCACGTCGGCGATGGCGGTCTTCTCGGCGGTCGCGAGATGGGATTTCTGCGGGAAGCCGGACTCGCGCGTGAATCCGCCCGGCAGCACCGCACCGCCGTGGCGGCGGTCGAGGAGTCCTTCTGCCTCGAGCGCCCGCACGTCTCGCCGTACGGTCACTTCTGAGGTCTGGACGACGCGGGCGAGCTCACGGAGCGACACAGCTCCATTGGCCCGCACCATTTCGAGGATCAACTGGCGACGTTCTGCAGCGAACACGAAACTGACAGTAACGTGGACGGCCGATACTTTTCAGCACTATGCGCCGAATTGCAGAAGATGCACACAGGCGGGGCCCCCAAGTGGTATGGGAGGCCCCGCCGTTGATCCACTGCGTGCCAGGACATGCCCCGCCTTGCCGGGGGTTGTCCGAGTCGGCGAACCGTTCCCGCAGGCGGGAGCGGTGCCGGGCCCCGGCCTCAGGCCTCGCCCGCGACCTTTCGGGTGTGCAACTGCCGTGCCACTTCCGCGATCGAGCCCGACAGGGAGGGGTACACGGTGAAAGCATTTGCGATCTGTTCGACGGTCAGATTGTTGTCGACCGCGATCGAGATCGGGTGGATCAGCTCGCTCGCACGGGGGGCGACGACACAGCCGCCGACCACGATCCCGGTGCCCGGGCGGCAGAAGATCTTGACGAAGCCGTCCCGGATGCCCTGCATCTTCGCGCGGGGGTTGCGCAGCAGCGGCAGCTTGACGACCCGGGCCTCGATCGTGCCCGCGTCCACGTCGGCCTGGGTGTAGCCGACGGTGGCGATCTCGGGGTCGGTGAAGACGTTCGAGGAGACCGTCTTCAGGTTGAGCGGGGCCACCGCGTCGCCCAGGAAGTGGTACATCGCTATACGGCCCTGCATGGCGGCCACCGAGGCGAGCGCGAAGACGCCGGTGACGTCACCGGCCGCGTACACGCCGGGGGCGGAGGTGCGGGAGACCCGGTCGGTCCAGATGTGCCCGGAGTCCTTCAGCCGGACCCCGGCCTCCTCCAGACCCATTCCGGCCGAGTTCGGGATGGCGCCGACGGCCATCAGGCAGTGCGTGCCCGAGATGACCCGGCCGTCCGAGAGGGTGACCTCCACCCGGTCGCCGACCCGCTTGGCGGACTCCGCGCGGGAGCGGGCCATGACGTTCATGCCGCGGCGCCGGAAGACGTCCTCCAGGACGGCGGCGGCGTCGGGGTCCTCGCCCGGGAGCACGCGGTCGCGGGAGGAGACGAGGGTGACCCGGGAGCCGAGCGCCTGGTAGGCGCCGGCGAACTCGGCGCCGGTGACGCCGGAGCCGACCACGATGAGCTCCTCGGGGAGCTCCTTGAGGTCGTAGACCTGGGTCCAGTTCAGGATCCGCTCGCCGTCCGGCTGGGCGTCGGGCAGCTCGCGCGGGTGCCCGCCGGTGGCGATCAGCACGGCGTCGGCGGTGAGCGTCTCCTCGGTGCCGTCGGCGGCGGTCACGACCACCTGGCGGGAGCCGTCCATGGCCTGCCGCCCGGAGAGCCGGCCGCGGCCGCGCAGCACCCGGGCGCCGGCCCGGGTGACGGAGGCGGTGATGTCGTGCGACTGGGCCAGGGCGAGCCGCTTCACACGCCGGTTGACCTTGCCCAGGTCGACGCCGACGACGCGGGCCGCCTGCTCGATGTGCGGGGTGTCGTCCGCGACGATGATGCCCAGCTCCTCGTAGGAGGAGTCGAAGGTGGTCATCACCTCGGCGGTGGCGATCAGGGTCTTGGAGGGGACGCAGTCGGTCAGGACGGATGCGCCGCCGAGGCCGTCGCAGTCGACGACGGTCACCTCCGCGCCGAGTTGGGCGCCCACGAGGGCCGCCTCGTAGCCGCCGGGTCCGCCGCCGATGATCACGATCCGGGTCACTGGGATCTACGCCTCGCGCTCTCGTTCTGCCGGGGGGTCCCCCGCTGGGCTGCAGTGCGTACGCCATTGTCCCGCACGCTTCAAGTGCGTACCCCATTGTCCCGTACGCGCGGCCAAGCCACGCGCCGGGGGCCGCCAAGCCCGCCACCACGGACTTCGTCATCCACCCCGCCCCCTCCCGTACCCTCGATCCCATGTCGCTCTACGCCGCCTACGCCGGCAACCTCGACGCGCGGCTCATGACGCGCCGCGCTCCGCACTCGCCGCTGCGCGGCACCGGCTGGCTGAACGGCTGGCGTCTGACCTTCGGCGGGGAGCAGATGGGCTGGGAGGGGGCGCTGGCCACGATCGTGGAGGCCCCGCGCTCCCAGGTCTTCGTCGCGCTGTACGACGTCGCGCCCATGGACGAGGACTCCATGGACCGCTGGGAGGGCGTCGGCCTCGACATCTACCGGCGGATGCGGGTGCGGGTGCACACCCTGGACGGCGAGGAGCCCGCCTGGGTGTACGTGCTCAACGCGTACGAGGGCGGTCTGCCCTCCGCCCGCTACCTGGGCGAGGTCGCGGACGCGGCCGAGTCGGCCGGTGCGCCGCACGACTACGTGATGGAGCTGCGCAAGCGCCCCTGCTGACGCCGGGCGCCGGCCGCGCCGCCTCCGGCGGCCTTCGTCGGCTCCTTCGGCGGCTTCCCCGTCGCTCGGTCCGCGGCTCCCGCGTCGGGCCGGTCGGGGACTTCGTCTGAAACGACAAGACAACGATCGCAGCTCCGTCCGCAACGTCATCTACGCGCGTAGGGATTCTCCGGCTAGGCTGCTGCGCGTAACAAATCCGTCCGGGGCTCCCCTCGGACCCCCCTCCCCGAGGCGAGAGAGTCAGTGAACGCAACTGCCACCCCGTACGAGGCCGCCGAGGCCGCTGCCGCGCGCCTTCGCGAGCTGACCGGAGTCGAGAACCACGACGTCGCCCTGGTCATGGGCTCCGGCTGGGCACCGGCCGTCGACGCGCTGGGCGCCCCCGAGGCCGAGTTCCCGGTCACCGATCTGCCCGGCTTCCCGCCGCCGGCCGTCGAGGGCCACGGCGGCAAGGTCCGCTCGTACAAGATCGGCGAGAAGCGCGCCCTGGTCTTCCTCGGCCGCACCCACTACTACGAGGGCCGCGGCGTCGCCTCCGTCGTCCACGGCGTGCGCACCGCCGTCGCCGCGGGCTGCAAGACCGTCGTCCTGACCAACGGCTGCGGCGGTCTGCGCGAGGGCATGCGCCCCGGCCAGCCGGTCCTGATCAGCGACCACCTCAACCTGACGGCCGCCTCCCCGATCGTCGGCGCCAACTTCGTCGACCTCACCGACCTGTACTCGCCGCGGCTGCGCGCGCTGTGCAAGGAGGTCGACGCGACGCTGGAGGAGGGCGTGTACGTCCAGTTCCCCGGCCCGCACTACGAGACCCCGGCCGAGATCAACATGGTCCGCGTGCTGGGCGGCGACCTGGTCGGCATGTCCACCGTCCTCGAGGCCATCGCGGCCCGTGAGGCCGGCGCCGAGGTCCTCGGCATCTCCCTCGTGACCAACCTGGCCGCGGGCCTGTCGGGCGAGCCGCTGAACCACGAGGAGGTCCTCCAGGCGGGCCGCGACTCGGCGGCGCGCATGGGCGAGCTGCTGACGCGGGTCCTGGACCGGATCTGAGCCACTCCCCCACCCCGCCCCCTCCCGAGGCCGGGGCTCCGCCCGGGACCCCGCGCCTCGACACGGCCGCAGGCCGTTCGGGGGCCTGGGGCCCGCCCCCCGTTCGGGAAGGTGCGGGGTGGGGAAGGAGAACGCCCGCAAACGCCCGCGGACGCCAGCGACCGCCCGTGGGCGCCCGCCCCCGCCCCACCCTGAAAGGCACATCACCGTGACGACGCAGGACGACCTCCTCGCCCGGGCCCAGGCGTGGCTCGCCGAGGACCCCGACCAGGAGACCCGCGACGAGCTCGGCGCGCTGCTCGACCGCGGCGCCACCGCCGAGATCGCCGAGCGCTTCGCCGGCACGCTGCAGTTCGGCACCGCCGGCCTCCGCGGCGAGCTGGGCGCGGGCCCGATGCGGATGAACCGCGCCGTGGTCATCCGCGCGGCAGCCGGCCTCGCCGCGTACCTGAAGGCGAAGGGCCACTCCGGCGGTCTCGTCGTCGTCGGCTACGACGCCCGCTACAAGTCGGCCGACTTCGCCCGCGACACCGCCGCCGTGATGACCGCCGCCGGGCTGCGCGCCGCGCTGCTGCCGCGCCCGCTGCCGACGCCCGTCCTCGCGTACGCCATAAGGCACCTGGGCGCGGTCGCGGGCGTCGAGGTGACCGCGAGCCACAACCCGCCGCGCGACAACGGCTACAAGGTGTACCTGGGCGACGGCTCGCAGATCACGCCGCCCGCCGACGTGGAGATCGCCGCCGAGATCGACGCCGTCCGCTCCCTGAACGACGTGCCCCGCGCGTCCGAGGGCTGGGAGGTGCTCGGCGACGAGGTCCTGGAGGCGTACCTGGCGCGCACGGACGCCGTGCTGACCCCCGGCTCCCCCCGTACCGTGCGGACCGTCTACACGGCCATGCACGGCGTCGGCAAGGACGTCCTGACGGCGGCCTTCGGCCGGCACGGCTTCCCGCCGCCGGCACTGGTCGCGGAGCAGGCGGAGCCGGACCCGGCGTTCCCGACGGTCGCGTTCCCGAACCCGGAGGAGCCGGGCGCGATGGACCTCGCGTTCGAGGCCGCCCGGGCCGTGGACCCCGACATCGTCATCGCCAACGACCCGGACGCCGACCGCTGCGCGGTGGCCGTGCCGGACGCGGGCGTCGAGGGCGGCTGGCGGATGCTGCGCGGCGACGAGGTCGGCGCGCTGCTCGCGGCGCACCTGGTGCACAAGGGCGCGACGGGCGTGTTCGCCGAGTCGATCGTGTCGTCCTCGCTGCTCGGCCGGATCGCGGAGGCGGCGGGCGTCGGCTACGAGGAGACGCTGACCGGCTTCAAGTGGATCGCCCGGGTCGAGGGCCTGCGCTACGGCTACGAGGAGGCGCTGGGCTACTGCGTCGACCCGGAGGGCGTGCGCGACAAGGACGGCATCACGGCGGCGCTGCTCGTCGCCGAGCTGGCCTCGGAGCTCAAGGAGCAGGGCCGCACCCTGACCGACCTCCTGGACGACCTGGCGGTGGCCCACGGGCTGCACGCGACGGACCAGCTGTCGGTGCGGGTGCAGGACCTGGGCATCATCGCCGACGCGATGGCCGCCCTGCGCGCGAAGCCGCCGGTGCACCTGGCGGGCCTGACCGTCGTCTCGGCGGAGGACCTGGCGAAGGGCACGGAGTCGCTGCCGCCGACCGACGGCCTGCGCTACCACCTGGAGGGCGCCTACAAGGCCCGGGTGATCGTCCGTCCCTCGGGCACCGAGCCCAAGATCAAGTGCTACCTGGAGGTCGTGGTCCCGGTCGCCGACGCGAGCGAGCTGGCGACGGCCCGCGCGACCGGCGCCGACGTGCTGGCCGCGCTGAAGAAGGACCTGGCGGAGGCCGCAGGCCTGTAGCGGCCGCTCTGCGGCAGCCGCTTCGGCGGCAGCGGCTTCCGGGAGAGTCGCTCCCGGCGGCAGCCGCTCCCGGAACAGCCGCTCCCCGGACAGTTGCCGAGGGCCCGTACGGAATCGTTTCCGTACGGGCCCTCCGGCTTTCCCGACCCTCCGGCTTTTCCGGCCCCCGGCTTTCCGGCCCCCGGCTTTCCCGACCCTCCGACCTTCCCCGCCCTCCGGCCTTCCCGGCCCTCCGCGCGCGCTCCCCTTTCGAGTGAACCGGGTACGGCAGGTGACGTAACGCGCGCCCCGCGCCCGGGTGCCCGGGGCGAGGGTGACCCGGTGTCCCCCGTGCCCTCCCAGCTGACGCCCCGCCGTGCCGTCCCCGCCGCGCGCGGGCCCTCCCCCGCACCGTCCCGGCGGCTGCCGCGCCCGCTGCGGCAGGCGGCCCCGGCGCTGCTCGGCTATCTGGCGGTACGGCTGCTCGGCCTGCTGGTCCTCGCCCGCTGGGCGCACCTGAGGGGCCACGGGGTGTGGCCGACGCTGGCGACCTCCTGGGACTCGGGCTGGTACCTGGGGATCGCCGACCACGGCTACGACGCCGAGCTCGGCACCCGCACCAACCACAACAACCTGGCGTTCTTCCCGCTGTACCCGGTCCTGGTCAAGGCCTTCGCGGCCGTCACCCCCGGCTCGCGCGCCTCCGTCGGCCTGGTGCTCGCGTGGGTCTGCTCGCTGCTCGCCGCCTGGGGGGTCTTCGCCGTGGGCGAGCGGCTGCACGGGCGCCGTACGGGCACGCTCCTCGCGGTGCTGTGGGGGGCGACGCCGGTCGCGCTGGTGCAGTGGATGGGCTACACCGAGTCGCTGTTCGCGGCGCTGGCCGCCTGGGCGCTGTACGCCGTCCTGACCGGCCGCTGGGCGTGGGCGGCGGGCCTGGCGGTGGCGGCGGGGCTCACCCGGCCGACGGGGGTCGCGGTCGCGGCGGCGGTGGCGGCGGGCGCCCTGCTCGCCGTCCGGCGGGGTGAGCGCCGGGCGCTGCCGGCCGCCCTCGCGGCCCCGCTGGGCTGGCTGGGCTACGTGGCCTGGGTCGGGGTGCGGCTCGGGCGCTGGGACGGCTACTTCGCGGTGCAGCGGACGTGGACCAACCAGTGGGACGGCGGCGCGGAGACCCTGCGGCAGCTGCGCGAGCTCCTGGTCTACGCCCGCCATCCGCATCTGTTCCTGGTGGTGGTGTCGGTCGTCCTCGTGGTGTCCGCCGGCCTCTTCCTGCTCTGCCTGGCGGACCGTCAGCCGCTGCCGCTGCTGGTCTTCTCGGGGGTGCTGCTCCTGGTGGTCCTGGGTAGCGGCGGTGTCTACTTCCCGCGCGCCCGCTTTCTCGTTCCCGGCTTCCCGCTGCTCCTCCCGGTGGCCCTGGCGCTGGCCCGCGCGCGGCGCCCGGCGGCGGGTCTGGTCCTGGCGGGGGCGGCGCTGTCGTCGGCCTGGCTGGGCGGCTACATGCTGCTGGTCTGGCCGGGGCCGCCGTGACGGCAGTGACGGCAGTGACGGCAGCTGTCACAGGACTGTGACAAAGGGGACGAGGTTGTGACGGCTGCAGAAGGTTCCTGACACGGACGGAGGTTTTAACCTCGGAGGGTTGACACGTGAACCACTAGTGACTCTGAGGGGGGACACGTTGCGTGACACACGAACAAGCGGGGCCCTGAAGACCGCGGGCGGCAGACGCCTGACGGCGACCGCGGTCGCCATGACGGCGGCCGTCGCCACGCTCGCACCGCTCACCGGGGGGACGGCGGCAGCGGCGGAGGCACCCACGGCGCAGGCGCCGCTGACGATTCCGGCGGAGCACTTCCGGGACCCGGGCAAGCTCCGTTTCGCCGGCGCCACCGGCTTCCTGCACGAGGACACCTTCGGCGTCTCCTGGGTCTCGTACGCGGACGGCAAGGCCACGAAGCTCGGCTCGGAGGGCCAGTTCGCGGTCCACGGCGGCGGCGGAGACGTCATCGCCCGCGAGTACGCCGCGAAGGTCGTCCTCCAGGACGGGCCCACCGGCGCCCAGCGGACCGTGACGATCCCGCAGGGGCAGCACTTCCACAGCGTCCAGGCCGGCCGCGTCATCACCTCGGGCAGCAGCACGCACGTCCTGTCCATCGAGAACGGCGTCCAGAAGGACCGCGTGGTGGTGGCCCCGGCCGGTGCGGCCTGGGCCTCCCCGATCATGCTGGACGAGCGGCAGGGCAACGGGCAGGGCTTCTTCATGGCCTACTCCCTGAACGGCAAGACGCTCGTGGGGTGGGTCGACGACTTCACCGATCCGGTGATCAAGCCCACCGCCATCCCGTGGGACCAGACCGGCCACGGGCCGGGCGTCTCCGGAACCCGCGCCTTCTTCTGGGACTACCGGGCCAAGCGCGTGAGCGTCTGGGACCTGACCGGCGACCTGACCAAGCCGGTGGCGGAGATCGCGGTGGACGACGGCTACCCCAAGGCCGTGGTGGGCCAGGACGTGCTGGTGGAGAGGGCCAGGACGGGCAACAGCCCGTACGTGCTCTACCCGTTGTCGGGCGGCGAGCCCCGGCCGGCCTTCGAGGCGGTCGACGTCGCCACCCTGGCGGACGGCAGTGTGCTCGCCACGGTCAGCGGCGCGGAGAAGGAGGCCGCCGTCCACAAGGTCTCCTTCCCCACGGACGGTTCGGCGCCCACCCTCACCAAGGTGTACGACGTTCCGGAAGCGGTCTGGCAGACGCGGCGGTTCGCCCTCGCCCAGGGCGAGCTGCACGCCGCGGAGCACTCCGGGCTCCGCGACGACTACTACGGGCGGGTCACCAGCCGGAAGCTCACCCTCAGCGGCGAGCTCGCCGCGGGCCCGAAGACCGACCGGGGCTTCGAGCACGAGAGCCCCACCCCGGGCTACTGCAACCCGGACTGCGTCCCGGTCCTGCCCACCGGTGACGGCCGGCTGGTCTTCTACGCGTACCCGGGCTACCTGCACGTGGTCGACGAGGGCCAGGGCATGGACGACGGCACCTACGCCGGTTCCGAACCCGACTGGTACTACACGGGATACCAGGCCTCGGGCCGGTACACCGCCTACAAGGTCAAGGACCAGTACACGTCGAAGCCCGGCCTGCACGAGGTCTACGACCTCGACGCGAAGAAGATCGCGTTCAGCCCTGTGCTCGGCGACCGAAAGACGTCGCTGAACGGCGGCACCCTGTGGGCCGAGTCCACCACCACCGGCACCGTCGACGCCATCGACGTCCGCACCGGCGCGACCAGGCGCTCGGTGAAGGTGGCCGGCTGCGACCTCACCGGGCTCCAGGTCGTGGGCTCCTTCGCGTACTGGAAGTGCGCCACGGGCGCCGGGGTGAAGAACCTCGACACCCTGGCGGACGTCACCCTGCCCGCGCACACCAGCGCGCTGCTCGGTGACGGTTACGTGGCCCACGAGAAGGGCGGCACGCTCTCCGTCACCCCGCTGCGGGGCGGCGGCGCGACCCGCGCGATCGGGACCGTGGCCGACTCCCGGCCGGACTACGGCTGGACGGTCGACAAGTTCGGCGGTCACGTCGGCTACGTCGACGCCGACCAGGCCGTCCACGTCGTGCCGACCGGAGTGCCCGCCTCGCCGCTGGGCCTGCTGGACGCCGAGGAGTCCCCGATCGTGGACCGCAAGGCGGAGAAGCCGGTGTGGGCCGCGAAGTGGTGGCTGAACAAGCCGGCCGCCTCCTGGCGGATGGACATCCGCGACAGCGCGGGCACGGTCGTGCGCACCCTCCAGGGCGGCGAGACCCGCGGTGTCGTCAAGCCCGCCTGGGACGGCAAGGACGCGCAGGGCAACGCCCTGCCCGACGCGCTCTACTCCTGGTCGCTGACGGCCGCTCCGGCGGACGGGGCGGGCCCGGCGCTCACCCGGGCCGGCGATGTCGCCCTGGTCCGCGGGCAGTCCACGCTGGCCACCGGGCGGTACGAGCCGGTGACGCCGACGCGCGTGATGGACACCCGCTCCGGCACCGGTGTCGCGAAGGCGAAGCTCGGCGCGGACAAGACGGTCACGCTGACGGTCGCCGGCCGGGGCGGGGTGCCCGCGAAGGGCGTCTCGGCCGTGGTCATGAACGTGACGGCGACGAACGCGACGGCGTCGACGTTCGTCTCGGTCTACCCGTACGGGACGACCCGGACCAGCGCCTCCAACCTCAACGTGGTGGCGGGACAGACCGTCCCCAACCTCGTCGTGGTGCCCGTCAAGGACGGCAAGGTCACCTTCTACAACCGCAACGGCTCGCTCGACCTGATCGCCGACGTCGCCGGCTACTACACGCTCGCGGGGACGGGCTCGCTGTACGAGCCCGTGACACCCACGCGCGTGATGGACACCCGTGACGGCACCGGTGTCCCGAAGGCCAAGGTCGGCGCGGGCGAGACGGTCTCCCTGACCGTCGCGGGCGCGGGCGGCGTCCCGGCCACGGGCGTCACGGCCGTGGTCATGAACGTGACCGCCACCAACCCGACGGCGTCGACGTTCGTCTCCGTCTACCCGTACGGGACGACCCGGACCAGCGCCTCCAACCTCAACGTGGTCGCCGGACAGACCGTCCCCAACCTCGTCGTCGTCCCCGTCAAGGACGGCAAGGTCACCTTCTACAACCGCAACGGCTCGCTCGACCTGATCGCCGACGTCGCCGGCTACTTCACCAGCGGGACCTCCGGCTCGCTGTACGAGCCGGTGACCCCGTCGCGGCTGATGGACACCCGCTCCGGCACCGGCGTCCCCAAGGCCAAGGTCGGCGCGGGCGCGACGGTCTCGCTGACCGTCGCGGGCAAGGGCGGCGTCCCGGCCGCCGGGGTCACGGCCGTCGTCCTCAACGTCACGGCCACCAACCCGACGGCGTCGACGTTCGTCTCCGTCTACCCGTACGGGACGACCCGGACCAGCGCCTCCAACCTCAACGTGGTCGCCGGACAGACCGTCCCCAACCTCGTCGTCGTCCCCGTCAAGGACGGCAAGGTCACCTTCTACAACCGCAACGGCAGCGTCGACCTCATCGCCGACGTCGCCGGGTTCTACGGCCCCTGACCCACCCCTGAGCCGTAGCGCCGTCATCCCGAGGGCCGGGTGCGCACCCTGTGGTGCGTACCCGGCCCTCTGACGATATGTCACACGTTGACGACTGAACCACTGTTAGTGTCGGGGCAGTTGAGGCGGGTGGGGAGACGGACCGGGGGGTCCCGCGCCCAGCGCAGCCACCGCCTCCGCGCAGACTCGTCTGGGGAGGGACTCTTCTTTTGAGACAGACAACAACACGCCGCCGTGCGCGTGTCGCGGCGATCGCCGTCACGCTGACGGCAGCACTGGCCACCGTGGCACCGCTCGGAGCGGGCACGGCGGCGGCAGCACCGGCCGCTTCGGCGGAGCTGGTGATTCCGGGCGAGCGCTACGCGGCGCCGGACGCCGGACGGATCCAGCTGGCGGGCGCCACCGGCTTCCTCAGGGGCGACGGGGACTCCGGGCTCAAGTGGGTCCCGTACAGCGGCGGAACGGTCGGCTCGTACGCGAATCCCGACGGCAACCGGCTCTTCGGCACCGGCCGCGACCTGATCGCCCGGCTGGGCAACGCGCAGGACAGGGTCGACTTCACGGACGTCCAGGGCGAGACCACGATGACCGTGGCCATCCCCGCGGGCCATCGCTTCGCGACGGTGATGGGGACCGAGGTCATCACGGAGGAGATCAAGGACGGCGCGGTCGTCGCGGTGCACGCGCTGACCGTCGTCGACGGGGTCGCCAAGGACCGCACGGTCTGGGGCTTCCCGCAGGGCAGCACCGACATCGCGGTGTGGGACGGGGACAACGCCAAGGGCTTCCTCCTCTCCTACCGGGTGGACGGGGTGAAGAAGACCGCCTGGATCAAGGGCACGAACCTCGGCGTGTGGACGCTGGAGAACGTGCAGGACGTGAGCGCGAAGGGCGACTTCCTCTTCACCGTCTCTCCGGAGAGGCAGCTCAGGGTCTGGGGCATCGACGCCCCGCCCGGACAGGGCCTCCTCTACCAGCGGGACTGGCCGGAGGGCCTGGCCGCCCCGATCGGCATGGTCGGCAAGCACGTGATCGCCCGGTCGGCCTTCGACCCGGACGAGGCCACGCTGACGGACTACAACGCCGACGGCGGGGACGGGCGCACCATCCTCTCCCAGGTGCACGGCGACACCCGGATCACCCCGAACGGGCGCCTGCTGGCGGTCCGGTTCGGCACCGAGAACGCCCGCACCGTCCACTCGCTGCGGAGCGAGATCAGCGGGGGCGCGCTCTACGCCGACGCGATCCACAACATCCCGCAGGTCCCCACCGCCCGCCACCGCATCGCGGTCGCCCAGGGCGAGCTGACCTCCGTGGACCAGGTCCCGTGGGAGCAGCCCCGTCTGCGGGGCACCCGGCTCTCCGTCACCGACCCGATCACCGCCGAGGCGCCGCAGGACCGGGGCACCGGCAGCGACTTCGGCGCGCACTGCGCGCTGGAGTCCGACTGCCCGGTGCCCGTGCCGACGGGCGACGGGCGGGTCGTCTACCCGAACGCGCGGCAGGACCTGGTCCTCCTCGACGCCGGACAGCAGCTCCCCGGCGCGACCGTCGTCACCGGCGGCGTCGTCGACGACGTCGAGGCCTCGGGCCGGTACGTCTCCTTCCGCTCGCTGAACGGCACCCAGAAGGTCTTCGACCTCGACTCCCGGAAGATCGTCTTCGACCGCGGCGGGTTCACCGGACAGGCGACCTCACTGGAGGGCGGAACGCTCTGGTCGGAGGGCGCGACCCCCGGCACCGTCGACGCCGTCGACGTCCGCACCGGCGCGACCCTGCGCTCGGTGAAGGTCGCCGACTGCCACCTGAAGGACCTCCAGGTACGGCGCGACGCCGCGTACTGGAAGTGCGACACCGCCTCCGGCGTCACGGATCTGGGCGCCAAGACCACCCAGCCCCTGCCCGCGCACGACACCGCGGTCCTCGGTGACGGCTACGTGGCCCACGCCCTGGACGGCACCCTGTCGCTCACCCCGACCCGGGGCGTCGACCGGGCGACCCGGACGATCGGCCGGCCGGCCGACGCGCGGCCCGGCTTCGGCTGGGCGGTGGACCGCTTCAGCGGCCATCTCGCCTGGGTGGACGAGCTGCAGCGCACGCACGTGACGCCGAGCGGCGTCCCGGCGCCGGACGTCTTCGTCCTCGACTCGGTGCAGCCCACCGAACGCCTGGACCGCAGGGCGGCCGAGCCGCAGAAGTGGTCGGCGAAGTGGTGGTTCTCCAAGCCGGTCCGCCACTGGACCCTCACCTTCGTCGACGACACGAACACCCAGTCGCGCACGCTGCACGGCTGGCAGGTCCGCGGCGCGGCGGAGGTGACCTGGGACGGCACGGACTCGACCGGGCAGCCGATGCCCGACGGCGTGTACCGCTGGACGCTCGACGCGGAGCCCGAGTACGAGATCGGCGGTCCCGTCCTGCACCTGTCCGGGGAGGTGGCGCTGACCCGCCTGAGCTCGCTGGCCTCCGGCCGCTACCAGCCGGTGACGCCGTCGCGCGTGATGGACACCCGCTCCGGCACCGGCGTCCCCAAGGCCAAGGTCGGCCCGGGCGGGACGGTCAGCCTCCAGGTCACCGGCCGGGGCGGCGTCCCGGAGTCGAGCTCCGTCACCGCCGTGGTCCTCAACGTCACGGCCACCAACCCGACGGCGTCGACGTTCGTCTCGGCCTACCCGTACGGGACGACCCGGACCAGCGCCTCCAACCTCAACGTGGTCGCCGGACAGACCGTCCCCAACCTCGTCGTCGTGCCGGTCAAGGACGGCAAGGTCACCTTCTACAACCGCGCCGGATCCCTGGACCTGATCGCCGACGTCGCCGGCTACTACTGGCCCGGGCGGACCGGCTCGCTGTACCAGCCGGTGACGCCGTCGCGCGTGATGGACACCCGCTCCGGCACCGGCGTCCCCAAGGCCAAGGTCGGCGCGGACGGGACGGTCAGCCTCCAGGTCACCGGCCGCGGCGGCGTCCCGGAGTCGAGCTCCGTCACCGCCGTGGTCCTCAACGTCACGGCCACCAACCCGACGGCGTCGACGTTCGTCTCGGCCTACCCGTACGGGACGACCCGGACCAGCGCCTCCAACCTCAACGTGGTCGCCGGACAGACCGTCCCCAACCTCGTCGTCGTGCCGGTCAAGGACGGCAAGGTCACCTTCTACAACCGCGCCGGATCCCTGGACCTGATCGCCGACGTCGCCGGCTACTTCACCAGTGAGACCTCCGGCTCGCTGTACGAGCCGGTGACCCCGTCGCGGCTGATGGACACCCGCTCCGGCACCGGCGTCCCCAAGGCCAAGGTCGGCGCGGGCGAGACGGTCACCCTGACCGTCGCGGGCCAGGGCGGCGTCCCCGCCACCGATGTCACCGCCGTGGTCCTCAACGTGACCGCGACGAACCCGACCACGTCGACGTTCGTCTCGGTCTACCCGTACGGGACGACCCGGACCAGCGCCTCCAACCTCAACGTGGTCGCCGGACAGACCGTCCCCAACCTCGTCGTGGTACCGGTCAAGGACGGCAAGGTCACCTTCTACAACCGCGCCGGCAGCGTCGACCTCATCGCCGACGTCGCCGGGTACTTCGGCTCCTGAGCCGACCCGACGGCGGAAAGACCCGAGGGCCGGGTGCGCACCCCACGGTGCGCACCCGGCCCTCGGGCGTAGGGGCGTACGGGCGGCTCAGCCGGTCGCGGAGAGCACGATGAGCAGCACCAGACCGGCCGCGGCGGGCGCGAGGATCTCGTACGCCCAGCGGATCTGCGGCGCGCCCTGCGCCTCGGGGCTGCCGGCGCGGCGCTCGGCCAGGTCGCGCAGGTCGGCGACGGTCTGGTCGGCGGGGGCGACCCGGGCCTTGGAGTCGGTGACGTCGGCGGTGACCGACGAGCGGCCGTGCGGGTCGTCCTGCGAGGCGCGCGCGGCCTGGCGGGCGGCGCGCTTGCGCTGGCGGAGCGAGACCGGGATGGCCCAGAGCTGGTACTTGGCGCCGTCCTGCGTGAAGACCTCGCTGGAGTAGCCGGCGCGGAGGTCGGCGACCGAGCCCCAGGGCAGCACGATGGTGCGGAACGGGTTGCGGATGCGCAGCCGCTCGTCGTTGGCGAAGACGGCGGGCCGGATCGTGAAGGCGACGATCAGGGGGACCACCAGGACGAGACCGGCGAGCGCCATCCACGGGACGCGGCCGTCGCCGCGGAACAGCGAGTCGCCGCCGAGGAGGGCGGCGAGGACGAGCAGGGTGACCCCGCCCGCGATCCCCATGGAGGACCGGTAGACGCGGTCGGCGTGGGCGGGCTCGGAGGAGGGCGGGGTAGGCGGCTCGGGGGTCGTCATGGGGCCGATTCTGCCTCAGCGCTCCCCGTTCGGCTCATCCGGCTCGGGTGAGCAGATCGGCGTACACGACGATGTTGTCGGGGCGGTGGCCGTCGACCAGCTCACCGCCGCAGGTGATCAGCCGCAACTCGGGCCGCTTGGTGTCCCCGTACACCTTCCGGGTCGGGAAGGCCTTCTTGTCGACCTGTTCCAGCTCGCGCACCCGGAAGACGGCGTCGGTGCCGTCGGCGCGGGTGACGGTGATGCGGTCGCCGACGTGGATCTTCGCGACGTCCTTGAGCACGGCGGGCCCCTCGGCGGTGTCGAAGTGGCCGATGAGGACGGCGGGGCCGGTCTCGCCGGGTGTGACGCCCTTGTCGTACCAGCCGATCCGGTCGGCCTGGGCGACCGAGGGCACCTGGACCGTGCCGTCCGCTTCGAGGCCGAGGTCGAGCAGCGGCGCCGCGTCGACGCCGGCCGCCGGCACCCGCACCCGTACGGGCTTCGAGCGCGGCATCGGTGCGGTGGCGAGCTGCGCGGCCGGCGCGGGGGCGGCGGTCGCCGAGATCCGCGGGGCCGGTGCGGCGGTCCCGTTCGGCGCCTCGCCCCCGGGCGCGGCACAGCCGGCCAGAGCGACGGCGGTGACGGCGGTGGCGGCGAGGGTGACCAGGAGGGGGCGGCGGCTGCGGCGGTTCATGGGGGTGCTCCGGGAAACGGGGTGCGGCGGGCCGCCGAGGAGGAGAGGCGGCCCGCCGCAGGGGTGTAGGGGTGTGGGGTCGCGCGCGGGTGTCAGCCGCGGGCGGCGGCGCGGCGGCGCAGGGCGGTGAGGCCGAGCCCGGCGACGACCACGGCGGCACCGGTGCCGGAGGCGGCGAACAGCGCGGTGTCGTTGCCCTGCTCGACGCTGCCGAACTCCGCACCGGCGGCGACCCCGCCCTTGGGCACGACGGAGGTCTGACCGCCCTGGGTGCTGGTGCCGGTCCCCGTGCCGGTTCCGGTCCCCGTGCCGGCGCCGGGGGTCTTGCCGCAGTCCTTCGGGAGCTTCGGGAAGTCGTTCCAGCGGTAGGGCGTGTCGCCGCCCTGGGTGCGCTGCCCGAACCGCGGGGTGGGGGTGTCGCCGCGCTCGATCTTCAGACCGTTGCGGGAGTCGAGGGGGTGCGCGCGGTCGACCGTGGAGACGGTCTTGCCCCGGGCGTCCTTCAGGACCGCCTTCGGGCCCTTCTTCAGGTCGTTGGTGAGGGTGACGCGCCAGGCGTCGCCGTACGACGAGGCGATGACCTCGGTGACGGTGCAGGTGCCGACGACGGTGGGGCCGCTGATGATCTTCGCCGGCGGCGGGGTGGTGCCCTGCCCGCCGGGCTTCACCTGCACGCAGCCCCGGGGGACCAGCGGGAAGTCGTTCCAGCGGTAGGGCGTGTCGCCGCCCTGGGTGCGCTGCCCGAACCGCGGGGTGAGGGTGTCGCCGCGCTCGATCTTCAGACCGTTGCGGGAGTCGAGGGGGTGCGCGCGGTCGACCGTGGAGACGGTCTTGCCCCGGGCGTCCTTGAGAACGGCCTTCGGGCCCTCGGCGGAGTCGTTGGTGAGGGTCACGCGCCAGCCGTTGCCGAAGGAGGAGCGGATGTCCTCGGTGACGGTGCAGATACTGGTGACCGTCGGGCCGCTGATGATCTCGGCCGGCGGCAGGGGCTGCTGCGGGTTGGCCTTGGCGCCCAGGTAGACGGGGGCGGCCTGCTTGGCGGTGCCGGGGACGTACGCGGCGAGCTCACCGCCGTGGCTGGCCAGGACGACGACGGACTTCCCGTACGTCCACACCGACCGGACCGGGTGGTACGCGTAGGTGAAGCCGTGGCCCGTGCCGGCCTTGTCGACCAGCTGGAGGCCCAGGCGGCCGTCCTTCGGGTTCTTGCCGAGCTCCACGACGGTGCCGTCGGCCAGCCGGTAGAGGCCGAGCGGCGTCTTGTAGGCGACGTTGCCCAGCCACGAGACCGTGCGGCCGTCCTCGAAGAGGACCAGGAAGCCGCCGTTGTTGTTGCCGGCGGCCGCCCGGCCGTTCGCCTCGACGGAACCGATGAAGGCGCCGGAGGCGTAGCCGTCCGCGCGGTACCAGGTCGGGCCGAGCTTGTAGACCTTGACGAGGGTGCCGTCGGAGAGGGTCTCCGTACGAACGAGGGTGCCGGTCGCCGGCGCCTCCGCGGCCGCGACGGGCTGCTCCGCCGCGAAGGCGGTTCCGGTGGCGACGACCGGGGTGAGCGCCAGGCCCGCGAGGAGGGCGGTGGCGACGGCGGTGCGGAGGGCGATGCGCATAACGACTCCTGAGGACAGTCAGGTGGCGGGTGGGAGAGTCGCATGCCGCTGACATCTCGTTCGGGTGGGGCCGGAGAGTTCTCGCTGGCTGCAGAAGAAACGTTACGGATCTTGCTTCAGGGAGTTGTCCGCTCCATGTCACGAGCATGTGACAGAGCTCACCGGAACCACACCTTCCCCTGACCCACCTGCGCTTTCGTCCGCTCGGACGAGCGGCCCCCTGTACAGGCCGCTACGCGCGTAGATATGCTCGACTGGTGACCATGCCCACCACTGCAACCGCAGCACACGCTTTCGCCGACGTGACCGCGTCCGACAGCACGCTGCGCCGCTTCCTCCACGGGCTGCCCGGCGTCGACGCCGTCGGCCTGGAGGCGCGCGCCGCGTCCCTCGGTACCCGCTCGATCAAGACCACGGCCAAGGCGTACGCCATCGACCTGGCCATCTCCATGATCGACCTGACGACGCTCGAAGGCGCGGACACCCCGGGCAAGGTCCGGGCGCTCGCCGCCAAGGCCGTCAACCCCGATCCGACCGACCGCAGCACCCCGAAGACCGCCGCCGTCTGCGTCTACCCCGACATGGTGGCCACCGCCAAGGCCGCCGTCGCCGGCTCCGGCGTCAAGGTCGCCTCGGTCGCCACCGCCTTCCCGGCCGGGCGCGCCGCGCTCCCCGTGAAGCTCGCCGACACGGCCGACGCCATCGCCGCCGGCGCCGACGAGATCGACATGGTCATCGACCGTGGCGCCTTCCTCGCCGGCCGCTACCTGGAGGTGTACGAGCAGATCGCCGCGGTCAAGGCCGAGTGCGGCGACCGCGCGCGCCTCAAGGTGATCTTCGAGACCGGCGAGCTGTCCACGTACGACAACATCCGCCGCGCCTCCTGGCTCGGCATGATGGCCGGGGCGGACTTCATCAAGACCTCGACCGGCAAGGTCGCGGTCAACGCCACCCCCGCCAACACGCTCCTGATGCTGGAGGCCGTGCGCGACTTCCGCGCCCAGACCGGCGTCCAGATCGGCGTGAAGCCCGCGGGCGGCATCCGCAACACCAAGGAAGCCATCAAGTTCCTGGTCCTGGTCAACGAGACCGTCGGCGAGGACTGGCTGGACAACCACTGGTTCCGCTTCGGTGCCTCCAGCCTGCTCAACGACCTGCTGATGCAGCGTCAGAAGCTGGCGACCGGCCGCTACTCCGGCCCCGATTACGTGACGGTGGACTGATCAACATGGCATCTGCATTCGAGTACGCGCCGGCGCCCGAGTCCCGGTCCGTCGTCGACATCGCGCCCTCCTACGGGCTCTTCATCGACGGCGAGTTCGTGGACGCCGCCGACGGCAAGGTCTTCAAGACCGTCTCCCCGTCCACCGAGGAGGTCCTCGCCGAGGTCGCCCAGGCGGGCACCGAGGACGTCGACCGCGCGGTGAAGGCCGCCCGGCGGGCCTTCGAGAAGTGGTCGGCACTGCCCGGCTCCGAGCGCGCCAAGTACCTCTTCCGCATCGCCCGGATCATCCAGGAGCGCAGCCGCGAGCTGGCCGTCCTGGAGACCCTGGACAACGGGAAGCCGATCAAGGAGACCCGCGACGCGGACCTCCCGCTGGTCGCCGCGCACTTCTTCTACTACGCGGGCTGGGCCGACAAGCTCGACCACGCGGGCTACGGCGCGAACCCGCGCCCGCTGGGCGTGGCCGGCCAGGTCATCCCCTGGAACTTCCCGCTGCTCATGCTGGCGTGGAAGATCGCCCCGGCCCTCGCGACCGGCAACACGGTCGTCCTGAAGCCGGCCGAGACCACCCCGCTCTCCGCCCTGTTCTTCGCGGACATCTGCCGCCAGGCGGGGCTGCCCAAGGGCGTCGTCAACATCCTCCCCGGGTACGGCGACACGGGCGCGGCCCTGGTCGAGCACCCGGACGTGAACAAGGTCGCCTTCACCGGTTCGACCGCGGTCGGCCGGGCCATCGCCAAGTCGGTGGCCGGCACGGACAAGAAGCTCACCCTGGAGCTGGGCGGCAAGGGCGCCAACATCGTCTTCGACGACGCCCCCGTCGACCAGGCGGTCGAGGGCATCGTCAACGGCATCTTCTTCAACCAGGGCCAGGTCTGCTGCGCGGGCTCGCGCCTGCTGGTCCAGGAGTCGGTCCACGACGAGGTGCTGGACTCCCTCAAGCGCCGCCTGAGCACCCTGCGCCTGGGCGACCCGCTCGACAAGAACACCGACATCGGCGCCATCAACTCCGAGGAGCAGCTGGCCCGGATCACCTCGCTCGTCGAGCAGGGCGAGGCGGAGGGCGCCGAGCGCTGGACGGCCGCCTGCGAGATCCCCACGGCCGGCTACTGGTTCGCCCCGACGCTCTTCACGAACGTCACCCAGGCGCACACCGTCGCCCGTGACGAGATCTTCGGCCCGGTCCTGTCGGTGCTGACCTTCCGTACGCCCGACGAGGCCGTCGCCAAGGCCAACAACAGCCAGTACGGCCTGTCGGCGGGCATCTGGACGGAGAAGGGCTCGCGGATCCTCGCGGTCGCCAACAAGCTCCGCGCCGGGGTCGTCTGGGCCAACACGTTCAACAAGTTCGACCCGACCTCGCCGTTCGGCGGCTACAAGGAGTCGGGCTTCGGCCGCGAGGGCGGCCGTCACGGTCTGGAGGCCTACCTCGATGTCTGATGCGACGCGCCTCAGTGTCTTCAAGACCTACAAGCTGTACGTGGGCGGGAAGTTCCCGCGTTCCGAGAGCGGCCGGGTGTACGAGGTGACCGACTCCAAGGGCAAGTGGCTGGCCAACGCCCCGCTGTCCTCCCGCAAGGACGCGCGTGACGCGGTCGTCGCCGCGCGCAAGGCCTTCGGCGGCTGGGCGGGCGCGACCGCGTACAACCGCGGCCAGATCCTCTACCGGGTCGCCGAGATGCTGGAGGGCCGCAAGGGCCAGTTCGTCCACGAGGTCGCGGACGCGGAGGGCCTGTCGAAGAGCAAGGCGGCCGTGGTCGTCGAGGCCGCGATCGACCGCTGGGTCTGGTACGCGGGCTGGACCGACAAGATCGCCCAGGTGGTCGGCGGCGCCAACCCGGTGGCCGGCCCGTACTTCAACCTGTCGACCCCCGAGCCGACCGGTGTCGTCACCGTCCTCGCCCCGCAGGACTCGTCCTTCCTGGGCCTGGTCTCGGTGATCGCCCCGGTCATCGCGACCGGCAACACGGCGGTCGTCGTCACCAGCGAGAAGGCCCCGCTCCCGGCCCTCTCCCTGGGCGAGGTGCTCGCCACCTCCGACCTGCCGGGCGGTGTGGTCAACCTGCTCTCCGGCAAGGCCTCCGAGATGGGCCCGCACCTGGCGGCCCACCAGGACGTCAACGCGATCGACCTGACCGGCGCGGACGCCGACCTGGCGCGCGAGCTGGAGATCGCGGCGGCGGACAACCTCAAGCGCGTCCTGCGCCCGCGCACCGAGGACTTCACCGAGTCCCCGGGCACGGACCGCATGACCGCGTTCCTGGAGACGAAGACGGTCTGGCACCCGACGGGCTCGCTGGGCGCGTCCGGCTCGGCCTACTAGCCGCAGGCCCCGTCACGCCGTCGGCACCCGGGCCCGGGTGCGGCCCCCGAGGCCGCGCCCGGGCCCGCCGCCGTCACGGCAGGAGCGACTGGGTCAGCGGCCCCGCGACCGGCAGATCGGCCACCGCCCCGCCCTGCGTGAGGTGATCGGTGACCAGACCGGTGCCGACCGGCTTGAAGTCGGCGACCTGGGTGCCGACGCCGTTGTCGATCGGGTCGACACCGGTCTTGGCCAGCGGGTCGAGCTGGAGCCGGGTCAGCGGGGCGACCCCCTGGCCCACGCCCTCCAGGGCGGCCTCGCCGTCCGTCTGGGTCAGCGTGTCCACCGGGAGCGGTACGCCCACCCCCTCGGCGGCCTGCGCCGCGGCGCCCGCGCCGAGCAGGGCGGCGCCGGCCGCCGTGACGGTGAGCCCCGCCTTCAGCAGAGCGCTGCGGCGGGAGGATCGGGAAGCGGCGTGACTCGCCATGGGGAGAGGTCCTTCCGAAGGGTGATCGAGCGGGCACCGACAGTAGTGGAGGTGTGATGCTCGATACCAACGGGCCGCCTGGGTGGTCCCCTACACGGGGGAATGCTTCACACTGGTGTCCCGTGAGTTCCCAACCGATCCCGACCCGGGTCGTCCTGCTCGCGGGCCCCTCAGGCTCCGGCAAGTCGTCCCTCGCCGCCGTCACCGGACTGCCGGTGCTGCGCCTCGACGACTTCTACAAGGAGGCCGACGACCCCTCCCTGCCGCTGGTCGAGGGCAGCGCGGACATCGACTGGGACTCCCCACGCTCCTGGGACGGGGACGCGGCGGTCGCCGCGATCGTGGAGCTCTGCCGCACCGGCCGCACGACCGTCCCCGTGTACGACATCTCCACCAGCTCGCGCGTGGACCACGAGACGCTCGACATCGAGCGGACCCCGCTCTTCGTCGCGGAGGGCATCTTCGCGGCCGACATCGTGGCGCGCTGCCGTGAGCTCGGCGTCCTCGCCGACGCGCTCTGCCTGCGCGGCCGCCCCTCGACGACCTTCCGCCGCCGGCTGCTCCGCGATCTGAAGGAGGGCCGCAAGTCGGTCCCGTTCCTGCTGCGCCGCGGCTGGCGCCTGATGCGCGCGGAGCGCTCCATCGTCGCCCGGCAGACCGCCCTGGGCGCCCACCCCTGCGCCAAGGACGAGGCCCTGGGCCGCCTGGCCGCCGCGGCGGCCGGCCGCTGCCGCGTCCCCGCGGCGCGCTGACCCGAACCGAACGCGCCGAGGGCCGGTCAGGAATCCCCCGATCCCGACCGGCCCTCGCCGTTTTCCCCCGTACCCCCGTACGTTCCCCCGTGCTCCCCCGTTCCCCCGTGACGCCCTCAGGCGACAAGCTCGCCGAAGGACTCCTCCTCGTCACGGCCGAAGCTCAGCACCTCGTCCTCGCGCAGCCTTCGCAGGGAGCGCCAGATGCTCGACTTCACCGTGCCGACACTGATGTCCAGGATCTCCGCGATCTCCGGATCCGTACGGCCCTCGTAGTAGCGCAGCACCAGCATCGTGCGCTGGAGCTCGGGCAGCCGGGCCAGGGCCTGCCACAGGACCGCGCGCAGCTCCGTACCCCGCATCGCGTCCGTCTCGCCCACCGTCTCCGGGAGCTCCTCGGTCGGGTACTCGTTGAGCTTGCGCCGGCGCCAGGCGCTGATGTGCAGGTTCGTCATCGTGCGCCGCAGATAGCCGCCGACCGCGGCCTTGTCGCTGATCCGGTCCCAGGCCCGGTACGTGGAGAACAGCGCGCTCTGCAGCAGGTCCTCGGCCTCGAAACGGTCACCGGTCAGGTGGTAGGCGGTGGCGTACAGGGAGGCCCGGCGCTCCTGCACGTAGGCCGTGAACTCGGCCTCCGAACAGCCGGAGCGCTCCCCCGTGACCTCCCCGTACACCGCTGCCCCGTCAGCCACGGCGACCATGTAGGGCGCCTTGTGCTGACGCCCGACGCTGCGAACGCACCCCCGTCCGTTCACCGCGCCGGACTTCTCGGTGCTCCGCGTGACGTCGTGGAGACGCGTGACAACTGCGCTTGAGGTGGTGCTGTGCAGTGCGTTCATCGTGCGCCCCCCGTCGGTGGAGTCCGTAGGTCCTTGATGTCGAAAAGCCTGCCCGGCCGACTTCATGGCGGTGTCCGCCGACTGTCACAGGCGTGTCACAGGCGGGGGGTCGCACGGTCGAGCGTCCCGACGGTCGAACTCGGACGGCCGCATGGGACAGAATGAGGCCGTGCCTTTCCTGTTGCTGATCGAGGACGACGACGCCATCCGCACGGCCCTCGAACTCTCCCTGTCCCGCCAGGGCCACCGTGTGGCCACCGCGGCGACGGGAGAGGACGGTCTGAAGCTGCTCAAGGAGCAGCGCCCCGACCTGGTCGTACTGGACGTGATGCTGCCCGGCATCGACGGTTTCGAGGTGTGCCGCCGGATCCGGCGTACGGACCAGCTGCCGATCATCCTGCTCACGGCCCGCAGCGACGACATCGACGTGGTCGTGGGCCTGGAGTCCGGCGCCGACGACTACGTGGTCAAGCCGGTCCAGGGCCGGGTGCTCGACGCCCGGATCCGGGCCGTGCTGCGCCGCGGCGAGCGGGAGTCGACCGACTCGGCGAGCTTCGGCTCGCTGGTCATCGACCGCTCCGCGATGACCGTCACGAAGAACGGCGAGGACCTCCAGCTCACCCCGACCGAGCTGCGGCTGCTCCTGGAGCTCAGCCGGCGGCCCGGACAGGCCCTGTCGCGCCAGCAGTTGCTGCGCCTGGTGTGGGAGCACGACTACCTGGGCGACTCGCGCCTGGTCGACGCCTGTGTGCAGCGGCTGCGCGCCAAGGTCGAGGACGTGCCGTCCTCGCCGACCCTGATCCGTACGGTGCGGGGCGTCGGCTACCGACTGGACGTCCCTGCGTGAGCAAGGGGATCATCGCGGGGCTCCGGCTCACCAGCCTGCGGCTCCGCCTCGTCGTCGTGTTCGCCCTCGTGGCGCTCACCGCTGCCGCCGCCGCCTCCGGCATCGCGTACTGGCTGAACCGCGAGGCGGTCCTCACCCGTACCCAGAACGGGGCGCTCAACGACTTCCGGCAGGAGATGCAGAACCGGGCGGCGACCCTCCCGGTGCGGCCCACCGAGGAGGAGCTGCGCCGCACCGCCGAGCAGATGGGCGGCGGCAGCGCCGGCTACAGCGTGCTGCTGATCGGCGAGCGGGACGCGGGCAAGCCGATCGTCGGGGCCTCGAACCCGGACGTGTTCACCCTGGCCGACGTGCCCCGTTCGCTGCAGACCGCGGTGGAGACCAAGCGTCCCGTGACGGACGCCAACGACTTCCCGTACCACCTGTTCTGGCAGCGGACCCAGCGCGGCTCGACGCCGTACCTGGTCGGCGGGACGAAGATCGACGGCGGCGGGCCGACCGGCTACATGTTCAAGTCGCTCGCCGCGGAGAAGGCCGACCTCAACTCGCTGTCCTGGTCCCTCGGGATCGCGACCGGGCTCGCCGTGATCGGCTCGGTGCTGCTCGCGCAGGTCGCGGCGGCCACCGTGCTGCGGCCGGTGCACCGGCTCGGCGAGGCGGCCCGCCGGCTCGGCGAGGGCAAGCTGGACACCCGGCTGCAGGTCTCCGGCACCGACGAACTGGCCGACCTCTCCCGTACGTTCAACAGCGCCGCCGAGTCGCTGCAGAAGCGGGTCGACGACATGAGCGCCCGGGACGAGGCGAGCCGTCGCTTCGTCGCGGACATGTCCCACGAGCTGCGCACCCCGCTGACCGCCCTGACGGCCGTCACGGAGGTCCTGGAGGACGAGCAGGACTCGCTGGACCCGATGATCGCCCCGGCGGTCGCGCTGGTGGTCAGCGAGACCCGGCGGCTCAACGACCTGGTGGAGAACCTGATGGAGGTGACCCGCTTCGACGCGGGCACCGCCCGGCTCGTCCTCGACGACGTGGACATCGCCGACCAGATCACCGCCTGCATCGACGCGCGCGCCTGGCTGGACGCGGTGGACCTGGACGCCGAGCGCGGCATCGTGGCGCGCCTCGACCCGCGCCGGCTCGACGTGATCCTGGCGAACCTGATCGGCAACGCGCTCAAGCACGGCGGTTCGCCGGTGCGGGTGTCGGTGCGGACGGAGGAGACCGACAGCGGAGAGGACCTGGTGATCGCGGTGCGCGACCACGGGCCCGGCATCCCGGTGGAGGTCCTGCCGCACGTCTTCGACCGCTTCTACAAGGCGAGCGCGTCCCGGCCGCGGTCCGACGGCAGCGGTCTCGGCCTGTCGATCGCGATGGAGAACGCGCTGATCCACGGAGGTTCGATCACGGCCGCCAACTCGGCGGACGAGGAAGGCCGGGTCGACGGCGCGGTGTTCGTGCTGCGGCTGCCCCGGGACGCCTCCGGGATCGCGCGGGAGCTGCAGACCCGCAGCAGCCAGGGCGAGGTGGAGGAGAGTTGAGACGTCGCCGTACGGGCGCCCTGCTGGGCCTGGGCATGGCGCTGGTCGCCGTTGTTGCCTCCGGCTGCGGGATCAGGACGACCTCGGTGCCGGTGGACGCCGGCGCCGCGCCCTCGCGGGTGCCGTGCACCATGACCGGGGAGGCGGACGGGGCCGGGAAGCAGGGGGTGCGGCTGCGCGTGTACCTGCTGTGCGGGGCGCAGCTGGAGGCGGTGGAGCGCCGCTCGCCGCTGCCGGAGGAGAAGGCCGTCGGCGATCCGGTGCGCACCGCCTCGGCGCTGCTCGCGCAGCTGGAGAGCGAGCCTTCGCCGGACGAGCGGGAGGCCGGGTTCACCACGGCGGTGAAGAGCCCGCTGAACGTGGTCGGCGGTCACGGCGGCGACCCGAAGGGGACCCTGCGGCTGAGCCGTCAGCCGGAGGACCTGCCGCCGACGGCGCTCGCGCAGATCGTGTGCACCTTCGCGGAGAGCGCGGCGGGCGCGGGGAGCGGGACGGTGGTGCTCGGCGGCCCCGGCGCGTACGAGCCGCGGCGCTACCGGTGCACGCAGGAGCTGAAGGAGCGCCCGGACTCGGCGGCACCGACGGTGCCGTCGGCGTCGGCGGCTCCATCGGCTCCGTAGGCGTCGACGGCCCGGTCGCCGTGATCGGCCCGGTCGCCGTGATCGGCCCCGTCGCCGTGATCGGCCCCGTCGGCGTGATCGGCCCCATCGGCCTCCTGAGGGCTTTCGGCGGAACCGATTCCGCCGGGGCGCGCGTCTTGGGGGGCGTGCAACCTCAAGGTTCGGATGGTTCCGGCGGTTCCTGCGGCAGTGCCGCGATGAGCGTTCGTGTGGCGGGGCTCGTCCTTCTCCTCGCGCATCTGGTGCTCGTCGCCTGGGTGACGCTCCGCCCACGGGACGTGGCCTGGGTGACCGCGCCGAACCTCACCCCGCTGGCCGGGCTCAGGATCGATCTGGCGCTCGGCCCGGCCGAGGCGGCCCGGCGGATCGGCGGGGGTCTGCTGCTCCTGGCCCCGCTCGGGGTGCTGCTGCCGATGGCGGACGGACGGCTCGCGGTCTCCCCCTGGGCGTCGCTGGCCCGGACGACGGCGGCGGGCGCCCTGGTGTCGCTGGCGATCGAACTGCTGCAGACGGCGGTGCCGGGGCAGGTCGTGGACGTGGACTCGGTGCTCCTGAACACCGCGGGGGTGGCGCTCGCGCATCTGCTCGTGGTGCCGGCCGGGCGGGCGCGGCTGCGCCGGGGGTCCAAGGCGGGGTCATCCTCGGGGAGGAGACGCGGGCGCGCCCCGCAGGGGGCGACCCCGACGATTCCCAGGGTCGGGATCGCCCCGTAGACCGACGTTTTGTCCTCGGGCCCCGGCGAGGATGGAGTCACAGGGGCCCGATCGAGCGGGCCCCGCGAGACTCCCGAAGGAGCCCACCATGGCCGCACTTGCCCGCCCCCGTGACGGACGCATGATCGGCGGAGTGTGCGCGGCGCTGGCACGGCGCTTCGGCATCTCCGCGGGAACGATGCGCGTGATCTTCCTGGTGTCGTGTCTGCTGCCCGGCCCGCAGTTCCTGCTCTATCTGGCGCTGTGGGTGCTGCTGCCGGCGGAGAAGTCGCCGAGCGCCGCCTGGTAGCCGCCGGCGACGCAGCACGCCTGAGGGCGCCCATCCCGATCCGGGGTGGGCGCCCTCAGGCGTGGTACGGGGCGCGTACGGGTTGCGTACGGGGGTGCCTCGGGGGTGCGTTACGGAGATCAGAGCCCGAGGCCGGCGGTCGGCAGGCCACCGGTGGGCAGGCCGGCGGGCAGGGCGCCGACCGGGAGGCCGCCGAGGAGGCCGGTGATCTGACCGGCCGGGGTGTGGGCGAGGCCGGTCTGCACGCCGTCCATCGGGACCTTGGTGGCCTGCTCGGTCACCGTCGGGAGGGCCTTGTCGGCCTGGTCGGCGATCTGCGGGAGGGTCCCGATGCCCTGGTCGGCGCCGAGGTTGAGGGCGTCCTGACCGGCTCCGAGGGTCTCGGCGACACCGGAGGGCAGCTCGGTCACGTCCTCGCCGAGCGGCACGACGTTGGTGACCGTGCCGAGCGCGTCGGGGCCGAGCGGCAGCGCGGTGGCGGAGGCCGTGCCGGCGGCGGCAGCGGCGAAAGCGGCACCGAGGGCGGCGACACCGAGCGTCTTGGCAGCAGACTGCTTCATCAGAAAATCTTCTCTCGGGGTTCTCGGGGAATGCAGAGTGGGTTCGCAAACTAATCAGCGAAAGCCCCGGCCGCAAATACCGAAATGCGGCCGGGCGTGGTGGGCCCGGCCGCATTCAGCGTCCCGCGAGCGGCGAGGTCAGCCTGCCTGCCGGGAAGAGTCGCTGGTGGTGGCAGTCTGCTGGAACAGCCATTCGGACTTCAGCTCGGCATATCCGGGCTTGATGACATCGTTGATCATCGCGAGGCGTTCATCGAAAGGAATGAACGCTGATTTCATCGCATTGACCGTGAACCACTGCATGTCGTCGAGTGTGTAGTCGAATGCCTCGACAAGGAATTCGAATTCCCGGCTCATGCTGGTGCCGCTCATCAGCCGGTTGTCGGTGTTGACCGTGGCCCGGAAGTGCAGCTTGCGGAGCAGCCCGATGGGGTGCTCCTTGTACGAGGCGGCGGCGCCGGTCTGGAGGTTGGAGGTGGGGCACATCTCCAGCGGGATGCGCTTGTCGCGCACATAGGCGGCGAGCCGGCCGAGGCTGACGGAGCCGTCGTCGGCGACCTCGATGTCGTCGATGATCCGCACGCCGTGGCCGAGCCGGTCGGCCCCGCACCACTGGAGGGCCTGCCAGATCGACGGCAGGCCGAAGGCCTCGCCGGCGTGGATGGTGAAGTGGTTGTTCTCCCGCTTCAGGTACTCGAAGGCGTCGAGGTGCCGGGTGGGCGGGAAGCCCGCCTCGGCGCCCGCGATGTCGAAGCCGACGACGCCGGTGTCGCGGTAGCGGTTGGCGAGTTCGGCGATCTCCAGGGCGCGGGCGGCGTGCCGCATCGCGGTGAGCAGGGCGCCGACCCGGATGCGGTGGCCGTTCTCCCTGGCCTGCCGCTCGCCCTCGCGGAAGCCCTCGTTGACCGCCTCGACGACCTCTTCGAGGGTGAGGCCGCCCTCCAGGTGCTGCTCGGGGGCGTAACGGACCTCGGCGTAGACGACGCCGTCCTCGGCGAGGTCGACGGCGCACTCGGCGGCGACCCGGACCAGGGCCTCCCGGGTCTGCATGACGGCGCAGGTGTGCGCGAAGGTCTCCAGATAGCGCTCCAGGGAGCCGGAGTCGGCGGCCTCCCGGAACCAGACGCCGAGCTTGTCGGGTTCGGTCTCGGGAAGGCTCTGGTAGCCCTGGGCGCGGGCGAGTTCGATGATCGTGCCGGGGCGCAGTCCACCGTCGAGGTGGTCGTGGAGGAGCACCTTGGGGGCACGGCGGATCTGGTCCGCGGTGGGGGTGCTGGGGATCTGGCTCGTCATTGCCGCACTCTAGCCCCTACGCGCGTAGAACGCGCCCCTCGGCGCGGGATTTTCCACCCGCCCACCCCGGCCCGCCCCGGCCCTCCGCGGACCGGCGCCCCCGCCCCCGCCGCCGCCACTCGCGCCTCACGAGTCGCGGGCGCCCGCCCGGCCCGCACGGACGGGGCGGACGTCTAGCCTGGACGCATGTCCCCCGCCGAGCCCCGCCCGCCGCGCGCCCCCGACGGCTCGGCCGATGCCGAACTGCGCCGGATCCACGCCTTCGTGGCCGCCTTCACCCGCCGGAAGGCGCGGCGGACGGTCGAGGTGCCCGGCGGCTTCGCCGCGCTCGACGACGCGTACGCGCTCTCCCGTGGCGACAACCACGTCCTGATCGAGGGCCCGACCGACCCCGGGGCGCTGCCCGCCCGGGTGGACGAGGTGCTGTCCCACCTGCCGCACCGCGCGGTGTACGTGCTCGACGCGGCGACCGGTGAGGCGTGCCGGGAGCCGTTCGCCCGGGCGGGGTACGCCTGCGCGACCGTCGTCCTGATGCGCCACACCGGTCCGGTGCCGGAGCTCGGCGGCGCCCGCGAGGTGGAGCTCGCCGCGCTGCGCGAGCCCGTCGCCGAGAGCTGGCGGCGCTTTCTGCCGGACGTTCCGCAGGACGTGGTCGACTGCCTGGTGGAGCGGCGGGAGGCGCGCCGCCGGGGCGCTCCCGACGTGCGCTTCCTCGCCTCGCACGACGAGTGGGGCCAGCCGGCCTCCTGGGCCGACCTGTATCTGGATCCGGACTCCGGACTCGCCCAGATCGAGGACCTGGTCACGGCCGGGTCCCACCTCGGCCAGGGGCACGCGGGCGTCGTCCTGGACACCGCACTGCGGACGGCCGCCGAGGCCGGCTGCCCGACCCGCTTCCTGGCGGCGCTCGCCGACGACTGGCCGCGACACTGGTACGAGCGACGGGGCTTCGTCCCGGTCGGCAGCGTGCACTGCTTCGAACGGGCATAAGGGAAAAGGCCGTTCAGTCGAGCGTGGCACACCAGCGATACGTAACAGAGACCGCGCGTACGGATGGCGTACACCTCGGCTTCTGAGACTGTTCTGCCATGGCGCACTACGCACTCGTAGGGACGGCCGGCTCCCGGAGACCCCGGCTCGGGCGGCCCGCAGGAGCGACGAACCCGGTCACCGAGGCGGGCGGGGTGGTCCTGTTGCTGCCCGACGGCGAGCCCTCCTCCGCGCGGGGGCCCTCGCCGCTGGCCCATGCGACGGCTCTGCCGCTGGCGCGGCGGCTCGCCCGGGCGGGGCGGGCGGACGGGCTCGTCGCGCATGTGGTCCGCTACCGGGGCCGCGGCTGGAACGGCACGGACGCCCAGCTCGCCGGGGACGCCTCCTGGGCGGTGTCGGAGGCGGTACGGCGCTACGGCGACGTCCCCGTCTGCCTCCTGGGACGCGGGATGGGGGGACGGGCGGCGCTGCGGGCCGCCGGGCACACGGCGGTGACGGCGGTGCTGGCGCTCGCGCCCTGGCTGCCGGAGGAGGACCGGGCGGCCGAGCCGGAGCCGGTGCGGCAGCTGGTGGGGCGCCGGGTGCTGATCGTGCACGGCACCAACGACGCCAGGACCGATCCCGAGCTGTCCTACCGCTTCGCCGAGCGGGCGAAGAAGTCCAACCGGGACACCTGCCGCTTCGAGGTGCACGCGGACGGGCACGGGCTGCGCCAGTACCACGAGGAAGTCGGCGCGCTGGCGGCCGACTTCGTGCTCTCCGCGCTCTTCGCGCACGCCCCCAGCCGTCCCCTCGCGGACGCGCTGGCCGCGCCGCCGCCGCTGGGGCTGCGGATGCCGTTGGCGGCGGGCTTCGGGAGGTCGCTGCGGTAGCGGGGCGCGGCCGCCGTCACTCCGGCAGCAGGGTGCCCCGCTTGCCCAGCAGGAACTTCTTGAAGGCGGCGACCGGGGGCGTGTCGGGGTGGCCGTCGAGCCAGGCCACCCCGATCTCGCGGACCGCCCGCGGGGAGGTCACGCCCAGTTCGACGACGCCCGGGCGGGCGACCGCCGGCGGGGGCAGGAGGGCGACGCCGAGGCCCGCGGCGACCAGGCCGCGGAGGGTCTCGGCCTCCTCTCCCTCGAAGGCGATCCGGGGCGTGAACCCCGCCTGGGCGCACAGGTCGTCGGTGATGCGGCGCAGCCCGTAGCCGGGCTCCAGGGTCACGAAGGTCTCGTCGGCGGCCTCGGCGAGGCGGATGCGCTTGCGGGTCGCCAGGCGGTGGTCGTCGGGGACCACCAGGCGCAGCCGCTGCTCGTCGAGGCGGCGGGCGACCAGGTCGGGGGCGTCGGGCACCGGCGAGGTGAGGCACAGGTCGAGGTCGCCGGCGCGGAGGCGTTCGATCATCGCCTCGCCGTAGTTCTGCACCAGGGTGAAGCGCACCCTGGGGTGGTCGACCCGGAAGGCGCGGATGAGGCCGGGGACGGTCTCGGAGCCCATGGTGTGCAGGAAGCCGAAGGCGACCCGCCCTGCGGTGGGGTCGGCGTCCGCCCGTACCGAGTCCGCGGCCTTCTCGACCTCGGCCAGCGCCCGCTCGGCGGAGGCGAGGAAGCGGCGGCCCGCGGGGGTGAGCGAGACCGTGCGCCCGCGGCGGGCGAAGAGCGCGACGCCGAGGTCCTCTTCGAGCCTGACCATGGCCCGCGAGAGGGTCGACTGGGGCACTCCCATCTCGCCGGCGGCCCGGGTCACGTGCTCGTGCCGGGCCACGGCCGCGAAGTACGCGAGCCGGGGCGCGAGCAGCAGTCCCATGTCTTCTTCGTTACTGTTCGGTGACAGGCGAGGCTGTGACCTGTACTCATGCGCCATGGGAACGATTACAGCAGTTCCGTGCATTGGACGCATGAACCGGGGCGTCCTACGTTCGTGGCATGCCTTCCGCCAGTACCAAGGCGGCCGTCACCAGCGCGGCCGCCGACTCCCGCCTCTCCCCCGGTGCCCCCGGCCACCGCCGGATGAGCCTCGCGCTGTTCGCCGCCGGAGTGGCCACCTTCGCCCTCCTCTACTCCACCCAGGCCCTTCTGCCCGCCGTCTCGGCCGAGTTCGGCGCCACCGCTTCGGCCGCCTCCTGGACGGTCTCCGCCGCGACCGGCGCGCTCGCCCTGTGCGTCCTTCCGCTCAGCGCCCTGTCCGAGCGCTTCGGGCGGCGCTCGATGATGACGGCCTCGCTCGCGGTCGCCGTGGTCGTCGGACTCCTCGTCCCGCTCGCCCCCAGCCTGGAGGTCCTGATCGCGCTGCGCGCGGTGCAGGGCGCGGCGCTGGCCGGCGTGCCGGCGTCGGCGATGGCCTTCCTCGCCGAGGAGGTGCGGCCGAAGGCGCTGATCGCCGCGATCGGCCTGTTCGTGGCGGGCAACTCCATCGGCGGCATGAGCGGGCGGATCGTCACCGGCTGGGTCGCCCAGCTGTGGGGCTGGCGGGCGGGCCTGGCGGCCGTCGGTCTGATGGCCGTGGTCTGCGCCGTCGTCTTCCGGGTGCTGCTGCCGAAGGCCCGGCACTTCACGCCCGGCTCGCTGAACCCGAAGGCGCTCGCCCGGACCGTCCGCGGGCACCTCGGGGACCCGCTGCTGATGCGCCTGTACGCGATCGGCGCCCTGTTCATGACGGTGTTCGGCGCGGTGTACACGGTGATCGGCTACCGGCTGGTGGAGGCGCCGTTCTCGCTGCCGCAGGGGGTCATCGGCTCGATCTTCCTGGTCTATCTCGTCGGTACGGTCTCCTCGGCCGCCGCCGGGAAGCTGGTCGGGCGGATGGGCCGGCGCGGGGCGCTGTACCTCGCCGTCTCCACGACCGCCGCCGGTCTGCTGCTCTCCCTCGCCGACGCGCTGCCCGCCGTGCTGGCGGGGCTGGTCCTGATCACGGCCGGCTTCTTCGCCGGGCACGCGGTCGCCTCCTCCTCGGTGAGCCGTACGGCGAAGACGGGCCGCGCCCAGGCCTCGGCGCTCTACCAGTCCGCGTACTACCTCGGCAGCAGCGCGGGCGGCACGCTCGGTGCGATCGCCTTCCACGCGGGCGGCTGGGCGGGGACGGTCCTGATCGGTCTGGTGGCGGTGCTCGGCGTCGTGTCGGTCACGCTGTACGGGACGCACAGCGCCCGGGTCGAGGCGCGGCGCCACCGGCTCGCGGCGGCGTAGTTTTCGTGACGATTCCGTCATCTGGCGCCGCGAACCGTCCGGCTCCCCCGCCCGTCTGAACGTTTAGGACTCGAGGGGGAGTTGACGATCATGAAGACAGTTCGGAGAAGGGCCGCCATCGGCCTCGCCGTCACCTCGCTGGCGGTGCCGATGACGGTGGCGCTCGGCGCCGCCCCGGCGCAGGCGGCGTCCTGCAACGTGACGACCGGCCCGTACCAGAAGCAGGTGGAGAAGTTCCTCGGCCGGCCGGTCGACGGGCGGCAGTCGCTCGCCGACTGCAAGGCCATCCAGGCCTTCCAGGCCAAGCACGGCATCACGCCCACGGCCGGCTACGCCGGCGTCGTCACCTGGCGGACGATGTCGACGATGCTGGCGCAGAAGGCGGCGGGGACCAACCCCAACAAGGACCGCAAGTGCCCGACGAACAAGGGCCGGATCGCCTGCGTCGACCTGACCCGGCAGCTGAGCTGGATCCAGGACGGCTCCCGGCTGAAGTACGGCCCGGTGCCGGTGCGCACGGGGCGGGACGGCTCGGAGACCCGAACCGGCGCGAAGAAGATCTACTGGCGCAACATCAACCACTGGTCGACGCTGTACCACGTGTCGATGCCGTACGCGCAGTTCTTCGACGGCGGGCAGGCCTTCCACTCCGTCACCAAGTCGATGTGGAACCCGCCGGGTTCGGCCGGCTGCGTGAACATGACGCAGAAGGACGCCAAGGCGTACTGGAGCCTGCTGCGCAACGGTGACGACGTGTACGTGTACGGGCGCAAGCCGGGCACCTGACCGGAACCGGCCCCGGTTGTCAGCGGGCTGCGCTAGCTTCACCTCATCGGCGTCGAACGGGCGCCGGTGAGGGGCGAGCGGGGTGGACCGATGGCTGCGCAGATGACCGAGGACCTGGAGAAGTACCGTACGGAGCTGACCGGGTACTGCTACCGGATGCTGGGCTCCGCCTTCGAGGCGGAGGACGCGGTGCAGGACACGATGGTGCGCGCCTGGCGCGCGTTCGACTCCTTCGAGGGCCGCTCCTCGCTCCGTTCCTGGCTCTACCGCATCGCCACGAACGTCTGCCTGGACTCCCTGAACGCGGGCAACCGGCGGGCCCGTCCGATGGATCTGACGGACCCGACGCCGGTGGCGCAGGCCCGGCTGAACGAGCGGCCGGAGATCACCTGGCTGGAGCCGGTGCCGGACGGCAGGGTGCTGCCCTCGGTGGCCGACCCGGCGGAGACGGCGGTCTCCCGGGAGACCGTGCGGCTCGCCTTCGTGGCGGCGCTCCAGCATCTGCCGCCGAAGCAGCGTGCGGTGCTGATCCTGCGCGAGGTCCTGGCGTGGAAGGCGAGCGAGGTGGCCGAGCTGCTCGGCACGACGGTCGCCTCGGTCAACAGCGCGCTGCAGCGGGCCCGGGCGACGCTGTCCGAGCAGGCGCCCGCCGCCTCGGACCCGGCGGATCCGCTGGACGAGGAGCAGAAGGCGCTGCTCGACCGCTATGTGGCGGCCTTCGAGGGCTACGACATGCAGGCGCTGACGGCGCTGCTCCACGAGGACGCGACGATGTCCATGCCGCCGTACGACCTGTGGCTGCGCGGCCACGAGGACATCGTGGGCTGGATGCTCGGCGTCGGCGAGGTGTGCCGGGGCTCGAAGCTGGTGCCGACCGTCGCGAACGGCTCGCCGGCCTTCGCGCACTACCACCCGGACCCGGAGGGCGGTTTCGCCCCGTGGGCGCTGATCGTTCTCCAGCTGCACGACGGGCGGATCGGCGGGATGGACTTCTTCCTGGACACCAAGCGCTGGTTCCCGCTGTTCGACCTGCCGGAGCGGCTGCCGGCCTGACCGTCACAGCAGGTCGCCGAGGCCGGCGAAGTCCAGCAGGGCACGCAGCTCGGGTCCGGCTCCCCGGAAGGTGAGCCGGTGCCCGCGGCGCCGGGCGGCCAGTCGCAGCCGGGCCAGGGCGTCGACGGCGGCGAGACCGGCGCCGTCGAGCCCGCCGATCTCGCAGAGCACGTCGCCGGGCTCGGCCGCGTCGAGCAGGGCGCAGAGCCGGGCGACCTCGTCGGGGGCGGGGCGGCCGGAGAGCCGCAGGTCGAGGGTGCGAGAGGTGTCCACATCAGAAGGACCGCGAGCGCACCCGTAACTCATCGCGGGGCTTCTCGCGGCCTGCCCTAGGCTCGCCCCCATGACTGATGATCGTGTCGAACTGGTGATCTTCGACTGTGACGGTGTTCTGGTCGACAGCGAGCGCGTCTACTGCCGGGTGGACCGGGAGGTCTTCGCGGAGGTGGGCGCGGAGTTCACCGAGGCCGAGGTCACGGAGCTGTTCGTCGGCGTCTCCCACACGCGCCTCACCGCGCTCGTCGCGGAACGGGCCGGCCGGGCGCTGGCCCCGGACTGGCAGAGCCCGTTCCGGCAGCGCTACGAGGACGCGCTGGACGCGGAGCTGACGGTGGTCGAGGGGATCACGGACGTCCTCGACGCGCTCGACGTCCCGTTCTGTCTCGCCTCCAACGGCAGCCCCGAGAGCATCCGCGCCAACCTGGGCCGCACGGGGCTCCTCGACCGCTTCGAGGGCCGGCTCTTCAGCGCCCGGCACGTCCCCCACCCCAAGCCGGCCCCTGACCTCTTCCTGCACGCCGCCGCCACGATGGGCGTGCCGCCCGAGCGCTGCGCGGTCGTCGAGGACAGTCCGTACGGCGTCCAGGCGGCCCGCGCGGCGGGGATGCGCGCCTTCGGCTACTGCGGCGGCCTCACCCGCGCGGACCGGCTGACCGGCCCCGGCACGGTCGTCTTCGACGACATGCGGGAGCTGCCGAGGCTGCTCGGGGCGCGCGTCTGACACGCGGAACGGGACCGGTGGAGCTCCGCCGGTCCCGTTCGGTCGCTCGCGCTGTTACGCGATGCGGTCCAGCACGATCGGGTTCGCCGTGAAGGACGTGCCCTCGGGGGCGATGTCCCAGGCCGAGCCCAGGGACTTCAGGGCGTAGTCGAACTTCTCCGGGGTGTCCGTGTGCAGGGTCAGCAGGGGCTGGCCCGCGGTGACCGTGTCGCCCGGCTTGGCGTGCAGCTCGACGCCGGCGCCGGCCTGCACCGGGTCCTCCTTGCGGGCGCGGCCGGCGCCCAGGCGCCAGGCGGCGATGCCGATGTCGTAGGCGTCCAGGCGGGTCAGGACGCCCGAGGACGGGGCGGTGACGACGTGCTGCTCGCGGGCGACCGGGAGGGTGGCGTCCGGGTCGCCGCCCTGTGCGGCGATCATGCGGCGCCAGACGTCCATCGCGGAGCCGTCGGCCAGGGCCTTGGCCGGGTCGGCGTCCTTGATGCCGGCCGCGGCCAGCATCTCGCTCGCCAGGGCGACGGTGAGGTCGACGACGTCCTTCGGGCCGCCGCCCGCGAGGACCTCGACCGACTCGCGGACCTCGAGCGCGTTGCCCGCGGTGAGGCCGAGCGGGGTGGACATGTCGGTGAGCAGCGCGACCGTCTTCACGCCGCTGTCGGTGCCGAGCTGCACCATCGTGGAGGCGAGCTCCCGGGCGTCCTCGATGTTCTTCATGAAGGCGCCGGTGCCGACCTTGACGTCGAGGACCAGCGAGCCGGTGCCCTCGGCGATCTTCTTCGACATGATCGAGGAGGCGATCAGCGGGATGGCCTCGACCGTGCCGGTGACGTCGCGGAGCGCGTAGAGCTTCTTGTCCGCGGGGGCCAGGCCGTCGCCGGCCGCGCAGATGACCGCGCCGGTGGTGTCGAGGACGTGCAGCATCTCCTCGTTGGAGAGCAGCGCACGCCAGCCGGGGATGGACTCCAGCTTGTCCAGGGTGCCGCCGGTGTGGCCGAGACCGCGGCCGGAGAGCTGCGGCACGGCCGCGCCGCAGGCGGCGACCAGCGGGGCGAGCGGCAGGGTGATCTTGTCGCCGACGCCGCCGGTCGAGTGCTTGTCGGCGGTGGGGCGGGAGAGCGAGTCGAAGTTCATGCGCTCGCCGCTCGCGATCATGGCCGCGGTCCAGCGGGCGATCTCGTCGCGGTTCATGCCGTTCAGCAGGATCGCCATGGCCAGGGCGGACATCTGCTCGTCGGCGACCTCCCCGCGGGTGTAGGCGTCGATGACCCAGTCGATCTGCTCGGGGCTCAGCTCGCCCTTGTCCCGCTTGGTGCGGATGACGGAGATGACGTCCATGGTGGAGCCTCTTTCTACGCGCATAGAGCGTGGTACGGGGAGGGAAGGCGGGAGCGGCCCCTCCATGGTGGCGGAAGGGCCGCTCGGTGGTGCTACTTGCTCAGGTGGTCCGGGCCGAACGCCTGCGGGAGCATCTCCGCCAGCGTGGTGAATCCGGCGGGCGTCTCCAGGACGAGTTCGGCGCCCCCGAACTCGTACAGCAGCTGCCTGCAGCGGCCGCACGGCACCAGCGGGCCGCCGCTGCCGTCCACGCACACGAAGTGCGTGAGCCGGCCGCCGCCGGTCGCCTGGAGCTGCGAGACGAGGCCGCACTCGGCACACAGGCCGAGGCCGAACGAGGCGTTCTCCACGTTGCAGCCGGAGACCACCCGCCCGTCGTCGACCAGCGCCGCCGCACCGACCGGGAAGCCCGAGTACGGCGCGTAGGCGTGCGACATCGCCTCCCGGGCCACCTTCCGCAGAAGGTCCCAGTCGGGCGTCACTTGCCCTGGCCCTTCCGGTACGGCAGGCCGTCCGCCTTCGGCATCCGCAGCCGCTGCGCCGACAGCGCCAGCACGAGCAGCGTGGTGACGTACGGGGCGGCGTCGACGAACTGGCTCGGGACCTCGTCCGTGAACGCGTACCAGAGGAAGAAGCCGACGGCGAAGACCGCGGAGATCGCCGTGACGACCCACTTCTTCCTGTACAGCTGCCACAGCGCGGCGATCACCAGGAGCAGCGCGACGAGCAGCAGCAGCGCGTGGACGTTCTCGGCGCCGCCGCGCAGCTTGAGGCTGTCGGTGAAGCCGAAGAGGCCGGCGCCCATCGCCATGCCGCCGGGCATCCAGTTGCCGAAGATCATCGCGGCGAGACCGATGTAACCGCGGCCGCCGGTCTGGCCCTCCTGGTAGATGCCCGTGGAGACGATCGCCAGGAACGCGCCGCCGAGACCCGCGAGGCCGCCGGAGATCACGACGGCGATGTACTTGTACTTGTAGACGTTGACGCCCAGGGACTCGGCCGCGACCGGGTTCTCACCGCAGGACCGCAGCCGCAGGCCGAAGGCCGTGCGCCACAGCAGCCACCAGGTGGCCGGGATCAGCAGGACGGCGACGACCGTCAGCAGCGACAGGTTGGTCACCAGTCCGCCGAGGATGCCGGCGAGGTCCGAGATCAGGAACCAGTGCTTCTGCTGGAGGTCCTGCAGCCAGTCCGAGAGCCCCGGGATGGTGATCTGGGTGATCTGGTCGATGCGCGGGGACTGCTTGGAGGAGCCGCCCTCGGCCTTGTCGAAGGTGAAGTTCGACAGGTAGCGGGTGAAGCCGACCGCGAGGATGTTGATCGCCACACCGGAGACGATGTGGTTCACGTTGAACGTGACCGTGATGATCGCGTGCAGCAGACCGCCGACGGCGCCGCCGAGGATGCCGACCGCGACACCCGTCCACGGGCCCCACTGGTAGCCGGCCCAGGCACCGAACCAGGTGCCGAGGATCATCATGCCTTCGAGACCGATGTTGACGACGCCCGCGCGCTCGGCCCACAGACCGCCGAGACCGGCGAGACCGATCGGCACGGCGAGCTGGAGCGCGCCGGAGACCTGGCCCACGGAGGTGAGGTCGTCGGCCCCGGAGACGACCCGGACCAGCGAGAAGAGCACGAGACCGGCCGCGACGATCAGCAGGATCCAGGGCCAGGTCAGCTTCCGGCCGCCGGCCGCCTTCTTGGGCGCGGCGCTCGGCTTGGCAACGGTGCCGGTGCTCATGCCGCCACCTCCTTGTCGGTCTTGATGGCGCCGCCGGCGGCCAGCTGCTCGCCGACCTTCTGCTGCTGGCGGCGGAGGCCGTAACGGCGGACGAGCTCGTAGGAGACGACCACGGCGATCACGATGATGCCCTGCATGATCTGCGTGATCTCCTTCGGGTATCCCGCGACGTCGAGGTTGCTGGACGCCTTGTCGAGGAACGCGAAGAGCAGCGACGCGAACAGGATCCCGACCGGGTGGTTGCGGCCGAGCAGGGCGATGGCGATGGCGGTGAAGCCGACGCCGACCGGGAAGTCGAGGCTGTACGTGTGGGTCTCGCCGAGCAGCGTCGGCATGCCGGACAGACCGGCGAGCGCACCCGAGATCAGCATCGTGGTGAGGATCATCTTCTTGGCGTCGACGCCGCTGGCCTGCGCGGCCGACTCGCTGGCGCCGGTGGCGCGCAGGTCGAAGCCGAACTTGGTGCGGTTGAGCGCGAACCAGTAGACGACGCCCAGCGCGAGGGCGACGAAGGTGAAGCCGTAGATCTCGCCGCTGCCCTCGCCCAGGTCGATGCCCGGGAACCAGCCGGACTCGGCGATCTCACCGGTGGTGAGGTTGTTGGAGCCGGCGGCCTGCTCACCGAAGTTCTTCGGCAGCAGCAGCCACGCCACCAGCGAGGTCGTGATGGCGTTCAGCATGATCGTCGAGACGACCTCGGAGACACCGCGGGTGGTCTTCAGGATGCCCGCGATACCGGCCCAGAAGGCACCGGTGAGCATCGCGACCAGCACGATCACCAGGATGTGCAGCGGGCCGGGCAGCTCGATGGAGGCGCCGACCACGGCCGAGATCATCGCGGCGAGGCGGTACTGCCCGTCGACACCGATGTTGAAGAGGTTCATCCGGAAGCCGACGGCCACGGCCAGGGCCGCCAGGTAGTAGATCCCGGTCTGGTTGACGATCAGGACCTGGATGTCCGAGTACCCGGCGTTCTCGACCATCAGCCGGATCGGCTCGATCGGGTCGAGGCCCGTGGCGAGCAGCACCAGCACGGTGAGGACGAACGAGGTGACCAGGGCGAGCACGGGGCCGGCGGCCCCGATGATCAGCTTGTCCTTGTCGAATTTCATCATCGGGCGTCACCGTCTTCGGGGTGCTCTTCGGCGCCTTCGAGGTGGCCGGTGGCGGCGCCGGTCATGGCGGAGCCCAGCTCCTCGGGCGTGATGGTGGCGGGGTCGGCGTCGGCGACCAGCTTGCCGCGGTACATGACCTTGAGGCTGTCGGACAGGCCGATCAGCTCGTCGAGGTCGGCGGAGATCAGCAGCACGGCCAGGCCCTCGCGGCGCGCGTCGCGGATCGCGTCCCAGATCTGCGCCTGGGCGCCGACGTCCACACCGCGGGTGGGGTGGGCGGCGATCAGGAACTTGGGCGCGTGGCTCATCTCGCGGCCGACGATCAGCTTCTGCTGGTTGCCGCCGGAGAGGGAGGCCGCGGTGACGTCGATGCCGGGCGTGCGGACGTCGTACTCGCGCACGATCCGCTCGGTGTCCTTGCGGGCGGCCTTCGGGTCGAGGATGCCGCGCTTGGAGTTGGGCGCCTCGGTGACGTGGCCGAGGATGCGGTTCTCCCAGAGGGGGGCCTCCAGCAGCAGGCCGTGGCGGTGCCGGTCCTCGGGGATGTAGCCGATGCCGCCCTCGCGGCGCTTGCGCACCGAGACCTTGGTGATGTCGACGCCGTCGAGGGTGATGACGCCCGCGTCGGGGGCGTTCATGCCCATGAGGGCCTCGATGAGCTCGGTCTGGCCGTTGCCCTCGACGCCGGCGATACCGAGGATCTCGCCCTTGTGGATGGTCAGGGAGACGTCGTCGAGGAGCTTGCGGCCCGCGGCGACCTCCTGCAGCCCGACGGAGCCGGACGGGTCCGGCGGGGCGGCGGTGGTCAGCGGCGCCGCGGCGGCGGCGCCTGCCTCGGTCAGCGTCAGCCCCTCCACGCGGAGCATCGCCACGTCGGTGACCGTCGACTCGCGGGTCTCGGGCGAGGGCAGCTCGGTGCCGACCATCAGCTCGGCGAGCTGCTTGGTGGTGGCGGTCTTCGGGTCGGCGGTGCCGACCGTGGTGCCGCGCCGGATGACGGTGATGTCGTCGGCGACCTTCAGGACCTCGCCCAGCTTGTGCGAGATGAAGATGACGGTCAGGCCCTCGGACTTGAGCTCGCGCAGGTTGTCGAAGAGCGCGTCGACCTCCTGCGGGACGAGCACGGCGGTCGGCTCGTCGAGGATGAGGATCTTGGCGCCGCGGTAGAGGACCTTGAGGATCTCCACGCGCTGCCGGTCGGCGACACCGAGGTCCTCGACCAGGGCGTCGGGGCGGACGCCGAGGCCGTACGCGTCGGAGATCTCCTGGATCTTCCGGCGGGCCTTGGCACCGATGCCGTAGAGCTTCTCGCCGCCGAGGACGACGTTCTCCAGGACGGTGAGGTTGTCGGCGAGCATGAAGTGCTGGTGCACCATGCCGATGCCGCGCGCGATGGCGTCACCCGGGCTGGAGAACGAGACCTGCTCGCCGTCGACGGCGATGGTGCCCTCGTCCGGCTTCTGCATGCCGTAGAGGATCTTCATCAGGGTGGACTTGCCGGCACCGTTCTCGCCGATGAGGGCATGCACGGTGCCCTTGCGGACGGTGATGGCGATGTCCTTGTTGGCGACGACGCCGGGGAACCGCTTGGTGATGCCGTGGAGTTCTACGGCAGGGGGGCTGGACGCGTTGATGGCGCACTCTCCTTGGCCGGAAGGAGCGGGAGCGGAGGGGCAGGGCGGGGCGAAGCTATCGTGCCAGGGAGACATCTACACGCGTAGCGCTGCCGAAAATTGAAAACCCGTACGGGAATGGGGGCGGGCCCTGCCGTCAAGGTGGCTTCGTCCGCCCCAAGGGCGGGCGCCAGCCTCGACGGCAGGGCCCGGAGGGCCCGGCTCCGGTGGACTGCCACCGTCGCCGGGCCCGCGGGCTCAGGTCGTGACCCGGGTGCCGTTACGGCGTGGTCTTGACCGTGATCTTGCCGTCGACGATGTCCTTCTTCGCCTTGTCGACAGCGGCGATGAGGTCGGTCATCTTCTTGTACTCCGGGTTGGAGTCGGCCAGGCCGACGCCGTCCGTGGCGAGGCCGTAGCGGATCTCACCGGTCTGCGGCTTGCCGTCCTTGACCGACTTGATCAGGTTGTAGACGGAGTCCGAGACGTCCTTGGTGACCGAGGTGAGGATGTTGGCCTTGTAGGCGGCCAGACCCTTCTGGTTGTACTGGTCGGAGTCGACGCCGATGGCCCACTTGCCGGCCTTCGAGGTGGCCTCGATCGCACCGGAGCCGGCGAGACCGGCGGCCGCGTAGATCACGTCGGCGCCCTTGTCGAGCTGGCCCTGCGCGGCGGCCTTGCCGAGGTCCGGCTTCGAGAAGCCGTCGAAGTTCGGCGGCTGGGTCAGGTACTGGGTGAGCACCTCGGCCTTGGGGTTGGTGGCCTTGACGCCCTGGACGAAGCCCGCCTCGAACTTCTTGATCAGCGGAACCTCGACACCGCCGATGAAGCCGACCTTGCCGGTCTTGGACGCCTTGGCGGCGGCGACGCCGGCCAGGTAGGAGCCCTGCTCCTCGTTGAAGACGAGGTTGGCGATGTTGGGGCCGGTCTTCGAGGTGTCGTCGATGAGGCCGAAGGTGGTCTTCGGGAACTGCTTGGCGACCTTCTCGATGGCCGGGGCGTAGGAGAAGCCGACGCCGATGACCGGGTTGTTGCCGGCGCGGGCCAGCGAGGTCAGGCGCTGCACCTTGTCGGCGTCGCCCTCGCCCTCGGACGGCTCGGCCTCGGCGCCCTTGACACCGAGGTCGCTCTCGGCCTTCTGCAGACCGGCGTAGGCGGCGTCGTTGAAGGACTGGTCGCCGCGGCCGCCGATGTCGTACGCGATGGCGGCCCGGGTGGCACCGGCGCTGGAGCTGGAGCTCGAACCGGAGTCCGTCGACGACTTGCCACAGGCGGTGGCGGACAGGGCGAGGGCCGCGGAGGCGATGCCTACCGTGGTGATCCTGGTGATCCGGCGCAAGAGGAGGGTCCCTTCGAGACTGACCGAAAGCGCCTCTTCCGGCGCTGGTTTCGCGGCGATCGTAACGCGCGTAGATGTCAGTTAAAGACCCGTTCATGAGTCGTTATCGGATCGACGCGAACCAGCCAAAGGGCAACCCGTGGCGTCCGGCCCGACACGGCCCGTCATACACGCTGGTACGGGGCCACGGGTCCGGCCCGGAACCGACACGCCGGGGACAGGGCCGGACGGATGAACCACGCCCGTCCGGCCATTAAGTCGTACTTAAAGTCCGGGATTCGGCGTTTTCGCGTGGAGCAGCGCGGCCGCCGTGAAGAGCTCCACCGCGACCCCGATGGCGCGCTCGTCCACGTCGAAGTCGCCGGCGTGCAGATCGCGCACCCGGGTGTCGCCCGGGACCCGGACGCCGAGCCGGGCCATCGCGCCCGGGACGTGCTCCAGGTACCAGGAGAAGTCCTCGCCGCCGAGGGACTGCTCGGTGTCCTCGATCGCGAGCGGGCCGCGACGGGCGGTCATCGCGTCGCGGAGCAGCTCGGCGACGGCCGGGTCGTTGACGACCGGGGGGACGCCGCGGACGTACTCGACCGTGGACTTCGCCCGGTGCAGGGTGGCGATCTCGTCGATCGCCGCGTGCACCAGGTCGGGGGCCTCGCGCCAGGTGGGCAGGTCGAGGCAGCGGACCGTGCCGGAGAGCTCGGCGTGCTGCGGGATGACGTTCGGGGCGTGCCCGGCCTCGATCCGGCCCCAGGTGACCGACAGGCCGGAGCGGGCGTCGATCCGGCGGGCGAGCACGGCCGGGACGTCGGTGGCGACCCGGGCGGCGGCCGTGACCAGGTCGGTGGTCAGATGCGGGCGCGCGGTGTGGCCGCCGGGGCCGTCGAGGGTGACCTCCAGGCGGTCGCAGGCGGAGGTGATGGGGCCGGCCCGCAGCCCGATCCGGCCGGCGTCGACCCGCGGGTCGCAGTGCACCGCGATGATCCGGCCCACCCCGTCCAGCACCCCGGCCTCGACGGCGTCGGCGGCGCCGCCGGGCAGCACCTCCTCGGCGGGCTGGAAGACCAGGCGCACCGCGCCGGGCAGCCGGCCCTGCCGGTCGAGCTCGGCGAGGACGAGTCCGGCGCCCAGGACGGAGGTGGTGTGGACGTCGTGGCCGCAGGCGTGGGCGCGGTCGGGCATGGTCGAGCGGTACGCGACGGACTTGGTGTCCGGGATGGGCAGCGCGTCGATGTCGGCGCGGATCGCCAGCATCGGGCGCCTGGGGTCCCAGGTGCCGACGTCACACACCAGACCGGTGCCGCTGGGGAGCACCCTCGGCGCCAGGCCCGCCCGCTCCAGGCGTTCCTTGATCGCGGCGGTGGTCCTGATCTCCTGGTTGCCGAGCTCCGGGTGCATGTGCAAGTCCCTGCGGAACGCGATCAGTTCGCCACGCAGGGGGTCGGACAGCGTTCCGGGCAACGGTTCGGGCGCCGCGTCGGGGCCGGGCTCACGGGACTTCAACTGGTTCACCTTTTGAAGGGTAGGCCCCCGGAGAGATCAACTGCCCGTTGATCACGAAAAGTTCAGCCCGATAGGGGAAAGAAATCTCGTTCCGTAGGCATGACGGTCACCCTCTGTGGGTACGCTTACCCGAATTCGAGCCTTTCGGTGAGGGTCGCGGTGCCCGCGACGCCCGCCAGGAAGCCCTGGGCGCGCGGTGAGGCGTTCTCCCGCAGCCACTCGGGGGCGATCTCGCAGACGGCCACCTTCACGCCCGTGCCGGCGAGGGCCAGGGGCAGCGTGTGCACGACCGTGGACGGAAAGCTGACCACCGTGCGCCCGATGGGGCCGCGCCGGGCGATCAGCTCCAGCGGCAGATCGGGGCGGACCACCTCCAGACCGGTCTCCACCGCTATCCGGTGCAGCTTCTCGGCGCTCTCCCGGCGGTGGGCGAAGTAGCGGGTGGCGCCGTGGGTGCGGGCCAGGACCTGCACGGCCCGCAGGTACTCGTCGGGGTCGACGACGCCCGTCTCCACCAGGGAGGTGCCGACCAGGTCGGCGCCGCGGGTCAGCCGGGGCGGACCGAAGGCGGACCGGGTCCAGGCGAAGTCGTTGGCCAGGACGGTGGTGCCCGGCGGCGGCTCGACCGGCAGCGAGGTGAAGATCTCCACCGTGCGCCGGGGGCCCGGGGCGAGCTTGCGGCGGGCCAGCCAGGTCACCGGGGCGAGGACCAGCTCGCGCGGGCCCCGGCTGCCCCGCCGGTGCCAGCGCACCAGGCGCTCGCCACGGGCCAGTTGGGCGGCGAACTCCATGGTGGCGGTGCCGTCGTCGACGACGGTGACCCGGCGGGGGCCGAAGAGGGTGAGCAGCAGCTGGACGTAGCGCGAGAAGGGGTCCCCGATGATCACCCGCTCCGCCGCGCGCAGCGGCCCGGCGAGCTCCCGGAGCGTCCGCGGCAGGGCTCCCCTGCCCTGGCGGGCGTCCTGCCACTTCACGCTGGCGCCTTCGTCCCTGGCCAGCTGCGCCATGCGCCGCAGCTGGCCGCGGGACATGGGGTCGGTGGGCGAGAGGACGACCACGGTGAGGCCGGCCAGCGGGTGGGGGGCGGCGGGGCCGCCTTCCCGGCCCTCGGGCGCCGGTGCCGGTGCCGACGCCGGTGCCGAGGCCGACGCCGGTGCCGGTGCGCGGCGGTTCGGCTGGGGTGGGATCGCCTGCAGGCGGGGCGGGTCCTGGAGGGCCTTCGCATGGGCCCATTCCAGGACGTTCAGAAGCTGGACCGGGCTCTCGACGAACGCCAGCTGCCCGGTCATGCGGCGACGAGCCCCTGGACCCGGCGGAGCTTCTTCATCGGGCCGAGCTCCGACTCGTAGACCTTCTTGACCCCGTCGCCGAGGGCGGTCTCGATGGTGCGGATGTCGCGGACCAGGCGCTGCAGGCCGCCCGGCTCGACGGAGGCGGCCTGGTCGGAGCCCCACATGGCGCGGTCGAGGGTGATGTGGCGCTCGACGAAGGTGGCGCCGAGGGCGACCGCGGCGAGCGTCGTCTGCAGACCGGTCTCGTGGCCGGAGTAGCCGATCGGGACGTTCGGGTACTCCTCCTGCAGGGTCTGGATGACGCGCAGGTTGAGCTCCTCGGCCTTGGCCGGGTAGGTCGAGGTGGCGTGGCAGAGCAGGATGTTGTCACTGCCCAGGACCTCGACCGCGTGCCGGATCTGCTTCGGGGTGGACATGCCGGTGGAGAGGATCACCGTGCGGCCCGTGGCGCGCAGTTCGCGCAGCAGCTCGTCGTCGGTGAGGGAGGCGGAGGCCACCTTGTGGGCGGGGACGTCGAACTTCTCCAGGAAGGCGACGGCCTCGGTGTCCCACGGGGAGGCGAACCACTCGATGCCGCGCTTCCTGCAGTGCTCGTCGATGGCGCGGTACTCGTCCTCGCCGAACTCCACGCGGTGGCGGTAGTCGATGTAGGTCATCCGGCCCCAGGGGGTGTCGCGCTCGATGTCCCACTGGTCGCGCGGGGTGCAGATCTCGGGGGTGCGCTTCTGGAACTTGACGGCGTCGCAGCCGGCCTCGGCGGCCGCGTCGATCAGGGCGAAGGCGTTGTTCAGGTCGCCGTTGTGGTTGATGCCGATCTCGCCCGTGATGTAGACGGACTGGCCCGGGCCTGCGGTCTTGCTGCCGAGGGTGCGGAGGCGGGTGCTCATGATCGTTCCTTACGGGTTGGGCGAGGCGGGGGTGTGGAGTTCGGGTCCGAGGAGCCAGGCGGCGATCTCGCGGATCGCTCCGAAGCCGCCGGCGGTCTCGGTGACCGCGCGGGCGGCGGCCCGTACGGAGTCGTGTGCGCTGCCCACCGCGACGGGCCAGCCGACGAGGTGGAAGCAGGGCAGGTCGTTGACGTCGTTGCCGGCGTAGAGCACCCGCTGCGGGTCGATGCCCTGCTCGTCGCACCACTGCTTGAGCGCGAGGTCCTTGCGGTCCACGCCGTGCAGGACGGGGATGCGGAGCTTGCGGGCGCGGGCGGCGACGACGGGGTTCTGCTCGGTGGACAGGATCAGCAGGGGGACGCCGGCCTTGCGCAGGGCGGCGATGCCGAGTCCGTCGCCGCGGTGGACGGAGACGAACTCGCGTCCCTCGGCGTCGATGTGGACCCGGTCGTCGGTCTGGGTGCCGTCGAAGTCGAGGACGACGGCGTCGACGTCGTCGAGGGTGGGCGCGGCCGTCGCGTCGAGCAGCGGGGCGAGGACGCGGGCCCGGGCCAGGTCGTGCGGGTCGTCGATCTCCAGGACCCGGGCGGGGTCGGTCAGGACGAGGGCGGTGCGGCCGAAGAAGCGGTGCCGGTGGGTGCGGAAGCCCTCGGCGGCCATGGCGTAGACGGCGCCGGTCTCCAGGTACTCGGGCTCGCGGTCCTGGCGGCGCGGCCGGTGCGCCTTGTCGTGGTTGACGCCGATGGCGCCGTCCGGGGTCGAGCGCCACAGGAAGCCGTGCGCGGGGGCGGCGGTGAAGGCCGTGTCGGCCTCGCCCGAGGTGATCCTGGCGACCGTGCCGTCGACCTCGTCCGGGGTGAGGAAGGGGCTCGTGCACTGGACGAGCAGGACGACGTCGGGGCGGCGGCCCGTGGTGGCCTCGAAGGCGTCCAGGGCGTGCAGGACGGCCGACTCGCTGGTGGCGGTGTCGCCGGAGAGGGCGGCGGGGCGCTGGACCGCCTCCGCGCCGAAGGAGCGGGCCGCCTCGGCGATGCCCGCGTCGTCGGTGGAGACGACGACGTCGGTGACGCGCGGGGCGCCGAGGCAGGCGCGGACGGCGCGGGCGACCAGGGGCAGTCCCGCCACCGTGGCCAGGTTCTTGCCGGGGACGCCCTTGGAGCCGCCCCGGGCGGGGATCACGGCGAGGACGGTCGGCGTCGGCGGTGTCATCAGATCTCTCCCAGGCGGCGGATGACGGGGGCCACGCGCTGGACGCCGTGGCGGTAGGCGCCGCGCGCCGCCTCGCGGACGATCCGGCGCACCCCGCTCTCGCGGGGCTCGGGCGCGCTGGGGTCGAGCCGGTGGCGGGCGAGGACGGTCGGCAGGTAGCCGCCGGCGGTCTCGGGCGTGTAGTAGGGGGCGATCGGCGGCAGCGGGGGCCCGTCGAGCAGCTCGGCGACCCGCTCGCGCGCCGCGTCGAAGGCGGTCTCGTACGCGCGGTCGGCGGCGACCCCCTGGCGGGCCAGCCACCGCTCGTCGGGTCGCGGTACGGCCCGGGCGTCGAGGCGGTCGAAGGAGGTGAGCAGGCCCGAGCCGATGAAGTGGTGGTTGCCGAGCGCCTCGCGGACGCCGAGGTCGGTGAGGACCGCGGTGGGGATCCGCCGGTGCAGGGCTTCGAGGGCGGCCGTGGAGGAGACGGTGACCAGCAGGTCGGTGCGGTCGAGGACCTCGCCCATGTGCCCGTACACGAGGCGGAAGTTGGGGGGCGGCTCGGACAGCCCGCGCACCAGCTTCTGGTACGGGAACTCCTCCAGGTGCGTGGTGTGTTCGCCGGGCTTGGAGCGCAGCTTGAGCAGCACCTCGCGGTGCGGGTGCAGCCGGGCGTGCGCGACGAGCCGGCGCAGCACGTAGGCGCGTTCGGCCTTGGTGACGGGCACGGAGGGCTGGGCGGCGAAGACCAGGGTGTCGCGGCCGGGTTCGGGGGCGTGCCGGGCGCCGCCGAGGAAGGGCAGGGCGGCCTCGACGACCGCGCCCGGGTCGGCGCCGACGCCCTCGTAGACCGCGCGGAACCGCTCGGCGTCGTGGCGGGAGTTGGCGAGGACGACATCGGCGCCGTGGCGCAGCAGCAGCCCGTCGGCGAGCTTCTCGTAGACGACGCCGACATAGCCGGTGACGATCACCGGGCGCCGGTCGAGGGCGAGTTCGGCCAGGCCCTGGAGCATGGCGCGGACGGTGCCGCCCACGAGGGCGAGGACGATCACGTCGTAGCCGCCGTCGCGCACCTCGCGCAGGAACTCCGTGCCCGTCACCTCGCGCGGGGCGAGGTCCGACACACCGGTCTCGGCGAGCTGGCGCCCGGTGGGGGTGGCCCGGCCGCGCAGTACGAAGCCCGTGGGAGCCTCGGACGGGGTGTCTTCCGCGGTCTTTCCGTTGGTGATTCTGCGGGCGGTGAGCACGCCCCATTTCCACCGGGTGTCGGAGTCGGCGAGAACGGCGACGCGCGCCGTTCGATCGGTACGTGATGGCACGTCGAGGACGCTAGGAGTACCGGGGGATTCGCGGCCCAACTGGGCGGCAACAAATGGTTAACAGCATCATGACGCATTGCGGGAAACGGACAGAAAGGGGAAGGGGTCCGGGGTGGTTAAGGGCCCCGCCGCTTCGTGTTCACCGGGCATCCCTCTGTCGGTCAGGACGAATGCCGGGCCGGCGCCTAGCGTCGCCTCCGTGGTCAAGCTCTCCGTCGTCGTGCCGTTCTTCAACGTGCAGACATACGCCCCCGACACCCTCAGAAGCCTGCGGGCCAACGCCCGCGAGGACTTCGAGTTCCTGCTGGTCGACGACTGTTCGACGGACGGGACCGCGGAACTCCTCGAACGGGCCGCGCGCGAGATCCCGGGCGCGGTGCTGATCCGGCACCCGCGCAACGAGGGCCTCGCCACGGCCCGCAACACCGGGCTCGACGCCGCCCGCGGCGAGTACCTGGCCTTCCTGGACGGGGACGACTGGCTGGCGCCCGGCCACTACGGGCGCCTGGTCGCCGCCATGGACGGGCTCGGCTGCGACTTCCTGCGCACCGACCACGTCCGGGTGACCGGGCGCAACCGCTCGGTGCGGCGGGTTCCGGTGGGGCGGCGCGGCGAGGTGCTGCGGCCGCGGGACGCGATCCTGCCGGCGGACCGGACGACCTCCGTGGACTATCCGTACGCGTGGGCCGGGCTCTACCACCGGCGGCTGCTCGACCGGGGCCTGCTGCACTTCCCGCACGGGCTGCGGACGGCGGAGGACCGGCCGTGGATCTGGCGGCTGCACCGGCGGGCGGATTCCTTCGCCGTCATCGGTGACCTGGGAATCTTCTACCGGCGCGGGGTCGCCACCTCGCTCACCCAGATCGGCGATGAACGGCAGCTCGATTTCCTTCGCGCATTCGACCAGGTGATCGAGGAAACGATGAACGATCCGGATGCCGACCGACTTCTCCCGAAGGCGGTCCGCACCTATTGCGCGGTGATTTCCCACCACATCGGGAACACCTCGAAATTCGAACCGGAAGTGGCGCGGAAATTGCGGGCGATGAGCGCGGGGGCGCTGCGCCGGCTCCCGCAGGACGTCCTCGACGAGGCCCTCACCGCGATGGGCGACGAGCGGTCGAGGGCGCTGCGCCGCCTGAGGCGCCGCCGCCCGGCGGCAGCGACGCGGGAGGCGGGCGCCGCGTGAGCACCACCCGGATCCTCTACGCCTCCACCCTCTACGGCGCGGCCACCCTCGCCGCCGCCCTGGACAGCGGCTGCTTCCGCCCCGCCGACCGCACGCTGCTGCTCGTCTCCACCAACGCGGCCGTCCCCGAGACCACCACCCCGCTCGACCGGATGCCCGGCTTCGAGCGGCTGCGCGGCCGCTTCGACGGGGTCCTGGACTGGAACGCGACCATCGAGCCGCTCCACCCCGGCGGCTGGACCCCGCGCGCCGACGACCTGCCGATGCTCGAACGCCATCTGCGGCTGCTCTGGGGGCTCGGCACCGACCGGGTCGAACTCGCCGTCGAATCGATCCAGGTGGCACCCGCCCTCACCCTCGCCCGGCTCTTCCCCGACGCCCCCGTCGACGTCTACGCGGACGGGCTGATGAGCTACGGGCCGACCCGCAACAAGATCGACCCGCTGGTCGGCGAGCGGGTGCGCCGGCTGCTCCACCTCGATCTGGTGCCCGGCCTCGCCCCGCTGCTGCTCGCCGAGTTCGGCGCCGTCGCCGAGACCGTGCCCACCGAGGCCTTCACCAAGGTCGTCGAGGAGCTGGCCGGCCCCGCCGCCCCGCAGGAGGGCCCGGCGCTGCTGCTCGGCCAGTACCTGGCGGCGCTCTCGCTGCTCACCGCCGAGGAGGAGGGCGAACTGCACCTGCGGATGGTGCGCGGCGCCGTCGCCCGCGGCCACCGCCGGCTCGTCTTCAAACCGCACCCGACGGCCCCCGACGCCTGGTCGCGGGCCCTGGTCCGGGAGGCGGAGTCGCTCGGCGCCGAACTGACCGTCCTGGACCGGCCGGTGCTCGCCGAGGTGCTGTACCGGGAGCTGCGGCCCGCGCTCGTGGTGGGCTGCTTCTCCACGGCGCTGCTCACCGCGAGCGCCTTCTACGGGATCGAGACCGCCCGGGTCGGCACCCGCACCCTCCTCGCCCGGCTGTCCCCCTACCAGAACAGCAACCGGATCCCGCTGGCCCTGGTGGACGCGCTCGTCCCCGCCCTGGAGGACGGGGACGAGACGGCACCGATGACCACGCGGGAGCTCACCGGTCTGGTCGCCGCGGTCGGCTTCGCGATGCAGCCGAAGGTACGGGCGGACCTGCGGGAGGCCGCGGTGCGGCACCTGTCGGGCCCGCTCGCGGCCCGCACCCGCCACCACTTCACCCGGCGCCGCCTCACCTCCCTGGGCCTCCCCGGCGGCCTCCCGGTCCCCCGGCACCCGAGGATCCGCCGCCTGGCCCGCCGGGCGTTGAAGCTGAAGCGGAGGGCGCTGGGCTAGGACGGGCACGCCCCGCGGCCGGTGTTCTCGGATCAGAGCCGGGTGACCGGCTCCTGGAACTCGGTGACCCACCGCGTACGGTCCTGCGGGCACTCCAGGTACAGCTCGCGGGCGAAGCCGGTGGAGGTGTAGCCGTTGCCGTCGATCCAGGCGGCCAGGGTCTGCACGGTCGGCAGCACGGTGTCCATCGACCCCCGGTGCACGACGGTCGCCGCCTGCTCGATGCCGGGCAGCACCCGCACCTCCACGCCCTCCACGGCCGTGCCCTCGGGCACGGTCATGCCGGCGTGCACCACGACCGAGCCGTCGCCGCGCCCGGCGTCCTCGTAGTACGCGACCGCCGGGCCGAATCCGGCGACCCCGGCGCTCTCCAGCCGGCCGCACAGCTCGTCGTACAGCGGCCCGATGACCGGGCCGATGTGCTCGGGGCCGAAGCTCGCGGCGACCCCGCTCAGCTCGGCGATCCGGACGGCCGGGACCTTCTTGAGGATGACGTCCTGAGTGGACATGCGTCCCTCGCTCTCGATGGCTCGGAGCCGCGCGCCGACCTGGGCGAGCCGGGCCCGCGCCTGCTCCAGGGCCGCTTCCAGCTCGGCCTGGCGCAGCCGCAGCATCCCGCGCAGCTCCTCCGCGCCCACCTGCTCGTCGAGGATCGCCCGCACCTGATCGAGGGTGAAGCCGAGGTCCTTGAGGGCGATGACGCGGTTGAGCCGGGCGAGCTGCCCCGCCTCGTAGAAGCGGTGGCCGCTGTGCGGGTCGACCCGGGCCGGGCGCAGCAGTCCGATGGCGTCGTAGTGACGCAGCATCCGGACCGACACCCGCCCGTGCCGGGCGAAGTCTCCGATGGTGAACATGACGCCCCCTACGGAACGACCTCACACGGTGTGAGGGTCAAGCGCCGGCCATCGAGAGCTTCACGGCGAAGCCGAGGAAGAGCGCGCCGGCCGCGGTGGTGGCGCCGGCCGACAGGCGCTTGCGGCGGCGGAAGGCGGCGGCGAGGCGGGTGCCGCCGAATATCAGGGTCGTCAGGTAGAGGAAGCTGCCGAGCTGGAGCAGGGTGCCGAGGACCAGGAAGGAGAGTGCCGGGTAGGCGTAGGACGGGTCCACGAACTGCACGAAGAAGGAGATCAGGAAGAGGATCGCCTTCGGGTTGAAGAGGCTGATGATCAGCGCCCGGCGGTAGGGGTGCTCGGAGGGCCCGGCGTCCGGCTCGGCGGGGGCCTCGGCCACGGCCTCGTGCCGGGCGCGCCACATCGCCAGGGCGGCGCGCAGCATCCCGTACGCCATCCACGCCAGGTAGCCCGCGCCCGCGTACTTCACGATCATGAAGAGGAGCGGGGTGGTCTGGAGCAGCGACGCGGCGCCGAGCGCGGCGAGCGTCATGAGGACTGCGTCGCCGGTGAACACCCCGGCGGCGGCCTGGTATCCGGTCCGGGTGCCCTTGCGGGCGGCGACGGACAGCACGTACAGCGAGTTCGGCCCCGGCAGGAGGATGATGAGGACGAGCCCGGCGAGGTAGGTCGGCAGATCGGTGACACCCAGCATGAAGCGGAGTCTCGCACACCGGTGCGACACTCCGCTTTAAGTTTCAACTGGTGGAATCGGGTCAGAACGCGTCGGTCGGGACATAGGTGCCCCAGACGGCGCGCAGGGCGTCGCAGACCTCGCCGACGGTGGCGCGGGCCTTGAGGGCGGTCTTCATGGGGTAGAGCACGTTGTCGGTGCC
>NZ_JBIRVJ010000014.1:0-198629 GCF_044386705.1 Streptomyces sp. NPDC020422 | reverse complement strand
GGACTGGCGTGCCCGGGCGCCCGCGGCGCCCCCCCCCCCCGCCGGCGCCCCCCCGGGCCGCCGCCCCCCCCCCCCCCCCGCCCCCCCCCCCCCGCGGCGCCCCCCCCCCCCCCCCACCCCCCCCCCCCCCCCCCCCCCCCCCCCCCCCCCCCCCCCAAAGGCGGGCCCACCTTCGGCGCGATCCCCTCCACCCCCGAGCAGTACACACAGGCCGAGGAAGCCATCCGCAAACTCCAGCACGCCCTCGCCGGCATCGCAGCCGGACCAAGCTGACCTGTCAGGCACCTGCGAACGGAACGGCGCTCCTGGCAAGTCCCTCACCGCCACACACAAGACACCCCCGCCAGGGGGAAAACACCCACCCGCCTCACGGATAGGGCTCACCACGGACAGACGCGGTGAGGAGGCCGACCGCTGCTGTGGCCGGTTACCGGTAACCGTCGGATGCAGCCCGGCACCGCGCGGGGGGGGTGCCGGGCCCCTCCGGGCCTGTAACCGGTAACCGTCATGAATGCCAGGGCCTGGTAGCAGATCCGTCCGGCCCCGGCCGGACGGACGGCAGCTCGTCCTCCTGGACGTCGCGGGCGCAGTCACACGCGCGTACGGCGGCGGGGATCGGGGTCTTCTGCCTGGTCGGTGGGTGCTGCTTGGCTTCAGTGTGACGGGGCTGTGGCGGGGCCGGTGGTCGGGCCTCCCCGTGCCGGGTCGGGTGCGCCCGTACGCCCGCGGCTTGGGCGGGACTGGGGCCTCGCCCGGGGGCGGATGGTGGCGGCTCAGCTCCTGTCGCCGTCCCACAGCTGCGCCGCCGCTTTGGCCTCGACCAGATCGGTGCTGCTCATAGCCGCGCTACTACCAACGGCTCCCGGAGTAGGGCCCGTGGGCAGGACGCCCACACCCGTCGCCGCTACGTGGAGTTGCTCCACGACGTCCCGTACGGTCGGTCCGTGATGATCAAAACGGGAGACCCTCGCCGCCTCGGCCTCCCCGCCTGCGAGGCGCGGTTGCACTTCGATACGGAACTGCAGGAGATCGGCGGCGGGCCCCGGCGCCGCTTGCTCATGGTCGACGACGAGCCTGCCTTCGAGCTCAGCTTCTACTGCGGAACATGCCCGTTGCTGTTCCGGCGGCTGGAGGGCGCGAGAGAGAAGCTGTCCCTGGAGAGCGTGCAAGAACGGCTCGCCGGCCCCCTGAACGAGCTGGACGGCGGCGGCGTGATCGAGGCGTTCGGCTCGTTGCTGCCGGAGGGCCAGTACCTTCCGCTGCTCCTGAGCGTGGAACCCCGGCTGGTCGTCCCCGGCCGGGAAGGCGACTACTTCAGCGGCGAACAGGTTGCGACGTGGGGGATTGATCAGTTCTGGGGCCTCCCCCAGTACCCGCACACCCCGTACTACCGGACCTTCGAGACCGCCGTCGACGCGGATGCCCACCTCTACGAGTTCGTCGTGCCCATGGTCCCCCCGGCGTGGAACGAAAGGGAACGTGTCAAGGAGTACGTCGCGCTCATGAAGCAGGGAACGGTCCCCACCGCAGTGGCGGTCTCCACGCTGGACGTGTGCCAACCCGCCCTCGATCTGGGAGATGACCCCTGCGTTCACTGGGGCCTGACCCACTTCCTCCTCGACGGCCACCACAAGCTGCAGGCCGCTGCCGCAGCTGGCCGGCCGGTGCGGCTCCTGTCGCTCCTGACCCTGGACGAGAGCCTGGCCGGCGCCGAAGACTGTGCCCGGCTGCCTGCCCTGCGCTCACGCCCCCGCTCGACCCGAACGATCGACACATGAAATCAGCACCGGAGATCACGCCTGCGGACCCACAACAGTGCAACGCCACGCTCAGAGGTCGACTGCGGGATGACAATCACTGCCTGACGCCCGAAATGGACGACAACAGCGCGACTGGCCACTAGAGTTCGTAAGGCACGGCCAGGAGAGCTGGCTGCGACGGGAATGGGTCCGACGTCCCTTTCGGGCGCGTGTGTCACCACGGTGACGCCGCGTCAATCGCGACAATTCAAGACACGGCCTGTGCGTCGGCAGGGCCTCAGTTGATCACTCGTTTCTCGGGTGGTCGACCTGAGACACCTGCCACTCTGCATGCAGTTTTGCGCTCAGCTCGGCCACCCTCCACTCGCAGGAGAGGCCCAGGCATGGATGCGCAGATCGTCCTAGGGATTCTGGCAACGGCCGGCGCCGTGTCCATCTTCTTGTTCGCCTTGAAGGGCCTGCTCGACCAGGTCCCCGACGTGATTCGGTCCTGGCGTCGCATCATGGTCGAAATCCGGCGTCCCCACTCGGACCATGGGCCCGAGCAAGAGGTTCACCGCCCGGTCGATGACTCATGAGGCAGGCCAAGCAGGATGCACTCCCCCGGATCCTCGGCCGGTCTGGCGGGCATCCTGCGGCCCTGACGCCGCCGCCGTTCCCTTGGTGCCGCGGCGCTCCGGGCGCGCCGCGGCCGCGAACGTATCCAGTCGGCGGCGGAGGGGGCCAGGTCTGGGGCCGTGGTCTGCCAGCCGGCCTTCGAGCCCGCCCCGGCGGGCCCGGCGAGGCGCCGCCCGTACCGGGCGTTGATGCGCTCCAGGACCGGCTCCAGCCGCAGCCGGTCCTCGCACTCGCGATCGAGGGAGATCTGCGTGCCGCGACCTTCGCCGGCCAGGCGCAGGTCTTCCGCGATGAGGGTGACCACCGCGAATCCGGGCGCGCTTGAAAGCCATGCCGTCGAGGAGACGGAACACGGCACTGCGGACGGACTCGCTCTCCTCGTCCTCGGGCCGGCACCCCGCTCCGCCAATGACCGCTGCTGGCGCGCATGTCCTCGGTGTGGCCCGAGGCATCGGAACCGATGAGGCCCGCGCAAGCGGGGAACAGCACGCCTCCAGGATCAGCGACTTGCCCCCCCCCCCCCCCCCGCGGGCGGGGGTCAACCGGCGTTGCGGTGGACCAGCGACGTCGGGATCTCGTCTTTTCCGCGCAGGCGGAGGTGAACCGACCTCGATCTGGCGGTGACCGTGAAGAAGCTCGTCCTCTCCGCGCAGGCGGAGGTACCCCGCTATGCACTCCATGTATACACGCCACGTATAGTCGGTCCCATGACTTCGCTCTCACGGCTGCTCAAGGCGATCGTCGTCACCCTGCTCGCCGTCGCCGCCGCCCATCTGATCCTCTCCGACACCCTGAACCTCGGCCTGATGAGCCAGGCCGCGGCGTCGCTCGGCAGCCCGCAGGGCTACTCGTACGACCAGGCCTTCACGACCGCGCTGATCAACACGGCGCTGGTGATGCCGCTGGTGTTGTGGATCGGCATGCGGATCGCCGGGGAGCGCGGGCTGAAGGTGATGGTGCCGGTCGGGACCGCCGGCTGGATCGCAGCCGTGTGGCACGGCGTCGACCTCATCGACGACCGGCCGGGCGCGATCCTCCCCTGGCACTCGCTCGCCCTGGTGGTAGCGGTGACGTCGCTCGCCTCGCTCGTACCGACGAGGGCCAGGGAGGGCCGCGTGCTCGACCTCTCGGATGGTGGCGTACAGCTTGGAGGTGAAGGGGACCTCTTCGTCGAGGGGCAGTCCGTGGTCGGTGTGGAGCTGGTTGACACCGTCGATGAGGCAAGTGAGGCGGTCGACGGGCCGGGGTGTGCTGCCGGTGTAGACGAGATCGAGGTCGGATGCCGGCCTGGGCCGGGTGGCGTGGGAACCGTGGGCGAGGGCGTCGCGCATGTGGCCGTCGGCGATGCGTCAGTTGTTGCCCGTGAAGCGCAGGGGGTGGAGGGTGGCGTCCTGCTGGATGCGGCCGGTGTCGTCGGGGATGAAGAAATGGTGGAAGTGCCAGCGGCCTTGCTGCAGGAGGCGAGCGTGGATGCTGATGGTGTTGATCCGCTCGACGTCCGGGCGGAGCGGGTCGTGGCCGGTGGCAGGTAGATGAGGACGACGGCGGTCATGCCGGGGTCAGGCTGATGTCCACAAGACCGGCATGACCGAGTCGACCTCCGAGGCACACCAGGTGGGGTCCGAAATCCTCGTCGGCCTGGTCGACAAATTGCTGCCGTGCGGGACGGAATACCCGCGTGGGCGTACGGCGGCACTGCAGACGTCGTGGCCTACGCAGAAGGGGCCGGCATCCCGGCCCGCAGCCTGTGGCAACGTCGGCTGAGCACTTCGGCAGCAGGGTGCTCTTGAGACCCTTCGCCGCGCGGACGTCACACCGCTGCTCAGCGCCACTGACTTACCCATCGACGCGATCGCCGAACGCAGCGGCTACGCCGACGCCCGCACCCTCCGCCGCGTCTTACTCCGCTGGACGGGCCGCCGCCCCCGGCAGGCTGCTGTCCTTCAGCCCCTCTCAAACACCAGGCGGCATCAATCGGGGCACGATTCCAGCAAAACCTAGATGGTCGCGTGTGGTCGAGGCCAGGACCGAGTGCGCCACTCGCAGGGGATCTCGCGCCAAGCCGGGGCGGGCACTCGGCTGAGCAGCATCCCTGCCGTGCCTCTGCGGTGGTCGCGGTCGCTCGTCGGGGAGGGACGCTCCCTGCCGCCTGCGAAAGTCGCGAAACGTCGCCTTACCGGTTGACGAAATCGACAACTGCGATGACTCCGAGGCCCGTCCTCTGGATGAACTCGGCTGGCTCACTCCGAAAGGGGGGCCGGATTCCTCCTGGGGTCGGCAGTTCGTGACGGAGCTTGGCGCGAGATGTCCTGGGGGTGGCGCGCTCGGACCTGGGACTGACGATGCACAGACATCTAACGTCGCGTTCGGTGCCGGGGGGGCAACGCAGTGGAGCCGAGAGTACGGCGGCGCGACTGATGTCGACGGCCGGCTCTTCGGCATGCCCGTCCCCTGCACATGACCTGGACGCGTCGTGCATTGGGGAGGGATCGCGTAGTGAGTGAGCGCATGGATCTGCCGGACAGACGGGGCGGGGGGTCGAGGTGGCTGCGCCGTGGCGCGCTGCCGCGGATAGCCCTGTCCCTGGCTGGTTTGATGGCCTTCGACGCCGCGGTGGTCGTGGCGACGACCGGCCAGGCGGTGGCGCTGCCCTCGCAGGAGCGGGCTGCGGCGGAGCGGCCCGCTTACCCGACGGAAGCGGCGGACCTGGCCTCGGCGCAGGTCGCGGCCCGGTTGTCGGGCAAGCGGGTGGAAGCGAAGTCGGAGCGCACGGAGTCGTCGACGACGTGGGCGAACCCCGACGGCACGGTCACGACGGACGCCTCGTCGGGCCCGGTCCGGTTCCGCGACGCGGCGACGGGCGACTGGCGTGACATCGACGTCGAGCTGGCGAAGCACGACGGTGTGATCGCCGCCAAGGGGCACCCGCTGGGGCTGCGGCTCGGCGGGAGGACGCCCGCCGCGCAGGCGGCGAAGGTGCGTGCGTCGGGCGCCGCCGGTGAGGCGGGGACGGCGGAGGTCCCGCTGGTGACGCTGGGCGCCGGCGAGGGCCGTGAGCTCGGTCTGTCGTGGCGAGGCGTGCTGCCGGAGCCGAAGCTGTCGGGCACGACGGCTCGTTACGAGGACGCGCTGACGGCGACGGACCTGGTGATCGAGTCGACCCGTACCGGCTTCGAGCAGTTCCTGGAGCTGAAGGACCGTTCCGCCGTGGCGGCGAACGGCTCGGTGACGCTGACGCTGAACGCGAAGGGCATCAAGGCCCGGGCCAACGCCGACCGTTCGGTGACGTTCGTCGACGCGAAGACGGGCAAGCAGGTCGGTCTGCTGCCGGCACCGGTGATGTGGGACGCCTCCGTCGACGCGAAGTCGGGCGAGCACACGCGCAGGGCGGACGTCGGCCTGAAGGTCACCCAGCGCGGGAACCGCGTCGACCTGACGCTGACGCCGGACGCGAGGTTCCTCGCGGACCCGGCGACGAAGTACCCGGTCACCGTCGACCCGGCGGTCAACATCGGCTCCAGCTTCGACACCTTCGTGCAGCAGGGCTACACGACCGACATGTCGACGTCGACGGAGCTCAAGCTCGGCAACAACGGCTCGGGCCAGATCGCCCGTTCGTTCCTGTCGTTCCCGATGACGGGCATCACGGGCAAGCAGATCCTGGGCGCCAAGCTCAATCTGTTCAACTTCCACTCCTGGTCCTGCTCGCCGAGCAGCTGGGAGGTGTGGGACACCCCGCACGCCACGACGAGCACCCGGTGGACCGCGCAGCCGAACTGGAACACCAAGTGGGCCACGACGACGGCGACGAAGGGCTTCTCGTCCTCGTGCGCCGACGGCTGGGTCTCGCAGGACATCAAGAACCTCGCGGTCGCCTGGGCGGCGAACGGCAACGGCTCCAACGCGATGGGCATCCGCGCCACCAACGAGTCGGACCCCTACTCGTGGAAGCGGTTCAACTCGGGCAACGCGGCGTCCAACACGCCGTACATCTCGGTCACGTACAACACGATCCCGGTCGCCGGGAACCCGATGACCGTCACCCCGGGTCGCGCGAACGCGGGCAAGAACTGGACGACGTCGACGACGCCGGCCCTGTCCTACACCGCGAGCGACGCGGAGACCACCTTCCTGCGCTCGAAGTGGGAGGTGTGGGAGGGCACCACCAACCTCGAGGTGTACGACTCCGGCACCGAGGACCCGGTCACCAACAAGACGGTCTCCCACACCGTCCCCGCGGGCAAGCTCGTCAACGGGCACACCTACTGGTACAAGGGCCGTATCTACGACGGCAGTTCCTGGTCGAACTGGACGCCGTCGGTGTACTTCACCGTCGACACCACCAAGCCCGCGACCAGCGCCATCGCCTCCGCCGACTTCCCGGCCAACACCTGGTCCGGCACCCCGGACGCCAACGGCAACTTCTCCGGCGCCTTCAGCTTCACCCCGCCCGCGAGCGACGTGGCGGCCGTGGAGTACAAGCTGGACTCCGGCGCCTGGGCGACGGCGACGACGACCGGCACCGCCGTGTCCAAGACGCTGAGCTTCCCCGCCGGCAAGCACACGGTGACCGTCCGCACGAAGGACCCGGCCGGCAACGCCTCGACCGAGACGTCCCACGTCTTCTACGCGGGCTCGGGAGCGGCACTGCTGACCCCGGGTCAGGGCGAGCGCCCGGCGCGCCGCGTGGGCCTGTCGGCCGAGGGCCTGACGTCCTACACCGGTGTGACGTACCAGTACCGGCGCGGTGAGACGGACACGTGGAAGAACGTGCCCGTAGCCGACGTCCGGCAGGGCGCGAACACGGTTTCCGCCTGGCCCGTCGCCGTGACGAACGGCAAGCCGGCCGGTCTGACGTGGAACATCACGGACACCCTCGCCGAGGACGGTCCGATCGAGGTCCGTGCCGCGTTCACCGACGGCTCGACGACCGTGTACTCACCGGACAACGAGATCACCGTGGACCGCGACGCGGGCACCGCCCCGTCGGAGGAGGCCGGCCCCGGCTCGGTCAACCTGCTCACCGGTGACTACGGCCTGTCGGCGACCGACGCGTCGATGTTCGACCTGTCGGTCTCGCGTTCGGCGTCCTCGCGCCGCCCCGACGCGGGTGCGAAGCAGGACGGACAGGCGGCGATCTTCGGCCCGCAGTGGACCTCCGGTACGACCGCGGAGATCACGGAGTCGGACTGGGCATTCGTGCGGAAGACCTCGACGACCTCGGTCGCGCTGGTCGACGGCGAGGGCGAGGAGCTCGGCTTCACCGCGACGAGCGGGGGCGGCTGGAAGCCGGAGCCCGGCTCCGAGGACCTCACGCTGACCGGATCGCTCACGGGTTCGTTCACGCTGAAGGACACCGAAGGCACCGTCACCGTCTTCACCAGGCCCGACGCGGCCGCCACCACATGGCAGGTCGCCTCCAGCACCATGGACGGCCTCGCGCAGTCCACGACCACGGTGATCTCCGAGGCCGTGACCGTGGGCACCGCCAAGCTGGCCCGCCCCAAGCTGGTCATCGCCCCGACCTCCGCCGCCTCGGCGACCACCTGCACGGCGACGCCGTCCACCAAGGGCTGCAGGGCGCTGGAGTTCGTCTACGCGACCGCCACGACCGGCACGGACACCGCCTTCGGCGACTTCGCCGGTCAGGTCAAGGAGATCCGCGCGTGGTCGACCGAGCCCGGTGCCGCCGCGGCGACGTCGAAGACGGTGCAGAAGTACGCGTACGACGCCTCCGGCCGCCTGCGCGAGACGTACAACCCGCTGATCACCCCGGCACTGAAGACGCAGTACGCCTACGACACCGCGGGCCGCGTCACCACCCTGACCCCGGCAGGTCAGCTGCCTTGGACCTTCGCCTACGGCAAGGCGGGCAACGCCGCGACCGCCGGCGACGGCATGCTCCTGAAGGCAAGCCGCTCCGGTCTGCAGCAGGGCACCAAGGACGTCACCTCGGGCACCGCAGCCACGAGCATCGTTTACGACGTGCCGCTGAACGGCTCCAAGGCCCCCTATGCCATGGGCGCCTCCGATGTGCAGGCGTGGGGCCAGACCGATGGCCCCACCGATGCCACCGCCGTCTTCCCTGCCGACGCCGTTCCGGCAGCGAACTCCGGTGACCAGCTGACCTCGGCCGACTACCGGCGTGCGTCGATCACGTACACCAACGCCTCCGGGCGCGAGGTGAACGCGGCCGGACCCGGCGGCAACATCACCACCACCGAGTACGACCGCTTCGGCAACACCATCGGCGAGCTCACGGCCGGAAACCGGGCCCTGGCTCTCGGCGGCACCGCGGCCGACCAGGCCACACTCACCGACCTCGGCATCAACGGCCTGTCCACGGCCGACCGCGCCGACCTGCTCTCCACGAAGTCCGTCTACGACGCCAAGGGCATCCGCGAACTCGAGGAGTTCGGCCCGCTGCGGCGGATCACCCCGAACGCCGGTGCCGAGACCACGGTGGCGCGTTCGTGGACGGTCAACGAGTACGACGCCGGCCGCCCCACTGACGGCACCGCCAAGGTCGAGAACCAGGTCACCAAGGTCACGACCGGCGCGCAGGTGTACGGCTCCACTGCGATGACCGACGCCCGAGTCACTCAGACGCTCTACGACTGGGCCAAGGGCCTGCCGGTCAAGACGATCAAGGACCCGGCCGGCCTCGCGATCGCCGAGACCACCGAGTACGACGACCAGGGCCGCGTCACCAAGCAGCTCCTGCCCGGCGCGACCGGCACCGACGCCGGCACCCGCGTCACCTCGTACTGGTCCGCGGCCGGCACCGGCACCTGCGCGGGCCGCCCGGAGTGGGCCGACCAGGTCTGCTCCACGGGACCGGCCGGCGCGATCACGGGCGGCGGCTCGAACCCGACCGGCTTGCCGACCACCACCACCGAGTACGACTGGTGGGGCAACCCGGCCAAGGTCACCGAGACCGCCAACGGCGTCACCCGCACCACCACCAGCACCTACGACGCCGCCGGACGCCCGGTCACCACCAGCCTGACCGGCGGGCTCGGCCAGGCCGTCCCGGTCACGACGACCGAGTACGACCCGGCCACCGGCCAGGCCGTCAGGACGACGTCGCCGACCGGCGGCACGATCACCAAGGAATTCGACAAGCTCGGCCGCCAGGTCGCGTACACCGACGCCGACGGCGGTGTGACCACGACCGAGTACGACCTGCTCAACCGGACGGTCAAGACCAGCGACTCGACACAGTCCACCGTCACCTACACCTACGACGCCACGCTCGAGCCCCGCGGCCTGGCCACGTCGACCACGGACTCGATCGCCGGAACCTTCGCCGCCACGTACGACGCCGACGGCTCCGTCGCCACCGAGAAGCTCCCCGGCGGCTACACCCTGAAGGTCAAGGAAGACACCACCGGCGCCACGCTCTCCCGGGTCTACACCCGTGACAGCGACGGCCAGGTCGTCTACTCCGACATCGTCCAGGAATCCGTCCACGGCCAGGTCACCGAGCACGCCGGCTGGTCCGCCCAGGACTACGCCTACGACGCGACCGGCCGCCTGACCGGCGTCAACGACACCGTCGGCGACGTCTGCACGACCCGTACCTACGGCTTCGACAAGCGCACGAACCGCACCTCGCTGACCACCGCGGCCAGCGCCGCCGGAGCCGCCTGCCCGACCACGGGGGGCACCACCGCCACCTACACCTACGACAGCGCCGACCGCCTCATCGACGCCGGCTACGTCTACGACGGCTTCGGCCGCACCACCGCCCTCCCGGGCAGCCAGATCGGCTACTACGCCAACGACCTGGTCCACCAGCAGACCAGCGGCACCCAACGCCAGACCTGGCAGCTCGACGCCGGCCAGCGCCTGCGCTCCTGGACCGTGGAGGAGAACACCGACGGCACCTGGGCCCAGACCGGATCCAAGGTCAACCACTACGACAGCGACAGTGACAGCCCCCGCTGGATCGTCGAGGACACTGCCGACGGCTCGCTGACCCGTAGCGTCGAATCGGCCTCCGGCGACCTCGCCGCCACCACCGGCGCCACCGGCGGCACCGTCCTGCAGTTCACCAGCATCCATGGCGACGTCGCCCTCCAGCTACCGCTGGACACCAACGACGCGCCCCTCGTCCTCGACAACGACGAGTACGGCAACCCCCGCGCGGGCCAGCCGACCGTCCGCTACAACTGGCTCGGCGCCAAGCAGCGCTCCAGCGAAACCCTCACCGGCCTCACCCTCATGGGTGTCCGCCTCTACAACCCCGTGACCGGGCGCTTCCTCTCCATCGACCCCGTCTACGGCGGCGGAGACAACCGCTACGGCTACCCGGGCGATCCCATCAACCAGTTCGACCTCGACGGTAAGTCGTGGTGGAACCGCTTCAAGCGGAAGAGCTGGTACTGGGGTGGCCGACTGTACCGCGGTTACAACAGGGCCCAAGCTGCGGCCATCGGTCGTGGCACCGCATACCTGAGCCGGGCTGCTGGATACCGATGCAGCTACCGCTACGGTATGAGGGTGTGCTCCGGCGGTGCCGGGTTCCACCAACGTGGGGGGACCACCATCGGGACGACGTTCTTCACGTCGAACCGGAACCCTTCGTACAATCTGATGCGGCACGAAAAGAAGCACCGTACCCAATGGCGTCGCTATGGTCTTCGCTTCATCTACATGTACTTCAGGGCCGGCACCAACCCCTGCCGCAACAGGTGGGAACGCCGGGCCGGCTACCGAGACGGTGGTTACTCTTGCTGAAGACAAAGCGGCCGTGGCTGTGGATCGTGGGTACGGCGGTCGTCGTGATCGCTCTGGCCGGCGGGCTCTTGGTCTGGGCTTTCGTCGTGCGCTCCATGTCAGACCCTGGGAGCGTCGCCGGGCTAGGGATGAGGATTGACGGCAACAAGGTCACCGTAAAGGCCGCGCAGTGCCCCGGCGACCGGCCACTCCGGGTCGAGGTCCGCGACAGCGCTTCGGAGAAGCTTGTCTGGCATGCCGCCGGACCACTGACCGATCAGGGCAAGAACGGTCAGCTGACCTTGTGGAAGGCGGAAGACTATCGTGAGGCCGCTGCCGGCCACGCGCCCGCGCAGCTGCCCGGAGAGCTCGACGTACTCGTCGACTACGGCTCCGGGGGAGGTACCGGAGAGGTCTTCGACATGTCCGCAGTGAAGGCGGCTCGGATTCCCGACGGCTCATACTGGACCTCCGCGGGGCTGAAGACCGCCAAGGAGATGGACGCGGTGCTCGACTGCTCAGGACATCGCCCGGCCGCCTCCTGACCGCGTTGCTGCTGCCGCCAGACAGGCCCGTCCGCATCGCGGACGGGCCTGTCTGGCGGGGTGGGCGATTCAGTGCACGACCCGCGTTCGAGGCAGCCGGATCAAAAGGAGCAAGCACCAGATGTAGGGACGGGCCGAGCTCGGCCTCTTGCAGGAACGAGTCTTGCCGGCGTCCTGATGGGCCTGTCACGTGCTCTGCTGGAGTCGCTCCGCAGCCTGAGCAGGGGTGTCGTAGTAGCCAGGGCGTGCCAGCAGGACCGAGCTGAAGTAGTAGCCCTGCTCTTCCTCGGGCTCGTCGTCGGCCGCGAATGGACGCCAGAAGCTCAGCAGCAAGTCCGGGGCAATGAATGATGCATCGTCCTCAGGATCTTCCTCGATCGAGGTGAACTCGCCCACGCGCTGGACAACCTCGCGGGCCGGAAGCGCGAACACGTCCACACCCTGAAACAACACTCGGTCCGTGTGGGACGACGGCCTTCCCAACTCGATGGCCTCAAGCATTTCTCGCATGCAGTGGATGCTGATCATCAGCCCGCTGGGACGGAAGACGTGCTGCGCCGGCCGATCAGACTCCGAGATCGCAGAGAGATCGCAGAGGGATTCCCAGTGCCGAGTTGGCCGCGTGCCGAGTCATACCGATCCGCAACGGGCCAACGCCGGTCGGTGGGGCGAGGTCGAAGTCCATGCGGGCATGATCCCAAACGGGTCTGTCAACGAGTCGCGAAGGGCCATCAAGTCCCGGCAGGTTCCAGGGCATGAGAGCTCCACAGAAGTCGGGCCCGAGCCCGCTACCTATGGACAAGCCACCCGCGCGAGCGGGGAACAGCGGACTGAGCTGGAGAAGCTCGACCCCCGCCGAGGGGCCATCCCGGACGGGGACTCCGGGACAAGGCCCCGGGACGGGCCCCGCATGGGCGGGCGGGGAGCAGGGGAGACAAGGGCACACCATGGCCACGCGCAAGAGGCCTCCCCACACCTCCGGCGGCGGTCGGGGAGGGCCGGTTTGCCGCTGGGACTCGATGATGTCGCGGACTCACTGCTGGTGCGAGCTGACTGGGTTGTGCTCAAGCTGGGCTGAGAAGACCGGGCAAGGGCCGCCGTTCGGCTGACTGCGTCTGCGCGGGAAGGCTGTGAAGCCGCGTGGGCGACCGCCACCCTGAGGCCCCCCCGACGGCTTGCCGTGCTTGATCCAGTCGACGACCGGACCGAGCCCGCCGTACATGCGGACGTCCCGTCCCGGCGGGATACCGGACGGGGCGTCGTCAAGCTCTGGAATGGGAGATTCGACGGAGACCACTTATTCCGAATGGAGTGCCTGATGGTGGGCACGCGGATCAAGCACAACCGCACATTCCGCACTACGGGCATCGACTAGGGAGTCCTGAATGAACAACGACATGTGGAGCTACGTTCCGACCGCGGGTCACGGCCCGGACGATGACCTCACGGGGTACAAGGTCGAAGCCGTCGATGGACACATCGGCAAGGTCGACAAGTATTCCGCTGAGGTCGCCAACCAGTACATCGTCGTCGACACCGGCGTATGGATCTTCGGCAAGGAAGTTCTGCTTCCCGCCAGCACCGTGACGGCCATCGACAACGAGGAGCGGCGGATCCTGGTCTCGCTCACCAAGGAGCAGATCAAGAACGCGCCGGAGTTCGACAAGGACAAGCACCTGGGCGACCCCGCCTACCGCGACCAGCTCGGCGGCTACTACGGTTCGGGCCACTGAGCCCTCTCAGGGACTGGCGGAGATCTGCCCACGGTTTTCGACGACTTCGACGCCGACGGGGACGGCTACGTGGCGCGGCATGAAGTCGAGCAGTACCCCCGCTACGTGAGGCATGCGCCACTTCCGGTGGGAAACCTGCCGTCCGTGACCGCCCCAGGACGCGAGTGGTCAGGCGGCCGGCGTGGCACGAACGCAAAGGACGACCGGTAAGGGGCGATACCGGCCTCCTGGACGCCATTTTCGGGCCGCCCTCCCAACCGAGCGGCCCGCCTCAGCGAAGTTCGACAGGCCCCTGCACAGCGGGCGGGGCGGGCGATCCTTGCCGACTGGCGCATATCCCTCGTCTGGCCGACCTCGTGTACCCCTGTGCCTCCTGCGGTACCTCGGTCGCCGGGCCTCGGGCCACCTGCGATACATGTGGGACGTCCCGGCCGATGCCGTTGAGCCCCGCTCGTGCGCACGGCGGTCTGGTGCAGCGACTGTCACGAGACTCGGCCTGGCCGTGACGGCGCCGGACGGCCTCGAAGCAGACTCGACGACGAGCACCAACCATCCGGCGGGCAGCGGCTCTGCTCGTGCCGGCCGCACCCCAAGTCCGGCGAGCCCTGGGCAAGCCCGTAGGACCCGTCGGGCACCTTCGGAGTGCTGCACTCCCCCTAGGGCGCGGACGTGGTGTCGTCGCACGGCGGCTCGACGAAGTGTTTGTCGAGCTGCGTCTTCCAGTGCGCTGCGATGGCCTGGGAGGTCTGGCCCGCCGGTACGGGCCGGGTGAAGCGGGCCAGCCAGGTGCCGTTGTCGGGGCCGAGGACCGACACCTCGTACCGGCTGCCGGCCTGCAGCGTCATCTCCACGCCCTGCGGCAGGCCGATCTCCGCCTCGGCCGGCAGCGTGCCCTTGAAGACGGCCAGGGTGCGGACCTTGAAAGTCTGCAGGCCGGCGTCCTCACCCCTGGCCAGAAAGGGACCGCGTTCGACGACATCGACCAGGGCGAGGTTCTTCGCGCGCGCCGCTTCGGCGGCGTCGGTCGAGGTCGCTTCGCACAGCGACTCCACACGGTCGGTGTCGTCCTGCTGAGAGTAGGCGAGGCCGCCGACGCCTGCCGCGGCGAGCGCCACGGCGAGGGCGGTTCCAAGTACGAGCTTGTTCATCTCAGCCCCAGAGCTTCTTGTAGCTGGTCTTGTCGACGTCGGGGATCCACGTGATCTCGTAGCCGGGCGAGGGCGCCGTCTTCCACATGACGGAGACGAGGGTGTCGCTCTTGTGGCACAGGCCCAGGGCGTGCCCGAGCTCGTGGAGCGCGACGTAGCGGCGCAGGTTCTTCGAGGCGCCGCCGAGCTTCTGCTTGTTGAAGATGATGTAGTCGGTGGCACCGAAGGATCCGTGGCGCTCGTACCTTCCGAGGGGGTCGGTCGCCCGGGTGCCGAGGTTGGCGTCCTTGAACTCGACGTCGTTCGACGTGAGCGCGGAGTCGGCCACGATTTTGATCTTCGAGCCGGAGTACTGCCACCCCGAGATCGCGAACTTGCGGGCGTCGTCGTAGGCGGTGTTGTCCGTCCAGCGGATCTCTCCGTCGTCGACGGCGGAGTTGGCCTTGAACTCGGTCTCGCCGCGCACACACGGGGCCGCCGCTGCCGCGGTGCGAGCCGCAGGGGACGGAGCAGCGCCGGCGAGGGCCGCGCAGGCCACGGCGGCGAGCAGCACGCGTAAGCGTCGCCTCATCACGGCGCGTAGCGTAGTGGCCGCGTTGGGGAGCAGCGGGACGATTGGAGCGCGCCACACCCGATCGGCTGAAGGGCCTCAGGGGCGCCGCCGTCTCCGCGACGTCCCGGCGGGCCAGACGGCGTTCGAAACAGGCGGCAGGCTTTTGATGGCTACCTCGCCGAAACGTGTGGCCGCCGATGCCGGTCTGATTGTGGGCGCATTGGGCGACTTCCCAGCGGGGCAGATGGTTTTGGGCTGGCCCTGGGGGGCTGCGACGAGAGTGCGGCGGTGGGCCAGTCGGCGGTCTGGGTGCCGTGGAGGAGGCAGGCAACGCGCTGCTCGGCGAGTCCGGTGCGGGCGGGCAGTTACTCGGAGGGGACCTTCCCGGTGGCCTCCGGGACCTATGACGACACCGCCCACCGTGACGATCCTCCGGCATCGGTGTGCCCGCAGAGAGCGTGGAACCACGAGAACGAGAACGCGTGATTCGTCCTGAACCAGCCCTGGAGCTCCGCCGACGCGCACAAGCCGACCAGGAAGTCCGCAACCGCCTGCTTCACACTGGGGAACTCGGTGTGAAGCCCTGGCGGATCGCCCCGTCGTCGATACCCCCTGAAGCTGGGTAGGGCGGCATCCTTGCCCTGCCGTGCCGACCTGGACCGGGGGCCGGGCTCGGTTGCCCGCCCCCGATGGTGTAGCTGGCTCCCGGGCCGGTCGGGGGGTGTACGGGATGGTCCGGGGGCCCTCGCCCGGCGAAAGTTGGGGCCATGAACACGCACAAGGTCCTGCTCGCCGCTCTGCTCGCCCCGCTCGGTGCCTCCCTGGCCCTCGCCCCGGCCGCCTCCGCCGTCACACCGCCTGCCCCGCCCGCCGCAGCGGCCCCGGCCCAGGCTGCCGTGGTTGCCGGCCCGGATGAGGCCGTGGCCGCCGCCTTCCGCTCTCCCGAGGCGGCCCTGGGCCGGGTGGCCCATCCGCTGCGCACCACCGAGCCTCGTGGCGATCTGGCTGACCTGCGCCCGTTCGGCCGGATGGTCGGCGACGCCCGGGTGGTGGGCCTCGGCGAGGCTTCCCACAGCTCGCACGAGTTCTTCACCGTCAAGCACCGGGTCTTGCGGTACCTGGTGGAGGAGCGGGGCTTCCGCGCCTTCGCCCTTGAAGCGCCGTGGAGTACCGGGCTTCGACTGGACGCCTACCTCGTGCGCGGGGAGGGCGACTTGAAGCAGATCATGGACGAGGAGTTCCAGGGCACCTACCGGTGGTGGAACAACGCCGAGTACCGCGATCTGTTCCAGTGGATCCGCGCGTACAACGTCAGGCACCCCGACGACCCGGTCCGCTTCGTCGGCGACGACAGCGGCTTCGCCGGCGCGGCGCTGTACGACAAGGTGAACGCCTACGCGGCCTCGGCCCGCCCCGACCTCGCCCCGCAGCTCGCCGAGCTGTACCGGGGTCTGCGGCCCGCCGCCGACGCCGAGACGTACGTCAACGACTACCTGTCGAAGCCGCTCGCCGAACGCAAGGAGCTCGCCGAGCGGACTGGCCGGGTGGTGAACCTGCTCAGGCAACGGCCTGCCACGGGCGCCGACGCCGACGCGTATGCCTGGGCCGTCCAGCACGCCACCGCGATCCACCAGATGGCCACGCTGTTCGCCTTCGACTGGGACGACCCGCGGAGCACCCCCGACCTCATGCTCTACCGCGACCGTGTCATGGCGGAGAACGTCGCCTGGTGGCAGCGGCAGACCGGCGACAAGATCGTGCTCGCCGCCCACAACGGCCACATCTCCCGCAAGACCTACATCCCCGGCGTCTACCCGAGGGTCCAGGGCGACTTCCTGCGCGAGCAGCTGGGCAGCGGCTACCTGAGTGTCGGTCTCACCTTCGACCACGGCTCGTTCAACGCCTTCGGCACAGACGGCGCGGTCCACCGCTTCACCGTCGGCCCGGCAGCGCCCGGGACCGCCGAGCACACCCTGGACCGGGTGCGGTACCGCGACTTCGTCGTGGACCTGCGCAACGCCCCGACGGCGGCCCGCGCCTGGCTCGCCGCACCGCACACCGTCAAGAACATCGGCGCCACCTACCCCGGGATCGCCGACGCCCCGCAGATCCGACTCTCGGAGTCGTACGACGCCGTGATCCACCTCCAGCGGGTGGAGGCGGCCCACATGCTCAAGTAGCACCGGACCCGCGCGGCGCGGCGGCGGCGGGGGCGGAAGTCACCGCGTCATGTGCAGGACGCAGATGTCGTCGCCGCTGTCGCCGGGCGCGACCAGGGCAGAGACCAGACCGTCCAGGAGTCGTGGTGCGGCCAGGTCGATGGCCTGCGCGGTGTCGGCAAGGCGGGCCATGCCCTCGTCGATGGATTCCCCTGGCCGTTCGATCAGACCGTCGGTGTACAGCAGCAGATGGTCGCCCGGACGGAGTTCGACGATGGACGCCTCGAAGCGGGGATCGTGGGCGGCACCCAGCAGTATGCCCGCGGGGGCAGGCAGGAAGCGGGCGGAACCGTCGCGGACAAGCAGCGGCGGCGGGTGCCCGGCGCGCACCCAGGTGAGGCGGGAAGCGGCGGGCTCGTAGACGGCCATGATCATGGTGGCCGTGTGGAAATGCCGCCCCGAGGTGTGCATGAGCAGGGTGTTGAGGTTGGCGAGAATCTCCGGCAGCGGGGAGCCGGTGATGGCCATGCCCTTGGCGGTGAAGCGAAGTTGGGCCATGGTGGCCACCGCATCCAGGCCGTGGCCGGCGACGTCGCCGACAACGAGGAGGACGTTGCCGTCGGGCAGCTCGACGGCGCTGTACCAGTCTCCGCCAAGCCTGAGCCCTTCCTGGACGGGCAGGTAGGCGACGTCGACGGTCAGCCCCGCCAGCCTCAGCTGCTGCTGCGGGACGGGGAGCAGGGTGTCCTGCAGGCGGGCCGCCAGGTCGCGCTCCGCCGCCAGCTGGCCCTGCTGGGCGAGCACACTGCGCTTGTGCTCCAGGAGCTGTCGTTCGGCGTGCTTGGCCGCGCTGAGGTCCTGGAAGAGACCGTGAACGCGGACGGGCCGGCCCAGGGCGTCGTTCTCCGTCTCGACGACGATCCGCACGTGACGCACCTGCTGGCCGGGGAGGCGGATGCGGAAGGTGCGGTCCACCGGCTCACCGGCCTTCAGCAGTCCCCGCACCGCCTGCTCCATCACCGGGCGGTCCTCGTCCTCGGCGTGCACGGCCAGCTCCTCCAACGGCACGGGCCCCTGGTCGGGGTCACGGCCGAAGATCGAGTACACCTCCTCGGACCAGACGATGCTGCCACGGACCAGGTCCCGGTCCACCCAGCCCATCCGGCCCAGGCTCTGCATCAGGGCCAGGCGCTGCTGCTCACGCTCGGCGGAGTCGAGGCGGGCGTAGGAGACGACCAGGCCGCCCTGGCAGCGGACCACGCGCAGCCGGTAGCGGGAGCGGTACTGGAATCCGGCGGTGCTCTCCTCGTAGTCCGTCTCCCCCTCGTACGGGGTGCCGCCTGCCAGGACGTCGAGGTAAGTGCGCCACAGGTCGGTGGCGTCGATACCGGGGTAACTGTCGACGAGGCTCAGTCCGACCAGGTCCGGGCCCTGGCGCCCGACCGTGTCGAACGCCTCGGACGAGGCGGCGGCCAGTCGTAAGTCCGTCACCCGGCCGTCGGGAGCCCGCCGCGGCCTCAGGAAGACCACCGGTCCGAGCATCGCCTCGACAACCTCCCGGACCACCTCCGTCTCCGGACCTTCCTCGTCTGATGGGCCGTTGTCAGGCTGGGCCGCCGGCGGCCTGAGGTCCGTCATGCTCCGATCATGGCACGCTGTCCGCGCGCCGCATGCCTCACACCTGACGTCCCTGCCCGTCTTCGGTGACGCTCGAAGCCGGCAGGCTAGCGGCGCCGCTACCGGCAGGGCCGGCGCCACTGGGGCATCGGCGTCGCCCGCGGACCTGGCGCCGGCACGTCACCGTCACGCCGTGGTGCCGTACGACGGAGGCGTGGGGGCGCGCCAAGGCCGTTCGTGTACCTGTCCGCGCCGTCATTCCCCAGCCGTCCGACCGGGTCGGCCACCGTGTGAGGCGAGGCCGCACGGTGGCCGACCGCCCGCTTTCGACGCCGAGGCGTACCAGCAGCGCAAGGCCGTCGAACGGTGCATCAACCGGCTCAAGCAGTGGCGCGGCCTGGCCATGCGAACGGACAAGCTCGCCATCGCCTTCGAGGGCCCACTGCGCCTCGCAGCCATCATGATCTGGCGCGGGCTTGGGTTCGGATCAGCGGGAGCTGTGCGCTGCCTGGAGGGCCGCCCATTCCGAGGCTGGGAATTCGTAGCCCCAGCGCCTCCGGTACCCGTCTGTCCCGTGCTGGGGGAGAAGCTCCTCAATCATGGTCATGAAAGCGCCGGCAAAAGCCTCTGTTGGTAGCCGACCAGCCCAAACCAGCCTCGCGTCTGACCACCATGACGACGGCTCGTTCAGGTCCGCGAACTCCACGATCTGAACGAAGACCTCCTTCTCTGTCTGGTTGAAGAAGACTCTCGTTCCGCTCGGCTCACCGAAGAACGTCACGAAGGTCGCACTGCACCCAAGGAGCAGATCCCGGACGCCGTTCATGAACCCGGCCAGGACCTCGGGCCCTACATAAGAGGCGCGCACCTTGTGTTCCGCAGCGTTCACCCGCCACGACCAGGTGGCCGATCCAGACCCACCGAGCTTGCAGTGCATGCTCTGGCCATGCGCCAACGAAACGTCGAAGGGACGGTCAGCCATGCCTTCTCCTCTGCGCCAGACGCTGCCGGCCCTGGAAATCGCCGAGTCAACCAGGACTCGCTCACGAGCATGACGATGCCAGAGAGGGATCTGAGAGACAGGCCCTGGGGGATGCCTCGCGGACCCATCGGCCTGCCGACGGCCAAAGTGCTCATCTCCGAGGGGCTGAGAGGTCGCGCGAAATGAGTTGCATCGACTCGGTTTCGGTGTGAAACCGTGGGCTGCGTGAGTGATGTACGTGAGAGGGACGCAGCGCTGAGGCGAGCCGTACAGCTGCGGGAACAGGGTCAGGCCGGGCAGGCCCGAGAACAGCTCGTGGAGCTGGCCGAGCGGTATCCGGAGGATGCCGAAATCGCTTATCAGACGGCCTGGGTACACGATGTTCTCGGTCTGGAGCGTGAAGCCGTCCCGTTTTATGAGCGGGCTTTGACCGTTGGGGACCTGTCTCCCGAGGATCGGCACGGAGCCTTCCTCGGGCTGGGGAGCACTCACCGCGTCCTGGGCTCCTACGAAGCGGCTGCACAGACGCTGCGACGTGGGCTTGACGCTTTCCCCGACGACCCGGCACTGCAGGCCTTTCTGGCCATGGCGCTGTACAACCAGGGTGCAGGCCGGGAAGCGGTGCGGCTGCTGCTGAAGACACTGGCCGCCACGAGCGGCGACCGTCGGGTGCAGGACTACCGACGGGCGATCGAGCACTACGCCGACGATCTGGACGGTGTGCAGCAGACGGATGGGGAGCCGCAGGAGAAGAGTTGAATCAGGGGCGGTGCCGGGGTCGCTCGTCCCAGCGGTGAGTGACCCACACCCGTCGGAGCAGGCTGCGGACGGTGATGACGGGGTCGGCGAAGTCGAAGAAGGCACTGATCACGATGGTGCGGCGGGGGCGGGCTCCGCGGACGGGCGGAGCACCGAGACCGGGCAACCGATGGGCCGGAACGCGGCCAGGGCCAAGCCGGCGGACGAGGTGGGCGGCCTCGGCCGGGAGCCCAGGCAAAGGCGGTGCACGCCGTCCACATCATCGGCCGCGCCGAACAGGCCGACAGCACAGAAGACTCCTCCGCACGCCGAAGGGCGGCGCCCCGAACAGGGTGCCGTCCTTCGCGCGTCCCGAGGAGGCCGGAGGGGCCTCGGGCCGGCCCGTGGAGTCGAGGAGTGTGGCTATCGCGATGCCGATGGTCGCCGTCGTCGTCGCGAAGGCACCTGCGCCGAAGACGCGGGCCGTGAGGCTGCTGGCCCCGAGAAGCGCGGTGACGATCCCCGCGCCGAGCCCGACGGTGACCGCACGTTTCAGACACTTTGTCGAATATCGGCCATATATGTCACGGAGAGGGTGGCGTGGTCGTTGATTTCGGGGGCCCGAAGTCTGGCCCCTGCGACCCACGACAGAAAGGCGCGCCGATGAAGACGCCCGTCTCGGTGTACGTCACCACAGTCCCGGAGACCACCTGGGTGCGGTGGCTGCCCAACTCCCTGCCTGCCGCCGGCTACACCACGCTGAAGAACTCCTCCGACGAACCCATCGACGTCACCAAGATCATCAGCCCTGACTACAAGAACATCACGATCTACCAGACCGTCACGGACTCCGAGTCCAAGAGGATGGAAAAGGTCGACAAGATCACCATCCCGGCCAAGGGTGAATTCAGCCTCGTGCCCGGCAAGTACCACATCATGTTCGAGAAGCCGACCCACCTGATCACCCCCGGCGACAACGCCAGGGTGATCTTCTTCCTGTCCACCGGCAGGGTCGTCAAGACGCGGATGCCCGTCCGCACCTCTCCCTACCTCGACTGAACCGCCCCCACGCAAACCTGGAGCACCCCTATGGGCATCTACCACCTCGACCTCGGCGACACCCAGACCGAGGAGCTCGACGACGTCATCAACCTGCTCATCGGCGAGACCGAGCACGATGTCGACACCTTCATCACCTCCGACCAAGGAGCGGACGGACCCCGCCCCGGCAGCCTGATCATCGTCCGCAACGACGAGCGCAACGCCGCTACTTCTCGCTGGGTGGAAGCAGTCGAGGACCTGACCACCGAGCAGGACGTCATCATCATCGCCGGCGACCCCACCTCCCCCGAAGCCCGCCGCCTCCACCTCACCAAGGCATGGGCAGCCACCAGCTTCCACGAGGACGAAGACGAAGACCCCGAGGCCATCGCCCTCGCCTTCGCCGACATCACCGTGAAGTAACAGCGCAAAGCACAGCCAGGCACGCCGCCCCTCAAGATCCACTCTTGTTACGCGGCGCAGTCCACTCCCCGGGGAACGCGGCCGACGGACAAGCCGTCGCACTCGTCCACGAAGCCGACGACGAAGCACATCAGCTTCCCCCGGTGGAGCCTGACGCCTCGGAAGAACATCCGGTGAAGGCGCCACCTCGATGATTTCGCGCCCCGGCGTCGTCGCAACTCCCGGCGGCAAACGGGCAGAGGCCGGTTGATACAGAGAGCCACTCGCCTGTGAGGCGCCTGTGAGGCAGTCGCTCAGCCTTCCACCGGTGGTGCCTCTCCCCCGTCGGTTCCGGAGCAACGTAGGCGGAGAATCGTGCCGGCAGTGCGTCGGTGCACCGGGGGTCAGCAAGGCAGCCTGCCACGGCGCGGAAGGTGTTCAGCGCCATCCGGAAGTCACCCCCCATGCGCCCGCGAAGGCGCGGTACGCGGCACGGCGGAACTGCAACTCCCCAAGGCGGCGCAGGTAGTTCTCCGTCCTGCCGCGCCTTGCGTAGGGTGGTGGGGTCTTCGTGCGCCGACACGGGTCTCGCCCACAGGGGGTCATCATTTTGCGTACACGTCTCGCCGCAGCCGCCGCCACGCTTGCCGTCAGCGCCGGCATGCTCGTTGCCACACCAGCCGCCGGCGCGGACGTCCCGGACAGCCAGTTCGACGTCTACTACGGGCAGACCTACACCTGGGGCTCCATCAAGTGGTACAACCGGTCGGTCGTCGTGGAAGGGACGCACAAGTCGGTCAGCCCGACAAGCTGCCGGGGCACCACGGTCTACACCCTGGACAGCCAGGGCCGGCAACTGAGCGTGAGCTGGAGCATGTACGCCGTATGCGGCGACAGCGCCCGATTCACCATGACCGTCCCCGCCGACGTTCCCGGCGGAGCGGCATTCGTACGCGTCTGCCTCGACAATGGCCGTACCGACCCCCCGATCACCGCCCTTGCCTGCAAGCGCTATGGACGCCCCTGACCCCGCAGGGGCAGCGCGGAGGGAGTGACTCAACGTAGGTGCGCGCCGTGGACGGCGGCCGGACGTCGCTCGTGTGCGCGCATCGGTGCGTCGCTCACCCCCTGCTGGTGATGCACGAGGTGCATCACCAGCAGGGGGTGAGCGTACGGCGGCGCCGTCCGTTCCTAGCGCCAGGGGTCGAGGGCCAGCTTGCCCTGGGTCCGGCCCGCTTCGAGTTGCAGGAGCAGCGCCGGACCTTCGGACAGGGGGTGCACGTGCGGGGTGCCGGGTGGGTACACGCCGTGGGCGATGAGTGCCTCGATCTCGGCGAGCAGCGACTGGTAGAGGGACGGGGCCGCAACCGCCAGTGCGCCGATGTGCAGACCCTTGATCTGGACCTGGTGCGTGAAGACCAGGTCGTGTGTGGTCAGTGTGGCGTCGCCGGAAGCGGCGCCGAACACGATGATGCGTCCTGTGAAGGGCTTGGTCACCGACAGGCTGGTCTCGAACGTGGTCTGGCCCACCGATTCCAGGACCAGGTCGACCCCGCCGGTCAGGCGGGTGATCTCCGCGGCGAGATCAGGGCGTCGGCTGTCCAGCACCTCGTCGGCTCCGAGGGCTTTGACAGCTTCGTGCTTCGCTGGTGAGGCCGTGGCGATCACCCGCGCTCCGTAGTGGCGGGCGAGGCGGACCGCGGCCTGCCCGACGCCGCCCGCTGCGGCATGAACGAGGACCACCTCACCTGCCTTGATCTCACCCAGCGGCTTCAGGGCAGCCAAGGCGGTGGCCCAGTTCAGCACCAGGCCCAGGGCTTCGGCGTCGCTCCAGCCGGACGGCACGGGAAGCACACCCGCGGCCGGCATCGTCATGTACTGCGCGAAGGCACCGGGGCCGGTTCCGACGACGTGGGTGCCCAGGGGCAGCGGATTCCCGACTTCCGGGCCGACTCCCACGATCTCACCCGCCGCCTCGAAGCCCGCCGCGTACGGTGCCTGCGGGCCTCCTCCGTAGGTGCCGTGGGTCTGCATCACATCGGCGAAGTTGACCCCGGCGGCGCCGACCCGGATCAGGTACTCGCCGGGGCCCGGGGCGGGGCGGCGGTGATCCGTCACGAGAGTCAGGTCCTTCGGTCCCCGGTGCGACTGCTGGACCAGTGCGCGAACGGTCTGACCGGTGGTGTGGGGCTGGCTGTTGATCTCCATGTGCCGACCGTAGGAACCTGACACTTGTGTCAACGTCAAGCGGCTGTCAGAGATCAGTACGGCGGGCTTCTCGCAGATAGGCGTCGAGTGCCGCCTGCTGGTCGCTGAGAACGGCGATGCGGGCAGCGAGCCGATCGCGATGTCCCTGCACCTCGTGCAGGAACTCCGCGCACACCATCTCGGTGCCGGCATCCGATCCGTCGGTGAGGCTGGGCAGGATCTCCCTGATCAACCGCACGGGCAGCCCGGACTCCAGCAGCGATCGGATGACGAGCACCCGATCGATCGTGGACTGACAGTAGTCGCGGAACCCATTGCTGAAACGGCCGGGGACGATCAAGCCCTCATCCTCGTAGTGCCGCAACGACCGGGCACTCACACCGCTGACTTTGGAAGCTTCGCCGATCTTCATACCTGCAGACAACGTCCGGGAACACCGCACTCTTCCACCACTCGCTACGCCGAGTAGACGGCCCGCTCGGGCGTCAGCAACCTCATGTCTCGCAACGTCCAGAGCACGGTCCCCCTGAACAGCGAAAGGGCCGCGCCTCGACGATTGCTGCAGCCTGCGATCCGAAGCCGACGGTGACGAAGGCGGCGGCGACGGCGATGGCGATGGCGGCCAAGGCGAACGGCGGCTGCGTCCCGATTGTGCGCGACGGCCGTCTCGACCGCGTCCAGGTGCGTCTTCTCGTGGCTCCGGCTTCCCGCCATCACCCGGTGCCGCTTGGCGCCGGCCACCACCGAAGTCATCGCCTCCACCAGGTCGGCTCACCGCGCCACGAGCGTGCCCGCGCCTCCTGCTGGGGCTGCGAGACACCGATCTGCCCGGCCTGGTGACCGGACAGCACCTCACTCGGCTTGCCGCACAGCTCCGCCAGACGCCGGCGCTGCGCCTGGCCGCGGTCGGCGTCGGGTCACCACTGGGCGATGAGCGGCGTGTCCGGTCCGTGCTGCCGCCAGGCCTCGGCAAGGCGGACGAGGCGGGCAGGCGCGGCGATGCCGCGCACGGTTGCGATCTTGCCGCCGGTGATGTCGAACGTCACGGCGCCGACGACCTTGCCGTCGGGCACGAAGAGGATGGCGGGGGCTCCGTTGAGGAGCGCGTAATGGACGGCTGAGACGCCGCCCGCAAGTCGCTGCTTCGCGGGTGTGGATGTGAAGCCGGCCCGTGCGATGGCGGCGATGCGCTGCGGAGTGTCGTACCGCAGCAGCTTCTCGGTCAGGCCGGCGCCGTCGGAGATCGCGGTCGCGTCGTCGGTGAGCAGCGCCACCAGGCGTTCGGTACGGCCCGAAGTCGCGGCGGCGAGGAACTCCTCGACGATCCTGCGGGCGGTCGCCGGGTCGACTTCGGCGCCGCCGCGGCGCGCGGCGGTGATGCGGCGCCGGGCCCGGTGGAGGTGCTGCTGGCTCGCGGACTCGGTGATGTCGAGGATCTCGGCGATCTCGGCGTGGTTGTAGGAGAAGGCTTCACGCAGGACGTAGACGGCCCGCTCCAGCGGTGACAGGCGCTCCATGAGGGTCAGTACGGCCAGGGAGACCGATTCTCGCTGCTCGAACGTCGCGGCCGGGCCGAGCATGGGGTCGCCGTCGAGGAGCGGTTCGGGCAGCCAGGCGCCGACGGTGCGTTCCCGGCGTGCCTGTGCCGAGCGGAGCCGGTCGAGGCACAGGTTGCTGACGACCTTGGTCAGCCATGCTTCCGGCACCCGGATCCGCTGCCGGTCGGCTGCCTGCCAGTGCAGGAACGCGTCCTGCACGGCGTCCTCCGCGTCGGCGGCGGAGCCGAGCAGCCGGTACGCCAGCGAGGCCAGCCTGTCACGGCTGACCTCGAACCGAGCGGTGTCGAAGGGATCATGGGCGTTGCTGTCCACGCGAAGCACCCTAACTAGGCGGCTACGCGGCCGCGTTCTCGGTGGACGCGTCCGGTGCGGCAGCCAGGCGGCGCCGGCGCTTGGGCAGACCGCCGGCCAGACACAGCGCGACGCCGAACACCAGCCAGGCCGTGAGCACGAGGACGGAGTGGGTGGCGCCGTGCCCTTCGAAGAAGGCTGTGGAGCGCAGGAGCCGGCCCCCCGCCCCGGGAGGCAGCAGCTGGCCGAGGGTGCCGGACCAGCCGGGCAGCATCTCGGGTGCGGTCGAGGTGCCTGACAGGGGGTTGCCGATGAGCATCATGGTGACGGCGCCGAGGGCGAAGCCGGCGTACCCGAGCAGCGACTCCAGCCCGATGACGCTCAGGGACGTGGCGGCGGTGGCCAGGGCGATGGCCCCGGTGTTGGCCAGGTAGGAACCGTCCAGCGAGCCGAACCAGAACTGCAGGATCGCTGCCACCGCCAGGCCGCCGGTGATCGCGAAGGCGAGCGCCCCGCCGACTCGGGGGGCGGTGCCGCGGACGAGCCTGGTCAGAAGCAGGGCGGCGAGCAGGCCACCCATGACCAGCGGCAGGGCTCCGGCGGCCAGGCCGGAGCCGCGCGGGTCGTCGGCCGGCAGGGCGACGAGTTCGCGGACGGGGGACGTCTTGCCGGCCCGCGGTGCCTGACCCAGCCCAGCCGCGACGCCCTGCAGGGTCTGGGCGACCGCTGTGCTGGCGGCCGAGGCGGTGATGACCTGCGGGGTGCCGGAGCTGACGTCTATCGCCCCGTACACCTCCCGGTCGCGGATCAGCCGTTCAGCGGCTGCGGCGTCGGCGACCTCGGTGACCGCGAAGCCGTTCGGCAGACGGTGATCGAGCGCGGCGCCGACCTGCCTGACCGCGGGGGGCGGCCCGGCGACGGCGATCGGTACGTCATGCACGTGCGACCGCACCGCCGGCCAGGTGAAGGCGGTGAGCAGCACGCTGACGAGCGCTGTGAGCAGGACGACCGTCCTGGCCACCGCCGGCCAGGGCGACGGCAGTGTGTCGGCTGCGCCGCGGGCTGACGTATCCATGCGTCCTCCTCGGACAGGGAGCTTCTTCGGGTGGTGACGGGGACCCAGGTCGGTTGCACACCCCGGGGCGGGAGCGGTCACGCCCGGATGCCGGCCCGGCCTCGCAGGTGGGCGGCCGGCATACGGCCCAGTGTCAGGGCGCTGAGATCGAAGACCCTCACGCCCGGGAGGAATGGGGCGAGGGCAGGTGTGCGATGCCCAGCACGACCTGTACCGAGACGAAGTGGAGCAAGCCGGTGGGGCGCGGCGGTGCACCGCGGGCCTACCGACTGGCCTCGAACCGGCCGGTGTCGAAGCGATCAGTGGCGGTGCCTCCCGCGGCGGCTAGGCGGCCGCCTTCTCGGCGGACACATCCGGTGCGGCGGCCAGTCGGTGCTTGCGCTTGGGCAGGCCGAAGGTCGGGTGCGAGGTGGCCCACAGCGACATCATGACGATGCCCGCCTTGATCCTCGCGGCCTTCCGGCCACCCAAGTGCTGCGGCTTTGACCGCGCTTGGTCGTCGACCATCTGCAGGATCCCGTCCCGCCGCCCGAGGCTGATGTGGTTGCCCACGTACTCCAGCTTGGTGGTCGCCATCTCGCGGCCGGTCAGGCGACCCACGATCGCGGCCACGGCCTGCCGACCGGTGTAACCGGCCGAAGCGCAGGACATCGGCAGCGGCCGACCGTTGTCGCCGACCGCTTCTGCGCTGTCGCCGACGGCGTAGACGTTCGGGTGCGAGACCGAGCGCATGGTGCGGTCGACGACGATCCGACCGTCCTCGGTGACCTCAAGACCGCTCGCGGCGGCGATCGGGCTGACGGCGAACCCGGCCGTCCACACCGTCGCGTCGGATCCCAGGACGGTGCCGTCGGCGCACAGCACCCGCGTCGCCTCGACGGCTGCAACACGGCTGTGCTCCCGGACGGTAATGCTCATCCGATCGCAGACCTGGCGCAGGTGGCTGCGGGCCCCGCCCGAGAGCCGGGCGCCCAGCTCGCCGCGGGCGACCAGCGTCACCGACAGGCCCGGCCGGGACTCGGCGATCTCCGTGGCGGTCTCGATGCCGGTCAGCCCGTCGCCGACGACCAGGACACGCCCGCCTTCGCCCTGCCTGCTCAGACTGTCGAGACGCTCGCGCAGACGCAGCGCGGAGGGCCGGTCGGCGACGTCGAAGGCGTGCTCGGTCACGCCGGGGACGCCGTGGTCGGAGCCGTGACTGCCGAGCGCGTAGAGAAGCGTGTCGTAGCCGAGCTCGCCGCCTCCGTCGGCATCAGCCACGGCGACGACCTGGCGCTCGGGGTCGACTGCCGTGACACGGGCCACGCGCAGCCGTATCCCCGTGCCCGCGAAGACGTCGGCGAGCCGTGGGGCCGCGATCTCCTGGCCGGCCGCGAGCTGATGCAGCCGCAACCGCTGGACGAAGTCCGGCTCGGCGTTGACCACGGTGATCTCGGTGTCCGCCGGGGACAGCCGGCGCGCCAGGTTCCCGGCCACGTAGGCCCCGGCATAACCGGCGCCGAGGACGACGATGCGGTGCTTCATGTGATGCTCCTGTCAGTTCGCTTGCTCCCTGTCGGTGACTTGAGCGGAGCAGCACCTCGATTCCTGACAGGAACCGCATGTGATGTGGGTCATAGGACGAGGGGGGTTCACTTGACGGTGCCCACGACGCTGAGGTGGCGCAGACTCCCGGCCGCACTCGCGGGCAGACGCCCGGCCCTCCAAGGACTTCTCCCGGGTGCACTCGCGCCCGGAGTCCGCCGTGCCAGCGAACAGCGCGAAGACAGCGGCGCCGGGCCCGGAGAGGGCCGTAGACCCATGGGGGGCCGGTAAGGGGTTCGAGCTCGGTGCCGAGGCGCGCGGCTCCTCGACGAAGGCCCGGAGGTCGGCGGCGCCGCGGCCAAGACGCAACTGGTCGAAGTCAGGGCAGGAGACCGGCCCGGCAACAGCAGTGCGCGGGCCGGTCCGCCCGCTCGGGCCCCGCGGCAGGGGAAAAGACCGCGGGCCCGATGAGCAGTCCCACCTGCTCAACCCACCGCCTGCCCGCGGACCGGCACATCATGCATCTCCGGCCGCGACAGGCCGCCGATACGGATTCGCGCCGTCAGGCGCAGTCGGCGAGTGAATCGGATTTCTGCCGTCTCGGGCGACGACGGTTCTCATCGCGTCTCGCCCTCGAAGACTCGGACACGTCCGCCTGGACAGCAGGTTCTGCGTAATGCAGCGAAGCTGCCACGCGGGGTCACACAAGGCCGTCTACGGCGAGCCATCGGAATCAAGGACCGTCCCGTAACTGCGGCCGGAGTGCGGTGTCGGCTGTCCGGGCACTCCTCAATGTCAGCCGAAGATGAGTTCGACGTTTTTGTCTACGCAGAAGCGCAGGACGACTGCCAGCTGCTCAGCGTCCTGGATGAGCTGCTGAAGCAGTGGTTCCGTGGGCTCCTCCTGCCATTCGCCGGCGATCGCTCGCAGGCGGGGCAGCATCGCAGCGCAGTCAGGAGCAGTGAGGGCGTCACCACCGACATCAGGGTGATCGAGGAGTGGCTCCAGGGTGGTGGAGATGGCACTCCACGGCCGGTCACCCCCAAAGCCCCGCATCTCCGGGAGGCTGAACCCCTCGGCCCGTGCCAGCCGTTCCCGGAAGTCGTTGAAGCGGGTGCAGGACCATGTGACGTCCGGACTGCTGTTGTCTCCGTCCCCGGGAAACAGGATCAAGCCCACGTGGCCTCCTCGTTTGCGAAGAGGACAGGATCAACCAGAACGAAGGGCGTCGACAACTGGAATGATCGCGGGGTGGCTGGTGGGATCTCTGCGTCCGCCCCGTCCTGGATAGCCCCGCCAGCCGGCCCAGCCTCCGCGCCTTCGGGAAGGTGGTGACGGTGCTGCGGCACGAGGGTGCCGACGCGGTCCGCGGGGGCCGGCCGTGGAGCCTTCCGCTGGAGGACCGGGCCCTGCTGGTCCTGGCGTACTGGCGCACGAACCTCACGATGCGGCAGGTCGTGCCGCTCTTCCTCCGACCCCAATGCGCACGGCACCAGCGGGCGCTGCCGTGGGGAGCCCGCCCGGTGACAACGTGCGAAGGCTTCCCGGGCGGGCGGTAGCCCCATCATGAGGCTCTGGCACGGTCTGCGCTCGGCGACACCTGCTGTGGCCTACCCTCCGTAATCTCCCGTCCATGAAGTCGTCGGGGTCGTCCCGGCAGCTGCGGCGCTCCTCGAGTGGTTGCCGAAGGGCACAAGTGCGGGACGGCCGCCCGTATGCCCTCGGCGGCAGCTGATCGATGGCATACGGTTCCCGGTCCGGACCGGGGTTCCGTGGCGGGACATGCCCGTCGATTACGGGCCGTGGGGTCGGGTCTACGACCTGTTCCCCGGGTGGCTGCGGATCGGCACCTGGCACCGAATCCTCACCCCGTTACCGTCCCTGGCGGCGCTCAGGGAGCGATCACGTGGGACGTGAGGGCCGATTCCACCGGCTGCCCCGCCGACCAGCAAGCGACCGGGGACCGCACAGGGCGCCTGCGGAAAGGCCACCGGGAAGTTCCGCACCCGGAATGTCGCGCCTCAGGACACGGGCCGCAGCGATGCCTGGAGCCTCGCCTTCCCGCCTCACGGCGAGTCCGGTGGACCCGTACGAACCAAGCCCCTCAGGAGGTCCCTACCGGGCTCGGTGCAATCCGGGGTGCGACGCGGTCCCGCGAGGTCGTAGGGTGCGGCCTGCGACACGCACGTACTCAGGGGTGGGGATGACAGAGACGGTCGAAGCAGTCGGCGGAGACGGGCAGGGCGGGGCTCGGGCCGCGGAGCCGGGCCAGGCCACGGAACAGGACTGTCCCGCGTGCGGGGAGCGGATACCCGTCGACGGCCGGTTCGTCGTCTGGTGCGCCGCCTGCGGCTGGAACACCGACCCGGGCGGCGGCGGGGGCAGGTCCGGCGGCAGCCGGGTCGACCAGTTGCGTCGGACACTGGCGCACCGGTACGGCGAGCAGCTCTTCACCGACCTCGGGCGCGAGCCGGCCGGGGCCCCGACCGCGCGGTCCGGACCGGCGGGAGCCGCCGGCGTACTCGCGACCGTCCTCGCCCTGTTCGTCCACGGGATCACCGTGGCGCTGGTCGTGTGGGGGCTCTGGCTGCTGATCGCGGGGTGGGGAGCCGGTTTCCAGCCCGCGTTGGGTGCCCTGCTCCTCGCGCTCGCCGTCACCCTACGGCCCCGGTTCGGGAGCCTCGCCAAGATCCGGCACGGCGCTCCGATGCTCGAACGGTCCGGCGCCCCCGAGCTGTTCGCCCTGCTCGACGAGGTCGCCGGCGCGGTCGGGACTCGGGGCGTCGACGTCGTGCTGCTGGACGCCGGTGCGAACGCCTCCGTCCGCACGTACGGAATCCGGCAGCACCGCGCCCTCCGGCTCGGCCTCAGCCTGTGGGCCGTCCTGGACCGGCAGGAGCGGGTCGCCCTGCTGGGCCACGAGCTCGGCCACTACGCCCACGGCGACACCCGCCACGGCGTGCTGGTCGGCAGCGCGTTGCGGTCCCTCGGCACCTGGCAGTACATGCTCGCCCCGAACCACGGCGAGACGATCATGGACCAGCTCGGCAACATCCTCACGGCCCTCCCCCGGCTCGCCGTCCACGGCATGCTCCTGCTGCTCGACCAGGCGACCCTGCGCGCCTCGCAACGGTCCGAGTACCTCGCCGACACCTCCGCCGCCCGCACCGCCGGCGTGGACGCGGCGGCCGGCCTGATGGACCGGCTCCTCGTCACGGGCAGCGCCAGGACCGTGCTCCAGCGCGAGACCGTCACCGCCCGGACCCGGATCGGCACGACGGCCCGCCGTGACGACCCGGCCGAGGGCCTGTGGGGCCGTATCGCCACCCAGGTCGCGGCCGTTCCGGAGCGGGAGTACGAGCGCCTGCGCCGGGTCGCCGAACTGCGCGGTCACAGCGTCGACGCCACCCACCCGCCCACGCACCTGCGCCGCCGCCACATCACGCGGGGCGGGCACCGTCCGGCCGTCGTCGTCCTCGACGCGTCGCGTTCCGCCACCGTGGACGCCGAGTTGCAGGAGGCGGCGAGGACAGTGGCGCGCAGGGTTCTGCGGGACGGGTACCTCGCCTGAGGCCTGATCGGCCGGGCCTCGCACCGCGGCCGCCCGTGCTGATGGCAGCAGGTCGGGTCACCTGTCGGTGATGCCGGCCCCGCGGCAGCGCGGGCTGGGCTGGTCAGGCCGCCCCAGCGCGAAGAGTTTTGAGCGGACGTTCCCGTTGTCGGGGCCGAGGCCGTGGACGCGGCAGTTGGCGGGGATTTCGCGCTCGTCCAGCGGCTCGGCGGCGTGGGCCTTGCCCCGATGCCGCGCAGCGACTCCAGCAGGCGGCGAACGCACCCAGGGTCGGTGAGGGTCGCCTGACAGACTGCTGAGGATCCCGTTGCGGAGCTGTCCGGACATGCCCTTGCCGGTCTGGCCGGCCGTTCAGAGCTGTTCGGGCAGGGCTGTCCGGTCAGGGCTGTCCGGGCAGGGCTGTCCGGTCGCTCAGGCCGGTTCTGCCCGGGCTGTCCGGCCCTTCTGACCGGTTCAGGCCGGCCTCACCAGTCGTTCACGCCCGTTCAGCCCGGGTTGTCGGGGCGTTCAGGCCGGTTCAGCCCTGGCTGCCGGGGCGTTCAGACCGGTTCAGGCCGGTCGCATCGCCGCCCGGTAGCGGGACGGGGCTATCCCGTACCGCTGTGTGAAGGCCTGCCGCAGCGCCTCGGCGCTGCCGAAGCCGCAGCGCGCCGCCACGCCCGCCATCGGCAGGGTCGTCGAGGCGAGCATGTGCGCAGCGGCCTCGGTGCGGGCGTGGCGGACGTATCGGCCCGGTGCCTGGCCCAGCTGCTGTGTGAAGAGACGGGTGAGGTGGCGGGGCGTCACCCCGGCCCGCGCGGCCAGCGCCGCCGTGCTGAGGTCGTCGTCCGGGTGCGCCGCGATGTGCTCGACGAGCGCTCGGACCGCGTCGTCGGGGGCCGGCGGGGTCGCGGTGAACAGGCTCATCTGCGCCTGGTTGCCGGGCCGTTGCAGGTACACCACGAGGTCCCGGGCAACTTGGCGGGCCAGTTCGGGGCCGTGGTCCTCCTCGATGAACGCCAGAGTGAGGTCCAGGGCGCTGGTCACGCCGGCCGCCGTGTAGACGTGACCGTCACGGACATAGATCGGGTCCGGGTCCACCGCCACCTTCGGGTGCCGCTCGGCGAGCAGACGGGCGTAGCGCCAATGGGTGGTGGCACGCCGGCCGTCCAGGAGCCCGGCGGCTGCCAGTACCCCCGCACCCGTGCACACCGACGCCACCCGCCGGCTCTCCCGCGCCAGCCGGCGCACGTGCCCGACAAGCCGGGTATCCGACGCCGCGCGCTCGAACCCCGTACCGCCGGAGACGATGAGCGTGTCGAGGGGGCCGCTGAGCCGCTCAAGCGACCGCTCACTGCCCAGGACGAGCCCGGAACCGCAGACGAGGGGACCGCCGCCCGGGCCGGCGAGGAGCACCCGGTACGGGACCGCGGGCGCACCGATCCCATTGGCCATGGCCAGGGTCGTGGTCACGCACGCGATGTCCAGCAACTCCGCCGCCTCGTAGCCGACGACCACCATGAGCCTCTCCGCCATGTGCCGACCCTATGCCGGAAGGACGGGTACCCCAAGGAAACGGACACGGCCGCCGGGCGGCGCTTCCCGCCGGCCCGGACGCCACGGACAGTGATTCCTCGCGCCCCCTACTCGCCCTACGTCTACTCGCCCTACGTCCGCACACGGGAGGCACCCGGATGCACACCATCGCGCGCCGCTGGCCCACGGTGATCGCCCTGGCCCTGGCCGCCGCAACCTTCCTCGACGGCCGGCCGTCGCCCGAGTTCCTCGCCGGAGTCCTCGCTGCGATGCCGCTGTTCTACCTCCTCTTCGGCGCCTTCCGAGGTGAACTGCGCCGCCCGGGCGTCCTCGCCGGGCAGCTCGCCGGCCTCGCCGGCTTCGCCGCTGTAGCCCTGACGGCCGTCCTCCTGAACGGCGCCCTCGCCCTGCTCGTCCTCGCAGCCGGCTGGCTCGGCCACGCCGTCTGGGACGCCCTCCACTACGTCAGGGCCCGGGTGGTGCCCCGGCAGTGGTCCGAATGGTGCGGTGTCTTCGATGCCTGCGGCGCTCTGTCCCTGCTCCTCACCGCCACAGCAGTCTCCGGGTGACAGGAGCCGGTGGCTTTACTCATGGGGGCCGCTCCGATGACGTGATCACCGCAGGTTGGGGACCGGTGGTCGTCCATGAGCGTGCCCGAAGCGTCCTTGCTCCCTTCTGGCCGGATCCGGGACGGACCGGAGGGACCGGGACGCCGGGAGGCGGGCGGCTCGGGGCGCGGGGAGACTGGAAGAGAGCGTGACGGCTGATCGCTGCGGCCCTGACTGGCCGCGGCGGGAGGTGCCGCGCAGGGGCCGGACCATCGACCTACGTCCGCGGCGTCCCGGGAGCGGGTGCCGCGGCCCTGTCCAGGAGTCCCCATCGTGACTTTGACTCGCAGCGTTCCCCACGCACTCGGCGCCGCGGCCCGGCGGGGCGCGCTCCTGCTCGCCGCCGCGGCGTTGCCTGCGGTTCTGGCGGTGCCCGCCCCCGTCGCAGCGGCGCCCGTCACCAAGACCTTCACCGCCGGCGCCAACCAGCGGTTCGTCGTCCCGGCCGGCGTCACCCGGCTGACCGTCATCGCCACCGGCGAATCGGGACGCTCAGCCGTCGAGGGCGGAGCGGGAGGGACAGGCGCCACCGTCACCGCCACCCTCACCGTGGTGCCCGGCACCACCTACTACGTCAACGTCGACACGGGCGGCGGAGGCGTCACCGGTCAGCGCCCCGGCGGCAACGGCGGCGGTGCCAGCGACATCCGCACCTGCAGCTCGGCGCATAAAGGCTGTGCCCTGACCGGCGTTCCCGGCACTGACCCCCGTCTCATCGTCGCCGCCGGCGGCGGGGGCGGTGGAGGCGGCTCCAGCTTCACCGGATATCCCGTCCGCGAGGCCACGGGCGGCGACGCGGGCGACACCGGCAAGCCCGGGGGCCGGCGACCGCAGGGGGGCGGCGCGGGCGGTGGCGGAACCCAGACCCTCGGCGGCAAGGCAGGAGCCGCCTGCCCCGAGGGCTTCGGGGCCGGTACCAACGGCACGCCTGGTAGCGGCGGCACCGGTGGTGGCGGATTCGGGGGAGGCGGAGGTGGCGGAGGCTGGCACGGCGGCGGCGGAGGAGGCGGCTGCTTCGTGATCTACGCCAATGGCACCGCCGGGCCCGGCGGCGGTGGTGGCGGGTCGAACCTCGTCCCCGCGGGCGGAACTTCCGGCCCCGCCACCGGACCGGCACTGGTGTCCGTCACCTACGGTTCCTGAAACACCGGAAAAGGGGGCCATGGAACTTCTCGTCCACCTGGGGCTGGCCGACGGGGCAGGCCTCCATCCGGCGGCCGCTGCCGCCTTTGCCCCGGCTGCGCTTGCGCCAGCCGGAACGGATCAGGTTGCCGCGGCGGCGGGGTCGGCGCACCGGGCCCGATACGGTCACGGCTCGCGGCCGACGAGGTCACCCTCCTCCCGGGTGTTCCCCGCACCCTTGGACGCCGCTTTGCCGGATCGGCAACAAAAGTGGCGCGACCGGGTCCCGGTGGACGACGTTGTGCCCATGACCGACAACATCACGGCGGGGCCGCCCGCGTCTGACGCTTCCCTGCCCGGCAACGGATACATCGGAGACCCCGCGGTGCGGGCGGAGTGGGACAACCGCTACGCCGACCGGCAACAGCTGTGGAGCGGCCAGCCGAACGGTGCGCTCGTGGCCGAGGTCGCCGGGCTCCCGCCCGGGAGGGTGCTCGACGTCGGCTGCGGCGAGGGCGCGGACGCCGTCTGGCTCGCGCGCGGGGGCTGGGACGTGACCGCCCTCGAGGTCTCGGGCGTGGCGCTGGAGCGGGCGGCCGGGCACGCACGGGACGCAGGCGTCACCGTTCGCTGGGTACACGCCGAGCTGACGGAAGCGGCGCTCCCGCCGGCCTCCTTCGACCTGGTCTCCGCGCAGTACCCGGCGCTGCTGCGCACGCCCGACGCCGAAGCCGAGCGAGCACTGCTGGCGGCGGTCGCGCCCGGCGGCGTGCTGCTGCTCGTGCACCACGCGGGGATGGACACGCAGCCCACGCACGACAGCGGCTTCGACCCGGCTGACTATGTCTGGCCCTCGATGGTCGCCGCCCTGCTTACCGACGACTGGAAGGTCGAGGTGAACGAGCAGCGACCGCGCGTGGTACCCGAAGGCGGCGCCGGCGCGCATCACGCGGACGACCTGGTGTTGCGTGCACGGCGGCTGCGGTGAGGCCCTTCGTTCACGCAGCGGGATCCGGTCGGCGTCACTGACGACGTGCAAGGCGGGTACGACTGGGTGCTCACCCCTCTCCCCAGCGCGTGCCAGGTAGCCGGGACCGGGCGGCAACCGATGACCCGGCTACGGGCCTCGCAGCCAGCGGTCCAAGGCGGCGGCCCCAATGATCCTGGCGGGTTCCGGCACCGTCATGACGCCAGCAGCGCCTAGAGCGTGCCTCTTGGCTCGCTTGGTCAGTCGATCGGATGTGTCTGTCCGGTTAGTGGTCACTGATGGCATGGGGGACCGGATCGAGCCGCTGCCGCCGGCCGATCCGGTCGGGGTCGGCGATGGGCCGACCACGTCGGACGCTTGAGGCCCTCGCGTGGAAGTACCGCACTGGCTCGCGCCGGACCAGGCGATGAGCACGCTTGCCGAGCTCCACGCGCGGTTGGTCGCAGTCCCCGCGCCGGAGGGACTACGCGGCCTTGGCGACATCGCCGGCGACATGCTCGATCAGGCCCCGCAGGCGATCACAAAGCCGGCCGACCTGGCCGACCGTCAGCTCCTGCGCAGCTGGACGTCGGTGGTAGCCGAGCTGGCCGGTGAACCCGGAGACCGCCTGCTGCACTGGGATCTGCACTACGACAACGTTCTCGCCGCACAGCGGGAGCCGTGGATCGCCATCGATCCCGAGCCGCTCGCCGGTGACCCGGGGTTCGACCTGTGGCCCGCCCTGGACAGCAGATGGGACGATGTCGTGGCGAAGGGCGACACCCAGCGCATCGTCCGGCGCCGCTTCGACCTGCTCACCGATGTCCTCCGCCTGGACCGCGCACGCGCGACCGGCTGGACCCTGGGACGTCTGCTGCAGAACGCGCTCTGGGACATCGACGACGGGGAGACACGGCTCGCTCCGTCCTACGTCGCTGTCGCGGATTCGTTGCTCGACTGGTGACCTCCCGTCAGCGCAGGGCATCGCAGGGCGCTGGCGAGGACCGGCGGCCCGGTGAATCGGGGCAGCGCATGTGACCACCACCGTGCTGCGCCCCATCCGGGGGAACGCGGGCGAGCCCTGTTGAGATCACGGTGGTGAGCTTGGAATCCCCTCCGGGCGGTCGTGGCGTGGTTGAGCGCTTCGAACGGCGGCTGAGCGCTCGGGTCGGCAACTCGACTTGACTGTTTCAGACCGCAGGGGCAGGCGCCACGCCGGTCAGCTCCGCGCTCGCCTCCCACAGCCGGCGTGCCGTTTCGGCGTCCTCCAGCTGGGCCCACAGCCGCTCACGGTGCGGCCGGCCCCGCAGTCCGAAGACACGCGGCCCCCACAGCTCGCCCCCGACGACCAGGGGGTCGAGCACCGCCCGGACCGCGGGCCAGGCACCTGCGTGCTTGCCCTGGAGAACAAGCGCGGCAGCCGACCCGCGCAGGGAAGCCCAGCGCGTCCGTACATGAACCGGCGGCCGCGACGGGGTAAGAGAGTCCAAGGCACCACCGGGATGCACCACCACACTCGACACCTTGCTGCCCGCCGCCCGCAGGCGGCGGTCGAGTTCCAGGCCGAAGTACATCTGCGCCAGCTTCGAACGACCGTAGGTTCGCTTCGCGCGATAGTCGGCCCGCGACTGCAGATCGTTCAGATCAAGCCGCTCGGATTTGGCGGCGAAGCTGCCCACGGTGACGACGCGTGCTGCCGGGGCGGCCTCCAACAGCGGCAGCAGCCAGTGGGTGAGCGCGAAGTGCCCGAGGTGGTTCGTCGCGAAGTGCACCTCGTTGCCGTCCCCTGTCTCCCTTCGCTGTGGTCCTTCGAGGAGGACGCCGGCGTTGTGGACCACCGCATCGAGGCGCCGCACCCCCAGCGAATCCGCCGTACTCCGCAACGAGCCGAGGTCGGCAAGGTCCAGACCGACCGTACGCACCCGCGCGCCCGGCACCCGCGCGCGGATCGCATCCACGGCCGCCTGGGCCCGCTCGGCGCTCCGACTGCCCAGCACCACCGTGGCGCCGGTACCGGCCAGCTGCTCGGCGGTGAAATACCCGATACCCGCGTTGCCCCCGGTGACCAGGTACACGCGGTCGGCGGCGGAGGGGATCTGAGACGTGGCGGGAACTCCCAGGAGGTGCGCGGTGGCCCCCGGCGGAGCGACCGGTCCTCACCCTGCAACCGGCCTCCGACAGATCACCGACAAACATCCGACGGGGCGCAGCCGACCGCACGTTCCCGCCCAGCCACGCGACCATCCCGCACCACCAGCCACGAGGGAAACCCCCTGTCCCCGCCTCAACGGAGAGTCCCGCAAACCCCGCGACCTGGACGACGAGCAGCGCGCCACAAAGCGGTCTCGGTACGACTGCGGCGGGTTCTGCGGCCACTGCTAGCCTGCGCTCCATGATCAAAGGCGACCTGGCGGGCCGGATAGGCCGCATGGCGGGCGACAGCAGGCCGGAGCGCGTGCTGGTCGTCGCCAGTTTCGTCAACCGGGTCGGCAACGGTCTGTTCAACGCGGCGTCGGCACTCTATTTCACCTTGGTCGTGGGTCTGCCGGCCGTGCAGGTCGGTGCGGCGCTCACCATCGCCGGCGTGATCGGCCTGTGCGCGGGGATACCCGGCGGGCATCTCGCCGACCGGCGTGGCGCACGTCCGATCATGATGCTCGCCCTGGTGGTCCAGGCGGTGTCGATGGCCGCTCTCGTCCTCGTCGAAAGCTGGACCGCGCTGACGATCCTCGCGACGCTCGACCAGATCGCCGCGGCGGTCGGCGGGGCGGCCTGGGGTGCCCTGGTCGTTCGGGTCGGGGGTGATCGCCCGGCCAGGTTCCGAGCGAAGCTGCGCACCTTCGTCAACCTGGGCGTCGTCCTGGGAACGGTGGGCGCCGGGCTGGCGCTGGCCGCGGACACCCGCGGTGCCTATGTCACGCTGATCCTCGGCAACTCGGCGAGCTTCGCCCTGTATGCCCTGCTGTTGCTCCTGCTACCTCGCTACCCGGTGCTGCCGGCACCGCCGCAGCAGCGTCGCTGGCTCGCGTTCAGGGACCGCCCGTTCCTGACGTTCACCGTTCTCTACGGGGCCATGGGACTGCAGTACCCGGTGGTCTCCCTGCTCCTGCCGATCTGGATCTCCGAGCACACCGAAGCACCGCGCTGGACGGTGGCCGCGCTGTTCGGCGTCAACTCCGCCTTCTGCGTGCTGATGCAGACCAGGATCGGCTCGCGCATCGAGACCCCGCACGACGGCGGCAGGGCGTTTCGCACGGCGGGAATGCTCTTCCTCGTCAGCTGCCCGATGATGGCGCTGGCCGCGTACGCCCCTGTGTGGGCCGCGGCGGGACTGGTCCTGGCAGCGATCTTCGTCCACAGCCTGGGAGAGGTCTGGGAATCCTCGGCGTGCTTTGCCCTGGGCTTCGGCCTTGCGCCCGACCACGCCCAGGGGCAATACCAAGGTGTCCTCGGTCTCGGCTTCAGCGCGGGCCAGGCCCTTGCTCCCGCGATCCTCACCACGGTGGTACTCGGCCTCGGCGTGCCGGGCTGGCTGCTGCTGGCGGTGTTCTTCGCGGCGCTGGGTGCTGCCGGCCCCTCCCTTGCCCGCTGGGGAACGCGGACCCGGCCGCTGCCCGGCCCTGCTGCGACTGCGACGACGGCATGACAGGGAATCGGGCGTAAGACGTCCTCCCTGCCGTGCTGCACACGGTGAGCAGGATCTGTGCGGTTTGGGGTGGAACACCCGAAGGGACGGGTACGCCCCAGTCTTTGGTCTCGTGTCCCGAGCGTGGACGGGTCCAGCACCCCCAGCGCCTTTGGCCTACCGACCACCGATCTGACGGACTTGGCTACAGAGCGAGTGCGCGCAGCCACCGTTGGCTACTCTGAAGACACGTCACCGACCCCGTCCGGCGGTGCCGCTCCTGGACCCCTCGGCCTCCCCCGTGCCGGGGGGTCCAGCCGTCTGCGGCCCTGCCGGCGGCGGCGGGGCGGGTGCAGCTCCGCGACGTGGAACCTCCCCCTGATGCCCTGAACCGTCATCTGCTCGGGTGGGGAGGCGGGCCTCTCACTCGGCGCCGCCCCAACGTCAGCCTGCAATGCGCCTGTTCGGCGAAGCCGCAGAGCGACGAGAAGCGTCGATGCCCAGTCAGGGAGTCATGATGCGTGGCGTGCCGAAAGGCCTGTTCGGGAGCGTCGGGGGCAGTCCTCACCACCGCCGCGTGGAAGTGCCCCGCCGTGGTCAGACCGGCTGCGCGCTACATCGCGAGAGGCGAGTCAGACGTCGCGCCACTTGGCCTGGCCGAAGGAGAACACGCCGAAGAGGACGAGGCCCAGGGCCACGGCAACCAGGAGCCACGGCCCCGCGGGCGTCTGGGCGAAGGAGCGGATGGCGTCGTCCATGCCCTTGGACTCCTTCGGGTCGAAGGTGACGGCCGCCCTCAGGCCGAAGTAGCCGACCGCGCCGAAGACGAGCCCGCGTCCCACGCCTCCTCCGATACCCGTCACGTCCATGAACCGCCGCTGGTGCTTCGACATCCGGTCCCAGGTGAGGTGCTTGCGGTAGGTGCGAAGTGCCGCCCGGCCCGCTATCCACAAGCCCGCGCCGAGGAAACCCGCGGCCACGGCGCCCACCCACCACTGACCGCCGGGCAGAGCGAGGAGGCGTCCGGTGATGTCCTGGCTCTGCCGGTCGGTGTTGCCGGCCCCGCTGCCCCGGTCCCCGGCCGCGAAGGCCAGGACGAGGAACGAGGAGACTCCGTAGAACACGAACCGTGCGCCGGACAGTGCGCGCTTGCCCGCGCCGTCGCCCTTGGGGCCCGCCGAGCCGAACAGTGCCTCGGAGAGGCGCCACACCGCCATGCCGGCGAGTCCGACGCCCAGCGCCCACAGCAGGCCGGCCCCGAAAGGCGTCGCGGCGACCTCGGTCAGGGCCCCGCCTCGGTCGGCCTGCTCGTTCGTGCCCGTCAGGCCGATGCGTACGGCCAGGACTCCGACGAGCAGGTAGAGCACACCGCGCGCCGCGAAGCCCACCCGGGCACCCGTGCGTACGACGTCCCCCCGGGCAGCTCGCCTCGCGGCGGCCCATGACGAACCGGCTGTGGTCATGTCAGATCCTCCCCTTCGTCCGGGATCCTCGTATGCCCCCGACGGGCGCCTCGAATCAGGAGACAGGACCGCGCCCCCGCGCCCGTCCGACGGGTTCCTCGATCAGCTCCGCGACGCGCCCGTCCGTGGCACACCGGGGCGCGGGGTCCTCCGTCATGCCGTCGAAGCGGCTTACGGTGGCCGCCTGCGAACGGAGGAGGTGCCGTGGACGGAGCTGGTGGCGCGTATCCGGCCAAGGGCGGGCACTCGGCCGCACGGGGGCCCGCGGCAGGGCCCGGGCGGCGGCAGGTCCTGGGAGCGGCGGCCGCCCTGGTCCTCGGCGGGGCTGCGACCGCGGGCTCCGGCGGCACGGCATCCGCTGCCGCGGGCTCCGCGCCCCTGGACACGGGGCCCGGCCTGGACGTGCGCGCGGAGAACCGCCTGCCCGGTGCGACCGGCTGGCGGATCACCACCCCCGGCACGGCCCGCGCCCTCGAGGGCTTCGCCGACCAGTGTTCCGTGCCGCCGGGCGGGACGGTCGGGCTGCGGGTGTCCACGACCGCGCCCCGCTTCACCGTGACGGCTTTCCGTGTCGGCTGGTACGGGGGTGCCGGGGCCCGCCTGGTGTGGCGTTCGGGCGAACTGCCCGGACGCCTTCAGCAGCGGGCCCGGATGAGCCCGGAGACCCGGATGGCGCACGCGGACTGGGAGCAGACCACGCGGCTGAGCACCGTGGGCTGGCCGGAAGGCTGCTACCTGCTGCGGCTCGACGCGGTGGGCGCGCGAAAGCCGGCCCAGCGGTACGTCCCCCTGACCGTGCGCTCGACGTCCACAGCGGGCCGGTCGGTGTTCGTCAACGCCGTCGGCACCTGGCAGGCGTACAACCGTTGGGGGGACGCGGACCTGTACGGCGGGCCCGACAGCCGGTACGCCTCGCGCTCGCTCGCCGTCAGTTTCGACCGGCCCTATCGCAGCGCGCACGGCGCCGGGCAGTTCCCGCGCTTTGAGGAGCCCTTGCTGCGGCTGGCCGAGCGGCTCGGGCTGCCGCTGGCGTACGCCACGGGGCCGGACCTGGCGCGCGAGCCGGAACTGCTGCGCGGGGCACGAGCGGTGCTCTCCCCGGGGCACGACGAGTACTGGAGCCCCGAGCAGCGCCGGCACGTGGCCGCGGCCCGCGACCGCGGCACGAACCTCGCCGTCTTCGGGGCCAACTGCTGCTACCGGCGGGTCCGCTTCGAGTCCTCCGCCGTCGGAGCGCGACGGGTGATGGTCTGTTACAAGACGGACTACGCCCGAGACCCGGGGTTCCGGAAGGGACTGCCGCCGACGCGCGAGTTCCGCCACGGTCCCGCGCCGGAGCCGGAGAGCGCGCTGCTGGGGGTGCTGTACGACGGGTATCCGGTCGACGCGCCGTACGTGGTGACCCGCCCGGACCACTGGCTCCTGGCGGGCACCGGCGCGGCGGCCGGGGATGCGTTCGCGCACCTGGTCGGCGTGGAGTACGACCGGCTCGACCTGCGGTACCCGACCCCGCGGCCGGCGGAGATCCTGGCCCACTCCCCCGTGGTGAGCAAGGGTCGGGCGAGCTTCGCGGACACGGTGTACGCCTCGCTGCCCTCGGGGGCCGGGCTGTTCGCGACGGGCACGATGCGGTGGGTGGAGGCCCTCGAAGCCCGGGACGGCGGGAAGGGGAACCACGGGCTCGACGGGAAGGCGGGGGCCTTCACCCGGACCGTGACGGAGAACGTGCTCCGGGCCTTCGCCGCCGGCCCGGCGGGGCACGCACGGCCCGCGCAGGACAACGTGGCCCACCACTACCAGGCCCCGGACCGGGCAGGGCTGCGGTAGGCCGAGCAGTCCGCCGTCGCCTGGCAGCCTGCCCGTGAAGTGCCGTGACCGCCGGCCGCCCTGGCATCCCTGCCAGGCGGCCGGCGGTCACGGATCCGTAGCGCCTCCGTCAGGTGCTCATCGTCCCGCCGACTCTGTCGGCGGGCTGGCCGCCCCTCAGTACGAGGAGGTCGTACGGGTGCCCGAGCTGGAGGAGCCGGAGCTGTCGCTCGCGCGGCCGGCGGCGTACGAGGTGTACCCGGCGTCGTTGAGCATGGGGCTGTAGCAGTAGTACTGGCCGTTGGAGGCGATGGACGGGGTACCGCACCACTGGGTGGTGCCGTCCTGGTTGCGGTTGACGTATCCGCCGAGGTTGGGGCCGTCGGAGTAGACGCGGACCCAGGTGGTGCGGCAGGACGTGCTGTAGCGCAGATCCACGGTGCCCACGCGAGCGCCGTTGGCGTACAGCGCGGTGGAGGCGGCGGTGATGGCACTCGCGGAGCAGCCGGAGCTGACCGGGTCCTGCCCGTCGTAGGCGGCCGCGGACGCCGAGCCGGTGAAGCCGGCGCCGAGGGCGGCCGTCGCGACGGCCACGACGCCCATCCGCTTGAACATGGGTGAAATGCGCATCGGACTTCCCTTTCGGAGAGGCGGATGGAGGCCGTTACCAGGAGGTGGGCACGTACCCGTAGCAGCCGCTGTCGATGGGAGCGACCCAGTTGCCGTACAGCTGGTCACCGGTGACGCGGCCGACGACACCGTCGGCGTCGATGCCCGTCCACGACTGGTAGTCCTTGACCATCGCGAGGGTCGCGTTGCCGAAGACGCCGTCCACCACCAGGGCGGGCCGGGGCGTGTGCGCCTTGGCGACGGCGTTCCAGGCGTTCAGGCCCTGCTGGATGCACCTCACGCTGTAACCGCTGTTGCCGTAACGGATGTTGGCGGCGGAGGGGCTGGCCTCGGCCGTCTGCGACACCACGGCGGACAGCAGGAGGGCGGAGGCGAGGGTTGCGGCGCCCTTGCGGAATGCGGTCGTCATCTGGATGCGGATTCCTTTGGTGATGGTGCGATGCGCACGAGAAAGCGAAGGGAAGGGTGAGCAGGCGGCTGTCAGAATCCGGGCGGGGTCGGCAGATAGCCGAAGCAGTAGCCGTGGCCCGCGTAGATGTCGGTCGCGTCGTAGTTCAGCAGTCCACGGCCGGTCAGCGGGCCGACGACCCCGTCCGCGGGACCGGTGTTGTCGGTGTTGGCCTGGAAATCGATGACGGCGTTCCGGGTCTGCGTACCCCAGAGGTTGTCCTCGGATATCGCGGGCTTGCCGGCAGCCCGCCGATAGTCGTTCACCAGGTGCTGGACACACCAGACGGCATGAACGTTGTTGCTGTAGCCGTCACCCACGTACGGCGCACCCACCTGGGCGGAGGCGGTACCCACCGCCATGCTCGCCATGGCGGTCGCCGCCGCGGCTACGGTCACGCACCGGATCAGAGACTTCATCACGACGTCCACTCCCGCGATCTCTCGAAGTTCCGGACGTCGGCACACCACGGTGAACACGACGCCCGCTCACCACCGAACGCTCGCAGCGCGAGCCCGATCACGTCTTGGAAAAAACCGCCCGCCGGCGCGCTTTCGCCCCCGGGCCGCGCCTACGCACGAAGAAGCCCCCGTCCGCGATCTGCGGCCGGGGGCTTCTCCTTATGGTGCGCGATACTGGGATTGAACCAGTGACCTCTTCCGTGTCAGGGAAGCGCTCTCCCGCTGAGCTAATCGCGCGGGACGTTCCGAATCATACACGACCTGCTCTGACCAGCGGTAATACGGAAACCGCTCCCCCGCCGGCGCCTCGGCTCGGGGGCGGCGGCGCGTGGCGTGACCGTCGAGGCGGGGCGCCGTCCCCGGGCGGCCGTGTGCCGTGGCCGCCCGGGGACGTCTCGCTCGGGGTCACTGCCAGACGATTCCTCCGGTGCCGCCGACCTTGACCCAGCCGGGACCGAAGGCGGAGCAGTACGCGTAGGACCAGTTGCCGCGGCTGGTGGTCGCGCCGCGCGCGTACTTCGTGGAGGACCCGTTCGCGCACTTCACCTTGGCGTAGTAGGCGCGGCTCGTGTTGCACGAGGCACCGTAGGTGTAGTTGTCGGTGTCCCAGGGGTCGCACTCGGGCGGCAGGGACTGCGTGGCGGGGAGGCTCGCGGCCTGCGCGGGCATCGCGAAACCGCCGACGGCGAGCGCGGATCCCAGCATGAGCCCTGCAAGAAGGTTGCGTGTGCGCATAGCTCCTCAGATCTTTGGAGGGAGGTCGATGGTCTTCGTCGCAGCCGGGGCACCGGTCGTGATCTCCCGGCTGGAACGCCGAGATCCTGTCGGCCGGCGGGCGGCGGGCGGAAGCCCCGGACGCGTCCGGGACGCGTCCCGGACATCCCGTTGGGAGCGTTTGGACTGGTCAGTGACCGATGGCCAGGGGCCAGTGGTCAGTGGACCGGGTGTGGTGAGGGCCCCCCTCTCGCGTCGCACGCTGCGCTCCCCCTCCGTACGGCGGTCGCCCGGTGCGGTGAGGCGCGCCCTCGTCTTCGTGTGCGTTCGCTGTCCGCCCTTCCCCGTCCGGGCTCAGGAGACGAGGTGGAGGAAGCGGTCCGCCAGGGCGTGCAGCCAGGCGGCTCGGTCGGCGGCGATCTCCTTCAGGCGGGCGTGGTCGCTGCGGGCGACGAGGTGACCCATGTAGCGCTCGTGGAAGCCCGCGTACTCCTGGTGCAGGGTGCGCAGGGCCTTGGCCGCCGTGCGTTCGGGCACGCCGGCGAGGCGGGCGAGGGGGGCGGTGTACTGCTTCCAGCGGCCCTCGACGGCCTGGCGGAGCAGTTCGTCGAGTTCACCGGCCTGGCTGATGACGCGGAGCAGCCGGTCCGGTTCGAGGCCCAGGGCCTCCGCCAGCAGGAGCGTCTGGCGGTCGGTCCCCTGCCAGTGGTGGTCGTTCTCGGCGCGGGTGTACGCGGGAGGGTCCATGCCGATGCGCCGGGCCAGGCGCTCGGCGGTGAACTGGCGGGCCAGGCGGTGCTCGCGCAGGGATCTCGGCTGGAGGTCCATCAGTACGGGGACGGGGCACCACAGGGCGTCGGCGAGTGCGAAGAGTTCGACTTCGGTCGGGGCCAGCGTCCCCGCCTCCCAGCACAGGAGCGCCGTGACCGTCCGGACCACCCCCAACTGGCCCATCGCGACCGTGACTTGCTCGGGGGCCAGGCCGATGCGCTGGCGGGCGGCGCGGGCCTGGGCCGGGGAGAAAGGGGGCTGGGACACGTGCGGATCACCTCGGTGGCGCGTTCTCGGAGCGGTGGCTCCGGAGCGGGGACGGTTCAGCGGGCCGTGGCGGTCTGCGGGCCCGTACCGTCGTCGTACGCAGCGAGTTCGTCCCAGTCGATGCCTTCCCGCCGGCGCCTCTCCAGGACGTGGAAGAAGAGGTTCAGCAGGACGGCCGTCAGGGTGCCGAGGGTGATGCCGCTGCCGAGGACGGCGCGTACCTCGGTGGGCATGCGCTCGAAGAAGGGCGGTACGGCGGTGGGCAGCATCGCGGCGCCGAGGCTGACGGCGAGGATGACGGCGTTGCGTTCCTCCCTCAGGTCGACCTTGGCGAGGATCTGGATGCCGACGGTGGCGACCATGCCGAACATCGCGACGGCCGCCGCACCGAGCACCGGGTGCGGTACGGAGGCCACCACGGCGCCGACCTTGGGAAGCAGGCCGAGGACGGTCATGAAGAGGCCGGCCGCGACGACGACGAAGCGGCTGGTGACGCGCGACATGCGGACCAGGCCGATGTTCTCGGCGAACGCCACGTACGGGAAGGAGTTGAACACGCCGCCGAGCACGGTGGCGAGGCCGTCGGCGCGCAGCGCGCGGCTCACCGTGTCGCCGTCGACCTCCCGTCCGGTGATCTCGCCCATGGCGTACACGTCACCGGTCGTCTCCACGACGGTGATCAGCATGACGACGACCATGGCCAGCATGGGCAGCACGGAGAAGTGCGGCAGGCCGTAGTGGAAGGGCGTGCTGACGCCCAGCCAGTCGGCCTGGTCGACGGCGGTGAACTCGGCGTCGCCGAGCAGCCAGGCGACCGCGGTGCCGCCCACGAGGCCGAGCAGTACGGCGATGCTGCGCAGGAACGGGCTGCCGAACCTCACCACGACCAGGATGAACAGGAGGGTGCCGCCGGCGTACGCGAGGTGGACGGGATCGCCGTAGCCGGCGGTTCCGCGCAGCGCCGGCCCGCCGCCGACGTCCTGGAGTGCTACCGGGATGAGGACGATGCCGATGACCGTGAGGAGGGTGCCGGTGACGATCGGCGGGAAGTAGCGGGTGAGCCGGCCGGCGAAGGGGGCGAAGAGGAAGGCGGCGACGCCGCCGGTGATGACGGCGCCGTAGACCACGAGGAGTCCGGCGGTGCCGCCGCCCGCGCCCTGGCCGATGGCGATCATGGGTGAGACGGCGGTGAAGGTCGCGCCCTGGACCAGGGGCAGACGGGCTCCGATCCGCCAGAAGCCCCAGGCCTGGATGACGGTGGCGATGCCGGCCGTGACCAGGTCGGCGTTGATGAGGTACACGAGTTCCTGGCGGGTGAGGCCGAGGCTGCTCCCCAGGATCACCGGCACGAGGACCGCGCCGGCGTAGAAGGCCAGGACGTGCTGGAATCCGTAGAGCGCGAGGGTGGGGAGCGGGAGGACCTCGTCCACCGGGTGCACGGTGGTGAGGGCTCGCCGACGCGAGGACAGTGGTGCCATCTCTGCCTTGCCTTGAGGGTAGGTGAATGAGCGCGGACCCGACGCCGATGCGGCCGGTGTGGCCAGGGGCCCGTGCGGCTGCCTGGGGGCGGCCTTTCCGGAGGCCGGTGCGGCTGCCAGGGGGGCGGCCGTTGCGGAGGCCGGTGCGGTCGGCGGCTTGAGCCGTCGCCGGTGGTGAAGGGACGGGAGCCTCGGAGGGACCCGGGGGGGACCGCGCGGATCAGGCGGTGCCCCGGCCGGAGGCACGGGGTCACCGATGCGCTGCCAGGCGTCCGGACAGGGAGGCGTGAGCGGTTCGGGGAAGCGAACGGCCCGGACCGGAGTCAGATCTTGGCGGACGTGCGGGGTCGAGCGCAAGGCGGAGTTCGCGATTTCGGAAGCAGAACGCTTCGGTAACTTGCGAATCGTTGGCCGCGTACGGCGCTCGCTGCGGAATTCGTTGTCGCATGCTGACGGTGCCTCAACCTGTCGGCGATCGCCTCATGTTCGCCCGCGACATCTTGACGGGCTGTGCGCCCGCTCCCATACTGACGGCCAAATCGATGCGGCCAAATCGATTTGGCTCCCCGTCCAGGGCCGGATCATGGCTGACCCGAACGTCTCGAACGCCGATCGGAGCTCGAACGTGTCCCGTCCCCGCCCTGCCCCTTCCGGCTCCACCTCCCCCGCCACCATCCCCGAAACCGACGCCGAATCCGCGGGCGTCGCGGCCCCGGCGCCATTCCACCCCGTCGACGAGTCCCGGCCCCTGGGCCGCGTCCTCCTCTTCGGGATCCAGCACGTCCTCGTCATGGCGGCCACCCCGATCTCGGCGATCTTCCTGATGAGCGCCGCCCTCCACCTCGACAGCCGCCTGACCGTCGATCTGCTCTCCGCCGCGTTCGTCCTCTCCGGCATCGGATCGCTGATCCAGTCCCTCGGCCCGTGGAAGTTCGGGCCCCGGCTGCCGTTCGTGATGCTGCCGGGCGGTGCGCCGCTCATCCTCTTCCTCGCCATCGCCGACCAGCACGGCCTGCGCACGGCCACCGGCGCCGTGATCCTCACCGCGGCCTTCTCCTTCGTCGTCCTGCCGCTCTTCTCCCGGCTGCTGGCCTACTTCCCGGCCCTCGTCATCGGCACGATGATCGTCATCGTCGGCGTCAACCTGGTGAAGGTCGGCGCGGTACTCGTCACCGGCCGCCCCGGCGGCCCCGGCTTCGCCGACCCCACCCATCTGCTGCTCGGGTTGGCCACGATCGGCTGCACCGTCGTCTTCTACCTGCTCTTCACCGGCGTCCTGCGCCAGCTCGCCGTCATGCTCGGGCTGCTCGCCGGCACCGCGCTCGCCGGAGTGCTGGGCCGGCTGGACCTCGGTTCCGCCTCCCAGGGCGGACTGGTGAGCCTGCCGCAGCTGATGCCGTTCGGCTCACCCCAGTTCAACCTCCTCGCGGCCCTGCCCCTGATGATCTACAGCCTCGCCTCGATGGCGGAGGCCACCGGCCAGACCGTCGTCAACGCGGAGGCCGTCGGCAAGGAGATCGACCGGCACACCGCCGTCCCGAAGACCATCCGCGGCGACGCGCTCACCTCCCTCGCCGGCGGATTCCTCGGCCTGCCCCTGATGGTGACCAGCGGCGAGAACATCGGCATCGTCCGGGTCACGGGGGTACGCAGCCGGTACGTCACCGCCGCGGCCGGCGGGGTCCTCATCGTCATCGGTTTCCTCGCCCCCGTCACCCGCGCGATCAGCGTGATCCCCTCGGCGGTGATCGGCGGCACCGCCATGGTCGTCTTCGCCGTCATCACCGTGCTCGGGGTCCAGATGCTCGGCCGCTCGGACCTGGACCGGCACAGCAACACCTTCATCTGCGCCGTCGCGCTCGCGCTCGGGCTGTTGCCGATCCTCGTTCCCGGCGTGTACGGGGGCTTTCCGCCGAACCTGCGGATCCTGCTCGAAAGCGGCGTCGCGGTCGGCGCGTTCGTCGCGGCCGTACTCAACGTCCTGTTCCACCACATCAGGCCGGGCGTCGCGGCCCGCCTGACCACCCGCCGCACGGAGGACGCCCGATGAACGACTCCGCCCGCCGACTCCTCGAAACGCCGGGCCCCTCGCTGCTGCTGCCGGACGCCGTCCTGCTGCCGAAGGGGCCGGCCGACGGGTACGCGGTGGTCGTCGCCGACGGCTCCTTCCGCGCCGTCGGCCCCGCCGAGGAGCTCCGCCGCACCCATCCACACCTGGACGGCGTACGGCTGCCCGGGCACCTGCTCATGCCCGGGTTCGTCGACGCCCACCACCACCTCACCCAGAGCTTCGGGTCCGCCCTCGCCTTCGGGGAGCCGTCGGAGATCTACCGGAGGGTCTGGGTGCCGCTGGAAGGGGCACTGGACGCGGAATCCGCTTACACGGCGGCCAAGTTGGCGGCCCTGGAGGCGTTGCGCGGCGGATTCACGACCGTCGCCGACGCGGGCACCCGGGCCGCCGTGGACGTCGACGTGGTCGCCTCGGCCGCGCGGGACGCGGGCATCCGATGCGTCCTCGGCCTGATCTGCAACGACACGGACGGCACCGGCTCCGTGGTGGGCGGTGACGCAGGAGACGTTCGCGAGGCCGACGCCGGGGTCCTCTCCCGTGCGGACACGCACCTCGCGCGCTACGCCGGTGATCCGCTCGTCCATCCGTCCCTCGCCGTCTCCGTCCCCGAGGCGGCGAGCTCCGCCACCCTGCGGCAGGTCGCCCGGCTCGCCGCGAAGGCGGGCGCCACCCTCCAGATCCACGTCAACGAACACCTCGCCGGAGTCGAGCGGTCCCTGCTGCGGCACGGCCTCCGCCCACTCGAACACCTCCACCGGATAGGGGCGTTGGGCCCGCACTTCCTCGCCGCCCATGCCACCCTCCTCACCCCGCGAGAGCTGACCCTGCTCGCCGACACCGGCAGCGCCGTCAGCTACAACCCCGTGGCCAGCGCGTGGAAGGGCAACGCCGTCGCTCCCGCCCTCACGATGGCCGAGCGCGGCATCCGCTTCGGGCTGGGCACCGACGGCACCCGCGGTGACGGGTTCCGGCTCGCCGAGGCGGCCGAGTTCGCCCAGCGGATCGCGTACGGTCTCGCCAGCGGCGACTCGTCGTGCGGCGCCGGCTGGACGTGGCTGGAGCACGCGACCCGCGGCGGCGCGGACGCCGTGGGACTGGGCGGCCTGACCGGTGCCGTCGCCGAGGGCATGGCCGCGGACTTCCTCCTGGTCGACGTCACCAACCCCGAACTGGCCCTCTCCTGGGACATGCCCTGGGAACTGGTGCGGCGCGGCAACCGGGACCAGATCACCGCCGTGTTCGTGGGCGGCCGGCTGCGCCTGTGGCAGGGCCTTCCCACCACCTGGGACGGTCCCGCGCTGGTCCGCCGGGCAGCGGAGCTGGCCCGGGCCACCGTGGCCCGCGCGCCCATCACCCGCGCACACCGCACCTCCATGACCGCGCGCGAAGGGAGCACCGTACGGTGAGCGTCGAGACCCTGGCCGTCCTCGCCCTCACCGTGGCCGTCGCCGCGTTCGTCCAAGGCAGCAGCGGACTCGGCTTCGCCCTGATCGTCGCGCCCGTGGCGGGGCTCCTGGCCCCCGGCCTGCTCCCCGGGTTCGTCCTGGCGGCGATGATCCCGCTCAATCTGTACGTCGCCTGGCGCGAGCGGGCCTCGCTCGACCTGTGCGGCGCGGGCTGGATCACCGCCGCGCGGCTCGCCGCCACCCCCGGGGGGCTCGCCCTGCTCTGGCTGATCCCGGAGCGCAGCCTGGGGCTCTTCGTGGGAATCGCCACCGTCCTGGCCGTGGCCGTGAGCCTCACCGCGCCCGCTTTCGCGCCCGGCCGGCTCGCGTACCTGGGCGCGGGCGCGGTGACGGGGCTGACGGAGACCGCCACCGGCGTGGGCGGTCCTCCGCTCGCACTGGTCTACCAGCACCGGTCGCCGGCCGAGCTGCGTTCCACCGTCGCCGTCTGCTTCCTGATCGGCGAACTCGCCTCACTGGCTCTGCTCTTCGCTGCCGGGAAGGGGCATCCGGCGGAGCTGGGCTGGGCGTTGGCGCTGCTGCCCGCCATCGCGCTGGGCGCGTGGTCGAGCCGGCTGGTGAGGCACCGCGTCGACGCGTCCCGGATGCGTGTGTTCGTGCTCGGATTCGCGCTGGTCTCCGGACTCGTGCTGATCATCGGACGGTGACCGGCGGAGCGTGGTCCGCCGACAGCTGCCCGCCCGGGCGAGGCAGGCCGGCGGACCGGAGACAGGGGCGCCGTTCCACCTGTCCCGGGGGGGGGATCGCGCACGGCCGCATCGCGTACGGCCTCAACGGAGGGGGCGGCGTACGAGATCGGCGGGGACCGGGATCGCGTCCGGGATCAGTGCACCGCCATCAGCGGTCGGGCGTCAGCGCGCGGCCGCCCGCGCTGACGAGGCGCGCGGGATCACCCGGGGGGCGGTCGGCGTGGCCACCACCTCGGTGGTCACGTCGCCGCGCAGCCGGGCCAGGAGCAGTTCCACCGCGCCGGACGCCGCCCGGTCCAGCTGGAGGTCGACGGCCGTGAGCGGCGGCTCGCAGGTACGGGCGCGCAGTCCGTCGTACCGGGTGACGACCATGACGTCGTCCGGCACGGCGCGCCCGCTGTCCTTGACCGCGCGGACCGCCCCGACGGCGAAGGCGTCCACCAGGGCGCACACGGCGTCCGTCTCCGGATGCCTGGCCAGCAGGTCCGCGCAGGCGGCGTGGCCGGCCTCCTCGCCGCCCGACTCGGGAGCCGTCGCCACGATCGGCTGCCAGCCGTACGCCGCGCAGGCCCGCGCGTACGCGGTCCGCGCGTCGACGGCCGCGTGCCGCTCGCCGGATCCGACGATCAGGGCGGGGCGGCGGGCGCCCTGTTCGGCGAGGTGGGCGAGCAGGAGCTCGGCGACGAGCTCGCCGCGCAGATCGACGTACGGCGCGGCCTCGTCGGGCGCGACGGGCCTGCCGAGCGCCACGTACGGAAGACCGCGCTCCCTCAGCTGGGCCGCGGCCACGTCGTGCACGTCCGGTTCGACCACGATGGCGCCGTCGACGTCCACGGAGTGCAGGCCCGAACCGGACTGGACGGGGGGCACGAGCACGAGGGCGTAGCCGTGCAGCAGCGCGCTCTCGGCGGCGGCCGCGGCGATCTCCATGTAGAAGCCGAGCCGGGACGGTCCGGCGGCCACCGCGACGGGCATGGACGAGGCGAGCGCGATGGCCCTGGCCTCGCCGCGCCGCAGGCGCTGGGCGCGCAGATTGGGCCGGTAGCCGAGCTCGCCGGCGACGCGCTTGACGCGTTCCCGGGTCCGGGGGTCGACCTTGCCGAGGCCGTTGAGGGCGTGCGACACGGTGGTGCGGGAGACTCCGGCGGCACGGGCGACGTCGGCGATCGTCGGGCGTCCGGAGCCGGCCGCGGACGTGGGCATCCGTGACGCTCCTCATCGACTCGGGGACGGGTGACGCCCCTATCTTCCCTGGCGTGCGTGTTCTTCGCACCGTGCGGCTCCACCGTGCGGGACGATACGGGCGAAACCCGGGAAATCACCTAGCAAGGAAGAAGGGGCGGACGTGTCCGGCAGCGAGAGCGAGAACCCCGCAATCCCCTCCCCCACCCCCGCGTCGACCCGCCCCCGGACGAACCGGGACTGGTGGCCCCAACAGCTGGACCTCCAGGTCCTCGGCCAGCACACGCCACGGTTCGACCCGATGGACGAGGACTTCGACTACGCGGCGGAGTTCGCCACCCTCGACGTGGACGCGCTGAAGCGCGACGTCATGGAGCTGATGACGAAGTCGCAGGACTGGTGGCCCGCCGACTACGGGCATTACGGACCGCTGTTCATCCGGATGAGCTGGCACGCCGCGGGCACGTACCGCATCGCGGACGGCCGGGGTGGCGGCGGCAGCGGCGCCCAGCGCTTCGCGCCGCTGAACAGCTGGCCGGACAACGCCAGCCTGGACAAGGCGCGGCGGCTGCTCTGGCCGGTGAAGCAGAAGTACGGCCGGAAGGTCTCGTGGGCCGACCTGCTGGTGTTCGCGGGCAACTGCGCCATGGAGTCCATGGGGTTCCGCACGTTCGGCTTCGGCTTCGGGCGCGAGGACATCTGGGAGCCCGAGGAGGTCTTCTGGGGCCCGGAGGACACCTGGCTCGGCGACGAGCGCTACAGCGGTGACCGGGAGCTTGCCACGCCGTTCGGCGCCGTGCAGATGGGGCTCATCTATGTGAACCCGGAGGGCCCGAACGGCAATCCGGACCCGCTGGCCGCCGCCCGTGACATCCGGGAGACCTTCGCCCGGATGGCCATGAACGACGAGGAGACCGTCGCGCTCATCGTCGGCGGCCACACCTTCGGCAAGTGTCACGGCGCCGTCGACCCCTCGTACATCGGCCCTGAGCCGGAGGCCGCTCCCCTGGAGGAGCAGGGGCTCGGCTGGCGCAACAGGTACGGCAGTGGCAGCGGCGCCGACGCCCTCACCAGCGGGCTCGAGGGCGCCTGGACCAACGAGCCGACGAAGTGGGACAACGGCTATCTGGACAACCTGTTCCGGTACGAGTGGGAGCTGACCACGAGCCCCGCCGGGGCGCAGCAGTGGAAGCCCACCGATCCGGCGGCGCAGGGCACCGTGCCGGACGCGCACGACCCGTCGAAGCGGCACGCGCCGATGATGCTGACGACGGATCTCGCGCTGCGCGAGGACCCGGCCTACGCGCCCATCTGCCGCCGCTTCCACGAGAACCCGGATCAGCTCGCCGACGCGTTCGCCCGCGCCTGGTACAAGCTGCTGCACCGCGACATGGGCCCGGTGTCCCGTTACCTCGGCCCCTGGGTGCCCGAGCCGCAGCTGTGGCAGGACCCGGTGCCCGAGGTCGACCACGAGCTGGTCACGGACGAGGACATCGCGGCGCTCAAGGAGCGGATCCTCGAATCCGGCCCGAGCATCGCGGACCTGGTCACCACGGCCTGGGCGGCGGCGGCCTCCTTCCGCGGCACGGACAAGCGCGGCGGTGCCAACGGGGCGCGGATCCGGCTCGCGCCGCAGCGGGACTGGGAGGTCAACGCCCTGCCCGCGGTGACGGAGACGGTACGGCGCCTGGAGGAGATCCAGCGGGACTTCAACGGCGCGGGCGGCGACGGCGCGGGCGGCGACGGCCGGAAGATCTCGCTCGCCGACCTGATCGTCCTGGGCGGCTGCGCGGCGGTCGAGCGGGCCGCTCGGAACGCCGGCCACACGGTCAGGGTCCCGTTCACGCCGGGCCGTACGGACGCCTCTCAGGAGCAGACGGACGTCGAGACGTTCGCGGTGCTCGAACCGCGGGCGGACGGCTTCCGCAACTACCTGCGGGCCGGCGAGAAGCTGTCGCCGGAGACCCTGTTGCTCGACCGCGCGAACCTGCTGACGCTGACCCCGCCGGAGATGACGGTCCTGGTCGGCGGCATGCGGGCGCTGAACGCCGGGTTCAAGGGTTCCCCGCACGGCGTCTTCACGGATCGGCCCGAGACGCTGACCACGGACTTCTTCGTGAACCTGCTCGACATGGGCACGGAGTGGAAGGTGTCGGAGACGGACGAGAACGTCTTCGAGGGCCGCGACCGGGCGACGGGCGAGCGGAAGTGGACGGCCACCGCCGCCGACCTCGTCTTCGGCTCGCACTCCCAGCTGCGCGCGTTCGCCGAGGTCTACGCCGCCGGGGACGCGGAGGAGAAGTTCGTCCGCGACTTCGTGCGGGCGTGGGACAAGGTGATGAACCTGGACAGGTTCGACCTGCGCTGAGCGGGCGAGGTGGGGCGGTGCCCCGGCGGACCGCGAGCGGCCTGCCGGGGCACCCTCATGCGCTGGTCGTGCCGGCCGTGCCGCCCGTGCCGCCGTGGTGAGTGACGGGGTGACGGGCGGTCTCGTCGACGTGGAGGGTGAAGACGTCGGGGCGGGCGTAGTGGCCCGTGGTGTCGAGGTCGAAGCGGGCGCGGACGAGGTCGTCGAGATCGAGTTCGGCGGTCAGGATCCCCTCGCCGTCGCGCAGCGGTCCGGCGAGGACCTCGCCCAGCGGGGAGACGATGACGGATCCGCCGCCGATCAGGACGGTGTCGGGCTCGTCGCCCTGGACCGGGTGGAGGTCGGCGGGCAGGGCGTCGCGGCGCAGGTACTGGCAGGCGCTGAGGACGAAGCAGCGTCCCTCCAGGGCGATGTGGCGCATGGTCGCCTGCCAGGCGTCGCGGTCGTCGACGGTCGGCGCGCACCACAGGTCGACGCCCTTGGCGTACATCGCGGTGCGCAGCAGCGGCATGTAGTTCTCCCAGCAGATCGCCGCGCCGAGGCGGGCGGTGCCGGTGTCGACGACGGGGAGCGTGGAGCCGTCGCCCTGTCCCCACAGGTAGCGCTCGGCGGCGGTGGGCATGAGCTTGCGGTGCAGGCCCAGGTAGCCGTCCGGGCCGAAGAAGAGGGCGACGCAGTAGAGGGTGCCGCCGTGGCGTTCGACCGCGCCGATGACCGCGTGGACGCCCAGCTCCCGGGTGACGGCGGCGATGGTCGTGGTCTCCGGGCCGGGGATCGCGATCGCGGCGGCGTGGTAGCGGCGGAAGAGCTCGCGGCCGGCCGGGGTACGACTGCCGACGGTGATGTCGAAGTCCAGCCCCTTGGGGTAGCCGCCGATGAAGGCCTCGGGCAGTACGACGACCCCGGCGCCCTGTGCGGCGGCCTCGCGGACGAGTTCCTCGGCCCGGCGGACGGCGGCCGGCGTGTCGAACAAGGGGGAGGCCGCCTGGACGACGGCGACGGTGACGGTGCGGCGGGGCTCTGCGGCGGTCGAGGTCATGCTTCGACGCTAGGAAGCCCACCGCTTATCCGGCAAACTGATCTTTGCCATGATCGACATCTATGAGACCGAATTCCGGAAGGCGGACCTCAATCTCCTGGTCGTCTTCGCCGCGCTGATGCGCGAACGCAGCGTCACGCGCGCCGCTGCCGCGCTGCACCTGAGCCAGGGCGCCACCAGCGCCGCCCTCGGCCGCCTGCGAGGGCTCTTCCACGACGAGCTGTTCACCCGGACCCGCACCGGTGTCGAGCCCACGCCCCGCGCCATCGCGCTGGCCCGACGCGTCGAGCCCGCCCTCGGCCTGATCCACGGCGCCGTGACGGATGGGGACCGCTTCGACCCCGCGACCGCCCACCGCACCTTCACCCTGGGCATGTCGGACGACCTGGAGGCGGCCCTGCTGCCCCGCCTGTTGAACGCCACGGCCGGCCTGCCGGGCATCCGGCTCGCCGTACGGCAGGCCAGCCGCAACACGGTCGCCGACATGATCGACCGGGGCGAGATCGACCTCGGGGTGGCCGCCGCCCCCGCGTACGGCCCCGACCACCGGAGCCAGGAGCTGTTCCCGTCCGGCTACACCTGCCTGTTCAACCCCCGCCTCCTGCGGCTCAGGACCCCGCTCGGCCTCGACGACTACCTCGCCCACCCCCACCTGCTGATCTCCTACGACGGCCGGCGCGGCATCGTCGACGACCTCCTGGAGGCACGCGGCCTCGCCCGCCGCGTGGTCGCCTCCACCACCCACTTCGCCGGCGCTGCCATCCAACTCGCCACCCTGCCCGTCCTGGCGACCCTCCCCACCCACGCGGCCACGGTCTACGCCGACCTGCTCGGCCTCACCGCCACCGAGCCGCCCCTCCCGATGCCCGCGTACACCGTCAGCCTGCTCTGGCACGGCAGCCTCTCCGACGACCCGGCCCTCACGTGGCTCCGCCGACTCGTCGCCGCTCCGGCGCACGGACAAGGCTGACGACCGCATCCGAACCGGGCGACGAGGCTGGACCACGGCACGCCGGCCCCGCGGTGGACGTCGCGGCAGCCGACTTCCGCCGCAGACGGCCAGCGCTGGTTCACGCAGACCGTTGTCAGAGGCGCTTGGCAAGATCCTGTTCATGAAGAGCAACCCGACGACGCCCCCGCGGCCGTTCGACGTGACCGCGGTCTTCCCTCAGCTGGCCCCGCTGGCGCGTACGGCCACGCGCCTGCATCCCCGCCCCGGAGTTCCGTCGCCTCAGGACAGTTCCATCGGCGGACCACTGCTGTGGCCCGCCGATGAGCCGTGGCCGCACTGTGACGGGCCGCATGTGGTGGACGGCATCAACCCGGCCCTGGCTCCGGCGGCCGTGCGGCTGGAACGGCGGCTGCTTGCCATCCAGCGCGTCAGGAGCCTGACCGAGGACGAGGCGCAGGCCCTCAGGCGCATCCGTCCCCCTCGCAACGGCCCGGCCCGGCTGGCGGTCGCCCCGTACGAGGGACCCATCGCCATGCTGCCGGTCGCGCAGTTGTACGCGCGGGACGTGCCCGATCTGCCCACACCCGAGGGAGCAGACCTGCTCCAGGTTCTGTGGTGCCCCTTCGATCACCCCATCATGCCCAGGACCGCGCTGTTCTGGCGCGAGGCGTCGACCGTCACCGACATGCTCACCACGCCCCCAGAGCCACCGGCGATGCAGTTCGTCGGCTATCTGCCCGAGCCGTGTCTGCTCAGCCCGGAGCAGGTCACCGACTACCCCGATCACCTGGAGCTGAGCCAAGAACTCCAGTCCCGGCTCAAGGACTGGAACGTGTGGCAGACCGCCGGCACGCATGCGGGCCGCCCCTACACGTCGTACGTGGAGGAGACCCTGTACCGCACCGACGAGTTGGGGCCGGAAGACATCGACGACGTGGATCGCGCGTCCTATCTGCCGCAGTACTACGACAACGAACTGGCCGGCGCCCCCGGCTGGAAGGTCGGCGGTTGGCCCCGCTGGGGCGCCACCGACCCCAGCCCCCGGCTCTGTGCCGCCTGCGGTCACGAGATGGACGCCCTGCTGACCATCGCCACGTTCGAGGACAACGACGACAGCAGCTGGATGGCATACGAGGCGCCGGATACGCCCGTCACTGAGGCCGCTCACCACGATCCCGGACAGCCCACCGCGGTCCAGATCGGCAGCGGCTACGACCAGCAGCTCTACGTCTGTCCGGTTTCGCCCGAGCACCCCCACCTGGAGCTGATGCACTAACTGATCGTTTCAGAATGATCTACGGAGGCGTCGGAGGCAGATGATGCTGCAGGCGAGTTCGAGCAGGCCCTGATGGAGGTCGGCGCGGCGTTCGTAGCGGATTCGGAGTCGCTTGAACTGGTGCAGCCAGGTGAAGACACGCTCGACCACCCAGCGCACCTTGCCGAGACCGGAGCCGTGTGCGACACCGCGGCGAGCGATGATCGGCTTGATGCCGCGTTTCCAGAGCAGGCGGCGGTACTTGTCGAAGTCGTAGCCCCTATCGGTGTACACACGCCGCGGCTTGCTGCGGGGACGTCTCCGCCGTCCGCGGATCGGGGGGATCGCATCCAACAAGGGCAGGAGTTGGGTGACGTCGTGGCGGTTCCCGCCGGTGAGCGTGACGGCAAGCGGGGTTCCATGGCGGTCGACGATCAAGTGGTGCTCGGAACCGGGACGGGCGCGGTCGACCGGAGAGGGGCCGACATGGTCCCCCCCTTGAGGGCCCGGACGTGCGATCCGTCTACAGAGCAGTCGTCCGGTTCCAGCAGGTCGGCGCGACGCATCTCGGTCAGCAGGGCAGTAGGCGGGGCCACACTCCTGCCTGGGTCCAGTCCCGCAGACGGCGCCAGGCCGTCACCCCCGGAGAACCCGGTTGAGCATGTTGAGCCGGATCGACATACTCCCCGGATGGCCAACACCGGGGACAAGGCCACTGAGCAGGGTTGGGATGAACTTTGGTACCGCGTCCGCACAGATCGGTTCGAGGCGTCATTCCTGCCCAGCGCCGGACGCTGTGGAGGCGGCGCTCGTAGGCCTGAAGGCAGGGCGGCTCGCCGACGAGGTCGCCGCGCCGTCAACGGAAGCCGCCTCTCGTAGGGACCTGCGTGCGGACACGGAGTGGCCCCTCCTCGTGGCGGACGCCTACGCCGACCGTGTCGGGCGTGTCGTCATCGACGACCGACCGGAATGCGTTGGAGCCTGAGGTCATGACCGACCCGACGCAGACCCCCCGTCGCCTCCGAGATCCTTATCCGGCCTATGCAGCCCTGCGATCCACCGGCCCGGTACAGTCCGTGCCAGCCGGCTCCAGCGGACGTTCCAGCTACCTGGTCACGGGCTACGCGGAAGCCCGAGAGGCCCTCAGCGACGCTCGGCTCTCGAAGAACACGGCTGAGTTCTTCGCTGACAAGGGGTCACGACGCCGTCTGCATCCTGCGGTCGCCCACACCATGCTGGCCTGCGACCCACCCCAGCACACCCGGCTGCGCAAGCTGGTGACCAAGGCATTCACCACCGGGGCCGTCGGGGAGCTACGCCCGTTCATCTCCCGGATCACCGAAGGGCTGTTGGACCGGTGGCCTACCGGCGAGCGGTTCGACTTCCTGGCCGACCTGGCGGTGCCGCTGCCGGTCATCGTGATCTGCGAGCTACTCGGAGTTCCGCAGGCCGACCGGCTCGATGTGCAGTGCTGGTCCGCGCAGCTCTTCTCTGAAGGAGAGCCCCACATCATCGACGCGGCCTCCCACTCGATGGCCGACTACATGACGGGGCTCATCGCCGCCAAGCGCCGGCACCCGGCCCGCTCTCTCCTCGACCGGCTCATCTCTGCCCGCGACGGAGACGACCGCCTGAGCGAGGAGGAACTGGTGTCCCTGGCCGTGCTGCTCCTCGTGGCCGGACACGAGACCACCACCAACGCCCTGGGCAACTCTTTCCTGGCGCTGTTCCAGCACCCGACCGAGCTGGATCGCCTTCGGGCAAAGCCTGAGAAGATCCCTGCCGCACTGGACGAGCTGCTGCGCTTCGACTCCGCAGTGAGTACGGCCACCTTCCGGTTCACCACGGAAGCCCTCACACTCGGCGGCACAGATCTCCCGGCCGGCGTCCCGGTACAGATCGTTCTCGGCGCAGCCAATCGAGACCCGAAGCAGTTCCCGGAGCCGGACCGGCTCGCCCTGAACCGGGGCGCGGCTACCCACCTCGCTTTCGGCCACGGCATCCACCGCTGTTTGGGCGCTCCCCTGGCCAAGGCCGAGTTGGAGATCGCCCTGCGAGCGGTGCTGACTCGATTTCCTGGAATCACCCTTGCCGTACCGGAGGAACAGCTGGACTGGCGACGGACCCGACTGGTCCGAGGTCTGGAAGCGTTGCCAGTTATGGTGTGACGGAATGGAGGGTGCCTTCGTGCGTATGACTCGGCCGAAGCCGATCGTGCCCCTGTACGCATGTGCATGTCGAGGCGTGCCTCCGAGGAAAAGCATCCCCATGGAGACCGAGACAGTGAGCCTTTCCAACCTCATGCCGAGGGATGATGAAGGACGAGGACGGCCTGGACCGTCGCGGTGATGCGGTTGGTGCTGCAGCGGAGCTTTCGTAGGAGGCGCCAGCTCATCAGGGAGGCCATAGCCTGCTCGCCGAGGCAGCGGGTCCAGGTACTGTCCGATGGGTCGTCCACGAGGTCTGAGAGGATCAGCGGGACGGATCGAGTAGGGAGTGCCGGTTGTCGAGCGGGCAGTGGCTGTCGTATGACGCGAGTTCTCTCGCGCACCTGGGTGTGGGCCGCGAGGCGCTGTCCAGGCTGGGCGAGCAAGGCCTTCCGGCCGACTGCAACCGCATGTTCGTGCGGGACTCGGGTCGGGAGCTGGAGGTCCGCGACCTTCGCCCGGGTCGGGCGGTGTTCCTCGGCGCGTTCGAGGACGGCGTCAACACGTACTGGCTGCTGATCGACAGCGGCGAAGTCTGGATGGTCCGCGGATATGACAGCGATGGGGACCAGCAGTATGGGCTGGTCAACTCTTCGGTTGCTGGCCTGCAGAACGTCCTGGAGGTATGGGAGGCGTTCATCGACTCCGGAAGGAGCGACGCGGACGACGACTACGAGGACTACGTCGAACGCGTGATCGAACGGGCCCGGCAGTGCGATCCGCGGGTTTTCGAGGACGAGGAATCCTGGTGGTCCCGCGTTTTCGAGGAAGTCGAGCTTGGCGCCCTGGTCCCGGAAGACCAGTAGGCGAGGACGTGGCGGTCACGGACGGAGCCAGAGCCGGACCGCCGCGACCGTGACCGTCCCGTGGAAGACGTAGGCCCTCTTGTCGTAACGGGTAGCGACCGCGCGAACCGTCTTGAGCCGGTTGATGGTGCGCTCGGCCTCGTTGCGGCGCCGGTAGACGGCTGCGTCGAAGCCGGTGGGCCGGCGGGACGCCACACCGGCATTCCCACGTTGGGGGGACCGGCCGTACGTCATCACCCACGACGTGTCCGTGGCGCCGCTGCCCGGCTGGATTGCTGACCATCTGACTCGTACGCGGGATGGCCACGGTCAGGCGGCCGCAGCCGTCTCCTAGGGCGCGGCCGTGGTGTCGTCGCACGGTGGCTCGACGAAGTGCTTGTCGAGCTCGGTCTTCCTGTGCGCGGCGACAGCTTGGGAGGTCTGGCTGGTCGGTACGGCCCTGGTGAAGCGCGCCGGCCAGGTGCTGCCGTCGGGCCCGAGGACCGACACCTCGTAGCGGCCGCCGGGCTGCATCTGGGTCTCCGCGCCCTGTGGCAGGCCGATCTCCGCCTCGGCGGGCAGCGTGCCCTTGAACACAGAGAGGGTGCGGACCTGAACGTCTGCAGACCGGCGCCGTCGCCCTTGGCCACGAACGGGCCGCGCTCGACGGCGTCGACCAGGGCGAGGTTCTGCGCGCGGGCCGCCTCGGCCGCGTCGGAAGCGGTCGCCACGCACAGCGACTCCACCTGGACCGTGTCGTCCTGCTGGTAGTAGGCGAGGCCGCCGGTGACCCTGGCGGTGCGCCTCATCGCCGGCGACGCCTCCGCTGTGAGGCACGTACGACACCCTCCTGGCTGAAGCTCAACTCAGCCGCCAGGCGCGGAGTGCGACAGCGGCTTCTCGCGTGTCAGGGTGGTCGATGCCCAGCAGTCGCTCACTGTCGGCGAGCACCCGCTCCTGAACCCCGATCGCCTCACCAGTGCGCCCCGCCAACCAGTAGAAGGCGGCGAGGTGGGCTCGGGCGGTCAGGGTGTCGGCATGGTCGTCACCGAGCAGTCGCTCACTGTCGGCGAGCATCCGCTCCTGGACGTCGATCGCCTCGAGGGTGCGCCCCGCCTGCCAGTAGGAGCCGGCAAGGTCCTGGCGCGCGATCGTGAGGTTGGAATGGGTGGTCTGGGTGTCGGGGTGGTCGTTGCCGAGTAGCCGTTCACTGTCGGCGAGCGCCCGCTCAAGGATCTCGATCGCCTCGAGGGTGCGCCCCGCCTCCCAGTAGGAGGCGCACAGCTTCCCGCGGCCGCCACTGAGGTATGTATGGACGGTCAGGGTGTCAGGGTGGTCGTCGCCGAGTAGCCGTTCACTGTCGGCGAGCGCCCGCTCAAGGATCTCTATTGCTTCGACGGTGCGCCCCGCCTCAGCGTAGGAGCCGACAAGGTCCATCCGCGCAATCGTGAGGTTGGAATGGGAGATCATGGTGAAGCGGTGGTCTTTACCGAGTAGCCGTTCACTGTCGGCGAGCGCCCGCTCCTGGATTTCGATCGCTTCGAGGCTGCGCCCCGCCCGCCAGTAAGAGGCCGACAGATCCACGCGCGCCTTGATCAGGTGGGCATGGGCGGTCAGGGTGTCGGGGTGGTCGTCGCCGAATTGCGCCTCGGTGTCGGTGACCACGCGCTCCAGGATTTCGATCGCGTCCTCATTGCGCCCTGCCCGCAAGTAGGAGTCACCAAGGTTGGCCCGGGCGGTCAGGGTGTCGGCATGGTCGTCACCGAGCAGCCGCTCACGATCGGCGAGCACCCGCTCGCCAATTTCGATCGCCTCGGTGGTGCGCCCTGCCGCAGCGTAGGAGGCGGCAAGATTGGAACGAACATTCACGGTAGCGGGGTCATCGTCGCCGAGCAGGCGCTCACTGTCGGCAAGCGCCCGCTCAAGGATCTCGATCACTTCGATGATGTGACCCGCCTGAGCGTAGGAGACGGCAAGACCCATGCGCGTGTTCGTGAGGTTGGTATGGGCGGCCAGGGCGACGGGGTGGTCACCGCCGAAGAGCCGCTCGCTGTCGGCGAGCACCCGCTCTAAGATCTCGATCGCTTCGGTGGTGCGCCCTGCCGCGGCGTAGGAGGCGGCAAGATTGGATAGGGCGGTCGCGATGCCTGGGTGGTAGTCGCCGGGGCGCTCCTCGACGTGGTTGAGCACACGCTCCAGGATTCCGATCGCGTCCTCATTGCGCCCCGCCTGAGAATATGAGGCGGCAAGATTGGAACGAGCGGCCAGGGTGCTGGGGTGGTCGTCGCCGAGTTGCGCCTCGGTGTCGGCGACCACGCGCTCCAGGATTTCGATCGCGTCCTCACTGCGCCCTGCCCGCAAATAGGAGTCACCAAGGTTGGCCCGGGCGGTCAGCGTGCTGACATGGTTGTGGCCGAGCAGCCGCTCACGAGCGGCGAGCACCCGCTCGCGGATTTCGATCGCCTCGGTGGTGCGCCCTGCCGCAGCGTAGGAGGCGGCAAGATTGGAACGAGCGTTCACGGTACCGAGGTCGTCGTCGCCGAGCAGGCGCTCACTGTCGGCAAGCACCCGCTCCTCGTTTTCGATCGCCTCGTCAATACGCCCCGCCAGCGAATAGGAAACGGCCAGGTTGGCACGAGCGGTCAGGGTCCTGGGGTCGTCGTTGCCGAGCAGACGCGCACTGTCGGAGAGCACGCCCTCCTCGATTTCGATCGCCTCCCCCAGACGCCCCACCAGCGTATAGGACTCAGCAAGGTTGGCACGGGCGGTCAGGGTGCCGACAAGGTCGCCGCCGAGCAGGCGCACACGGTCGCCGAGCACGCTCTCCTCGATTTCGATCGCCTCGCCGATGCGCCCCGCCCGCCGGTAGGAGTCAGCGAGATGGGCACGAGCGGTCACGGCCCTGGGGTGGTGATGACCGAGTAGTCGTTCGCTGTCAGCGGCGAGGCGCTCCCAATAACCAACGGCGGCACCGTACAGGCCGGCGTAGCTGAGGCTGATGCCTGCCGCGAACAAGATCCGGTGAGCGTCCAGCTCCCAGATTGGGTCGCCTGCATGGGTCGCGAGGACAAAGGTGTTGGCGCGCAGCACGGCCATCAGATCGGGCACGGTGTACTCGCGCTGGTGCGCGGGCCAGATCTCATTGAGGGCATCGGCGACGGCGTGGATGGTGGCAAGGGCGTCAGCCTGGGGACTGGTTTCGCGAGCTGCACGCGCGGTCAGGCCGTGCAGGCGCACCGCTCGGGGTCCGTTTCTCGTGTCGCTGGTGAGGAGCCCGTAGTGATGTAGCAGGCGTAGTGCGGCACGAGCTTGGTCGGATGTGACCCGGGCGGGTTCGGTACCGCTGACAGGTGGTGCGGTGCGGTGGGTGGTGAGGTACCGGGTGATGGCGGCGGTGGACCAGAGCTGTTGGGGATGACCATCGGGGTCGAGGTGCGCGGCGATACGCATCGCGGGGGCGGCCAGGCCGACGGGTTCCCGCTGCTGGGCCGCGTCCAGGGCCACGAGCAGAGAGGTGGTGACCCGACGGCCGTAGCCGTCGGTATCGGCGCGTGGCGGCAGCAGTGCGTCCAAGCGAGAGAAGCGGTCGGTGAACAGGCTCAGGTAGTGGGCGCAGTCGACGTCTTCATTGATCATGTACGCGGCAGCGTGAGCGAGTGCCAGCGGGAGCCCGCCAAGTGCCTCAACAAGGTCACCTCCTCGCGCATCGAGGAGATGGGCTGCGTCAGCCGCGGTGAGCCGCTCATTCAGGTAGTCGAGGCCCTCACTGGGGGTGTAGGTGCCGATGTCGACGACGGCCCGACCATTGCCCGATACGAGGGCGTCCCTGCGGCGGGTGGTCACCAGCACCCGGCCATTCGAGCCTGATGGAAGGCGGGGCCACCACGGCCCGGCTCCCTCCACGTCGGTCAGATCGTCCAAGACCACCAGCCACGAATGATCGGTGACCGCCAGCCACTCCAGGAACGCGGCGGCATCGCATTCGCTGTCCTGCCCGTCCGCCCCCGGCACCCCCACACGGTGCGCGGCGTTCGCGTAAGCGGCGGCAATCTGAGGGGTTTCGGCGGCATTGATCCATACCAGGACGTCCACGCCCTCGGCGTGGGCCTGGTGGGCGCAGGCGGCCGCGAGCTGTGACTTGCCGACCCCACCGCCCCCGGAAAGCACCTGCGTGAGTACCACGGTGGCGTGCCGTGCACGCATCTGGTCGATCTTCTCGCGCAGGGTTGCGCGGGGCTGGAACGCGGAGGCCAGCGGCGGAACATTACCCACCCGCACCGGCCGCCACACCGGCGACGGCACTGGTGCAAGGTGGTGCACATGGTGCTCCAGGCGGTCGATGCGCTGAGCTGCAACTCCACCCTCGCGGGCGACGATCGCAGTGCCCGCTTCGAGGTGAGGGGCGGGGGCAGTACCGGGGGCGGTCAGCTCACCTCCGCCCCCGGCGCAGAAGGGTTTTCGATCGTCACGTTACCCATCCGCACTGCAGCCACCGAGTGGTCCCGCGCCTCGATCCGCAGGTCACCACCAACGGCGACACCCTCGCCAACGGCCGAGACGCCTCCATCCGCCTGCTTGACTGACGCCACCAGCTCCCGTAGCCCTGCAGCCACTGCGTCACGGCCGAGACCGTCGGCCCCTTCCAGCAGGTCCAGAAAGCGAGTGCGCCACACGAGAACCTGGTCCCGTGCGGACCCGCCCAGCTCGGTGTCCACGACCTCCGCGGCCGTACGGTCCAGCCGCTCCAAGACCACGGCTGTGGAAGCCTCCTCGGCGCTACCTCGGCCGAACAGCCGGGCCACCCGATCACGGAAGCTGTTCCAAGCATCGGTACCAGCCGCTTGCACTACGGCTGTTCCCGCAGCCGTCGCCAACTCGATCAACTCAGCGTCCACCATGCCCCCGGAAGCTTCCTGGCGAACCCCCCGTCCACCACTCCTACTGGAGCGTACTGCCGACAAACGCCCGCCGCAGTAGATCCGGTCAAGGTCGCTGCTCCCCCGGTCCAGCGGAACGTGTCCTCACCGACGTGCGCGAGCCGGGAGGTATCGCTCCGCGCACCTCCTGCACGCAAGCCGCCAGTCTGGCCGCCGGCGACTCGAAGAGCACGCACTACGTCCGGCCGAATACCGAGGCAGAACCTTACGAACTGGATGCTCCCGAAACCCTAGTTGGGAAGGGGATGGACCACGACGATGCCACGGCGGCCACCGGAACAGAGGCCCGCGAGCGGTTGGCCATCGCTCACACGCGCAGTACATGGGTGCCGGACCTGCCCGTAGCTGACGGTGGTCTCGGGGCAGTTCTCGGCGAGACGGGTCAGCCCGTCGCGCTCGGCGGCGTACTTGCAGCGGTCCGGCGGAACCGGCAGCCAGTCCGCCGGGTCCTTGTCCGCCTTCGACCGGTTGGAGCTGCCCGAGACCGCGATCAACGAGTTCGGCGCACCCTGGTCGTTGGCGTACGCCTCACGATGCTCGGCCGTCCACGCCGCCGCCCCGCTTGGTGGGGAGCGTCATTCCCACCGTGCGGTATTCGAAGCCGTCGGTGAGTCTTCGGCGCAGGCGTCGGACGGGTCCGCACGGTAGCAGGCCGCGACGCGGACTCCCTCGACGCCGCTGTCGCGCAGCATTGCGATGAGGCGCTGGACTGATCCAGGGCCAGCGAGGACCCGCTTACGAGCGCGTCGGGGTGCTGGCGCAGGTGAACCCCGGTGCTGCCGTGAGCGGACGGTGTCATCTCCGTCATCACGTGAATCGCGGCGTCACACGAGAGCCCTGGCAGGAACTCGGTGATCATCCCAGCCAGCTCTCCCCATGCGCGGGGAGCACGGACCGGGGTGGTCACAAGCCCTCGGGACGACGTATACAACTGATCGTTTCAGATTGACACCGGCGCTTGCTCCATCAGGCGGATTGCGCGTCCGGGCTGTAGGCGGCGACGAAGACTCGTACTGCTTCGTCGGCGTAGTGGTCTAGTTCGGCGCGGGTGAAGTGTTCGCCGGAGCCGCAGAACATGACCTTGTTGACCGGGATTGAGGTGATGAGCCACGTGAAGTGGTTGGCCGCGAGCACGGGGTCGTGCAGAGTCAGCAGCTTGCGGTCGGCGAGCCGTCCGAAGCTCTCGGCGAGCAGGGCGTGGACGCGCTCAGGGCCGCGTTCGTAGTACGTGCGCCCGAGTTCGGGGAACCGGTCAGCCTCGGCGATGACCAGCCTTCGCAGTTGGAGCAGGCGAGGCTGAGTGAGGATGGTGACGAACTGCCGGGCGAGTGCCGTCAGGTCCTTCTCCAGGTCCTGCGTGCCGGCCAGCGAACCGGTGACATCGCTGAAGAGTTCGTCGATGCGGTCGAGGCCGCCATGGATGATCTCGGTGAACAGCCGCTGCTTGTCGGTGAAGTTCTTGTAGACGGTCTGCTTGGACACCGAGGCCAGGGCGGCGACCTCGTCCATGCTCGTGCCCGGGTACCCCTTGCTCAGGAACAGCGTGGTGGCCGCTTCCAAGATCGCCTGCCGCTTGAGGGCCGAGCGCCCTGTCGTGTTCGTCTCCATCGTTTCCATCGCCTCCGTGGCCCTCACGGCTTCACGCCTGCACAACCTTCATGGCACTCCGCAAGAGAACAGTACTAGACCGACCAGTACCCAAGTGGGTACTGTACCGTCTAGTTCCGAAGGGGCAGGTGACCTCGCCTGCGGGTATGAGCGGAGGAAGACCCATGGACAAGGTGTTCTCGCACGACGGCACTGCCATCGCCTACGAACGGACCGGGCAGGGACCGGCCCTGGTGCTCGTCGGCGGTGCCTTTCAGCGGCGGGGAGACTTCGGGGAACTTCCCGAGCTGCTCGCCGGGCACTTCAGCGTCATCACCTACGACCGCCGCGGCCGGGGCGACAGCGGCGACACTGCCCCGTACGACGTCCAGCGCGAGGTCGAGGACCTCGACGCGCTGATCCAGCTCGCCGGCGGAACCGCGTTCGTCCACGGCATGTCCTCGGGAGCCGTCCTGGCACTGGAGGCAGCGGTGCGGGGCAGCGCGGTCTCCCGGCTGTCGGTGTACGAGCCGCCCTTCGTCGTCGACGACAGCCGCCCGCCCCTCCCCGCGGACTACCTCGCCCACCTGAGCACGCTCGTGAAGGACGGCTCACGCGGAGACGCGGTCGCTTACTTCCTGACCCGGGCCGTCGGCGTCCCGGCCGACGTGGTGGCCGGGATGCGTCACGCGCCGTTTTGGGCGGACATGGAGGCCGTCGCCCACACGCTTCCCTACGACGGCGCGGTCATGGGCGACACCATGTCCGGGCGCCCGCTGCCGACCGGACGATGGACCGCCCTGGGCGACCGGCTCCTCGTAATGGACGGCGGCGCGAGCGACAACTGGATCCGCAACGGCGCCCGCGCTCTGCCCGGTCTGCACCGCACGCTCGACGGCCAGGACCACGGCGTCGACCCGCACGTCCTCGCCCCGGCCCTGATCGACTTCTTCACCACCGGGGAGACGGCGTGAGCAAGGTCTTCGCCAGCCTGGGCATGTCCCTGGACGGCTTCATCGCAGGCCCGGAAGCAGGCCCCGACAACCCTCTCGGGAACGGCGGGCTCCGCATCCACGCATGGGTGGAGGACGTCGAGGCCTGGCGGGAACGCCAGAGCATGGCAGGCGGCCAGATCAACGCGGACGACGACATCGTGCGAGAGAACTTCGACCGCGCCGGGGCGTACATCATGGGGCGCCGTATGTTCGACGAGGGCGAGCGGGGATGGCCCGACCCGCCACCGTTCCGTGCCCCGGTCTTCGTCCTGACCGGCACGCCCCGGCAACCCTGGGTCCGGCAGGGCGGCACCACCTTCACCTTCGTCACCGAAGGCGCCGAATCCGCCCTGGCCCAGGCCCGCGAGGCCGCAGCCGGCAAGGACGTGCAGATATCCGGCGGCGCCCACACCGTGCGCCAGTTCCTCGATGCCGGCCTGGTCGACGAGCTCCAGATCCACCTGGCGCCCATCGTGCTGGGCAAGGGAGTCCGTCTCTTCGACGATGTCTCGCCCGACCTTGCTCTCGAACCCACCCGCGCGATCCACTCGCCCGGCGTCACCCACCTGACGTACCAGGTTGTGCGGTCCTGACCGCGCGGAGGCGCCTCAAACAAACGATGCTGCAAACAAGTTCGAGCAGACCCATATGCAGATCTGCTCGCACTTCGTATCGGATGCGCAGGCGCTTGAACTGGTGCAACCAGGCAAAAGTACGCTCGACCACCCACCGTGTCTTGCCCAGACCAGAGCCATGCGGGGCACCACGTCGGGCGGTCTTCGGGGTGACTCCCCGACTGCGCAGAATTCGACGGTACTTGTTGAAGTCGTCACCGCGATCGGCGAACAGACGACGGGGACGGTTACGGGGACGACCGCGCAGACCGCGGATGCGGGGAATGGCATCGAGCGACGGCACCGGCTGGGTGACGTCGTGCCGGTTCCCTCCTGTCAGCGACACTGCGAGAGGAGTGCCGCGCCGATCGACAATCTCATGGTGCTTGCTGCCAGAACAGCCCCGGTCGACCGGCGACGCCCGGTGTGGAGCCCCCTTTGAGTGCCCGGACATACGAGCCGTCAATAGCGCAGTCGTCCATCTCCAGGAGACCCGCTGCCCGCAGTTCGGTCAGCAGCGCGTCGTGCAGCCCGCGTAGCCATCGCCCCAGGTGGGAGTAGTCGTACCCCTTGTCGCCGTGGCCGCACGAGTCACGGTCCCCACCATCCGACCATGATCAACCAATCCCGGGCTCGGCATCTCAGCGGTTACCGAGCCCGAGCTCGGGCGCCGAAGTCGCACTGTGGCACGGGGCAGGGGGGAACGAACCGCCAGTGCGACCGGGGCGAGCCTCTGTCGAGCACGCACGGCTTCGACGAGTTCTTTTGGAGCCCGATACCACCTCGACGCGGAGTGTCGTCGTCTTAGCGCGGTGGGGGCGCGAGGCCCTTGAGGACGATGTCGACCGTGTCGGCGATGCCGGGCAAGGAGGGGAGGGCGTCCTGTCCGGATGGCAGGGGCGGGTTCAGGGCCATGCCGAACAGCAGGGCGAGCAGGACGACGGCGCCGTGGTCGGGGTCGGCGTCGGCTCGCAAGCGGCCGCGCTTCTGTTCGGCGCGCAGGTACTCGGCGAGCCGTCCCGGGGGGCCCGGTAGGGCGCCGGGGGGCGGCGCTACGCGGGCGAGTTCGGGGTCGGTGAGGATGGCCAGTTCGAGAGGGAGGATGTCGGCGCGCAGGGTGGCGAGGTGGGTGAGGCAGTCGGTGAGATTGGCCTTGACGGTTGCCGTACCGGCACGTGCGGGCAGGGTGTCGACCCAGTCGACGACATGCTGGTTCTGCTGCAGGACGGCTTCGGCGAAGAGGGTGGCCTTGTCGGGGAAGTGCCGGTAGAGGGTGCCTTCGGCGACGCCGGCTGCTTGCGCGATGGCGCGGGTGGTGGTCTTGGCGTAGCCGAGTTCGCTGACGAGCCGGATGGTGGTGTCGACGAGTTTGGTCCGTGTGGCGGTACCGCGCGAGGTCATGGCACTTCCCCTTCGAGGTGTGTGACGGGCTGGGGTCAGTCGGTGATGTCGCGGCGCTTGAAGACGGTGAGCGCGACGCCCAAGCCTAGAAGGGTGTAGAGGGCTCCGAGTGTCAGGGCGGTGCCGTAGGGGATGCTGCTGGTGCCGCCCTGGGCGAGCGCGCTGAGGGTGGCTCCGGGAGTCCAGTCGGCGATGGTGTCGAGGGCGGCGGTGATGACCGCTTCGACGACCAGGACGTAGCCGACGCCGACGGAGATGGAGATGGCCGCGGAGCGGGTGACCAGGGCCAGCACCAGTCCGATGACACCCCAGACGAGCAGGGTGGCGAACAGGTTGAACCACGCGCCGGCCAGGGTCGGCAGGACGTCCTGCCCCCAGGCGGAGACGTCGAGGTCCGCGCTCCGCGCCGCCACGGGGGCGATGAGCAGGTTGGCGATCAGCGCCACCGTCGTGACGGCGGCCGTCCACAGGGACAGGGCACCTACCTTGCCGAGCAGCAGCCTGACGCGGTCGGGCTGTGCGGAGGCGGTCAGACGGATCAGGCCGCTGCTGTAGTCACCGGCCGTCACGATCGCCCAGAACGACAGGGCGACGACCCCGTACATGCTGGCGGCCGAGGACAGGCCCGCCGTGATGCCGTCGGCGGCCTGCCACTGGTCGAGCGTAGGGAAGGACACCCCCGGGGCGCCTTCCGGCTGAGCCTGGGAGGAGCCGACGACCTGCGCCATCACCATGTTGATCATGGCGGTGAACAGGATCGTCAGGCCGAACCAGCCGAGGACGACGCCCTTGCGCCGGGTCCGCAGAAGCTCGCTGCGCACTGCGTTGATCATGACGCCTTCCGTTCCGCAGCCGCGGCCCGGGCTGCCGTGAGGTCCTGGTCGCTGCTGCCGGTCATCTCGAGGAAGATCTCCTCCAGGCTGCCGCGCACCGGGGTCATCGACTTGAGGGTGATGCCCCCGCGGGCGGCACTCCGGTTGAGCTCGGCACCCCTGCGTTCGTCGGCCGAGACGCTGAGCCGCCCATCGGGCATGTGCTCGACCTGCCAGCCGTCCGCCGACAGCAGCGCGTGCAGGGGCGCGGCGTCCTGTTCGTGCTCCGCCGCGATCTCGATCCGTCGCCCCGCGCGGGCGAGCAGGTCGGTGACGGGGCCGGAGTAGACCAGGTGGCCGAAGCGGATGACGACCAGGAAGTCGCAGACCGTCTCGATCTCGGCGAGGAGATGCGAGGAGACGATGACGGTCCGGCCCGCCCGCGCCAGATCCGCCAGCAGTCCGCGGATCTCGACGATGCCCGACGGATCGAGCCCGTTGGTGGGCTCGTCCAGGATCAGCAGTTCCGGATCGGGCAGGAGAGCCGCGGCGATGCCCAGACGCTGCTTCATGCCCAGCGAGAAACGCTTGACGGGTTCGGCGTCCCGACCGGTCAGACCGACGGTCTGGAGCACCTCGTCCACTCGGGACGCGGGCAGGCCCCGCAGCCTGGCCAGCGACATGAGGTTCGCTCTCGCCGACAGGCCGGGCACGAAGGCCGGACTCTCCACCAGAGCGCCGACCCGGTGCAGGTAGCGGCTGGGCTCGCTGATCGGCTCGTCCAGCACCTCGGCCGTTCCCGACGTCGGCGCGATCAGGCCGAGCAGCATACGGATGAGGGTCGACTTACCCGACCCGTTCGGGCCCACCAGGCCGATCACCCCCGCCCGCGGGAGCTCCAACGTCAGTCCCTCCAGGGCTGTGACCTCACCGAAACGGCGGGCGAGTCCTGCCGTCTTGATCACACTCATCATTCCTCCAAAGCGTGTGAGCGCTCACTCACATGGTGGGGCGAAGGAACTCGGCTGTCAATCAGGGGGGTGTGGTGAGCCGGTCCGCGGCGAACGGCGGGTCGATCGGGAGCTGTTTCGTTCCGGGCTCGGCACCGGCTGGTGAAGTGAGGGGTCTTGCGACCGCTGCCCTGCTGGCCGGTGTGGCGGGCCTCGCTCCACTCGACGCTCTGGACCCCGCGACGATCGCGAAGTGGCGCTGCTCCGGCTCGCACCAGGGGTTCATTCCGTTCGGATGGCCGCCGGGTTCGCTGTCGGCGCCTACCTGACGGTTCTCGGACCGGGGGTGCTCGTCTACACGGGTGCCGACGTAGCCGCGGACACCGTCGGCGTCGGTCTCACACGATGAGCGGAACGCGCCACAGGATCGGCCTCGCTAGGTGATCAGGAGGAGGACCGCTACGACCGAGGCGGTGGCGAGAAGCAGGTTGGTGTCGGCGCCGTCGAAGACTGAGGAGATGTCGGCGCGGTAGGCCGGCCCGCCGGTGACCCGTGCCTGCGGTGGCGCGGCGAGGAACGTGAGGCGGCCTGCCGGATCTGGTCGATCTTCTTTGAGTTCTCGCCGCCGCCGGTCTCGGGGGGGGGGTAGCAGGACGGGCACGGCGACCGCTGCCTTGTCGACTGTCTGCGGGCGTGAGACCTCGGGGGCGAGGCCGAGGGCGCCGAACGGCTTGAAGCGTTCTGCGATCTCAGCCGCGAGGAGGAGGGCGGTGGTGGCGATCCACAGCTGCCGGGGGCGGGTGCCGACCCGGTGAGCCACGCGGCGCCAGATCCCGTGACCGCCGGTCCCGGTCCCGGCGTCGGCCCACTTCGGCTCGGCGGGCCGGAAGGCGGCCCTGCCCAGGAGGGCGAGCACGGCGGGGAGGAAGGTGAGGGTGGTGAGGACGGCACAGACCACGCCGATCGCGCCGACGGGTCCGAGTGCCCTGTTGTCGGTCAGCTCGCTCAGGGGCAGGGCGAGCAGACCGAGCGCGACGGTGGCGGCGCCGGCGGTGATCGCTGCGGACGATCCCCTGGTGGCGGCCCAGGCGGCCGCCACGCGCTCTCTGGTGACGGCGAGTTCCTCGGGGAACCGCGTTCGCGTGAAGTGAGATCCGTCAAGCAGCGGATGACCGACCCCGTCCGCGTGCGCGGGCGAGTCGTCTGCGGGGTCGATCAGCCCTCGTAGGTTCCTCGCACGATGCTGTCGCCGGAGTGATCGGGTTTGCCGTTGTAGGGCTGGACGGAGACGTCCACGACGGAGTACTCGCGGAGGTCGATGTTGTCGGGGACGGGCAACGTGGCACGGCCGTCGGGTCCCAGCACGCCCATGGAGACGAGTTTGGTGTGGCTGTTGTCCATGAGCCATACCTCGAAGTAGCCGCTGTTCCGGGGCAGACCCTTGACAGTGATCTCCAGTGATCGCCGGCCGCCACGGTCGGTAAGGCTGGCGAAGCCGGTCGAGCTGGCACGGAGCGACTGAAGGGACTTGCCCTCGGCAACGACGGGCGCGGTGGAGGAGGCGCTGTGGGTCGCCCACCAGGTGAGCGCGCTTCCCGCCGCGGCGCCAAGGAGTGCCGTGCAGGCAGCGAGAGCGACAGCGAAGCGCCCGACGCGCCGAGACGCCGTGGGAATCGGCGCACTCACTGGTGCGGACTGCTGCGAAGGGGGTGACGGGTTGGTCTCATCCGGGATGCGCAGTTCCGTGGCGATGGAATCCCACAGGTCGTCCGGCGGCGTGAGGAGGTCACCGTCTGCTGAGGGGGTGCGCAGGGTGGTGACGGCACGGCGCAGAGTGTCGAAGTCGAGGCTGCATGCCTCGCATTCGCGCAGGTGGAGATGGACCGAGGGGTCGGTCTCCTCTCCGAGCGCCATCATCGTCAGGGTTTCTTCATCGGTGTGCTCCACCGTCCACCTCCAACCTCTTCTTCAGACGCATGAGACCGCGCCGTGTGTGGGTTTTCACCGTTCCGAGCGGGAGTCCGGTGCGCGCGGCGATCTGTGACTGTGACAGGTCCTCGTAGAAGGCCATCCTGAGCACGAGTTGCTGTTGCTCGGTAAGGCTCTCGAGCTCTCGCGTCAGCACGACGTAGTTCACTACGGACTCCGTGGCGGGTGCCGACTGCTCGGCGATGCCCGTGACCGAGGTGAGTGCTTCGATGTCGCGTTGGTTGCGTGAGCGGCGAGTGAGCGCGTCGGCGATCTTCTTGTGAGTGATGCCAAGGAGCCAGGTCTTCAGTGACCCGCGCTGCGGGTCGAAGGTCTTGCGGCTGTTCCAGGCTCCGACGAAAACCTGCTGGGTGACGTCCTTGGCCTCCTCGGCGTCCCCGAGCTTCCGCGAGGCGACGGTGTAGACCAGTGCGCCCCAGCGGCGGTACGCCTCTCTGAGGCAGGGTTCGTCGCCATCGGCGAACCCCTGGCCCAGTCTCTCGTCAGGCACGGTGGTCACGGTGGCGACACTAGCGGCAAGGACTTGCAGGCCGCCCCACATGGTGGTCACTTCGTTACCTCCACCGCCGTGATGACCAGATTGTTCTGGTAGCCGCCGCGGTCGGGAAGGTAGGGGCCGGCGCACGTGATCAGGGTCAGTACCGCTGCCCCTTCCCGGTCGTACACACCGGAGGTTGCCAGCGCCTTCTTGCCGAGGGTGCGGCGAGCGGTGATCTCGTAGGTCACGGAGGTACCGTCCTCGCGTCCGACCCGTACCTGGTCGCCTCGGCGCACCTTGTTCAGCCCGAACAGGACTCCGAGGCCGAGTCCCTTCGCGTCGACGTGTCCCACGATGACTGACGAGCCCCGGCCCGTTCCCGGAGCCGGGGAGAAGCGGTACCAGCCGACCCGGTCGGGGTCCTGAGGAACCTGCATCTGGCCGTCCGGGGCCACGCCGACCTGCTCGACAGGCGCGCGGAGACCGAGACGGGGAATCGAAAGTTCGCGCGGTGCCGGGGCGGCGGCACTACGGGCGGACGGAGTGGGCCGCTGCCGTGTGGGGGGTGGTACGTCGGCCGGTTTGGAGCGCGAGGCGGCCGTCGTGGTGGGTGAGGGGCCGAAGTCCAGGGCGATGGGGGGATTGTCGGCACGGGCTGTGGCAAGGAAAACAGCCGCTGCCGTCAGGATGACGCCGACGAGGGCTGCGGCCAGCCCGAGAATCCTGCGGTGTCGTCGTGCCCCGGCCATGCTCATGTCCAGCCTTTCCGGCTCCGTCGTCCCGAGCGGTCACCCAGTGGGCGGGCACCGCTCGGGACGACAGAGGCGATCTGAGGGATCCGTCGGGTCAGGCGGCGTTGTCGCGGCGACGCAGCAGGTGGGCGGAGGCGCCCAGGGCCACCAGGGCGCCCAGCGACAGGGCGCCCAAGGTGACGCTCTGGTTGTGTTCGGCCGCGGCCAGGCCGGTCTCGCCGGCGGGGACGCCGGCGGGTGCGGAGTGCATGCCGGTGATGCTCTGGGTCTTGAGGGCGAGGTTCTTGTCCGCGGCGCTGCCCCAGGCGTAGACGATGGTGTTGGAGCCCTCGGCCAGTTCCAGCTGGGCCGGGCCGATCGCGACCGTGTCGGTTCCGGCCAGGACCACGTCGGCCGACACCGTGCCCGCAGCGACTTCGCCCTTGGCCTCGTTCGGGTTCTCCAGGTTCTCGAAGACCGCGGTGCCGTCGGCGCGGACATCGACGGCGGGCGCGGCCGCGACGTGGCGGACGGTGACCCTGGCCTTGCCGGCGGGAACCTTGGAGGTGTCGTTGACGAACGCGTCGAGCGCGGGCTTGCCGTCGGCCGTCAGGTGCGCGACGAGCGTGGCGTTGGCTCCGGCCGGAACCTCGACCGTCTTCTGGATCGCGGGGGTTCCCTTCGGGCCCTCTCCGTCCTTGAAGATCTTGATGTCGTACGAGCCGGCATCCAGCTTCAGCGGGTCGGTGAGCGTGCCCGGCTTGAAGTCGGGGAGCAGTTCCTTGTCTCCCGCGTAGACGTCCACGGTGAGGCCGGGGACGGCGTGCAGCACGGACACCGTGGCCTGCTCGTCGGTGGCCTGCGGCTGAGCGATGGCGGAAGTGGCTCCGGTGACCGACAGCACGACGGCGACACCGGTGGTGAGAACAGCACCTGCAGAACGAGCGTTCATGACGATCATCCCCATCATCCGGTCGAGAAGAACTCGAACCCTGTGTGTGGGGAGGCATTCCTCAGCACCATCCCGATCGGTTTCACCCGAGCCTGAAATCTCTGCGAGCACTCGGGATCACCGGTCGCGCCACCGATCCATGCTCAGGGGCAGGGTGACGCCAGGGTCGAGGCAGATTTCCTGTGCCCTCGGACGGCCGGGGACCCGGGCCCGCCGCTCCACGCCGCCTGAAGACCCGAATGTTCCGGGTCGCTTGCGAGCCGACTCGGTACCTGAGCTACGACGGACGTGCCTGCAGCCGCATACGCCTGCCCAGCCTGCGCACCGCATCCTGAAGCGATCAGCCGGCGAGTCCCGGCGGAGGGTGGCTGCAACCCACAGCTCGGGCTTCGGACACACCTGATCAGCTGATCTCTGAGCACCGGACTGAGCTCCGCCTCACTTACCGTGCTGCCGGGCCGTACGGCACGAAGTGCGTGGCCCGAGACGTCATGTGATTCTCACACCGTCGTGGTGTGCGAGGCGTCGCCCGGTTCTGCGGGGTCGCGATGGTCGGACCGTCGATGGGTCCGTCGTGGTGCGAAGGGAGCCGTCCATGGACGAAGGCGACGGGCTCGGAAGGCGGCTTGGGCGGGGGCTCGAGCGGGTGCCGTGGTGGGGCGCGGCCATGCTTGGTGTGCTGTGTGTTGCGGTGGGGCTGGTGCTGCTGGTCCGGCCCTTCCGGTCGCTGACGGTCCTCCTCATCGTGGTGGCCATCGCGGCTGGGGCGACGGGGGTGACCGCTGTGGCGGAGGCCGGCCGCTCGCCGCGACGGTGGATGGGACTGGCCGTAGGCGGGTTGTGGCTGGTGCTGGCCGTCGTCATCGTGGCGGTGCCGGCGCTCAGTCTGGGCCTCTTGACCGTATTGGTCGGCGCCGCGCTCGTGGTGGAGGGGATCCTGTCGATCACCGGTGCGCTGCGGGAGCGGAGTGACGCGCGGGCGGCGGCGGTGCTTCAGGGCGTGGCTGGGATCGTCTTCGGAGTCCTTGCGCTGGCCTGGCCGGATGTGATGCTGCTGGTGGTGGCGGTGGTGTTCGGCGCGAAGACGGTCCTGTTCGGCTGCAGCACCCTTTCCGCCGCTGTGCGCCGCGCCCGCGGCACGTCCGCTCCCGAGCGTTCCCGGAAGCGGTCGCGTTGGGTACGGACGGTGGGCGCGGCGCTGTCGCTGCTGCTGGCGGTGGCCTTGGCGCTGGTCAGTGCGGCCGTGCATCGTGGTGAGCCGTCGGTGACCGCCTTCTACGCGCCTCCTTCGAGCGTTCCGGACCGGTCCGGGCAGCTGTTGCGCAGCGAGGCGTTCGACCGGGATGTCCCGGCCGGGGCCGTCGGCCGGCGGATCCTCTACACCACCTCACGCGACGACGGCCGACCGGCGGTGGCCTCCGGAATCGTGCTCGCTCCACGCAGCGGCCCGGGGGCACGTCCGGTGGTGGCGTGGGCGCACGGCACCACCGGCGTCGACACCACCTGCGCCCCGTCGCTGCTGAAGCACCCGTTCACGGCCGGCGCGCTGCCCGCCCTGGACGGCGTCCTCGAAGCGGGATGGGCCCTGGTGGCCACCGACTACGTGGGGCTGGGCACCGAGGGGCCGCACCCGTATCTGATCGGGCGGGGCGAAGCGCGTTCGGTCCTGGACGCGGTACGCGCGGCCCGACAGCTCGACACCGTTGACCTGTCGGACGAGACGGTGGTGTGGGGCCACTCACAGGGCGGCCATGCCGCCCTGTGGACGGGACAGATCGCCGATTCCTACGCTCCCGACGTACCCCTCGCCGGGGTCGCGGCACTCGCACCTGCCAGCGATCTGACAGCACTGGTATCGAACCTGGACACCGTACCGGGAGGGGCGATCTTCGCCTCCTACGTGTTCGCCGGCTACCGGGACCACTACCCGGATGTGACCGCCGCGGGGTATCTGCGGCCCGCGGCGCGCGTGCTGGTGCGCGAGTGGGAGGACCGGTGCCTGGCGGAACCCGAGGTGTTCGTGTCGATCGCCTCCTCCCTCATGATCGACAAGCCGGTCTTCTCCCGCAGCCCCGTCACCGGTGCCTTCGGGACGCGCCTGCGGGAGAACACCCCGCGCGGCCGCATCCCCACGCCTGTGCTGATTGCGCAGGGGGAGACGGATCAGCTGGTGCTGCCCGCGGTCCAGCGGGCCTACGCCGAAGCGGCCTGCGCAGCGGGGAACCGGGTGGACTACCGGACCTACCCGGGCCTGGATCACACGGGCGTCGTCGGGAACGACTCGCCGCTGCTGGCGCAACTTCTCGCCTGGACGGCGGACCGGTTCCAGGGCCGTCCCGCACCCACCACCTGCCCGAGCCGGCCATGACCATGGTGAGCCCGGCTGTCCTGAGTACAGCGACCACGGAGTGGGGGCCCGTCGGTGTGTGGGCCGTGGCCGGAGCTTTTTCCTGGCCGTCGCTGTAGCCCTGGCTGCGGCGGCCGGCACTCTTGAGCGGCGACGCCGCCCACGACCTCGTCTCTCCTTGGAGCCGCACCAGCCGTGCTGCGCACTGGGCAGACAGCCGAGGGGCGGGAGGTCCTCCGGGTGCGGCTCGCGGTGGACAACGACGGCCCGACTCCGGCGCGCGGCTGCACAGGACGGCTGCTGTCGGTTGTGGCCGCCGGCGGGCGGCCTCGCCTCAGGCCAGGTGAGAGCCATCGGATGACTCCGCAAAGACCGGGTGGCGACGTCGACGAGTTCAGTCGGATGCTGAGGACGGTGGCCGACGGCGGAGCGGCTGTCGACCCTGAGGCAGTGCGGCAGTTGATGCAGCGGCAGCGCGATCCGCTCCGCCGCCTGTCGCCGAGGGAGCGTAAAGTGCTCGCCTTGATCGCCGAGGGGCATTCGAACGCGGCAATCGCCCCGCATCCCCACCCCGACCCGACCGAAGCAGGTGTGGGTAAATACATCGGCAATCTGCTGGCCAAGCTGGGCCTGCCGGTAAACAACGACACCAACCGGTGTGTGCAGGCAGTTCTCACGTACCCGAAAGGTCGGCAGCCGGGATCTCGGGCATCTGGCCCAAGGCCACCCCGCGGCGGCGACCCCTCACGCCCGAGCGTCGCTCCAGGGCCGGACCGCCGACAGGACCGCGGCCTCCGCGAGGGCGGGTTCTCCGACGTCGCACTTCACGGGTGGCCCGCATGAATGGCGAACGTTGGAGCCTTGTGTTCCGCTGGGGCCGTGGGCATCACTTCGCTGCGGCCTCGTCCCGAGGGACCCGATAAGGCCGCCAGCATCGCGACCCCGTCCCTATCCCCGGATCTGTCCGGAGACGACTGGTGCCCCAGAACTCCCCCGCGCCTTCCTGTGTCCACTGCCCGGATCAGCACGACGGCGAACCGCCGCACGGCGACATCGTGCGTGAGGCCTTCGACGCGATCTATTCCGACTGGTATCCCTCTGTGTTGCGCTGGGCCCGACGCCGTTGCATCGATCTCCATGATGCCGAGGATGTCGCCCAACAGGTCTTCGTGGAAGTCTGGTTGCATTCCGGAAGATACTGCCCGCGTCGCGGGAGCCTCGGTCCGTGGCTGCACGGCATCACGGCTCACAAAGCAGTCGATTCGTCGAATGCGGTGGTTCGCCGTTACGAGGGGTTGCGTCGCCTGAACCGAGGGCCTGCCCCGGAGAGCGCCGACGGCTGCGCGCGAGCGGTCGAACGCCTCGGCATCGTCGGCCAGATGGCCGTCCTGCCGCCCGAACGCCGTGAGATTCTCTTCCTCGCGTACTACTTGGGACTCACCCAGTCCGAGATCGCAAGGCGACTGGGACTCCCCCTCGGCACGGTCAAAAGTCACACCAGAAGGGCGCTGCATTCGCTCTCCCGCACTCTGTCCTGAACGCGCATGATGCTCGTCCCCGCAAAAGCCGAGAAGATGATCTTTACGTGCGTGGCGGCGAGTGCGCCAAAGATTCCGAGTCGTGGATGCGTGACCCTTCTGCCCTCGTGTCCGCGTGCCTCCTGTCGGCCCGTCGGCCCTGGAGCCGAGAACTGTCGGCTTCGGTGAAAAATAACTGAATCCAAGAGTCTCCAAAGGCGCGAAGTGCTGGGTGGAATTCGAAAAACCCCTAGGAGGACTGATGATCGTCAAGAAGCTGCACGAAGCCGGGATCAAGAGTGAGCACGCCTACCTCGCTGCGGTTGGCTCGATCGGGCTGTCGCTTTTTTCCTGGGTCGCCTCCAACAAGCAAGAGAACCTTGAGAGGGCGGACCGATGGGGAATCTTCGTGGGCGAATGGGCGCCCACCTTCTTCGCGCTGGGTCTCGCCCTGGCCAACTACGAGCGGAACGATCTCGCGACCGAGGCGCCACGCTACGGCGGCGATGCGTGAGCTACCCCCTGGCTCTCGGAGTGCAAGGTCCCGCTGGTACGCGACACGTACTACGTCCGTCGGCCTCCGCGTAGTGCGGCGCCCGGGCGGCGTGGCCCCTGGCGAGGGCTTGGTGAGCTCGGGCAGACGGGCGTGGTGGAGCGAGCTCGGGGCAGACGGGCGTGGTGGAGCGGTATGTGTGGGCCCCGGATCGTTCGGCGGGCAGTGACAGACGAAGGAGGAGTGCCTCCCCATGCGACTGATCAGCGAGGGGGCGGGCCCCGTTGCCTCGCCCAACCCGTGGAAGCGCTACTCGGTGGCCTCTGTCGTCGTGGCAGCGTCCGCGGCGGCCGGTTCGGCTGCTGTCGATGCCGACAGCGACTGGTACCGGGGGCTGAGCAAGCCCGTCTGGCAGCCTCCCCCGTGGGCATTCGGCGTGGTGTGGACGCCGATGTACGCCTCGATCGCCTTCGCCGCAGGCCACGCGCTCGGCCGCACCCGAGGGCGCGAGCGAGTACGTACCGCTGCCCTTTTCGGTATCAACCTGACACTCAACGCGGGATGGACCTGGCTCTTTTTCCGTCAGCGCAGCCCGCGGGCTGCGCTCGTCGGGACGCTGCTGCTCGACCTCTGCAACGCTGGACTCATCCGTCAGAACGCACGGACGGACCCGGTCGCAGCCCGCGCACTCCTGCCCTATGCCGCCTGGTGCGTCTTTGCCACGGTCCTGAACGGCTCTCTCAGCCGCCGCAATCCGTGACCGACCGTCGCCACGCGGAAGCTCCCGCTCCCTGCCGCACGAGGACTCATCGTGCCGACGCCGCACCCCGTCCTGACGGACCGCGCGTTTTCATCCCGGGCGATCCGGAATTACCTCCGCCGACGCGGGATCCGCGCTGTCATCCCCCAGCCGTCCGACCAGGTCGGCCACCGTCTGCGGCGAGGCCGCGCCGGCGGTCGACCGCCAGCTTGCGACGCCGAGGCATACAAACAGCGCAATGCCGTCGAGCGGTGCATCAACCGACTCGAGCAGTGGCGCGGCCTGGCCATGCGAACGGACAAGCTCGCCACCGCCTACCAGGCCGCACTCCACCTCACCGCCATCCTCATCTGGACAGCCGCTTGACCGCCGAAGCACCTTGCCCGCGAAGATGGCCACATGGACGATCTTGTGAAGTTCCTCGTCGCACGCATCATGGACGACAACCACGCCTACGCCTACGTGGCCGAGACCCTAGGCGGCGAGGCTCTTCTCGACAGCCATCTCCCCATGCTCGACCTGACCGAGCAACTGGCGCACGACTACAAGGCCATGGACCCGTCGGACTCCCGCTCGGCCGGTCTGGCATACGCGCTGCGAGTCCTTGCCCAGTCATACGCCGAGCACCCCGCCTACCTCCGGAAATGGCGCCCATAACCTTTCAGGGAGACAAGACCTAGGGCCCGACACCAGCACGGACGGACGGGACGCGCGGTTCGGATCCGGGCGGCGGCCGCATCCCGCGAACGGTTCAGCGTCGGCGGCGGTTGAGCACCCCGATGAGCGTGGCAAGGTCGGCGGCACCGGCCGGGTCATCCGCGTAGCGGGTGGTCTGGAGGGGACCGACCTCGGGGAGGACGACGTCCTCCCGCGCCAGGACATAGACCAAGGCCAACAGCGCGGCTCGGGCATTGCCATCGGTGAAGGGGTGGAAGAACGCCACGTCGAGATAGGCGCGGGCCGCCCGGGCCGCCAGCGGGACGTCCGGGTCGGTCGTCTCGTTCAGGCAGGAATCGAGGTCGGCCCGCGTGTGAGGGGTCAGACCGTAGCGCTCGCGGCCGGCCTTCGCATAGGCGTCACTCACGCGGAACGGTGCCCCTGCTTCAGCGAGGACTTCACGTTGCCAACGGGCCAGCAGGGCGAAGTTCAGGGGGGCCTGGCGTGCGGCGTCCTCCCGGGCCAAGGTGTGCGCGGCGAGCAGACGCTCCGCGCGCATCGGGTCGCGCCGACGCACGGATCCCTCGCACCAGGACCGGAACCCGTCGCGGCCGGCCGGGACCCGCTGCAGGGCCGGTGAATGCCGCCAGTCGACCTCACGGCGTACGCGCAGCCAGGCCGAGAGGCTGTCAGTAACGGTCATGGTGCCTCTCCAGCGCTTCCCACTCGCGGTGGTCCCGGTACGGGGCGTGACCGGTGAGGCCGACGGCGAGGTCCTCGCCGACCGACTCGATCAGACCCCGCTCCGGGTGGACCCAGCTCTTGAACCGGCCGCCGATCGCCCGCTCCACCGCGCGCGCGGCCTCGGCCCGGTCCATGCCGGTGCTGGTGAGAAACCAGCCCAGGACGATCGAGGTCTGGCCGCGCCAGGCGTTGTCCGCGCCCGAGTCCATGGTGTGGGTCACGAGCCGGACGCAGGCCCGCTCCAGGTGCCAACTGCGGTCCTCGGGTGAGGCGTCCGGTGGCGGCGCCAGTTCGGCGAAGCGCTGGGCCGTCCGCTCCAGCCACTCCCGCCACTCCAGCAGCGCGGCCACGACACGTGCCGCGGTCTCGTCGGGGGTCGTCACCGAGCTCGACCCACCGGTCCAGTTGCCGATGGGACCGCCGCTGTAGTGGTACCAGTTCCATCCCCAGGCCCAGGTGCCGTATCGCTCTTGGATGATCGCGTCCACCTGGCTCTCGCACCAGCTTTCCCCCTGCCACCCGCCGGCCATACCGGAGAGCACAGGCGGCACCCACTCGCGGACCAGCGAGCGGAGGTGCTCGTCCTCCTCCTCGTCCCAGGTGAACGGGTGGCGGGCCGGATCGCACTGTTCCCAGTCCCGAATGCCCCCGTAGGTAATGCGGGGCACGCGGTTGTCCGGGAAGGGCAGGGTGTCACGGTTGTACGTCAGGGCCGGCCACGCTTCCTGTCCGATGTGATCGGCTGATCAGTCTCGGCTCACTGCCCCTGGGAGCGCCAACGGTTTTCGGGCCCCCGGCGCGGCGCCGGCAATCCGCCCGGATCGATGCGCTGTGGCCGCGAGGGGTACCGCCTCGTGCGTCTCCGGTCCTCCTGGGATGACGACGGTGAACACACAAGTGCCTGACCGTGCCCCACGGCCCGGCTTCCCTGGTCCGCGAGACGGAAAGGGGGACCGGGCCGCAGGGTTACGGGTGTTGGTGCGGTTGCTTGGCGGGTGTCAGTAGTCGATCTGTCCCGAGACGCGGGCGGTGCCGCTGAACTGCAGGAAGAACTTGGTGCCGTCGAGGACGTCGGTCGCAGCCGTGCCCCAGCGGCCTGCGGTCAGGGGCTTCCAGCCGTTGCAGTTCCAGCTGGTTCCCGACTTGAAGCAGGTGCGCACGGAGCGCGTCGCGTCCAGCTTCAGGTTGATGTCGTTGCAGCGCGTGGTCGTGGTGAGCCAGGTGCCCCGCGCCGGGTAGTACGAGGGGTCGCTGGAGCCGGTGCCCGCGTAGCTGGTGAAGCGCGGTGCGTCGGCCGTGCACGCCCGCGCTGCGGCTAAGTCCGATGCGACCGAGGCCGTGGCCGTTCCTGTCGCAGCGGCGCTCAGGCCGCTCGCGATCATTACGGCGGTGGCCGCCATGGACGCGATCTTGTGGTGATTCCGCATCATCCGATCCCTTCCGCCAGCGCACAGGGGCGCGGCTGACAGCGACGTGAGAACTGTTGCGGGATTCATGTTTCCGGTGGGGCCAAAGAGGGCGGAACCCCGAAATTGGACAGTCCGGTTGTGGCCTCCATCGTCACGTTTCAGCCTCGACCGCCGCGGTCCGGTCGCGGACTACTGAGGTTGAACTCGTGATGTCGGCGGGTGGCTTGGGCGGGTCTGATTGCCGGGGCCGGTCCCGGCGAGGCGGCCGCCTGTGACCAGACCGCCGGCCGCCGCTGATCACCTGGTGCGCTCGGTGCGGGCGTCGTACTCTTCGCGGGCCGTGATGACTTCTTCGATGTGCAGTACGGACCACTCCGTGAGCGCCTTCAGCGGTTCCCTCAGCGTCTGGCCGAGCGCGGTCAGCTCGTACTCCACGTGCGGCGGCACCTCCGGGTAGACGGTCCGGCTGATCAGCCCGTCGCGTTCGAGGGTGCGCAGCGTCTGGGTGAGCATCTTCTCGCTCACGCCCGCCAGCGCCTGCCGGAGCCGGCCGAACCGCGAGGTCCCGTTCCGGCCGAGTTCGCCGAGCACGAGGACCGCCCACTTGCTGCCGATCTGGTCGAGCAGGTCCCGCGACGGGCAGCCGCGCTCGTACGGGTCGAATGACGGCATGGGCCCGGTCACATTCTCGACAACGGCCATACGGCTCACCTCGATGCTTTCGCTGAGGTAAGTACCGTACCAAGAAGTGGTTACTCCCCAGCAGAGAGTGTGCAGGTCATTCTGTGTTCCATCCCGCGGCGGACGGACCGCGGCGGACGGACCGCGGCAGGCGTGCAGGGCACGCGCGGAAGGAAGGAATGACCATCATGCCGATCGTCGTCACCGGAGCCACCGGCCAGCTGGGCAGGCTCACCGTGGAGGCACTGCTGCGGCGCGGAATCCCGGCTCCGGACATCATCGCGACCGGCCGGGACATCGCCGGGATCAAGGATCTGGCCGACCGAGGCATCACGGTGCGCCGCGCCGACTTCGCGGACACCGACGGCCTGGCCGAGGCGTTCGCGGGGGCGGACAGGCTGCTGCTGGTCTCGGCCTCGGTCCCCGTGGACGAGCGGGTCGCCAACCACCGCCGTGTGATCGACGCCGCGGCGTCCGCAGGCGTGTCGCTCGTGGCGTACACGAGCACGACGCACGCGGACACGGCCACCACCGTCATCGGTGCCACGCACGGCGAGACCGAGGCGTATCTGCGGGACCGCGGAATCCCCAGCGTGCTGCTGCGCAACGGCTGGTACCTGGAGAATTACACCAGCCAACTGCCGCAGATACTGCAGAACGGCGCGGTCGTCGGCGCCGCGGGCGAGGGGCGGATCAGCGCCGCGTCCCGTGCCGACTACGCCGAGGCCGCAGCGGTCGTCCTCACCTCCGAAGGCCACACCGGCGCCGTGTACGAGCTCGGCGGCGACGAATCCTTCACCCTGACTGAGCTCGCCGCCGCGATCACCGCTGCGGCCGGAGAGCAGGTCACCTACGCTGACCTCCCGGTGTCCGACTTCGCCCGGCTACTGGCCTCCGCGGGCCTGCCCGCCGAGCTGGCGGAGGTCCTCGCTGACGCCGACCGCGGTATGAGCCGCGGCGAGATGTACACCGACTCCGGCGACCTGCGCCGCCTGATCGGCCGCCCGCCCGTGGCCCTGGCCGAGGCACTCGCGGCCGCCCTGCATGACTGAGGTCGAACGCGTGATGCGGTCGGGTCGCTCAGGCGGGGAGGGCGCCCGGCGGCGAGGTCCCGCGACGGGGTCGGCAGCCTGGCGGTGAGCGGTTCCGGGCGTGGCGGGGACGGGGGAAGGCGCGCTGCCGCCTTCCCCCGTCAGGTGGTCACGCGTTGAGCGCTGACCACAGCCACTGGCCGCCGACCCGCACGTAGAGCCGCTTGTTGGCGGAGTCCACGGCCATGGTGCCGTCCAGTGGCTGATGGGTGAAGGAGGCGTCGGTGACCGGGCCTGGCACCAGGCGCAGGGGCGGGTTCGGCGCGTTCTTGACGGGGATCGTTCCGGTCGCCTGGGCGCCGATGGTGCCGTAGCTGTTCTCCACCCGGAAGTCGCCGGTCGAGGACTGCTCGTAGTAGATGTGGGTGCCGGTGGGCGCCGTGGTGTACATCCCGACGACGTTGCGCAGCACGGCGGTGGAGCCCGGGCCCGAGTAGAGGGCGACGCCCGCGTTGATGGTCGCCCTGTCCCGGTTGGCGATGACCACGTTCTCCAGCGCGCTGGAACTCGCCGCCCAGCTGATGATGTTCCGCGCGGTGGCCGGGGTGCCCGCCGCGAAGTCGCCGGCGTAGCAGTAGATGTTGGTGGCGTAGACGTGCCTGCAGCCCGCGTCGGTCTTCAGGTGCGGGCCGCCCTGCATGCGGGAGGTCTCGAACTTGCAGTCGGTGATGTAGATACCGTTGGGGTTGTTGGTGGTGACGGCTCCTTGGCCGATCCAGAGCGCCCCGGTGCCGAAGGCCTCCAGGCGGCAGCCGATGAAGTGGATCTGGTTGATGTTGTCCTTGCTGTGGCCCCAGGCGCCGTCGGTGGCGGAGGAGGCGTTGCGCAGCCAGATGTTGGGCTGGGTCGTGCTGCCGGTGGTGCCCGTGCAGTCCTCGATGACCAGGTTGTAGAAGCGGGAGTCCCAGAACTCCACGGCGTCGACGCACATGTCCCGGTTCGAGGTCATGAAGACGTCGCGGAAGTACGAGTTGTTGTTGTAGTAGAGCTCCAGCAGCAGACCGGTCTTGCCGTTGCCGTTGAAGCCGAGGTTCTCCACCGAGCAGTAGCGGCGGTGGGTGGCGCCGGTGGAGTAGGCCGCTCCCGTGCCGGACATCCGCAGCAGGATGCCGTCGCCGCCCTTGACCAGCATGGCGGCCTTCGCCCCGGCGCCGGTCAGGCGGGTGCCGTCGCCCTTGACGGCCAGAGCGGGTGCACCGCCTGCGGGCTTGACCAGGTACTTCCCGGCGGGGAAGTACACGGTGCCTCCGCCGGCCGCGGCCGCCGCGTCGAGCGCGCGCTGGATGGCGGCGGTGTCGTCGGCCGAGCCGTCGCCGACCGCGCCGTGCGCCTTGACGTCGAACCAGTCGGACGGTCCTGTGGCGACCGTGGTCGCCGCGGCGGCTGTTCCGCCGCCGGATATGAGCGCGGTTCCCGTGAGCCCGGCCACTGCTCCCGCCAGCAGCGCACGGCGGGCTGCCCTCGGCTGTTCGGTCATGGTCTCCCCCTTGGAAATGACGGACAACGCCGATGATCTTGCCATCCGCCGGCAGCGAATGACGGGTTCCATCCGGGAGGCCTTCACAGGCGGGGCCACCCGTGGGGGCGGCGAGGTGCGGCGCGTTGTCGCGGGCGGCGGGCAGACATTGGATCGCGCGGCCCCGACACGATGCCCGAATGGAGCACGCCATGCCCAAGGTCACCGCGATCGCCCTGCTCAAGGCCGCGCCCGGCGCCGAGGGCAAGGTGCGTGAGCAGGCCCTGTCCCTGGTCGCGCCTTCGCGGGCCGAACCGGGCAACATCAGCTACCAGGCCTACGTCCACCCGGACGACCCGAGTTCCTGGCTCGTCTTCGAGGAGTGGGAGGACCAGGCCTCGTTCGAGGCGCACCTGTCGAGCCCGCACCTGACCGAGGCACTCGCTGCCGGCCCTGGACTGCTGGTCGGCCCGCCGACGGAGCACGTGTTCACCGCTACGGAGTGACCGGCGCCCCGCGGACACGGCTCTCGGCCGACACAGGCGCCGGCCGACGCGGTTGCGAGGTTCCCCTCCCCCGCCGTGGCGCGGGCGCCCACGGAGGTGTCGCCACCGCAAGGGGAGAGCGCCGGGCCCTCCCCTGGGGGGCGGCAACACGGTCAGGCGTAGTACCGGTCGGAGCGGGTACTCGCCCCTGCACGGCAGGGACCGGAGGTTCGGAACGATGACCGGTGACGGCTCCTACGAGCGCGACCGCACATACCTCACCACCCGGATCACGGCAGACGGACGCGACGGCTGGCCCGTGGAGCCCGGGCGCTACCGGCTCATCATCGCCCGGGCCTGCCCCTGGGCGAACCGCAGCGCGATCGTCCGGCGCCTGATGGGCCTGGAGGGCGTGCTCTCGATGGGCATCGCGGGGCCCATTCACGACGAGCGCAGCTGGTGCTTCCACCGGGACCCGGGCGGCCGGGACCCCGTCCTCGGCATCGAGTGGCTGCGGGAGGCGTTCTTCCGGCGCCAACCGGGCTACCCCAGCGGCATCACCGTGCCCGCGATCGTCGACGTCCCCAGCGGCGCCGTGGTGACCAACGACTTCGAGCAGATCACCCTCGACCTGGGCAGCCAGTGGGCGGCGTACCAGCGGGAGGGCGCCCCGGACCTCTACCCGGAGCGGTGGCGCGACGAGATCGACGACGTGGCCGACAAGGTGTACCGGGACGTCAACGACGGCGTCTACCAGTGCGGCTTCGCCGGCAGCCAGAGGGCGTACGACGCGGCGTACCGGCGCCTGTGGGAGCGGCTCGACTGGCTGGAGCAGCGGCTCGGCGAGCGGCGCTACCTGGTCGGGGACACCCTCACCGAGGCCGACGTGCGCCTCTTCCCGACCCTGGTGCGCTTCGACGCCGTCTACCACGGCCACTTCAAGTGCAACAGGCAGAAGCTGACCGAGCTGCCGGTCCTGTGGGCCTACGCGCGGGACCTGTTCCAGACGCCCGGCTTCGGGGACACGATCGACTTCGCGCAGATCAAGGCGCACTACTACGTCGTCCACCACGACATCAATCCGACCGGGATCGTCCCCCAGGGCCCCGCCACGCGCGCCTGGCTCTCGCCCCACGGCCGCGAGCAACTCGGCGGCCGTCCCTTCGGCGACGGCACACCGCCGCCACCCCCGCCCCCGCACGAGCGCGTACCCGCCCTCGCGTGACGCCGCGCGGCCCCGGGCGGCCCGCGACGGGATCGCGTACGCGGGGTGACGAGAGGTGCGCCGCGCCGGCAGGCACCCACCGGCGCCGGACCGGAAAGTGACCTACGGCCCGGGAACCGGGGACCTCTGCCGCCGGGAGGCCCGGCCGTCCGGGTGTGCAATGAGAACAGCACAAGGACGGGACCGCGAGCGAGCGGAGGCCAGGGCGATGGTTCAGGAGATCCGGGGTTACTGCACACTCTGCAAGTCCCGCTGCGGCGCGATCTACTCCGTGGACCGTGGGCGTCTCGTCGGTGTACGTCCCGATCCGGACCATCCGACCGGCGCCGCGATGTGTCCCAAGGGGCGTGCCGCCCCGGAGATCGCGCACAGCACGGGCAGGCTGACCGTCCCGTTGCGGCGTACGAACCCCAAGTCGGACCCCGACCCCGGCTGGGTGGAGATCTCCTGGGACGAGGCGATGGACGAGATCGCCGCTCGGCTCGCCACGATCTCCCGGGAGAACGGCCCGGAGGCCGTGGCGTTCGGCGTGGCCACGCCTTCCGGGACGATGATCTCCGACGCCACCGAGTGGATCGAGCGCTTCGTACGCCTCTTCGGCAGCCCGAACACCGTCTACAGCGCCGAGATCTGCAACTGGCACAAGGACGTCGCCCACGGCTTCACCTTCGGCACGCCCCTCCCGCCGCCCGACTACGCACACGCCGACCTCGCCCTACTGTGGGGCTTCAACCCGGCCAAGACCTGGCTCTCCCAGTCGGCGGCCCTGTCCGCGGCCCAGGCCCGCGGGGCGAGGCTCGCCGTCGTCGACCCGCGCCGTTCCACGAGCGCCCTGCGCGCCGACCACTGGCTGCGGGTCCGCCCCGGCGCCGACGCCGCCCTGGCCCTGGGCCTGGCCCATCTGCTCATCGAGAGCGGCGGATACGACGAGGCGTTCGTCCGTTCCTGGACCAACGGGCCCCTGCTTGTGCGCGGCGACACCGGGCGCTTCCTGCGCTCCCAGGAGCTCGCCGGGGAACACCCCTCGGACGCGTTCGTCGTCTTCGACGTCGAGGCCGGGCGGCCCGAGACCCACGACACCCGGCGTCCCGCCGACCGGCCCGAGCGCTTCGCGCTGCGCGGGGCTCGCACGGTCGAGCTGCGCGACGGCACGGCGGTCGAGTGCGTGCCCGCCTTCGAGAGGTACGCCGCCGCGTGCGCCGCCTGGCCCCCCGAGCGCGCGGCGGCCGCCACGTGGGTGCCGGAACGGGAGATCCGTGCCCTCGCCGCCGAGATCGCGGCCGCGCGACGCGTCACGTACTACGGATGGACGGGGGTCGGGCAGAGTGCCAACGCCACCCAGACCGAACGCGCCCTGGCCACCCTCTACGCCCTCACCGGCTCGTACGACGCCCCCGGCGGCAACCACGTCGTCCCCGCCCCGCCGTACAACCCGGCGTCCTCGCCGGCCCTGTTGAGTCCGGACCGGCGGGCCAAGGCCCTCGGCCTCGACAAGCACCCCCTCGGACCGCCCTCCTCCGGCTACGTGAACTCCGGTGACCTGTGCACGGCCATCGAGACCGGCCGGCCCTACCCGATCCGCGCCCTCGTCGGCTTCGGCTCCAACCTCGTCCTCGCCCAGCCCGACTCCGACCGCACCGCACGCGCCCTGCGCGCCCTCGAGTTCCAGGTCCACCTCGACCTGTTTCCCAACCCCACCAGCGCCAGCGCGGACATCGTCCTGCCCGTCAGCAGCGCCTACGAACACGAGGCCCTCCGCTTCGGCTTCGAGATCGACCACCACGCCCAGGAGCACGTGCAGCTCCGCCCCCGGCTGGTCGAACCGCTGGGCGCCTCGCGCAGCGACACCGAGGTCGTCTTCGACCTCGCCGGCCGCCTCGGCCTGGGCGGGGAGTTCTTCGACGGCGACATCGAGGCCGCGTGGAACTGGCAGCTCGAACCCCTCGGGCTGACCGTCGCCGAACTCCGCGGCCGCCCGGGCCCGGTCCGCGTACCGCGCGAACCCGCGTACCGCGCGTACGCCTCGCCCGGCCCCGACGGCACGGTGCGGGGCTTTCGCACCCCCACGCGGCGGGTCGAGCTGTACTCGGAGCCGCTCCTGGACCACGGCTATCCGCCCGTCCCCGAGCACCGCGCGCCCGAGCCCACCAGCGCCGCGTACCCGCTGGTGCTGACCTGCGCCAAGCATGGTTCCTTCGTGCACAGCCAGCACCGCTCGATCGGCTCGCTGCGCCGTCGCGCCACCGACCCCCGTGTGGACCTGAACCCGCGGACGGCGGCCGCCCGGGGCATCGAGGAGGGGCAGTGGACGGTCCTGTCCACCCGGCTCGGCTCGGTCCGCCTGCGCGCCCGCTTCGACGACTCCCTGCACCCGGGCGTCGTGGTCGCCGAGTACGGCTGGTGGCAGGAGGCCGCGGACCTGGCGCTGCCCGGCAGCGACCCGACCAGCCCGCACGGCAGCAACATCAACCGGCTCGTCGACCACAGCGACTGCGACCCGGTCAGCGGCTCCGTACCCCTCCGGTCCGCCGCCTGCGAACTGCGCCCCGCCCCCGCCGACGGGACCTGGACCGGCACCCGCCCCTTCACCGTGACCTCCCTGTCCGCCACCAGCCCTGGCGTGCGCACGCTCCGTCTGGAGCCCTGCGACGGCGGCCCGTTGCCCGACCACGCGCCCGGCCAGTACGTGACGGTCCACACCGACCCCGCCGGTGAAGCACCCCGGTCAGCGGCCGGCGGGCGCAGCTACTCCCTCACCGGAGCCGCCGTCCGACAAGGCCGGACCGCCTACGAGCTGGCCGTGCGCCACGTGCCGGGCGGCGCCTTCTCCACCCGCGTCCACGAACGGCTCCGCCCCGGCGACCGCCTCCACCTCACCGCCCCGGCCGGCACCTTCCGGATCCCCACCCACAGCGCCCACCCGGTCGTCCTCCTCGCGGGCGGGATCGGGGTCACCCCCTTCCTCGGATACCTGGAGACCCTCGCGGCCACCGGCGGAACCGTTCCCGAGGTGGTCCTCCACCACGGGAACCGCAACCCGGCGGACCACCCCTTCCGCCACCGTCTCCGTGAACTGAGCGCCCTGGTCCCCTCCCTGCGGATCATCGACCACTACTCCGCGCCGACGCCGGAGGAGGGGAACGAGCGCGGCGACGTCGCCGCGCGCGCCGGCCTCATCACCGCCGACGACATCGCCCCGCACCTGATTGAGCGCCGCGCCCGCTTCTACCTCTGCGGACCCGAACCCATGCTCGACACGCTCACGGACGGGCTCGTGCGCCGCGGGGTCCCGCGCTTCGAGATCTTCACCGAGAGGTTCCGGCCCGCCCGCACCGACGTCGCCCTCCCCGAGGACGCCACCTTCACCGTCACCTTCGCCCGCTCCGGCCGGACCGCCACCTGGCGCCGGCAGGACGGGACGCTCCTGGACCTCGCCGAGGCCGCGGGAATGACGATGGCCAGCGGCTGCCGTGTGGGCCAGTGCGAGAGCTGCGCCTGCAGGGTCGTCGAAGGCACGGCCGCACACCTCGTGACCCCCTCCGAGGGCCTGCCGCCCTCCGAGGTCCTCACGTGCCAGTCCGTCCCCACGTCCGACCTGACCCTTGACGCCTGAAGCGGGTGGGGGTCACCCCCACCCGCCCGGTCGGGAGCCGGCTCACCACCACGTGAGGCGACCTTCGGTGACCCCGCAGACGGGGTGGTTGCCCTCAGCGACCCTCGTCAGCATCTCGGCCACGGAGTCGAAATACTCGGCCAGCGACGCGTACTCGCCCGGGACCGTGATCTCACCCACGAACCACCTGCCGACCCGCCCGTCCCGGGTGTCGACGAACTTCCCCGTCCAACCGTCCTGGTCCGACAGGAACGGGATCCACTCGTTGCGCCAGAACGGATTGTCCGGCTGGTCCGGCGGGTCGAACCCACCAGGCATGGAGCGATTCGCGTAGAGCTTCTCCATCGCCCGGATCCCCAGAAAGAAGCTTCCCTCGTCCGGGAACCCGTCGAAGCCGCAACAAGCCACTTCGTCGTCGACGTCCTCCTCGGGCAGATCCAGATTGTTCTGCAACAGCCACGTCCGCAGATCCCTGGGGAGAAGGACGCCCATCCGCTCCTCGGCGGCCGCGAGCATCGTCTCCGTAGCGGGCCCGGGAAGGTCCGCGTGATCGGCCGGTGCGTGCTGCCTGAGAAGACCCATCACGCGCGACCAGCTCTCGGCAACGCTCATCGCGCCATCGCCCTCTCTCCGCACACCTGTCTCCGCCCGACGCGTTGCGCAGACCGCGAAGCGCGAGTGCCGGCCGGGGAACCTTGCAGGGAGGGATGGTACGTGGAGCGTGTTCCCTCGCCCCTCCCACCGGATGCGTACGCAGGGTTCCCCTCCCCCTCCGTCAGGACGGGTTCCCTGCCGACCGGCTGCTCGGGGAGGGGCCGCTGCGCTAGCCTCGGGCTGTACCCGAGCGGCGGAGGCCCGATGGCGCACCTCATCTTCAGCGAGGCCGAGCAGCGTGAGCTGCGTGAGGCGGCGCGTGCCGAGTTTCCCGGAAACCCGGCGCTCGCGTACGTGTTGGAGAACCTGGCCGCTGAGGGCATGGACCTGGACCGGTGCCGCAGCTGGGAGGACATCCGGGCCGAGAAGGGTCTGCCCGACGCCGAGCAGGGCGAGCGGGACTCGCATGTCGCCTAAGCACCAGCGCGGCGGACGGCGGGCGCGCCTCGTGTTCGTCGAGCCGGCCGAGACGCAGGTCGCCGCCCTCACGGTGGAACAGACCATGCGCCTCGACAGCGCGTTGAGCGTGCTCGCCGCCGCTCCGGACGAGGTGAAGCAGCACGCCACGGCGTCTGCGCTGCGCGACTACCAGCACGACGGCATCCGCGTCATCTTCTACGCGACCGCGCTCGGCAGCATCCTCATCGTCACGTACGTCGAGGTCGACTGAGCAGGCGCTGTGCGGCCGTCTGGGGCCGCTCGGGAGGGCTGCTCCGGAGGGCTGCTCCGGAGGGCTGCTCCGGAGGGCCCGCTCCGGAGGACCGCTGCACGCCGCTCCGGGGGGCCACTGCAGCCAGTTCCACCCGTCTCAGGCGAACCGGGCGGAGGCGGAGGAGTCGAGCAGACGTCGGAGTCCTCGGTCGGGCTCCCCCGTTCGCCGGACAGCGCGTACGGGAGACTGTGGCCAGGAACGGGCCACGGCGGAAGGTTCATGCCACATGATCGACGCGTTCGCGAAGGACAACCTGCACGGGAGACTGCGGCGGGACCGCGAGGCTCTGCTCTGGAAACTCGACGGCCTGTCCGAGTACGACGCCCGCCGGCCCTTGACCGCGACCGGAACCAACCTCCTCGGCCTGGTCAAACACGTGGCCACCGTCGAGGCGAGGTACTTCGGCGAGGTCTTCGACCGCCCTTCCCCTGAACCCCTGCCCCGTTGGCAGGACCACGACGGCAGCGACCAGTACGCGACCGAGGGCGAGACCCTCGATCAGATCGTCGCGTTCTACCGGCGCACATGGGAGCACTCGGACGCGACGATCAACGAACTTCCCCTCGACGCCCCCGGCCACGTGCCCTGGTGGTCGGAGCCCCGTCCCAACACGAATCTGTTCGCCGTCATGACCCACGTCCTCGGCGAGACCAACCGGCACACCGGGCACGCGGACATCCTGCGAGAGGGCCTGGACGGCCGGACCGGCTTGCGCCCCGAACACGAGAAGCAGATCGACGAGGAAGCCCGCGCTGCCCACCGCGCCACGATCGAGCGGGCGGCGCGGTCGGCCGTCGCATCATCGACGGTGACGAGCGACCGGCCTTCGCCCTTGCACCAGGCGGTCTCCCCGACGGCGATGTCGTAGTACCGAAGTACCGGCAGCGATCGGGTGGATGATCGCTGGTGGGGGACCTGCTTCGAGTACCCGGCCGGCCCCGGGATGTGGGGCCGGCCGCGGGGCGCCGGGGATGCCCGCGCACCTGTCACCTGGTCGGAGGCCGCGCCGTAGGGGGTGGCCGGTACGAGCTTCCTGCCGGGGATCACCCGGAACACCTGGGCCCGCGGGACCCAGCAAGCCGGCACCTCGTGACCCCGCGCACCCCCGCAACCCGCAACCCGCAACCCGCAACCCGCAACCCGCAACCCGCAACCCGCAACAGCATCACGCCCGAGGCTCGGAGGCCATCCGCATGCCCCCCCGGCGGCCCAGTTCGGCCGGTCAGGCTTCCGTCACCCCGCCTCCGGTCCGGGGCGGAGTGGCAGGGCGCCCGGGCGGGTCACCCGCGTGCTGGTGTGACGGTGTGCGCGAGCTGGACGCGTGAGTGCAGGCCGAGTTTCCGGTAGACGCGGGTGAGGGTCGCTTCGACCGTCTTGACGCTGACGGTGAGGGTGGTGGCGATGTCGCGGTTGCTCGCTCCGGCGGCGGCGAGTTCGGCGCAGCGTTGTTCGGCGGAGGTGAGGAGGGGGTGGGCGTTGTTGTTCGCGGGGGCCGCTTCCAGTCGGTTGAGCGTGTGCGCGGCGGCTTCCGCCCACGGGTGTGCGTGGTGGGCGGCGAAGAGGTCGGCGGCGCCCTGCGCGGCCGCGCGGGCGCTGGCGCGCCGGCGTCCGCGCCGTTCGGTGTGGCTGAGCGCCAGCAGGGTCCTGCCCCGTTCGAGAGGAAGGTGGCGGAGGCGGTCGGCGGCGTCGGTGAGGCGCCGGGCCGCGGTGTCGTAGTCGCCGCGGGCGGCGTCCAGAAGCGCCTGGGCGCGTTCGAGGGGAGGGAGGACCGCGTCCCTGCCGAGGTCGGCCGCGGTGCGGCGGGTGTCGTCCAGCAGGCTCTGTGCCTGGTCAAGGCGGCCGAGAGCGACGAGGGTCTCGGCGAGTTCGGGATGCCAGCGCAGGATGGACGGGTCGTGGACCCGCTGGAGCTCCTCCAGGTCGCGTACCTCCTCCAGTGCCTCCAGGGCCTCCTTGAGGCGGCCGGTGGCCAGGAGGAGGTGCCCGAGGGCGAAGAGGTTGCGGGAGAGGAAGACCTGGTTGTCCTCGTGCCGGGCGGCGTCGACTCCGCGGCGTGCGTGGACGAGGGCGAGGTCGGTGCGCCGGGCGGTGCCCTCGACGAGGGCGGAGGTGTAGCACGCCGGTGCGGGTGACAGGGCGGTCTCGTCGGTCAGCGCCTGTGCGCGGTGGGCGTGGTCGAGTGCCCTGGCGCACCGCCCGGCGCGGAGTTCGGCCTCGGCCAGGCTGCGCAGGATGTCCACGGTCGCCTCGGCGTCGCCCGCCCGCTCGGCTTCGACGAGCAGGGGAAGCAGCGCGGTACGGGCCTCTTCGGCGCGGTCGTCGAAGAGGGCGTGCCGGGCGGCGAGGTGCTGGGGTGTGCCGTTGACGGGGATGGAGGCGGCGTGTGGCAGCGACAGAGCGCGGCCGAGCGTGGTCTCGGCGTCGGGGTGGCCGAGGACGCGTTGGAGGCGGGCCTGCATCGTGAGGGCCATGACGGTGGTGGTGGTGTCGCCGACGGTCTCGGCGAGGGCGGTGGCCCGGCCGGCCAGGGCGCATGCCCGCTGGGGGTCGCCCTCGTTGACGTTGGCCCAGATGGATTGACGGATGAGGATCTGCGCGGTGAGGTCGGATCGTCCGGCCGCCGCGTGCAGTGCGTCGGCGAACAGTTCGTCCGCGCCGTGCAGGTGCTGGCCGCTCGCGTCGATCAGGGCGACGAGGGCGTCGACGCGTTGGGCGGGGGTGGTGTCGTGGCCGAGGATGAGGCGGGCGGCTGCCCGGCCGCGGGGGAGGTCGCCGTAGTGGGCGGCGTCGCGTACGGCGGTCAGGGCCCGTTCGGTGAGCAGGTCGCCGTCGTCGTGCGGGGTGCGCTGGGCGGCGAGGAGGGAGAGCTCTGCCGCGAGCGCGTGGTCGCCGCGCTGCCGGGCGCGAAGGGCGGCGCCAGAGGCCCGGAGGGCCGAGCGCGGGTCGGCGGCATCGGCCGCCAGCACGGTGTGCCGGTCGCGCCGGACGCTGTCGTGGCTGGCCTCGGCCAGGCGAGCGTGCAGGAGCCTGCGCGCGCGGCCCGGCAGCCGGGCCGCGAGTTCGGTGGCGATCGCGGAGGCGGTGAACCGCACGCTCCGGTCCGCCCGTCCGATGTCGAGCAGCCCCGCCGCCTCGGCCTGGGCGAGGAGTGCCTCGGCTGCCGGGCCGGCGAGGCGGCCCAGCAGTTCCAGGTCGGGCCGGTGGTCGAGTGCGGCGAACGTCAGCAGTTCCTGCACCTGGGCCGGTACCTCGTCCAGCCACTCGCCCACGAGGCGGCGGGCCGGCTGCGGCAGGGCCGACTCGCGTGCGCCATCCCGGTCCGGGAGCGGGTGCGGGGCGTCGGCCAGTGCCAGGGCCAGGGCCGGGTTCCCGCCGCTGCACGCGTGGATCCGCGTGACCTCGTGGGGGGCGAGCCGGTACGGGGACAGCAGGGCCGCGACCTGGCCGGCCGTCAAAGCCGGAACGCGCACCGCGCACGTGCTCTCCCCGCTCCAGTGGCCCGCGGCCCCCGGGCGCCAGGTGCGCTCGGCCGCGATGACGGGAAGGTCCGGGGTCAGGCGCAGCGCCCAGCCCAGCACGGCCGTGCTGGTCGCGTCCAGCCACTGGGCGTTGTCGACCACCAGCGTCATCGGCGGAGCCTCCCGCAGCAGAGCGGCGGTCTGCCGGCGCAGCCGCAGGGCCCGACCGCCCTCGTCCGCAACACCCGGCCGGCCGGCGGGCTCGTCGAGTGCCGCCGTCAACTCATGTGCGGCGGGCAGTGCCGGTAGTGCCAGCGCGAGTTCGAGCAGGCCGGCACAGGCGACCCGGGCGTCCTGCGGACGCGGGGCCAGCCGCAGGACGGGCAGGCCCAGCCGTCGCCCGAGGGCCCCGGCCGCGGTGGTCTTGCCGCTTCCGGGCGGTCCGAACAGGACCACCCGGCGGGTGTCGTGCACGTCTTCCGGGACCAACGGCAGCACGGGACCGACCTCGTGGTGCCCGTTGATCCACATCGCAGTGTCTGGCATCGGGCCATGGTGCGCCCGCCGGTCCTCCCCGTCCAGATCAAGGGGTTGCCCTGATGTCGGCTGTCTCCCGCGTCCCTAGCCTCGTGGCCACAGCCGGGCCAACCGCCGCTGAACGCCCCCCGCACCCGAGATGACGTTCTGCGGTGTTCCCCGACAAGGCCCGGCGGAAGGATTGCGATGAACCGCAAGAACGCCCTGGCGGCCGCGGTGGCGGCGGCCCTCGCCCTGGGCTCCGTGACGGTGGTGGCCACCCAGTCCACCGCGGCCACGCGGCCCACCGCGGCCGCCGGTACCGCCGTCGCCCGACCCGGCGCCGGGTTCCGGGCGATGACGGCCGACGCGCGCGTCGAGGCGATACGTACGGCCGGCCGCAATGCCGCCGCCACCGCCCGTGCGCTCGGCCTGGGCCCCGACGAGCGCCTGGTCGCCAAGGACGTGCTGATCGACGCCGGCGGCTCCCGGCACGTGCGCTACGACCGCACCTACAAAAACCTGCCGGTGATCGGTGGCGACCTGGTGGTGCATCTGACCGAGGACGGCACGATCAACGGCTCGGACCTGGCGCACCAGGGCGCGATCCGGGTTGCCGGCACCACTCCGAAGCTGACGGCGGCCGGCGCCTCGGCTGCGGCCGTGAGGCACGCCAGGCATGTGAGGAACGCGAAGGCCGGCAGCAAGGACAGCACCCTGGTGGTGTACGCGGTCGGCAAGATTCCCGTCCTCGCCTACCGTGCCACCGTCACCGGCGAGGGCGAGGCCGGGCCGGCCTCGCGTCAGGCGGTGATCGTCGACGCGACCAGCGGTGTGCCGCTGGACCAGTACGAACTGCACCAGAGCATCACGGGAACCGGCAACGGCGTCACCGCCGGCCAGGTCTCCATCGAGACCACCCAGTCCGGCAGCGGCTACACCCTCACGGACGCCGCGCACGGCGGCACGATCGTCTACGACTCGTACAACAGCCCGCAGTCGAACCCCAGGCAGAACGCCCGGACCTTCTCCAAGACCACCAACTCCTGGGGCAACGGGACCTCGTCCAGCCGCGAGAGCGCCGCGGTGGACGCCTCGTACGGCCTGGCGAAGACCTGGGACTACTACAAGAACTCCTTCAACCGCTCCGGCATCCGCAACGACGGCCGTGGCGCCCCCGCCTACGTCCACGTCGACACCGGCCTGCTGAACGCCTTCTACGACGACAACTGCTTCTGCATGTACTTCGGCGACGGCTCCTCGCAGAACGGCAACACCCCGGTCACCGCGCTGGACGTGGCCGGCCACGAGATGAGCCACGGCGTCACCGCCGCCACCGCCAACCTGAACTACTCCGGCGAGTCCGGCGGTCTCAACGAGGCCACCAGCGACATCTTCGGCACCATGGTGGAGTTCTCCGCCGGCAACGCCGGCGACCCTGGCGACTACTACATCGGCGAGAAGCTGAACATGTCGGGCGGATACATGCGCCGGATGGACAGCCCCGCCGGAGACGGCAGATCGCTGTCCTGCTGGAACTCCAGCGCCGGCTCGGTGGACGTGCACCTCTCCTCCGGGATCGGCAACCACTTCTTCTACCTGGCCGCCGAAGGAACCGGCGCGAAGACCATCGGGGGCCGCTCGCACAACGGCACCACCTGCAACAACGACACCTTCGCGGGCATCGGCAGGGACAAGGCCGCCGCCGTCTGGTACCGGGCCCTGTCCACCTACATGACCTCCACCACCAACTACGCCGGCGCCCGCACCGCCACCCTGCAGGCCGCCGCCGACCTGTACGGCACGAACTCCCAGGAGCGGTACCTCGTCTCCAAGGCGTGGGCCGCCGTCAGCGTCGGCACCGCCCTGCCCGACCCCGGCACTCCCACGCCTTCACCGTCCACGCCCACCCCTTCGCCGACCACTCCCCCCAGCGGGAACGCGCTGGCCAACGGCAGCTTCGAGCAGGGCACCAGCGGCTGGACCCAGAGCGACGACATCATCACCAGCTCGACCTTGCAGACCGCGCGCGACGGATCCTGGTACGCCTGGATGATGGGCTACGGCGCCGACGCCGTCGAGTCCCTGTCCCAGGCGAACATCGCGGTGCCCTCCGCCGGCACCCCGACGCTCACCTTCTGGCTGAAGGTCACCACCCAGGAGTCCGGTCCCACGGCCTACGACACCCTCAAGGTCAAGGTCAACGGCACCGCACTGGCCACCTACTCCAACGCCGACGCGAGCTCCGGATACGTCCAGAAGACCGTCGACCTGTCCGCCTACAGGGGTCAGACGGTGAAGCTGGAGTTCGCCGGCACCGAAGACACCTACCTGTCGACCGTCTTCCTGGTCGACGGCATCGCCATCGGCTGACCGGTCCCGCTCACCACCAGTGCTCCTGCGGCCAGGCCCCTGCTCAGGCGCTCCGGCCGCAGGAGCCTTCGTGCCGTGTTCAACCGCCGTCCATCCGTCAGTCGTGGACATGACAGCCACGATCGCGAGTGTCTTCCTCACCAGGGCAAAACCCTCATACAAGGAGGAATCATGATGATACGTCTGGTATCCCGCGCCTCCGCGCTCGCTCTCTGCACGGCATTGGCGGCCTCGTTCGCCCTCCCGGCGCAGGCCTCCGGCATCGGCAGCGTCCGGCCGAAGGCCGAGACCGCGCCGTTGTTCGACGACGAGGCCGGCGGCAACGCCAACGCGGACGATCCGGCGATCTGGCGCAACCCCGCCGACCCGGGCCGCAGCTTGGTGATCGCCACCGCCAAGCAGGGCGGCCTGCGGGTCTACGACCTGGACGCGCATCAGGTGCAGTCGATCCCCGCCCCGGCCGGGCCGAGCGCCGACGACAAGCCCGGCCGCTTCAACAACGTCGACCTGGTGCGGGGCCTGCGCCTCGGCGGGGTCCGCACGGACGTCGCGGTGGTCAGCGACCGCGGCAACGACCGGCTGCGGATCTACCGCATCGACCGGGACAGGACCGGCGGCCCGCTCACCGACGTCACCTCCCCGGGAGCACGGCCGGTGTTCTCCACCGACCAGGACGAGATCAACAAGCAGCAGACCGCGTACGGCCTGGCCACCTGGACCGACCGCACGACCGGCCGCTCCTACGCCCTGGTCAGCCAGCGCAACCGCACCCGGATCGCCCTGCTGGAACTGCTCCCCACCGCCGCCGGCACCGTCGACTACCGCCGGGTCCGCACCCTGGACCTGCCCTCCTCCTTCCGCCTGCCCGACGGCGCCACCTGGACGCCCTGCGCCGAGCCGGGTGAACTGCCGCAGGTCGAGGGCATGGTCGTCGACCTGGCGGACGGCACCCTGTACGCGGGGCAGGAGGACGTCGGCATCTGGCGCATCGACGCGGGACTGACCGGCACGCCGACCCTGATCGACAAGGTCCGCGAGTACGGCGTCCCCGGCACGTACGACGAGCAGACCGAGGAGTGCACGCCGGGCACCGACCCCGGCTTCGGCGGCACGCACCTGACGGCCGACGTCGAGGGTCTGACCCTGGTCGACGAGCCCGACGGCGACGGCTACCTGCTCGCCTCGAGCCAGGGCGACAACACCTTCGTCGCCTACGACCGCGAGCGCGACGAGGACAACGAGTACGAGAACGCCTTCCGCATCGCCGCCGCCTCCCCCACCCTCGACGGCTCCGAGGTCTGCGACGGCGCCGCCGCCCTCAACGCCCCGCTCGGCACGCGCTACCCCAACGGCCTGCTCGTCGTCCAGGACGGCCAGGAGACCCCCGGCAACGGCGACCGCGAGGCCACCAGCTTCAAGTTCGTCGACCTCGGCGAGGTCCTCGACACCATCGACTGAAGAACGAACGCCGCGGGCGCACGGTGACCACACCGTGCGCCCGCCCTGGCGTGCCGCCGTCCCGCCCCCGTCACGCCGTCCCCCGTCACGCCGTCACGCCGTCACGCCGTCATGCCTCGAAGAGACGGGGCAGCCGCCCTCGGACCGAGGACCTTCTCCAGGTTCAGGGCGCCGCGGCCAGGAACGCCAGGGCCGTCGCGACGTTCCGCGACAAGTCGATCACGCTGTCCACGTCGGCTCGGGGAAGCCCCCGATCTCTCGCGACCGGCCTTCGAGGCGCCGGCGGTGCACCGCCGGATCCGAACACACCACCTCGATGAACACCATCGGCACGCCCCGCCGAGAAGCCAGCGACCGCCACTGCGCCCGCGCCTCCTCGACGGCGTTGACCGCATCGACGATCGCTGTCTGGCCCAGGGCCAGCACACCGTCGGCCACGGCCTCGGCCACGACGTACGCGGCAAGGCCGGTGGGCTGGCTGCGAGCCACCCCCGCACGCCACATCGCCGCCTCGATCGGATCCACCGACACCACCGGAGCGGCCAGCTTCCGTCCCAGCTCCCCGGCGACCGTACTCTTCCCCGTACCGGGCAGCCCGGCCATCGCGATCAACATGAACCGGAGCCTCGCACGCCAGGGCGGTCGCCTGACCTCCATGCCGGCGTGCCGTCACGGCTCGATCTCACCGGGCCCACGGTCCCCACCACTTCGGCGGAAGCGGTCGGGCCGGCGCCGACGTCGGCTGGTCGGGATGCAGGCCGAGCCGCCGAAGAGCGTCGGCACGCAAGCGAACGACAACCGTGCCGTGCCAGTGCCCGTCCGAGCGCACACCGCACATCAGGTCGACCCGTACCTCGTCCTCGGCGAACGGATGCCAGTCGATCCCCCGGTCCCGCAGTCAAACCGCCAACAACCGGCCCGGCCGCGGGCAGCCGGAGACGTTCTCGTAGGAAAAGAGGTTCACCCAGTCGACAGTCTGTTCTTCCATGCCGACATCGTGCCGCACCTCACCCCATGCCGTCCGGGTCTTCGTCAGCGAAGTCAGGCTCGGAGCCGAGAGGATTCCCCGTTCGGACAGGCAACGGGGCGGCGCGCGGGGAAGTCCTCGGGATCCGACGTCTGCTCAGTCCAGGATGGTGGCGATGCCACGGCGGCGCAGTTCGGCCAACCCGTCCAGCATGGCCTTGATCTGCTCCGGGGAGTGCCCGCGCCAGCCCTTGAGCTCCGACACCACGCGCACCGGTTCGCGCGTGCGGTACGAGCGAGTGGGGTTGCCGGGAAACTTCTTGTCGGTGACGTTGGGGTCGTCTTCGAGATCACCGGTCGGTTCCACCACATAGATTCGCCCCGGGCCGTCCCCGAGGGCGAGCTCGGCGCCCCAGGTGGCCGCGTCAAGGGTCTCGGAGACGTAGATGTGGCGCGACACACGCCCTTCCTCGAAATTGGACGCGTAACCCGGCGTCAAAAGGTCCCCCGGCACGAGGTCTGCCTTCGTCCCGTGCAGATAGGTTCCTTCCTCGTACACCTCAAAGGGCACAGGTTCCATGGTCATGCCGACTCCATAACTTGTCGGGGGGGGGCAGCAGGGCTGGATGGCGGCTGCCGAAATCTCGCCAGTCGACCCTAGACCAGACCCGTTCCGGAGGGATCGGATACGCGGCCGACTCCGAACGCCGCGACGTCGGCTCCGTCAAGCCGGCTTCGATCCGCCTCCGGCTCACGGCGTGATCAGCCCTGTTCCAGAGCGTCGGCTCGCTTCATCAGGTCCGCTGCGACGTCGTCCCAGTCGGGACCGAAGAGCTGCAGGACCATCGCGGCCTCCCGCATCAGCTCGGGATCGTCGGGCCGTTGCAACAGCACCAGACGATACGAGAGGTTCCGAATCCAGACGGGCAGATTTCCGTCGACGTACTGCGGGCAGAGCTCGCGCAGCATGGCGAGTATCACGTCCGCGTCGGCGAAGGTCAGCTCTTCGACGAAGTAGTGCTCCTGATGTTCCCGGCCGCACTCCGGTGTCTCCCGGTACTCGTCTCCGTAAAGACACCGAGCGTGCTCTGTCAGGGTGCTGTGCATGAACGGAGCCTACGACGCGCCATGATCCGCCGGACAGAACCCAGGACGCGTACGTGCCTCACCGAGTCGTGGAGAACGTAAATGCGTCGACAGCGCCCCTCGGCACCCGGCACAGTGGCGACCCGTGACCAGCAGTGAACTGTGGACCCGTGCGATGGCCGACCGCTACGACGCGGAGGAAGCCGAAATGTCCTCGGCTGCCGTTCTCGAACCGACCCTCGCCTTCCTCGCCGAGCTAGCCGGAGACGGCCGGGCGCTGGAGTTCGCCATCGGAACCGGTCGGGTGGGGGTACCGCTCCGCGAACGCGGCGTGCCGGTGGTGGGCATCGAACTGTCCGAGCACATGGCGGCGGCGCTGCGGCGCAAGGTCGACGAGGCGACCCTCCCAGTGGTCATGGGGGACATGGCCACCACCGTCGTTCCCGGCGGGTTCGCCCTCGTCTACCTCGTCTACAACACCATCACGAACCTGCTCACTCAGGACGAGCAGGTCGAGTGCTTCCGCAACGCCGCACGGCATCTACAGCCCGGCGGTCGGTTCGTCATCGAGCTGGGCGTACCGCCGCTGCGGCTCCTGCCACCCGGGCAGGTCGCGGTGCCGTTCGACGTCTCCCCGCAGCATCTCGGCTTCGACACCTTCGACCTCGTCGAGCAGATGCTCGTCTCGCATCACTTCACCCGCGACGGCGTCGACGGCCGCTACCGCCGCGGGAACTCCCGGCACCGGTACGCCTGGCCGGCGGAGCTCGACCTGATGGCACGGATCGCCGGGCTCGAGCTGGAGCGTCGGGTCGGGGACTGGGACGGCTCCGCGTTCACCCAGGACTCCGCGAAGCACGTCTCCGTGTGGCGCAAGCCGGGCTGAGGCTCTTCCGTCTCCGGCGGGGGTGTCGGCGGCGCAGCCCAGTTCTTCCATCCGACACCTCGCAGACCAGGAGAGCCGTTGACTCCGCATTCCCTCGCGTTCTACGTGGATGTGGTCACGTCCGGGACAGTGCTCGGCGCCAGGCCGACGGACGGCCCCGACCAGGTCGGTGCGATCCTCGGTTCGGACTTCGCCGAGAACTCCGTCAACGACCACAGCATGTGGCGCGACTACGGACTGGTCGAGTTCTTCTGGGGCCGGGAATCGCCCGACCACCCCTGGGAGGGGCACCACTTCTCGCTGCAGGTGCACCGGCTTTCGTACTGGGGCGGCAGCATCGTCAACAAGGAGATTCGCGAGCGGTACGGGCGCTTCGACCGGCACCTCCGATTCGACAAGCTGCAGCGGCTCCTCGCCCGTCGCGGTCTCGGCTTGGAGGACGTCCCGGATGTCAACGCCCCTGAATTCACGCTGCACTGGCAGCCCGCTTCCGAGGTGTCCGTCACGGCGTTCAGGAAGCGCGAGTGGGGGAGGAACCGGCGGCGCGGCAACAGCCTCGTCGGCGACGTGTACAGGATCTCGTCATCCATGACCGCCGGGCAGGTGGCTTGGAACAGGACGCGATACGGCCATCAGTCCGGCTAGGCCCGTCTGCCTGCGGACCGTCTTTCGTGTGTCTTACCAGAGGGTGCCCGGTCCCGCGATGACCCAGCCGGAGTCGACGGGCTTGACCCAGAAGCTCAATGCCACCTCGATTATCCGTGCGCGGTAGGTGATCTCCACGTAGAAATGGCTGCCGGTGTCGCCCCAGTGGAAGTCCGCGAGATCGAGTTCGCCGAGCCAGGACAGATCCTGCCGCCACTCGTCGGCAGCAGGGCTTCTGCTCGGCGCGTCCCCATCGGCGCTCGATTCGACCGACCCGGTCCACAGCGATGTGAGGACATGACGGACCGGGCTGTGGTCGATGAGCTGTTCGGCCTCAGGGATCCTTCCGGCTCGGAGCAGGCCGAAGTAGCGGCGAACGACGGCTTCGACGTCAGCCTTTGCAGGGCACTGCGTCCAGGTCATCACCGCGAGATCATACGAGTTCGGTGACTGCCTCGGTCTGAGCCGGCCAGTTGGAGGGGAGGACGGCATGCCGCTCCGCCCCGGACGGGGCCCGCCCCGAAGAGGCCGCGGCTGGTGCTCAGTACAGCTTCTTCACCGCGGTGTTGAGAGTGTTCTTCCACGGGATCACGGGCGGATCGCCCCAGTAGCTCTGCCACAGGACCAGCGTCACCGTGTCGCCGTCGCGGCCCACGCCCCACAGGTAGTTGTAGTGGGGGCGCTCGGTGGCGTTGGAGTCGAAGGTGCGCATCCCCTGAAGGGTGGCGCCCTCCTCGACGTTGATCACCCCGTGGTCGAGGTAGGTTGCCGTCACACCGGGCCGCTGCGGGGCGCGCGCACAGGCGATGTAGTCCTGCCGGGCCTTGTCGGCGAAGGCGACTGCCTGGGCCTCCGTGTCGAAGACGGCTACCTTCTGCTGGGCGAGCGCGGTCTCCGCGGTGGTGAAGTCCCGGTGCCATACGTTGACTTCGGGCGGCTCGGCGGGCCAGCCCACCGGACAGTCGAAGTCGTTGCCCCACCCCCGGGCGGTCGGGTTGGCGCGCCACGACTCGGTCCTCGGCAAGTCGGAGATGTACAGGGTCCCCGGCCGCGGTCGCCACTGGTCGGCGGCCGCAGCCTGACCCGGAGCCACCCCGGCCCCCAGGGTCCCCACCGCCAGCACCGCGGCGCCCACCGCGACCGCGCCCCCGCGCAGCCGTGCTCGTACCCCCATGGCTTCCCTTCCTCCGTGCGCTTCGATCACCCCGTTCCGTCCCCGGCCGGGCGGACTCCCTTGCACGCTAGGGTGCCGGTGCCTGTGCGGCCGGGCCTTTCGGGGGTAATGACCGGAAAGTCCGCGGCTGTTGACCGAGAACGTCCGAGGCGAAGGCGGTTGACCGGGACGGGCCGGCAGGGAAGTCTGACCGCCCTCAGCCCGTCAGGAGCCCAGAGTCCGGAGTCCAGAGTGCGGAGTCCGGCAGTACTGGTGTGTCCGGCGCCGTCACCGAACCCGGTAAGCGGCAACCCGTCCGTAAGTCCATGGAGGAGCTCGCAGGGCAGAGCGGCGACCACAATGTGCGCCTCGTCGTGTGGTTCGACGACCGGCCGAGCCCGTCGCCGGGTCCACACCGCGTGGCCGATCCAGGCGCCCAGGCAGGACAATCCCTGCCGTGGGAGAGACAGTTCACAACGAGATCAGCGGCGGACGGATCACCACCGCGATCCAGGCGCAGGTCATCCACGCCGTTCACCTTCACGGCGGCGGCGACCAGGCGACTCCTCCAGGCGTCTTCGCGTGGACGGGGCCCGACGAGCGGTGCCGTGTTTGGAGACGCGCCAGGGGTAAACCGGCCTGGGTCTACCACTTCCACGAGATCGTCGCCTTCAACGGCACGGTCCAGCCCGTCAGCGATGTCGTGGTGTGCGTGCCGGCTCCCGATGCCGACCTCCTGCCAGGAGAGGACCCCTTGGCCATGATTGCCGTGGGGCTGATCCCGCCGGGCGGGTATCGACGAATCGGGATCGGTCACCTCGGCCAGTTCGAGCCCCAGTACCCCGTGAGCCTCGAGGTCCACTACACCGACCCCCAGGGGGTCGGCTGGAGGCGCGATGGCGACGGCCGCGTCGAGGTCACTCCGTAGGCCGAGACCGCTGCCGCGTGGACGGGCGTGCCCATCAGCCCGCGGCTTAGGATCTTCCCCATGGCGACACGACTCGTGCAGATCAACATGAAGGCCCGGAACGACTCGGCGCTCGGACGGTTCTGGGCCGAGGCGCTCGGTTGGGGTGTCGACAGTGAGGGGCCCGGCGTCACCAATCTCGAACCCGTGGGATTCTCCTACCCCGATCCCGTGGCCGTCTGCATCGACATCGTCGCAAGCCCGGAGCCCAAGACGGTGAAGAACCGGGTGCACCTCGATCTGGCCACCACTTCGAAGGCCCACCAGGCACAGTTGGTCGCGCGCCTGAGAGATCTCGGAGCGACACTCGCCGACGTGGGTCAGGGCGACGTCCCCTGGACGGTGATGGCGGACCCGGAGGGCAACGAGTTCTGCGTTGTGGAGCCTCGTGCTGTCTACCAGGACACCGGGCCGATCGCCGCCGTGGTGGTCGACTGCACCGACCCACGAGAGATGGTTCGGTTCTGGGGTCAGGCGATGGACTGGACCCTCCACGAGGTCACCGACGCCTATGCGGCCATGCGGTCGGCCAAAGGCGTGGGCCCCTATCTGGAGTTCATCCGCACCAACGACACCAAGACCGTCTGGAACCGCGTCCACCTGGACGTCCGCCCCTACCCCGGTGACGACATGGCGGCAGAGGAGGCCCGGCTGCGCGCGCTGGGCGCCACCGACCCCGGCATCGACCAGACGGCGATCGCCTGGACGGTTCTGGCGGACCCCGAGGGGAACGAGTTCTGCCTCCTCACTCCCCGGTAGAACCCGGGCCCTCAGCTCCGAAGACTCCCCGAGGACTCCGCTCCGAGGGTCGGCTCCGAAGGCCGGATTCGTGTCGACGGTCGGAGCACGCGTACGGCCGTGAGGACGTCGGCGTCCTCCCGTGCGTCAGGCCGGGTTCACCAGCAGCCACGCCACCTTCGACGTGTCCCCCGCCCGGCCCGCGACCGAGAAGGACTCGCCCGGTTTCCGCGCCGCCACGAACGCGACGCCGCTGGGCGTGCCCCCGGGCTCCTGCACGGTCAGCAGGATGCGGCTGTCCGCCCGTACCGCCGTCGTGGCGACCGGCACCGGGGTGTCGCCGTTCAGGGTCAGCAGGCCCATCGTCGCGTCCGCGCCCTCCCGCACGCGCAGCCCGCGGCCGGCCGCCTGGCCGACGACGAGGTCCGCGTCCAGGCTGCCGACCCGGCCGGAGCCCAGGCGTCCCCAGGTGACGTCACGGGCGGCCGTGCCGCCGGGGCCGAAGGACTGTGTGCCGTTGGCGTCGATGACCAGTCGGTTGACCGCGTCGCCGGCCACGCTCACCTGGAACGCCCGGGAGGCGGCGTCGGCGACGGTGACGCCGTAGCCCTGGGCGCCGGGCGTCGCCTGGTTGAGCTGGACGCCGGGGCTCGACTCCGCGTTGACGACCACGTTGGTCGGCGACCCGCCCTGTTCCTTCGCCTGGCCGAGCGTGATCCGACCGTTCTGCCGGTTCACGCTGATCGGTACGTCGACGGGCGCGCCGCCGTCCCCATACCGTACGAGCTCGAACGCGGATCCCGCGCCGCCGCCCGTCTCGGGCTGGGCGCCGGCCCGCAGGCCCCAGCGCCGGTTCCCGCCGCGGGTCCAGAACTCCACCTCGCGCCGCTCCCCCGCCGCACCGGAGAGGGTGTGGACGTCGGAGCGGTCCCACACGATGCCGGTCGCCGTGTGCGTGCCCGCCGCGACACCGCTGTGCCGTACGAGCACCTTGCCCGCGTCGTTGAACGGCTGCACCGCGCCCAGGAACTCGCCGCCGCTGACGGCGACGAAGCTCGCGCTGTTCAGTGCGGAGGTGGTGATGCCGTACGAGGGCGAGTACGGCACGTTCTCGTTGTTCGCGTCGTCGCGGCCCGTCGAAGCCGAGCAGCCCGTGAGGATGACGCCCATCGCGGCCTGGCCGGTCACCGAGAATCCCGCGTAGCCGGCGCCGCTCCTGCCGTCCCTCTTGGCCAGGCAGCCGACGAGGTGCAGGAAACGGCCGCCCGGTGCGGTGGAGAGGTGGAAGCCGTCCTGCCCGGAGCGATCGGTGTTGCAGCCGACCAGCACCATGGAGTAGCAGATTCCGGTGATCTGGTAGCCGTGTCCGGCGTTCCACTCGGCGCGGCAGTCGATCATCGTGACGGCGTTGGGATTGAGGATGTCGAAGCCGGTCAGGCCGTTGCCCTGCGAGTAGCACTGGTACAGGTCGGCGTCGACGAGGCCGCCGCCGGTGCCGGAGGCGTCTCCGAAGGTGAAGCCGTGCCCGTCGTTGTCGGTGCAGCCGACCTGGCTGAACTGGAGGGCGGCGGCGTTCTGCGCGTTCACACCGTTTCCGGTGCAGTGCCAGACGGTGACCTTGTCCATGCCGACGTCGCGCGTGCCCGGCGCGATGGACACACCGTCGACCGGCCTGTTCTGCGTGTCGCGCTGCTGCCGGCCGTTGAGGGCCAGTCCGTACAGGCGGGGCCCACCGCGGTAGGCGGTGTCGTGGTAGTTGTCCGTCGACGTGTCGGGAGCCGGTACGACGGTGATCAGGGCGGTGCCGGTGAAGTTCCCGATGCCGGGGCGGATGTAGCTGTCCACCATGTTGGTGCGGTCGGGAAAGTGCGGGGCCCAGTCGCCGCGCAGGGTCACCCCGTACCGCAGCGTGATCGGCGACGCGATCCGGTACTTGCCGGGCGGCAGGTACACCGTGCCGCCCTGCCCCGCCGCGTCGATGGCCGCCTGGATGGCGGGCTGGTCGTCGGCGCTGTCGTCGCCCTTGGCGCCGTAGTCCCGTACGTTCAGCCAGCCCGCGCCGACTGCCGCCGCCCCGGCGGCCTGGGCCTCGGCCACTGCCGCCTGGGCGCTGCCCGCGCCGACGAGCCCGGCACCCGCCGCGAGTCCTCCCGCGCCGAGCGCCGACCACAGGACGTTCCGCCGCGACGTGCTCATCTTCCGTACCCCCCTGGGTTGTCGAACACGCGAGCGTAGCAGCGGCAGCGGAGGGGCCCGCGGGGCGGGAGTGTCCATGGCGTCACCCGCGGCTGTGTGCTCCGGGCCTCCCGCCCCGACCACCCCCTCCCGGACAGCACGCGTCAGGGTCGGCGGGCGAGTATGTGGGCGTCGAGGAAACCGCGTTCGCTCTCCGGATCGTGGAGCAGGCGGGCGACCGTCACGAGCCCGGCGCCGGCGAGCAGATCGGCGAGGCGGTCCGCCGGCCAGCTGTAGGCGGGGGCCACCTTGTGGTCGAAGCGGATCGGCTCGGGTGCGTCGGTGGCGAAGAACGAGACGAGGAGCAGACCTCCGGCCGCCAGGACACGTACCTGTTCGTCGAGGAGCGCGGGCAGTTCCTCGGGCGGGGTGTGGATCATCGAGTAGTGGGCCAGCACGCCGCCGAGAGTGCCGTCCTCGACGGGCAGCTCCTCCATCCGCGCCCGGTCGAACCGCAGCGCGGGGTGGGCTCGCCGGGCGTGGTCGACCATGCCCGGGGAGAGATCGATCCCGAAGGCCTCCAGTCCCAGGTCGTGGAGGAGCGCCGTCAGATGGCCGGGGCCGCACCCGACGTCGGCCACCCGCGGGTTTCCCGTCCCGCGCACCAGCTCGGCGAACGTGCCGATCATGTTCCGGGCGAACGGCCGCGTCTCGAGTCGGTCCGCGAACATCGACGCGTACAGCTCGACCACCCCGTCGTAGGCCGCCTTGGTCAGCTCCTGATGATCCACCACGCCGCGCACGCTACACCTGCCGGGGTGGGTCGGCCGGGGGCGGGCGGGTGGTGAGTGGGGGGCTTGGGGCGGGGGCGTACGGCCGGGGGGGGCACGGGGCCCGGGGTGTGGGGCGGGGGGGTTGGGGCTGGGGGGAGCGTGGGGCCGGGGGCCGGATTGCTTCACGACGTGGTGTCGTGTGCGGCGGGGGTCGTTGCTGCGTGGCGGAAGATGGGGCCCATGCGCGCTCCTTCCGCTCACCCCGAGCCCCGTCCTGTCACTCCAGGCGAGTACCCCCTGTGGGACCGGGCTCTCGCCCTCCTCAACCGGGACCTGGCGGTGACCCTTCCCGAGCGGAAGCCCCTGCTCCTGCTGGCCCTTCCGTCGTACGACGCGGATGAGCCGGAGGACGTCTACGTAGCGATGGCCAACGGCGAGTGGCACGGCAATCGCCTGGCCCCGGACTCGGCGGACGACCTTGCTTCTGCGCTGGCGGCCGTCGCCGATGCCGCGCAGGAGACCGTCACCGAGCTTCTGTGGCAGGCGTGGCCGCTGTGCGCCGAGCACGGCCTGGGCATGCATCCGCGGGACGGGGACGAGCAGCTGTCCTGGTGGTGCGCGGGCGAGCGGTCGAGTGGCGGCCCAGCCCACATCCATGCAGCCGTGGGCGCTCTCGACGCACCTGTCCGCCGGCCTCGCTCCGACGCCAATCGCGCATACCCTCGTTAGGTCGCTGTGGGAATGTGGCGGGCTGCTGCGAGCTTGGCCATCGTCCGGAGTCTCGCGAAGTAGGCGGCGCAGTACTGCGCGTTGATCAGGGGCACGACCTTGTCGAGGTCGGCGATGCACGTCCAGAGGATGGCGATGCCGTGGTCGTCGAGCGCGTCCGTCAGTTCTCTCTGGACGAGGGCGGCGACGTCGGCGTCCAGGAGGATCAGCTCCACGCCCGCCACGTCGACGCCTCGGAAGCCGTCCGGGTACCGGGCGCCGCGGTGCTCCTCCCAAAGACGGGCAAGTGGGTCCTCGGGCTGCTGTGCTTCGCTTGCCGCGGGCTGCGGGCGAAGGAGCAGGCACATCGCCTCGAAGACGGCATGCACCATGGTGATGGCCTCGACGGGGCCGAGGGCGGCGCTTGTCACCGTGCCCTGGGCGAGTCCGTCGCGCAGCGTTCGGCCGCGGTCGAGCTCTGCGGCGAGGTCGGCCGGGATGAGCCCCGCGCCGGCGGCCCGCTCGATGAGGTCCTGGACCGGTGCTTTGGTGGCCAGGCGCTCGGCAAGGACGTGCTCCAGAGCGAGCAGGGAGTGCGTGACGGCAACGGTGGCGAACTCGTAGCGGTAGTAGGAGTACCGGATGAGCTCGCGGGACGTTTCCAGCGCGCTCATGACGTACATCGACGCGTCGCTCGGCAGGGTCAGGTCGGCCAGCAGGGCCGCCATGCCGGCGAAGTCCGGGGCGACGTTTCGGGAGCGCGGGTCCGGTGCTGGCCGAGGTGACGGGGTGGGCAACGGCGGCAGGCTGTTCACCAGCGCAGTGTTGTCGTCCGAGGGGGCGCGGTGCCACGGATTTTCCGGAGTCCTCGTTCGGTCGCGTGCCGCTGCAGTGCCCCGGCGACCCCGCCCACGCTCCTCGGCGGGGAAAGCGGTGGACGGCGTCGGGATACTGCCGTCATGGCCGTCACCTTGCAGCTCGCCCGCGTCACGGCGGAGTATCTCGCCTCCTGCCGACAGTCAGCCGACACGTCGCCGGACGGAGATCACCGCTGGCATCCGCCCGCTGCGGATGTCCTCGACCTGGACTGGGCGCCGTCCCTGCTCCAACGCGTCTGCGAGCTGGGAGACCTCGACGACGTCCATCGCGATGCCCTGGGGCAGGCACTCGACGGTGACACCGCCAACGACGTCGCCTTCCTGAACACGCACCCCCATGGCATCGCCGCCTTCGGGCCAGACCCCACCGCGCTCTCCGCGGCTGAGGTCGTTCGCGTTGCGCAACTGCTCGGGCACATCGACTTTCCGGCCCTCCTGGCCGCGCTGCCGGCAGACGAGGCGGAAGCTGCCTGCTTGATCGGCAACGATGCGGACAAGATCGTGGGCGGCCCGAAGAAGTACCTGCTGCGCCACTTCGACGCCCTGCGCGAGTTCTACCGTGCCGCAGCCCGACGACGGCTTCTCGTCGTGCTCTGGTGGGACTGAGAGCCTGAGACAGTCCGCACCCCGCTGGGTGTGCCGTCCGGCCGATGGGGCAGGACGCCAGGCCGACCGTCCGGACCCGGTGATCAGCCCAGCCCCCATGGCTCGGCACGCCAGCCCTGAAGTTCCTTGTCGAGCCATTCCTCGACGGTCCGCCGCCAAGGGTCCGTGGCATCGCTGTCGGCGACGTCGGCCCAGGTGTCCTGTGCGAGGTCCGGGTCGACGACGAGGCTGTCGAGGTAGCTGTCGAAGTCGTCGGCGACCGTGGTGAGGACGTTCTCCGACAGGTATCCCGGGTGAGGGATTCCGTGGACGAGGGCATGGAGCCGACCGTAGGTGCCGGGATTCAGGTCGAGGAACAGCGTGTCGCCGCCACCGTTCCGGGCGATCGGGAGCAGGCCGACAGGCGAGACCTCACCGCCCAGCCGTCCGACACGGCTGCGGCGGTACTCCCCCAGCAGCGTGCCCCAGTCGTACGCCCCCTGGCCGTCGCGGCCGAGCTGGTGGAGGTCGTCGAAGCTCTGGAGCGGCTCGGGTTCACACGCGGGCACACGTACCGAGTACGGGAGGCTTCCCCCGCCCGCCGCTGCCAGGAAAGAGCGATACGACGGCGGCAAGGGTAGTCCCACCTCCCGTTCGAGCTCGTCGAGTTCGCTCACTTCGAGCGGCCTGAACGGCCCCACGACCAGACGGCCCCTGTACCAGCGCGAAAGCTCCTCGGACATGTCGGGATTCTCGCACCGAGCATCGCCCGGCAGGATCCGGTGGTTCGGTCCGTAGGCAGGCCGGAGCTCCGGGCGTACGTCGACCAGGTGTGCGCGCCTCGCACCCCGACCGGTTCGCCGGAGGGGCCCGACGCGGGGTGTGTACGCTCACCCGCCGGCGTGCACAAGGAGGAGGACCCGTGCGACGTGGCGAAGTCTGGTGGATCGAGTTCGGCGAGCGGCGGCCCGCCGTGGTCCTGTCGGAAGACAGCGCGCCCGGGATCCGGGTGATGCAGGTCGTCGAGCCGTCGGGGGTCGACATCAGCGGCCTGGGCGTCGAAGTGGCCGTGGGTGGCGCGGAGGGACTGCCCTTTGACGGTGTGCTGCGGGTCGCGTTCCCGCAGCCGGGCTTCACCCCTTGCACGTGGCTGACGACGGTGTCCCGCGACGACCTGATCGAACCGGCGGGCGTCCTGCCGGCGGCGAAGCTCAGCGAGATCGAGGCTGCCATCCGCGTGGCCGAAGGTGTGCGGGAGTGGGACCCCGCGACGGCGGCGAAGCTCAGCGGGATGAGGGAAGCCCTCCGTCGGAGCGGGCGGGGATAGGCGGCGGGAGGGGCGGACGTCACACGGTGGCGCAGTCGGATGCTTCCGCGTGCGGGCGTGCCTACCCGCAAGCGACTCACACCCGCCGACCGCCGCGCTCAGCTCCTCGCCGTCGGCGCGCGGCTCTTCGCCGCGCAGACCTACGACGACGTGCTCATGGAACAGGTCGCCGAGCAGGCCGGGGTTTCCCGGGCCCTGCTCTACCGTCACTTCCCCAGCAAGCACGCCCTCTTCGCGGCCGTCTACCAGCAGGCGGCGGACCGGCTCCTCGCCGAGACGCGGCTCGACCCTGACCGGTCCCTGGAGGAGCAGCGCGCCCAGGGGATGGACGTCCATCTCGACTACTTCCTCGCCAACCGCAACGCCGTCCTCGCCGCGAACCGGGTCCTCGCGGGCGACCCGGTGATCCAGACGATCATGACGAACGAACTCGACGCGCTCCGCGCGCGGCTGCTGGCCGTACTCCCCCTCGCCGACGACGACGCCCGCGACGCCGTGTCCGGCGTCCTCAAGAGCTGGCTGGTCTTCGTCCAGGTCCTGTGCGTCGACTGGCTCACGCACGAGACCTGCACCCGGACCCAACTGCGCGACATCTGCGTCGGCGCCGCCCTCGGCGCCCTGCGCCCACTACTCCCCGAGGACACCGCCCCCACCGCGCGGCGGCCCGGATGACCAACCTGGCCGACAGTCAAGGGGGCGGACCCGCGCCCGCTTCAAGGGTCGGCGCTCCTTCACGTCGCTGGTGCGGCCGACGATCCGCTTCGGGGAGCCGAAGCAGGAATAGTCCCTCGCGGCCATCGGCGCGACGCAGATAGCCTGCGCGAATGAAGCGGATCCAGCGTGCCGCCGGCGCGATCGTCGGCTCAGCGGTGGGCGACGCCCTGGGCGGACCCTTCGAGTTCGGCCCCCAGGGAGCGTTCTCCGCACGCTTTCCCGCGCCCGGTGCCGGTGCCGAGATGAGCGGAGGCGGTGGCTGGGACCCCGGCGAGGCCACCGACGACACACAGATGGCCGTCCTGGTCGCGGAGTCCCTGCTGGAGCAGGGCGGGCTGGACCTGCCGGACATCTTCGCCCGCTTCCAGCGATGGGCGGCATCAGGGCCCAAGGACATCGGCTTGCAGACCCAAGACGTCCTGACCAACGGCTTGCCCTGGGACCTCGCCGCCGCGATCCATTTCCAGGTCAACCAGCGAGCAGCGGGAAACGGCTCTCTGATGCGGGCATCGACCTCCGCGGTCCACTTCGCGGCCGCCGGTCAGGAAGCCACCATGGACGCGGCCCGCCGTATCGCTGCCCTCACCCATGGGGACCGCGCCGCCTGGGAAGGGACCGCGATCTTCCACGAGCTCATCCGCGTCGTGTTGGAGGGCACGGACCCCCTCACCGCGGTCCCGGACATCCTGGCTCTTGTCCATCCTGACCACCGCGACCGCTACGCCACAGTCCTCGCGCCCGGCTGGCACCCTGATCAGGCGACCGAGTTCAACGGTGCCGTCTGGCCCTGCCTGGGCTCCTCCGTCTGGGCCCTGCGCACCACCAACAGCTTCGAAGAGGCGATACGGGCGGCGATCGACCTGGGCGGTGACACGGACACCGTCGCCGCCGTAACCGGAGGACTCGCAGGGGCGTACTACGGGCTGGCTGCCATCCCCGCCCACTGGACCAAGCCGCTCCATGTCCCCCTCCCAGGATTCGACGGACGAGTGCTGTACCTGTCGGACCTGCTCCGCCTCGCACAACGTCTCGGAGAGGGGCCGTCGACGAGACGGGCGTGACGAGCCGCACATGTGGCGGCGGGGTCGTCGTCTCGCGCCGGACGACGGCTGATCGTCGCGCCGGGAGCCTGGCCACTTCCCTGCGGGGTAGAGCGGGGCGTCGCCGGTCCCAGGAGAGCCGGGCCGCCGGAAGGCGAGCCGTCGCCTCTTCCGTACCGTGTACGGATCTTGCTCTCACCGCGCCGCGTTCTCGTGGCGCGCCGGACCGGAGAACTCCATGAACCGCCTCACCGCCCTCGCGGCAGCCGCCACTCTGCTCACCGCGGCCGCGACCGCGTCCCCCGACGTCGCGAGCGCCGCGACGGCGAGCACGGACGCCGCCCCGCCCACGGTCCGCGTGCTGCCGCTCGGTGACTCGATCACGTACGGCAGGAACAGCTGCACCGGAAACGGGTACAGAGGGCCCCTGCAGCACATGGCCGCCGCCGGGGGCCGCTTCGGCATCGACTACGTCGGGTCCCAGCAGAACGGGGTCATAGCCGACCCGGCGAACGAAGGGCATCCGGGCTACACGGTCGACCAGATCAGCGACAACGTCGACGGGTGGCTGGCGGCCGCCCGCCCGGACGTGGTGCTGCTGCACATCGGGGTCAACGACCTCAACCAGTACGCCGGCGCATCCGAGACCGCCGACAAGGCGGCGCGGCTGGTGGACCGGATCTTCGCGGACCAGCCCGGTGTCACCGTCATCATGCAGGGGCTCATTCCGACCACCACCGGCATGAACAGCCCGCTCCCGGACATGTCGGCGAAGATCCCGGAGTACAACGCCGCCCTTCAGCGGCTCGAGGCCACCGAGCAACTGGCCGGCCGGCACTTCCGGTACGTCGCCGCCCCCGCGCTCATCCCGTACGGTCAGGGAACCGCCACTCGGCCCGCGGAGATGTCCGACGGGCTGCACCCCAACGACGCCGGTTACGCCCGGCTGGGCGAGAACTTCCTCGCGCCGCTCGACAGGGCCTACAACGACGGCTGGTTCCGTGGCGGGTCTGCTCAGGCCACGCGGGTCGCCGACACGGTGCGTCTGGTGGCCCTGGCACCGGACCGCAGCCTGCACAACGCCGAGGGCGACTACGCGGCGGGCTCGTGGAGCGGCTGGAGCGATCTGGACGCGTCGGGAATCAAGGAGGTGACCAGCGCCGCCACCTTCTCAGTGAACCGGATCTTCGCCGTCGGCCGCGACGGTCAGGTGTACGAGAAGGACGGCGACTACGGCAGCGGGCAGTGGTCGGGATGGTTCCCGCCGAACATCGGGGCCTTGCCCTCGCCGGCGGTCGCCATCTCCGCCTCGTCGCTCAACCACACCGTCCACCTCGTCGCGGTGGGCGCCAACGGGCACCTGTACAACACGGACGGCGACTTCGAAGTCGGCCGCTGGAACGGCTGGACGGACCACGGCGGCAACTTCAAGCGGGTGACCAGCGCCTCCACGACCGACGCCGTCAACCACATCTTCGCCATCGACGGCGACGACCTGGTGCAGGAGATCGACGCCGACTACTGCGCCGGCGCCTGGGGTGGCCGGGCCGCCGCCGGATCCTTCCCGTTCACCGCGCAGGACATCGCGGCGTCCGCCTCCGGTCACACCGTCCACCTGAGTGCCGTGGCGCTGGACGGCAGCTGGTCGAACACCGACGGCGACTTCGACCGCGGCCAGTGGAACGGCTGGTCGAGGATGCCCGGTTCGGGCTTCCGGCGAATCGCCAGTGCCGCCGCGAACAACGTGAACCACGTCTTCGCCGTGGACCGCGACAACCGTCTCCAGGAGATCGACGGCGACTACGACACCGGTCGCTGGAACTCCTGGGCGCAGGCCGCCGGCGGCGCCGACTCCATCGGCGTCACCGCCGCCTTCACCCGCTGAGCCGCCGACGTCAGGACGCGTGCCGGGTCACCTCCGTGACCCGGCACGTGACCTTCGCGGTCACCGGGTCCAGCGACCGCGCCGTGCCGGGTTCCGGCGCCCGACTACGCCTGTGGTCCGGTCAACCGGCCATCGTGGGGCCCGGCCGACTCCCCCGCACTGCCCACGCACGGGCGGTGAACGCGATCGCCCCGTCGGGGCCGGCAGGGGCCGACCGTTCGAGGGTCTCCCGCAGGCGGGCCCGCGTCGTGGGGGTCAGGGAAGCGACGTAGGCCGGGGCCGGGCCTTGGCCGGCCAGGAACGGTTCCCAGAGGTCCGCGAAATCGGGGAAGTCCGTGGTCACCTCGATCGGCGCGACACCCACGTCCGTCAGGCCCGCCCCCGACCACAGCGCGCGCAGCGGGTCCGGACGGCACAGGGGGAAGCGGTCGCCTTCGTCCCGTGCGGAAGCCTCCGGATCGACGGCTGCCGCCGCGTCCCAGAAGCAGCGCAGAAACCCCATGCCCTCGGAGTAGTCCCACACGTACGCGGCGACGGTGCCGCCCGGTCCGACCGCCCGTACCGCTTCCGCCACCCCCGCTGCCGGGTCGGGGAGGAAGTTGAGTGCCAGGCCGCTCACTGCCACGTCGCACGATCGGTCGCGCACCGGCAGCGCCAGCGCGTCACCGACCACGAACCGCATCGGCGCCGGTGGCGGCCCCGCACCGGCCGTACCGGCTGAGCTCACGAAGCCGATGGATCGGTCGACGCCCAGCACGGCCCGCGGTCGGCACCGGGCGGCGACGGCCGCCGTCAAGGCGCCCGTGCCGCACCCCACGTCCAGCCACCGCAGGCCCGGCTCGGCGCCCAGCCACGCCACGAACCCGGCCGCGACCGGACGGCTCCACCGGCCCATGTACCGCTCGTAGGCGTCCCCGGTGGCCCACATGCCGACCTGCTGTTCCTTCATTCCCCCACGATCCCCCGCCGGCCGTCCGTGGGCGACACGGGCCGGCGGTCGATTCCAGCCCCGTCACGCTCCCCCCCCCCTTGCGACCGGGTCACCGCCCCTCGCGCATGCCCCACGGAGACTCGTACGCGGTCAGCAGGTCCAGGAACGGGCGCGGCGGCAGGGCCTCGGGGCCGAGGACGCCCGTGCCCTTCCACGTGCCCGACGCGATCAGTTCCAGGGCGATCACCGGGTTGACGGCCGTCTGCCAGACCACGGCCTGGGAGCCGTACTCGCGCATGGACCACTCGTTGTCGACGACGTGGTAGAGGTAGACCTCGCGTGCGGCGCCGTCCTTCGTCCCCTTGACCCACGTGCCCGCACAGGTCTTGCCCTTCATGCGGGCGCCCAGCGTGGCCGGGTCCGGCAGACACGCGGCCACCACGTCCCGGGGAGAGACCGCGACCGGGCCGTCGGGTCCGGGGACGGTCACCTTCGCGGTGGAGTCCAGGCCCAGCTCGTGGAGGGTCTTCAGCTTGGCGATGAAGTCGTCGCCGAGGCCGTACTTGAACGTCACCCTGCGTGCGCCCACCCAGCGCGGTATGAGCAGCACCTCCTCGTGCTCGACGTTCACGCACTCCACCGGGCCGATGCCGTCGGGGAAGTCGAACACCTCCGGCTCGCTGAACGGGGCCGTGGTGAACCAGCCGCGGTCCTTCTCGTACACCACGGGCGGGTTGAGGCACTCCTCGATCGTGGTCCAGATGCTGAAGGAGGGCGCGAAGTCGTGGCCCTCGACCGTGAGGTTCGAGCCGTCGCGGACGCCGATCTCCTCGATCTCGTCGAAGAGCTCGTCGGCCGCGTACCGGGCGAAGACGTCCGACAGGCCCGGCTCCACCCCCATGCCGACCAGGGCGAGGCGGCCGGCGTGCTCCCAGGCCTCGCTCCGGGCGAACTGCTCGTCGCCGAGCTTCACCCCGCACTGCCCGTACGGGTCGGTCGGGTGCGGCGCGGAGAGGGACATCGCCATGTCGACGTAGTGCGCGCCGGCCGCGAGCGCCGCGTCGAAGAGCGGCATGACGAAGCGCGGGTCGGTCGCGTTCAGCAGCACGTCGCAGCGCTCCTCGCGCAGGACGCGCTGGACGGCCTCCCCGTCGGAGGCGTCCAGGCGCCGGGCGCTGAACCGGTCGCCGCCGTCCTCGACTGCCGCGACGGCCGCCTCGGCCCGGGCCGGGTCGTAGTCGGCGACGACCATGTGGGTCAGGAAGTCACGGCCGGCCGCGATACGGGTGACGGCGGTTCCGACGCCGCCCGCACCCACGAGAAGTACGCGCATGTCACACACCAATCCCTAGAGAAGTCCGGGTGTCGAGCACCCGGGGGCATCTCGATCGAACACGACCCCGGGGATTAAGGTCTACGGCGTTGGCATAAGGACGCGACGGACGCGAAGGGAGGGCGGCTCAATGGCCAAGAAGGTGGTTCCCGAGGCCGAACGGCGCAGGCGGCGGCCGACCCGGCAGGGCACCGTGCTGTCGGAGCAGCTGATCGTGCGGACGGCCCTGCGGATGCTGCGCGAGCACGGGAGCGCCGGTCTGACCGCCCGGCGTCTGGGCAGTGCGCTGGGTGCCGACCCGAGCACCCTCTACCGGTACTTCGCCGGCCTGGACGACCTGACCCGGGCCATCGGCGAGGAGCTGATGGGGCGGGCCTTGGACAGCTGGAAGGGCAGCGGGGAGTGGCGGGCCGATCTGCACGCCCTCGGTCTGGCGATCCACGCCTCCTATCTCGCGCATCCCCAGGCCGCGCTGCTGACCGCCAGCCGGGTCACCGGCCGGCCCCGGGAGATCGAGGTCGACGAGACGATCCTGGGCATCCTCCGCGGCGCGGGCTTCGGCGACGCGGACGCGGTCGGCGTGTACCACGCCTTCATCGACCTGGCTCTGGCCTTCGCGGCGCTGGACGCGGGCGCTCTGGCGATCAAGGACGAGGCCCGGACGGCGGACGAGGAGATGTGGACCTCCACCTACGCCCGGCTCTCCCCCGCCACCCATCCGCACATCGCCGCCACCGCGCCCCTGCTCGCCGACCGGATGAACCAGAGCGCCTACCCGGTCGTGCTGGACACGCTGCTGGAGCGGGCCGAGGCGCGTCTCGCAGCTCTGCAGAGCCGCGGCGGAGGAGGGAAGGGGGCCGCGCGGGGACGGTGACGAGGGGCGGGGTGGCGAAGTGGCCGCCTGCCCGCACGACCGAGATGTGCCGCCGGGGGCCGGGGCCGGGTCCGCGTGCCCGGCTGGGTCCGCGTGGACGAGACCGGGTCCGCGTGGACGAGACCGGGTCCGCGTGCCCCGGCTGGGTCCGCGTGCCCCGGCTGGGTCCGCGTGGCCGGTTTGTTGCCATGGCGTGGCGATCGCATGGCGAATGCTCCCGGTTCCCCGGCGGGTGCCGACGGCGGCCTAGCATCCGGGAGAACGGCCCTGGCGCGGGTGGCGCAGGGCCCTCCCCCCTCGTCTCTGCCAAGGGCAGGTTCCCCATGAGCACCCCCAGCATCGTCGCCGTCGACGAAGTACTCCCCCGACTGGCCGAGTTGCACATCGTCGACGTGCGGACGCCCGGCGAGTTCGCCACCGGGCACCTGCCCGGCGCGGTCAACGTCCCTCTGGCCCGTATCGAGGGCAGCCTGGCCGACCTGCGGCAGGCCTCCGGCAGCGGCTCGCTCCTCCTCGTGTGCGCTTCCGGGACCCGGTCCGGGAAGGCCGTCTCGACGCTCGCCTCCCACGGGGTCGCCGCCGCGAGCCTGGCCGGTGGGACCCAGGGCTGGCGCGCCGCCGGCCATCCGCTGGAGCAGCCGCCCGGCCCGGTGCGGGCCGTCTGGGCGATGGAGCGTCAGGTGCGGTTCACCGCGGGGGCCGTGGTGCTGGTCGGCCTGGTGCTCGGCGTGCTGGTGCACCCGGCGTTCCAGCTGCTGTCGGCGGCGATCGCCGGGGGTCTGGTGTTCTCCGCGGTCACCGACACGTGCGGCATGGCGGTCGTCCTCGGCCTGCTCCCCTTCAACCGGCGCGGTGCGGCCGGGCCCGTCGCCCCCTCCCGCGGGTGACCCTGACGTCCCGCCTCGATCCCGCGGAAGAGGGACCGGGGGTCGGCTGACCTGCGGCCGCGGCGCGGGTGATGTCAGAGGCTCTTGGTAGCGTGCCGCTCCGATACGAACGATCTTGGAAGGTGGCAGGCGTGCGGGACGTGGCGCATCACGAGGTGAGCGAGAAGCGCATGGCCGAGGCGCTCGACGACATCCGGAGGAGGGCCTTCGGCCGCTGGCACAGCATGCGGTACGACTCCTTCCGCCTCGACCGGTTGCGGGAGATGGGTGACGAGCTGCTGGACCACGCCGCCGCCCGTGCGCAGAGCGCGCCCGAGCTCGACGAGGTGTCCCGCCTCGCGCTGCGGACCGCGGCGGAGTGCACCCTGGGGGTGATCAGCCTCGGCTGTTACCCCAACGGCGATCAGGAGATCCGGTTTCCGCTGGTCGGCGAGGAGCTGACGAGCGAGGAGCTCGCCTTCCGGGACGTGGTCGACGAGGCGCCCACGGCGCGCACCTGGCTGGACGCCTTCGCGATCGTCCTGGTCAGCGGACTGGTGTGGGAGTGGCAGCGCGTCACCGGGCTGCTGCTGCGCGACGACTACGCACCCGCCGTCCGGGACGGCGTGCCGTACTCGGCACTGTCGTCGACGTCGACCCCGGCCGACCTGGCGGCCATGGACGCACTGTGCGGGTATCTGGCCGAGTCGCGGGGGCATCTCCCCCGCGACTGGCCGACCGTCCCCCTGCGCAAGCCCGGCCACGAGGAGCGCGCCGAGGCGGCCGTGCGGCTGGACTCCGCCGGCGGACTGTCGCCGGACCAGCGGCTGCTGCGGGTCCTGCTCGACGACGACCAGGCCGCCTTCGAGCGGGCGCTGGTGACCCGGCTCGTGGCCCACCGGGAGTCCGTGGACGCGGACCCCGCCCCGCGGACGCTGCTGCCTCTGGAGACACTCGCCCTGACGGCCCTGGCCGTCCAGGTGCACGGCTGGGAGCTGGACGTCCGCTCCGGCTACCTGCCCCTCGGCGTCGTGGGCCGACCCGACGCGCTCCAGCGGGCCGCGGACTCCGAGCGGAACGAGCTCGGCCTCTGGCACGCCCGGTAGGGGTGGTGCGTTCGGCGCCGGCGCGGCCGTGTCCGCGACGGCGCCGGAGGGGCCGGCGCCCGGCGTGACCGCTGCGTCTAGGAGGCCGGGACCTCGTCGACGAAGGCCGTGCCGGCGCTGCGCAGGGACGCGATCTTCGCGGCGACCTGGGCCGGCGTGAGGACCTGGTCCTTGACGTGGAGGACGTAGTCGACCTGCTGGTCGTAGGCGCGCGGGGTGGTCGACGTCTGCCCGTTGAGGTCGATCAGCCACTGGTTGAAGTTGATGGACATGGGCCGTTCGGGCAGGTAGGCGGCGTCGTGGGTGCCGAAGACGGCGCCGTCGATGTAGTAGGTGATCTTGCTGTTGTCGATGGTCACCACGAGGTCGTGCCAGCCGGTGAAGCTCTGTCGGCTCTCGCTGTGCTGGTTCACCGCCTGCCACGGGTCGGGGTTGTAGGTCTCCCAGGAGGTCGTGTAGAGGATGTTCGCGGGCTCTCCCCAGCCGCCGTTCGGCAGGTACTCGAAGTCGTACTCGGCGTAGTCGTCGGCCATGGGGGCCTTGAGGTCGTTGATGGTGAAGAAGGTCTGGACGATGTGGTCGCCGTCGGGTCCGGACCTGGGCGCGTCCGAGAACTTCACGCGGGCCGCGTAGGTGCCGTTCTTGAACTTCGTCGCCTTGGTGAGGATTTCGGTGTGCGTCGTCGTCGATCCCGTGCCCGCGCTGGACGTCTCCAGGTTCATCACCGTGTTGCCGCTCTGGTTGACGAAGGTGACCTTGGAGGGGTCCCAGGTGGCGCCCGGCACGCCGGGGCCGCCGGAGTTGGAACGCACGCTCCAGCCGTGGTTCGACAGGGCCGGGTCGGCGTGCGAGGTGTACGAGAAGTCGTCGAACAGGGTCTGGCCTCCGCCGGTCGGCGGCTCGGTGGGCGTCGGCGGGTCCGTCGGGGTCGGCGGGTCGGTCGGCGTGTTCCCGGCGGGTGCGGTGCCCCACACGTTGGTGCCGGCCAGCTGCGCGGTGACCTTGGTCCAGTCCGCGTAGGCGGTCTGGGTGCCGCTGAAGGAGTAGTCGTCGCTCTGGTTCAGGGGCTGCCAGGTGGACTGGTAGAAGCGCAGCTGCATGTCGCCGGTGTCGGCGCCGGGGGCCAGCGAGCCGGCCGCGGGGGTGAAGCCGATCTCCAGGTAGCGGTCGGCCGTGGCGGTCGGGTTGGCGAGCGTACCGAAGGTACCGGTGAGGACGGAGCAGCCCTTGACCGCCCAGGAGCAGGCGAAACGGTACGTGGCGGTCGGGGAGTCGGCCTTGAAGTAGTAGCGGATCTTGACCTGGCTCAGCTGTACGGTGGTGGTCCCGGTGTTGCGCAGCTTGAGCCAGGGCTCGGTCTGGTCGGCGGTGGCACCGGAGGCGCTCGTGCGGTACTGGACGGCCAGGCCGTCACCCGTGGCCGCGGTTGCGGCGGTGGACGCGGTCGTGGACGCCGAAGCGGTGGCCAGGGGCAGGGTCGCCAGGGCCGCGCTGCCCACCAGGGCGGTCAGGGCGAGGGCGGCGCGGGCGCTGAGGCCGGTGTGACCGGTGCGGCTGGTACTCCGGGTGCTCGGGGTGCTCGGGGTGCTCATCCGACGGTTCCTTTCGTGCGCTCCCGCGGTGCGCGGGAGAGGTCGTGGGGGTGTGCGGGGTGCGGCGGGAGCACGTCGTGCGGGACGCCGAGCGCGGTCAGTCGCGCCCGATGTCCGTCCAGCCGGGTCCGGAAGTCCCGCCAGTCGTCGGTGGAGTCCCACGCCCGCTCGGCGAGAGCGCACAGGCGGGGGTAGGTGAGGTACTCGATGTGCTCGGGCGTCCGGACGAATTCGGTCCACAGCTGCCCCTGGGTGCCCAGGACCCTCGCCGCGAGCGGCGGCTCGTCGGCCGGCGGGAGCAGATCCACGCCGTACACCGTGCGCACGTCGAGAACGTGGCCCGGCTGGGCGGGCGGCTCCAGGCGGCCTGAGCCGCGTGCGTAGTCGAAGTAGGTCGAGCGGTGGTCCGCGTGGATGACGTCGTGTCCCCGGCGTGCGGCCGCCCAGGCGTGCTGCGGGGTACGCCAGCTCATGACCGTGCAGGTCAGGGGCAGCGTGGCGCCGTCCTCGGCCCAGGCGACGGGGCGCCGGCCGGCACGTACGACGTGGTCGGCCATCTGCGCCATGAACCATCCGTGCAGCTCCCGCGGGCCGGACAGCCCTTCCTGGGCGGCACGGGCGAGGGCGGCCGGGCTGGCCTCCCATTCCTGCGTGGGGACCTCGTCGCCTCCGATGTGGATGTACGGGGCGGGAAAGAGGTCCGTCACCTCGTCCAGGACCGTGCGGAAGAAGTCGAGGACGTGGTCGCCGACGCCGAGCACGTTCGGGCAGACGCCCCACCGCGTCCACACGTCGAGGCGCGTCCCCGGGTGGTTGCCGAGCTCGGGGTGGGCGGCGAGCGCGGCACGGACGTGCCCGGGCACCCCGACCTCCGGGACCACCGTCACGCCGCGGGCACCCGCGTAGGCGACGAGCCCGGCGAGTTCGGCGCGGGTGTACGCGCCGCCGTGCGGGCGCCCGTCGAAGCGATCGCTGCCGGCGGGTCCGATCGGGGACTGCGTCCGCCTGCCGCCGATCTCGGTGAGTCGGGGGTAGGCGCTGACCGGCATCCGCCACCCCTGGTCGTCGGTGAGGTGCAGGTGGAGGACGTTCAGCTTGTGCAGGGCGAGGAGGTCGACGAAGCGCCGCAGGTAGGACACGGGCTGGAAATGCCGGGCCACGTCGAGCAGCATGCCGCGCCAGGGGTGCGCGGGAGCGTCCGTGATCTCCACGCCCGGGAGGGCGAGGAACTGCGCGGGCCGCGCCGACAGCGCGTCGTACGGCAGGAGCTGACGGATCGTCTGGACGCCCCGCAGCAGCCCGGTCGGGTGGGCGGCGCGGAGGAGGACTCCGCCGGGCGTGACGGTCAGCCCGTACCCCTCCTCGCCGAGGCCGGCCAGGGTGGGGTCGACGGCCAGGACGAAGGCCCCGTCCTCGGCGTGCTCCAGGCGGAGGCCCGTGGTGGGGGTGAGGTACGTGCGCAGGAGGTCGGCCGCGCCTTCCGCTCCCGGTGCGACCCGCAGCCGCGTCGTGGCATCGAGGCGGAAGCCGCCGGGACGCGAGGAGAGGCTGCTCGGTCGGGGCACGAGGGCGAGTTCGGGGCGCGGGGGCGGGGTTGTGCGGTGGGGCACGTCCACGGGGCTTTGACTCCCGGTTTCTCGGCATCCAGCATTCGGCGTTCGGCGTTCGGCGTTCGGCGTTCGGCGTTCGGCGTTCGGCGTTCGGCAGGGCGTTGCACGGGCGGTGGTGGAGGCGCTCCGGCTCGCCCTTGAGTCCGGGAACCAGAGACAACTCGACCTGACCAGTTACCCATCGGGGCTTACCAGTTGGCGCGGAGATGAAGGTGGCATAGACCAATGCGGTCGTCAACCCCGCCCGCAGCATGGGTATTTGCCGGGAGAAGGCCTACAGGCAGGGGCAGACCGTCAGGCCTGTGCGACTACATCAACCTGACCACTTGACCAGTTACAGTTGGCCGGAGAGCCTGACGACGAGGACGAGGAACGAGAGCCCGTATGGAGATCGACGCGGCCGCCTCCGGCGCGATGCTCAAGCGTGAGCGGGTCCGTGACGCGATCCTCGAGCTCATCGAGGCGCGACGCCCCGGTGACGCCATCCCGTCCGAGCGCGCCCTGTGCTCCACGCTCGGGGTCTCGCGCCCCACGCTGAGGGCGGCGGTCGACGAGCTGGTCGTCGCCGGGCTCCTCGTCCGCGAGCACGGGCGGGGCATGTTCGTGGCCGCGGAGAAGATCACGCAGGAGCTGGTCTCCGAACGGAACGCCTTCAGCCTGCCGCGGGCCGGCGGGGTGTGGACCAGCCGGCTGCTGGAGTTCAGCACCCTGCCGGCCGGCGCGCGCGTCAGCCGCAAGCTCCGCGTCTCCCCCGCGGCCGAGATCCTCTATGTCGCCCGGCTGCGCCTCGTGGACGGCTCCCCCATGGCGATCGAGCACCTGCACATCCGGGCGGACCTGGCCCCCGGCCTGACCAGCGGCGAACTGGAGCAGGGCGACCTCTACGAGCACCTGCGCGACCGGCACGGGGTCCAGGTCGACGAGGCGGTGCAGTCGATCGAGCCCACCGTCGTCACCCGGGCCGAAGCCGACCTGCTCGACGTGCCCGAGCTGTCCCCCGCGCTCCTCTTCGAGCGGCTCACGACCGACACCCGCGGCCGGGCGGTGGAGTACGTCCACTCGCTCTATCGCGGCGACCGCTACCGGATCGTCTCCCGCCTCAGCCTCGGCGAGGCGCGCCCCACGGCGGACGAGGGCCACCATCCGGGCATCCCCCCGGGGGACTTCGCCGGGGGCGACCCCGTCAGCTTCTCCACCCGAGGCGTCGTCCAGCAGCACACCTGAAACGCGGGGCGGGGCGGAACGGCCCGGGCCCTGTCGGCCCGGCCGTCCCGCCCCGCCCCTGGGTCAGCCCCGATCACCAGCGGTCAGTCTCGATCGCCGGCGGTCAGCAGCAGTCGGCTCCCTCACTCAGCAGGGATTGACGGTCAGCTTGAAGGTGCTGGTGAGGTTGCGGATGTTCTCTGCGTTGTCCTTCGTCCGCAGGCAGTTGATGGTCGCCTCGCCGACCGCCGGGCCCTGCCCGGGCTCGGGCAGCTCGTTCACCCAGACGCCGTATCCGGACTTGGCGTCCCAGGCGTCACCGCTCTTGCGTGCCCCGGAGATGGAGATGTCGGTGAGGACGGTGTCCTTGACCGGGTTCTCCGGCTGGCCGCCCGCGCCGTACTTCGTCTGGAACATGATCCCGCTGTAGGTGGGATCGACGATGTCGACGTGGTTGACGCGGATGCCCTGGAAGACCTTGGACGCGGAGAACAGCCAGATGCCCGGGAAGGTCTGGTCTCCCCAGAAGTGGCCGCCGGCCCGCACGACCGAGATGTTCTCGAACGTCGTCGGATCGCTCCCGAAGCCGTTCATCGGATAGCCGAAGTCCAGCGACGAGATGGTGATGCCCGCGTAGACGAGCGTGTCGGCGATGTGGATGTTGCGGAAGGTGTTGTGGTAGCCGCCGTACACGGCGACTCCGGCCGCCCGCCAGGTCAGGGTCGTGCTGAGGTTCTCGTAGACGTTGTTCTTCATGTCCGCGCCGCCCGCGTCGATCGCCGAGAACAGCGCGAAGCTGTCGTCGCCGGTGGCCCGGGCGTCGTTGTTGGACACGAGGTTGTCCGTGGAGCCGTTGGTCATGTTGATGCCGTCGGCGAACAGATCGCGGATCCGGGAGTTCCTGATCGTCATCCGGTCGGTGTTGGCGCCCCAGTAGAGGCACACCATGTGCTCGGTCCAGATGTCGTCGATGACGATGTCCGACACATTGGCGAAGTCGAACACCTTGCCCGGGCCGTCGATGCGCGAGGTGTAGTTGCCGAAGTAGGCGAAGCCCTTGAAGAGGGAGCCCTTGGCCGTCGCCTCGGCGCGGAAGCCGATGTCGGTGTTGTCCTGGGTCGTGGGGGCGTGGAAGCGGGCGTACCAGGGGCCGGCGCCGACGACCTTGACGGCCTTGCCGTAGACCTGGAACTTGCTCGACGTCTCGTAGTCGCCGGGCGGCAGGTAGACGCCCACGAGGGTGCCGGTGGTGTCCATGCGGACCCGGTCGAGGGCGTTCTGCACGTCCTGGTGGGTGAATCCGGCGGGCACGGCGTACGCCGCCGGGTCCGGGTTGGCCACCGGGGCGGCCTGCTCCAGGCTGACGAAGTCGATCGCGTAGTGCGCGGCGGTGTTGGCGGCGTCCTTCTGCAGCCGGATCCGGCTGCCGGCCGGGACGGTCTCGCCGAGCAGGAGGTGCGCCTCGTCGTAGATGTGCCGCGGGGCTCCGGCGCCCGGGGAATTGCCGGGCGAGGCCTCGGCGCCGTACAACCAGGCGTACTTCGAGGTCAGCGGAATGCTCTTCTTGAACACGCCGTCGACGTAGAGGTTGAGGGTGGCGTCGGTGCCGCCGCCGCCCGCGGCGTCGGGGATGGAGAAGCGGGTCACCAGGGTGTTGGTGGCGGCGCGGGTGGTGAACTCGACGTACTCGCCGGTCGCGTCCAGGTTCACCGCCCGGCGGCCGGAGGCCTCGCCGTCGATCGTGCCGATCGCCCGGCCGGGACCGACGACGCCGGCTCCGCCACCGACGGTGCCGTCCTCGGCCTCGTACATGTCGTACGGCATGTCGGCACCGCGGCCGACGAACAGCGGGCGGGTGGAGGTGTTGTTCTCCCGCTTGACCGGGAGCTCGTTGGCGTCGTCGGCGATGACGGTCCGCACGGTGTACGAGCCGTTCGCGGCGGTCCAGGGGCCCAGGCTCACGGTGGCCGTGGCCCCGGCGGCGATGACGCCGCTGTGGCTGCCGTTGAGGGTGGTGACGGTGGCGCCCTTGTCGTCGACGAGGGCGAGGGTCACGGCGTGGGCGCCGTCGGCGGTCGGCTGGTTGCCCTGGTTCTTCACCGCGACCTTGAAGGTGACGGTGTCGCCCGCGGCCGGGCTGGAGGGGGTCGTGGTCACGCCGGCGGTGACCAGGTCGGCGCTCTGGACGGGCTTGACGACCAGGGCGGTGGGCCGGGTGTAGGTGTTGTCGGTCTCGTTCTGCTCGATGACCTCGTTCGCCGCGTCGGCGACCGCGCTCAGCTCGTACGAGCCGGCCTCGCGGGCGCCGATGTCGGCGCTGACGGTGGTTTCGGCACCGGGCGCGAGGGCGCCGACGGGCACGGTGGCGACGGTGCTGCCGCCGAGCCGCAGGGCGGTCCTGCTCGCGGCGGCGGCGGACGGTCCGCTGTTGCGCACGGTCGCCGAGACGGTGATCCGGTCGGATTCCACGGGAGCGGCGGGGCTGCTGGTCAGCCCGGTGACGGTGAGGTTCGGGTTGGGGGCGGGGACGCCGACGACCTGGAACTCGGCGAGCTGGCCGGCCGGCGCGCCGGTGTTGGCGGTGAACCGCAGCCGGACGTCGGCGACCCGGGCGGAGACCGGGACGGTGACGGTGTTGCCGCTCGCCGGGTTGAAGTCGTAGCTCTTCGCGGCGACGAGGGTGGTGAAGGCGGTGGCGTTCTGCTCGCGGCCGAGGACCTCGACGGTCTGGGAGCGGGCCTGCCAGGCCTGGTCCGGGTTGAGCTTCAGGACGAGCCGGTCGAGGTCGGCGTTGGAGCCGAGCTTCACGGTGAGGGTCTGCGGATAGCTGCCGCCCGCGCCCTCCCAGTAGGTGGCGGTGTCGTTGTCGTTCGCGTTCGCGGCCACATAGGTGTGGACGGTGGAGGAGGCCTCGATGGGCTTGCCGACCGCCAGGTCGGAGCCCGTGCCGCCGCTGCCGTTGCGGGTCACCTTGTTGCTCGCGCCCGAGCGGTTGCCGGCCGCGTCCTTGGCTCGGACGTGGTAGGTGACGGTGCTGGTGGTGGGCTGGGTGTCGGTGTACGTGGTGACGTCACCGCCCACGGTGGCGCGCAGGGTGTCGTTCGCGTACACCTCGTAGCCGGTCACGCCGACGTTGTCGGTGGCGGCGGTCCAGGTCAGCCGGATCTGGCCGGTGGCGGGCTCGGTGTACGCCAGGTTCGCGGGCGTGGTCGGGGCCTGGGTGTCGCCGGCGTCGCCGACGCGCGTGACGGTGTTGCTGTCGCCGGACTGGTTGCCTGCGGCGTCCCGGGCCCGCACCCGGTAGGAGACGGTCTGGTTCGCGGGCCTGTTGTCGGTGAACGTGGTGACGTCGCCGGCGAGGCTCGTGAGCAGGTCACCGTTGGCGTAGACGTCGTAGGCGGTGACGCCGGTGTTGTCGGTCGCGGCGTTCCACGTCAGCCGGATCTGGCCGGTGGCGGGCTCGGTGTAGGCGAGGTTCGCCGGGGCGGTCGGCGGCTGGGTGTCGCCGGTGGCGGGGCCGTAGATCTCCAGCTCGGCTATCTGGGCGGCGGGCTGTCCGGTGTTCGCGGTGACGAGGACCCGGAGGTAGCGCGTGGTGGTGGCGTTGAAGGTGAGGGTCGCCGTGTTGTCGTTCGTCGTGTCGAAGGCGTAGGCGCGGGAGGCGGTCAGGTCGGTGAAGTCGGTGCCGTTGGTGCTGCCCTGGATCTTCAGGGTCTGGCTGCGCGCGCCCCAGCCGGCGGGCAGCCGCAGCACGACACGGTCCACGGCGAGGGAGGCGCCGAGGTCCGCCTGGAGCCACTGGGGCAGGGCGTTGTTGGTGCTCTCCCAGTAGCTGGCCCGGTTGCCGTCGTTGGCGTTGGCGGCGGCGTACACGTCGGTGTGACCGGAGGCCGTGAGGGGCTTGCCCGCCGCGAGGTTGGTCGAGGACGCGGCGGCGGCGTGCACTTCGAGTTCGGAGAGCTGGGCGGCCTGCCATCCGGTGTTGGCGGTGACGGCGACGCGGACGTACCGGGTCAGGGTCGCGGGGAAGGCGACGGTGACGGTGTTCGCCGAGGCGGGGGCGAAGGTGTAGGTGGCGGAGTTCTTCAGGGTGGTGAAGCTGGTGCCGTCGGCGCTGCCCTGGATGGAGAGGGTCTGGTCTCGGCGCTCCCAGCCGGCGGGGAGCTTCAGGACGACCTCGTCGATCCGTTCGGTCTTGCCGAGGTCGGCCTGTACCCACTGGGGCAGGGCGCCGCCGGCGCTCTCCCAGTACGTGCTCTGGTCGCCGTCGGTGATGTGTGCGGCGCCGTAGGCGGCGAGCCCGCTGCTCGCCGCGGCGGGGTCGCCGAGCGCGATGTTCGGTCCGCCGGCCGCGTGGGCGGCCGTCAGGGGGCCGCCGAGCACGAGCAGGCTCGTCGCGACCACGGCGCTCAGGCCCCGTGATCTCCGGTTTCTCCAGGTGGGGGTCTTCATCGGTCCTCGCTTCTCGTGGGGGGGGTCAGTTGCGGTGGATGACGAACTGCGAGCCGGGTTCGACGCACACGTCGCCGTCGGCGGAGTCGGTGACGGCCACGCCGGTGAGGGTCGCGCTGCCGCGGGCGCCTCCCATGGCGAGCACACCGCAGCCGTTGACGGACCTGTCGATGCGGACGTTGTCGACCTTGACGTCCGGCATCGCGCCGCCGCCGGTCTTGAACTGGATGCCGTCGTACGTGGAGTCGTGGATGTCGGTGTCCCGGATGGTGACGCCGGGGATGTCCGGGCCCTGCGCGAACAGGGTGATGGCGCCGAACTCCTGGTCCTCGTTCCAGAACGCGCCGCCGGTGCGCTCCAGAGCGTTGTCGGCGATGAGCGTCCGCCCGGAGAACGGCAGCGGGTCGTGGTCGGTGGCCAGCATGATGCCGGGGTAGTTCATGGTGTCGGCGACGGTGTTGCGCTCGATGGTGTTGCCGTAGCCGCCGTAGACGGCAATGCCGTTGGCCCGCCAGGGCAGTTGGACGGTGTTGTTGCGGAAGTGGTTGTCGTGGCCGATGTCGACCGAGGTGTCCTTGACGTACTTGCTGGACCACACGGCGAGGGCGTCGTCGCCGGTGTTGCGGAAGGACGAGTTGTATACGGTCGAGTTGCGGGTGCCGTTGGCGAAGTTGATGCCGTCGGCGTAGGTGTCGCGGATGCGCATACCGGTGAACTCCAGGCCGTCGCCGGGGTTCCACAGCTCGGGGATGTTGGAGTAGTCGCGGCCGACCCAGACGCCGACGTTGGCGTGCTCGATCCAGACGTTGCTGATCTTCGTGTTCTTGCCGAAGCGGCCGTTGAGCCCGACGCCGCCCTCGGCGTCGCCGTCGCCGCCGCGGATGGTGCCGGAGCCGAGGATGGCGATGTCGGAGATCTTCGTGTTGTCGTCGATGTCGAAGCCGAAGTTGCCTTCGTGCGGGTGGTTGATGCCGCCGGCGAGCTGCGGCGGGGTGAGCGTGTAGAGCTGGGAGTGCCACATCCCGGCGCCGCGGATGGTGACGTCACGGATGCCGACCTGGTTGTGGGGGCCGCGGTCGAGCGGGTCGTCGGTCAGGATCTTCTGTTCCTGGCGCCACTGTCCCGCGGGAATCCACACGCAGGCGATGCGGCCGTTCTGGTCGTCGGTGACCGCCCGCTGGAGGGCGTCGGTGTCGTCGATGCCGTCGTTGGGAACGGCCCCGTACGCGGTGATGGAGGTGCACTCGGCGGGCTTGGGCGTCGGATCGGCGACCTGCTCCAGGTCGACGAGGTCGACGATGTGGAAGGCTCCGGTGTCGTCCGCGTCGCGCTGGAGGCGGAAGGTGGTGCCCGCGGGGTAGGAGGCGGTCAGCAGGGCGTGGGACTCGTCGAAGAGCCGGCGCGCGTCGCCGCCCGGGGTGTTGGTGAGGCCCTCGGGGGCGTCGGTGGTCCCGTAGAGCCAGCTGTGCTTGGAGGAGAGCGTCAGCTTGCGGACGAACCTGCCGTCCGCGTAGAGGCTGAGGGTCGTCTCGCGGCCGCCGCCGCCCGGGGCGTCGGGGACGGAGTTGCGCACGACGACGGAGTTGGCGGCGTTGGTGGAGGTGAACTCGACGAAGTCGCCGGTGGCGGCGAGGCGGACGGACTTGCGGCCGGAGGATTCGGTGGCGAAGTTGGTGTGGCCGAAGGTGCGCAGTTTGTCGGAGGTGAGGAGCGTGCCCTGGTAGCGCCCGTCCTCGGCCTCGTACTCGGTGTACGGCACGGCGGCGCCGCGGCCGACGACGAGGGTGCGGACGAAGACGTTGTTGGTCTCGTCGGTCTCGGTCAGCGTGCCGGTGGCGTCGGCGGCGGCGGTGAGGGTGGCGCCGCCGTCGGTGGCGGTCCAGGTGCCGGAGAGGGCGACGGCGGCGGTCCCTCCGGCGGCGAGGGCCGGGGTCGTGCCGTCGAGGGTGGTGGAGCCGACGGTCAGGCGGGTGACGGTGCCGGCCGGGACCGGGCTGGTGCCGCGGTTGTGGACGGCGACGGTGAAGGAGACCGGCGCGCCGGCCGCGGGTGCCGCCGGGTTCGGGGTGATGCCGGTGATCCGCAGGTCGGGGCCCGGGGTCTGGCGGACGGTCAGGGGGCCGTCCGCGGTGCGGCTGTTGTTGGTGTCGTCCAGTTCGGGGACGGTGTCCGTCGGGTCGACGACGGCGGAGACGGTGTACGTGCCCTGGGGGTGCCGGCCGACGGGGATGTCGAGTGTGGCGGAGGCTCCGGCGGCGAGGGCGGGGACCGGGCCTGAGCCGGCGACGGTGCCCTCGACGCTGACGGCGGCGGTCGTCGCGGGGGCCGCGGCGGTGCCGGTGTTGCGGACGGTGGCCCGGACGGTGACGGCGTCGGCCTCGGAGGGGGCGCCCGGGGACCAGGTGAGGTCGGTGACGACGAGGTCGGGCGCGGGGGCGGCCCTTCCGAGGACCTGGATCTCGGCGACCTGGGCGCCGGGGGCACCGGTGTTGGAGAAGAACGTCAGCCGGAGGTCCGCTGCGTGGCCGGTGACGGGGACGACGACGGTGTTCTGTCCCGTCGACGGGCTGAAGGCGTAGTCGGCGCGGGCCTTGAGGGTGGTGAACGCGGAGGCCGTACCGGCCCGTCCGAGGACTTCGAGGGACTGGGTACGGGGTCCCCAGACCTGGTCGGGGTTGAGTTTGAGCACCACCGCCTCGACGTCGGCGTCGGCGCCCAGCTTGACGGTCAGGCTCGACGGGAAGCCGGCCGACTCCCAGTAGGTGGCCGTGTCGCCGTCGTTGGCGTGGGTCGCGGAGTAGTTCTGGGTCGTGGACGTGGCCTCGACGGGCTTGCCGCGCGCCAGGTCGGTGCCGGAGGGGGGCGGGTCGACGGGACCCTGGCCGCCGTTCTCGCCGTACACCTCGAGCTCGGACAACTGGGCGGCGTTCCAGCCGGAGTTGGCGGCCACCTGGACTCGGACGAAGCGGGCCGTGGCGCTGGGCAGGTCGATGGGCACGGTGTTCGCAGCGGTCGGGTCGAAGGTGCGGGCCTGGGCGGTGGCGAGGGTGGTGAAGGAGTTTCCGTCGGTGCTGCCGAGGACGGCGAGGGTCTGGCTGCGGCCCTCCCAGGTGGTGGGCAGCTTCAGTGCGACGCGGTCCAGGGCGACCTGGGCACCGAGGTCGACCTGCACCCACTGGGGGAACGCTCCGGCCGGGCCCTCCCAGTAGGACTGCTGGCTGCCGTCGGTGACATGGGCCGCCGGGTATCCGTCGTGCGCGCCCTGGGCGGTCGCCGTTCGACCGAGGGCGAGGTTGGGCGGTGGCTCCGCGGCGTGGGCCGGGACGGGGAGCAGGCCGAGGGCGATCAGACCCGCCGTCAGCAGGCCCGCCCCCAGCCGCCTGAGCGGTTGCGTGGCTCTCATGGATGACCTTTCCACGATCTTCTGGACGAATTCTTGAGTGATTCTGTGCAGAGTTTGCGTGGTCGGGGCGACAGGTTTCTCCAGTGTGACGACTTTGTCAACGGCTCCTGTCGAGAGGGCAGCAAAAAGGCACCGGTGTCCTCGCCGCGGGGCGGCGGGACACCGGTGCCGGTGAAGGAGCGTTGCGGAGCAGGGTGCCGGGCGCCCGGGATCAGCGGGCGGGCGGGATCAGCGGGCGGGCGAGGACGGCGGTGCGGTGGAGCCGCGGACGACGAGCTCGGGCTCGAAGAGCAGCTCGCCCGGGTGGGCCCCGCTTCCCTGGATCTGGGCGCACAGCAGGTCGACGGCCGCGCGGCCCATCGCCTCGATGGGCTGGCGCACGGTCGTGAGCGGCGGCTCGGTGCAGGTCATGAAGGCGGAGTCGTCGAAGCCGACGACCGAGACGTCCCCGGGGACGGCGAGACCCCGGCGGCGGGCCGCCCTGATCGCGCCGAGCGCGAGCGGGTCGCTGCCGCACACGATGCCGGTGACCCCGCGCTGGAGGAGCCGGGTGGTCGCGGCCTGTCCTCCTTCGAGGGAGAAGATGGACCGCTCCACGAACTCGTCGGTCCACTCCGTGCCCGCTGCCGCGGCGGCGGCGCGGGCGGCGGCGAGCTTGCGGCGCGAGGGCACGTGGTCGGCGGGACCGAGGACCATCCCGATCCGCTCGTGGCCGAGCGAGGCGAGGTGGCGCCACGCCTGCTCGACGGCGACGGCGTCGTCACAGGCCACACAGGGGAAGTCGAGCCCCTCGATGGACGCGTTGACGAGGACGACGGGGATGTTGCGCTCGGCGAGGCGGTGGTAGTGGTCGTGCGGCGCGTCCGCCTGGGCGAACAGACCGCCGGCGAACACCACCCCGGAGACCTGCTGCTGGAGCAGCAGGTCCACGTAGTCCGCCTCGGAGACCCCGCCCTTGGTCTGGGTGCACAGCACGGGGGTGAGCCCCTGCTGGGCGAGGGCGCCCCCGATGACCTCGGCGAAGGCGGGGAAGATCGGGTTCTGGAGCTCCGGCAGGACCAGGCCGACCAGTCGGGCGCGCTCGCCGCGCAGCTGCGTGGGCCGCTCGTAGCCGAGGACGTCGAGCGCCGTCAGCACGGCCTGGCGGGTCGCCTCGGACACCCCCGGCTTGCCGTTGAGGACACGGCTGACCGTCGCCTCGCTGACCCCCACCTTCTTCGCCACCTGAGCAAGTCGTCGCGTCATGCGCGCAAGCGTAGCGCAAGTACTGCAAGCCGGTTGCGTCTTCTGGCGGCCTCAGGGCGGATTCACGACGCAAGCGCGCGACACCTCCCGACCCGCCTCAGTCATGGGTCGCTCTGAGCCACACCGCGGTGTCCCGGGGCAGCCTCCCTTCGGCGTCCAGCGGGTCGCTGGTGAGGAGCAGGCGATCGTACGGCGGGAGGTCCGCGGGCGCGTCGGAGAGGTTGACGACGCAGACGAGGCCGTCGGTGCGGGCCAAGGACAGCACGCCCGCGGGGGCGGGCAGCCAGGTCAGGGAGCCGTCGCCGAAGCCCGGCTCGCCCCGGCGGAGCCGGAGGGCCTCGCGGTAGAGGGAGAGCATCGAGTCGGGGTCGGCGCGCTGGCGGTCGACGGCGTAGCCCGCCCAGTCGGCGGGCTGCGGCAGCCAGGGAGCGGCTCCGCCGAAGCCGTAGGCCGGCGCCTCGGCCTCCCAGGGCAGGGGGACGCGGCAGCCGTCGCGGCCCGGGTCGGTGCCACCGGATCGGAAGTGCATCGGATCCTGGATCCGGTCGAGCGGGATGTCGGCCTCGGGGAGGCCCAGTTCCTCGCCCTGGTAGAGGTAGACGGAGCCGGGCAGGGCGAGGGTCAGCAGGGCGGCGGCGCGGGCTCGTCGGGTGCCCAGGGCGAGGTCGGCGGGGATGCCGAAGCGTTTGGCGGCGAAGTCGAAGCCGGTGTCCTCGCGCCCGTACCGGGTGACCGTGCGGGTGACGTCGTGGTTGCACAGCACCCAGGTCGCCGGTGCGCCGACGGGGGCGTGCTCGGCGAGGGTGTCGTCGATGGCGCGCCGCAGCCGGTCGGGCTCCCAGGGGCAGGTGAGGAAGCTGAAGTTGAAGGCGGTGTGCAGCTCGTCGGGGCGCAGGTAGCGGGCGAAGCGCTCGGGGTCGGGCAGCCAGACCTCGCCGACGAAGACGCCCCCGTACTCGTCGGCGATCGCGCGCCAGGAGCGGTAGATGTCGTGGATCTCGTCGAGGTCGATGTACGGGTGGGGGTCGTGGCCCTCGACGAAGTCGGGCAGCTCGGGGTCCTTGGTGAGCAGGGCCGCGGAGTCGATCCGTACGCCCGCGACGCCGCGGGCGAACCAGAAGCGCAGGATCTCCTCGTGTTCCCGGCGAACGTCGGGGTGGGCCCAGTTGAGGTCGGGCTGCTCGGGGGTGAAGAGGTGGAGGTACCACTCGCCGTCGGGGACGCGGGTCCAGGTGCTGCCGGCGAACTGCGACGGCCAGTCGTTGGGAGGGAGTTCGCCGTGCGTCCCGCGCCCGGGGCGGAAGTGGAAGCGTGCGCGCTCGGGGCTGCCGGGTCCGGCGGCGAGTGCGGCCCGGAACCAGGGGTGCTGGTCGGAGACGTGGTTGGGGACGATGTCGACGATGACGCGGATGCCGAGCTCGGCGGCCTCCGCGATGAGCTTCTCGGCCTCCTCCAGGGTGCCGAAGGCCGGGTCGACGGCCCGGTAGTCGGCGACGTCGTAGCCTCCGTCGACCATCGGGGAGGCGTACCAGGGGGTGAACCAGACGGCGTCGACGCCGAGTTCGGCGAGATAGGGCAGTCTCGCCCGGACGCCCGCGAGGTCGCCGGTGCCGTCGCCGTCTCCGTCGGCGAAGCTGCGGGGGTAGACCTGGTAGATGACGGCGTCGCGCCACCAGTCGGCGGTGCGGGGCGGGAGAGGGGCTGCCACGGGGCGTTTCCTTTCGGGCAGGACGGGTTCTTCGCCGCCGCCCCGGTGGCGCTGCGGGGCGGTGGTGGCCGGGACGGCGGCGAAGGCTTCGGGAGGAGGTGCGGTGCGGGGGTCGGCGGGACGGCGCCGCATGGGGCCGGGCTGCCGGGGTGGGCCCGGCGTCAGCCCTTCAGACCGCCCGCGGTCAGCCCGCTCATGATGTTGCGCTGGAAGACCAGGAAGACGATCAGCGTCGGCAGCGAGGCGATGGTCAGGGCGGCGATGAGGACGTTCACGGGGACGCCGTTGGACAGCGAGTAGATCCCGACGTTGAGCGTCTGCTTGGTGGGGTCGGGCAGGGTCAGCATCGGCCAGAGGAAGTCCTTCCAGACCCCGACGACCGCGAAGATCGACACGACGCCGAGGACGGGCCGCGAGATCGGCAGCACGATGGACCAGAGGATCCGCATCGGGCCGGCGCCGTCCATGGAGGCGGCGTCGAGGAGTTCCCTGGGGACGGAGTCGAAGAAGCGCTTCAGCAGGAAGATGTTGAAGGCGTTGGTGACGGAGGGCAGCCAGATCGCCCAGGGGGTGTTGAGCAGGTTGCGCTCGACGACGGGCACGTCGAGGACGGTGAGGTACTGGGGTACGACGAGGACGGTCGCCGGGATCATGAGCGTCGCGAGCATCATGCCGAGGATGGCCTTGCCGAGTACGGGGCGCAGTTTGGACAGCGAGTAGGCGGCGGCGACGTCGAGGACGAGCTGGAAGGCGAGGGCGCCGAAGGCGTAGTAGAGGGTGTTGAGGAGCAGGGAGGACAGGTCCATGACCTCCCAGGCGCGGCTGTAGTTGTCCGGTGCGAAGGTCCCGGGCAGCAGGGTCGGGGGGGTCCGGATGACCTCCTGGGCGTCCTTGAATCCGCTGGAGACGAGCCAGTACAGGGGCCCGAGGAAGACGAGGCTGAACCCGCCGACGACCAGGGCGAACACGGTCCAGTAGAGGACCTTGCCGCGGGGCCGGGCGAGCCGGGCCGGCGAGATGAGGGTGCGTGTGGACATGGTGGTCTCCCCCGGCCTACGCGTCCTCGGCGCGGCTGAGCTTCACGTACGCGGCCGAGAAGCCGGCCAGGAGTACGAGCAGGAGCAGGCCGAGCGCCGCCGCGGCACCGTAGTTGTTGAAGTTGAAGGCGTACTGGTAGATCAGGTAGACGACGGTCGTGGTCGAGCCCTCGGGGCCGGCGCCGCCGGTGAGCAGGAACGGCTCGACGAACACCTGCATGGTCGCGATGACCTGCATGAGCAGCATCAGCGACAGGACCAGCCGGGTCTGCGGGATGGTCACGTGCCAGATCCGGCGGAGCAGTCCGGCGCCGTCGAGCTCGGCCGCCTCGTACAGCTCGCCGGGGATGGACTGGAGCGCGGCGAGGTAGATGAGGGCCGCGCCGCCCATGTTCATCCAGGTCGAGGCGATGACGACGGACAGCATGGACAGGCCGGGGTCCTGGAGCCACTGCTGTTCCGGCAGGTGCAGGAAGCGCAGCAGCTCGTTGAGGAGCCCGTATCCGGGGTCGTAGAGGTACTTGAAGAGCAGGACGGAGGCGACCGGCGGCAGCATCACGGGCAGGTAGACGAGGAGCCGGAGGTACCCCTGGCCGTGGTGGAGCTCGTTGATGACGATCGCCACGACGAAGGGCACGGCGAAGCCGAAGACCAGGGCGAGCACGGTGAACAGGAGGGTGTTGCGCCAGGCCTGCCCGAAGGCGGGGTCGTTGAAGACGGTGGCGAGGTTGTCCAGGCCGACCCAGGTGGTGTGTCCGCTCTCGGTCTTCTGGAAGGCCAGGAGGAACTCCCTGACCATCGGGTACCAGGAGAAGACGGCGAAGCACAGGACCGCGCCGATGAGGAAGGCGTGGGCGGTCAGGTTGCGCCGCAGGGTCCTGGCGAACCCGCCGCCGGCTGTGCCGGGCCCCGCCACGGGCGGCGGGGAGGCGGGGCGGGCGGGTCCCGCCGTGGGCTGGGTCAGGCTGGGTGCCGACATCGTCGCTCCTTGGAGGACTGCTGCTGTACGGGGCGGGGTGCGGGCCGTGGGAGGGGCGGGGCGGCGCGGGCCGCGGGCCGGGCCGTGGTGGGCGGGGGCCGTGTCGTGGCGTGCGGGTCGCGCGGCCCCCGCCCCGGCGCCGGCCCCGCCCCCGGCCGCGGTCACGGGCCGGCGAGGACCTGGTTGACCTGCGTCTCCGCGGTGGCGAGGAGCTTGTCGACGTCGGCGTCCTCGTTGGTGAGGATGCCGGACATCACGTTGTCGAGGACCTTGTAGACCTCCTGGGCCTTCGGCGGCTCGGCCTTGCCCGCGACGGGGTTGTCCATGAACGTCTTGAAGTTGGCGACGGGCATGGTGGCGTTGGCGGCGCGGGCGGCGTCGTCCTTGGCCTTGGCGTCGCCCAGCCAGAAGTTCGGCTGGGGGACGCCGACGGGCAGCCCGTCGGCCTTGGCGCGGGCCCAGTCGAACTGCCCCTTGCCGACGGTGAGGTTCTTGAAGTTCAGCCAGGCGACGGCAGCCTTGATCTTGTCCGGGGAGATCCCCTTCTTGACCATGTAGTTGTTGCCGCCGGCGAGGGTGTTGCGGCCGCCGGGGATCGGCCCCATGCCGAAGTTGGCGTACTTCGCGCCGAGTTGCTGGACCATGTACGCGATGTCGTCGGGTGCGGCGAGGAACATGCCGAGCTTGTCGGTGGCGATCTGCTTCTGCAGGTCGCCCCACTTGAGCAGCTGGGTCTTGCCCATGCTGTCGTCCTCCCAGCGCATGGCGTGGAGGTTCCTGGCTATCTGCCTGCCGAGGTCGTTGTTGAACGCGGCCTTCTTTCCGCTCGCGTCGACGACGTCGCCGCCGAGGCTGTACATCTGCGCGGTGAAGTGCCAGCCGCCGGTGTTGCCGGCGCTGTACTCGCCGAAACCGGCGATGCCGTCGCCCAGGGCGGCGATCTTCTTCGCCGCGGCGCGGACCTCGTCCCAGGTGCGCGGCGGGTTGTCCGGGTCGAGCCCGGCGCGCTTGAACAGCGAGCGGTTGACCAGCAGCCCCATGGTGTAGTTGCTGGTGGGCAGGCCGTACAGCTTGCCGTCGTGCTTGAGGGAGCCGAGCACGTTCGGGTCGATGTCCTTGAGCAGCGGCACGGTCTTGTCGTTGACGTAGGCGCTGATGTCCTCGGCGCCGGCCTCGGAGAGGACCTGCGGCAGGTCCGTGAAGTACGTGTAGAACACGTCCGGCTGGGACTTGGCCTTGAGCATCGCGGTGAACCGCGGCGGCTCCAGGCACTGGCCGGGGGTCGAGCGGCCCTCGATGGTGACGTTCGGGTACGTCTTGTTGAACGCGGCGACGTCCTCCTTCCACTCCTTCAGCTCGGCAGCCTTGGCCGCGGGCGGCATGCAGTCGATGGTGAGCGTCACCTTGGTCTTCGGGTCGAGCGGAGCGGACGGGTCGCCGGACCCGCTCCCCTGGGAAGCGCCCCCGCCGTCGTTGTCACTGCTGCTCGTGCCACAGGCGGCGAGCGCGGTGAGCGTCAGGGCGGAGACGAGGGCGACCGCGCTGGCGCGGCGGGTACGGCGGAGCCGGGCACTTCTCATCGGGTGGTCCCCTTCGGGCATGAACGTGGAGGTCGCCCCGGGGCCGGTTGCGGCGGGTGCGGTGCGGGGCGCGGCACACTCAACCATCCACGACACGGGGACGCAAGATGTCGCGCAGATTTCGCAATTGCCTGACAGTCAGGCCTTGGAGGACGGAGGAGGACCCTGAAGGCCTTGCCGAGCTGGAGCGATGTGGGGTGCACAAAGAAAAGGCGGGCAACGCCCGCCTCATATATCTGCTGCAGTCTTACGACCTGACGTCAGTTTCTTGCGTGATGCGGGCCGGCAGACAGGGCCGAACATCCCCTTACCGGACAGCTGCCCGCGGGCGGTCGGGCCCGCGGGCAGTCAGGTCAGGCGGCAGGTTTGGCGGTAGGTGGGGCGGTGGCTCAGGCCTCGCGCAGGCGGGCCTCGACACGCCCGTCGACGACGCGGGTGTCGAAGGCGGGCTGCGGGGCCGTGGCAGGGCCGGTGACGTTCCAGCCGTCGTCCAGGCGGAAGGTGCTGCCGTGCCACGGGCAGACCAGGCAGCCGTCCACGACCTGACCGTCCGACAGCGGCCCCGCCATATGACTGCACCGCTCGGCGAGGACATGGGCGGCCTTGCCGTCCTCCGTCCGCACGACGACCACCGCGACCTCGCCGACGTGGCCGCGCCGCGGCCGCCCCGGCGGGAGGTCGGCGAGCGCCGCGACCGGATGCCAGCCGGGCGGGACGAGGGCGGGCACCTCTTCGGCGTGGTTGGCGCCGGCGGCCTGCCGATAGGCGAGGTGGCCGCCGATGGCACCGCCCGCGCCGACCGCGGCGAGGCCGCCCAGGCTCCAGAGCCGACCGCGCCAGTGGCGGCCACGGCACCGGGCCGTGAAGGACACCGCGTAACACACCACGCCCGTGACGTTGGCGGCCGCGTGGAGCAGTCCGACGCGTTGCTGCGGGCGCCGCAGTTCGGCCCAGTCGACCCAGCCGGCGAGGGCAGCGGGGGCCGCGCCCACGAGCCCGGCACCCACGAGCAGCCGCGACGCGCGCTGCCCGCCGGGCACCAGGTCGAGGACCGCGGCGGACAGCCAGGCCCCGAGCGGGAACTGGACGAGCAGCGGGTGCACGGGGTGTCCGAGCCACCGCCCGTGCAACGCGTCGCGCGCGCGGCCGAGCGGCAGACGCCGTACGGTGCCGCGCAGCACGTCGGAGAGACCGTCGGCGCGCGAGGAGTTCTCCAACCGTTCCATCGCCTTCAACACCCGCCCGGCCCCCTGGTCCGAGGGCAGGGCCGAGCGCAGGGCACGCGAGAAGCTGTTCATGCCGGGCGTGTAACCGGGGCGCGGGGACCGAAACGGGCCGGGCCCGTTCGCGTCGAGACAGAGGCCGCGCTCCGGCTCAGGTTCACCCCCGCCGGGCAGGATCCGAGGGCTTTCGGCCCGGGGGGTCGGCCCCTTGGGCCCGTGTCCGCCGGGTGCATGTTCGGTTAGGCTAACCTTGCTTGGCGTACAGGTGCGCGGGCGGGCAAGGTCGGAGTGCGCGCGGCAGGCGGAAGGCCGGCGGACGGAACGGGCAGAGGCGGGTCGCAGGTGAGAGACGTTGACCGGGCTGGTGCGCGTCGTGCCCGCCGGAGCGGAACGCCCCCGCACATGAGCAGCGCCGCCGGTTCCGACGCGGCGCCCGGGACGAGGCGCCGTGGATAAGATCGCCCTCACCGCCGGAGCGCTCTACGTCATCGTTCTGCTCCGCGCCGGAGGGACGTTCGCGGTCGGCTGGCTCGCCGGTGCCGGTGCCCGGCGCAGCAGGTTCGCCGGGCGGATGTCCTCGGCGAGGTTCCAGCGCGCCGAGCGGGCCATCCAGAGGTGGGGCGCGCCGGTGGTGGCCGTCTCCTTCCTGACCGTCGGCTTCCAGACCGCCGCCAACTTCCTCGCGGGCAGCATGCGCATGCCCTTGCCGCGCTACCTCCCCGCCCTGTTCGGCGGCGGGGCCGCCTGGGCCCTCCTCTACGCGACCGCCGGTCTGGGCGTCCTCCACGTGCTGGGAAGCCTCTTCTCCGAGCGGCCGGCCCTGGGGGTGTCCGTCGTGGGCGTCCTCCTTGTCGCGGCGTGCGGGGTCATCGCGTACCGCAGTCGGCGCGCGGCCCGGCCCGCGCGCGAGAGCGTGCCCCAGGAGTCGTGATCCCCCACGGGCGGCCGCATAGAGTGATCGCGCGGGCGGCGCGCCCGCGTGGCGGCACCCGGTGGCGAGTGAGTGAGGCGGCAATGACGGAACCGACGAGGCCCGAGGTCGAACCGCCCCTTGGCGACGCCCCCACCGAACTGACCGTCCGCGACCTCGTCGTCGGCGACGGGCCGGAGGCGAAGCCGGGCAGGGTCGTCCAGATCCACTACGTCGGCGTCACCCACGCGTCCGGCGAGGAGTTCGACGCCTCCTGGGACCGGGGCCGGCCGTTCAAGTTCGCCGTGGGCGGGGGCAGGGCGATCAAGGGCATGGACCGGGGGGTGAGGGGGATGAAGGTCGGCGGCCGGCGCGAGATCGTCGTTCCCCCGCGCCTCGGTTACGGCAACCAGTCGCCGTCCTCGTCGATTCCCCCGGGCTCGACGCTCGTCTTCGTCGTCGATCTGCTCTCCGTCGCGGTCTGACGCCCCCGCCGGGACGACGTCGCAGGCGATTCACGACGGCATCGACGGGGTACTGACACCCTCGCCCGGGCCGCGGACCATACTGGTCGAGCCCTGATCACTCACCGAACGGTTCCATGGCCAAGAACAGCACTTCATCGACCGCCGTACCCGACACCGCGTGGCTCGGGAGCGGGCGTCACCTCGGGCCCGAGCCCGAGCGGGACGTCCGGCGCAACCTGATCGCCCTCAAGGCGGCGCAGGTGATCGACGACTTCCTGGACCTCGACCCCGTCGAGGCGGCCCGCTCCACCGATCTGTACCCCCGGGACGCGTCCGCCGACCCCGGGCCGCTGGCCCGCCGCCTCTTCGAGGCCCGCTGGCGGGTGGCCGACGGCGTCACGGTGCGCGCGCAACTGACCACGTACGAGCCCGAGTCCCGTCGTGCGGACCGTGACGGTGTCCCCTGGGTCCTCGCCGCCGAGGCGGAGCGGGCGTGGGACGCGAGCTGGCCCTCGCCCGCGACCGTGTTCTGGCCCGACAGCGACCAGGTCGCCTGGGATCACGAGAAGGTGCCGGGGGTGCGTCTGCGGACCCCCAACCACCTGCCGAAGGACGACGACGAACTGCGGCGCCTGCTGCGCGCATGCACGCGGCAGAGCTGGTTCGTCCATGTCGTGGTGCACGAGGCGATGACCCCGGACGCCCTGGGACGGCGGCCGGTCACCGCGTTCCTGCCGCCGAGCCTGCGGCACCGGGTGGTCGAGCACCGGGCCACGCCCGACCAGGCGCTCACCGCGGACTTCGCCATGAAGCGCGAGCTGGGCGTCGGCATCCCGCGCGGCGGAGCCGTCGTCCTGCCCCTCACACCACAGGTCCCGGGCTACGACGCCGAACGCTTCACGGTGCGCAACGTCTTCCTCGACGGCACCGAACCGACCGAACTCCTCGACAAGGTCAAGGAGTTCGCCGCCCTGCCACTGCCGATGCGGGCCGACGCCGAACAGGCGCTCACCCGGCTCCGGCAGGGCTGGCACCTGCTCACCCAGGACGAGGAGCTGGTCCACGCCCGCGCCATGGTCACCCGGTACGCCAAGGAGCTCGAAGCCATGACGGCGTCCTGCGACCTGTACCGCGAGGCGGCCGAGACGGCACTCGCCGCGCTCGCCGAGGCGAACGGCGGGGACGGGGTGCCCCGTACCCCCTCGCCGTCGGCGGCGAAGCAGGACGCCTCACCGTTGAAGACCCTCACGAAGACGTTCGGACTCTTCCGCAACCCGAACAGATAGCGGCCCGGTAAGGTGGTGATCTTCGGCCGGCGGAAGCCGGCCGGAGTCCCCCGAGGTGTGCCGACCCCGATGAACCCTGACGACACTTCCGCACGGCTCCGACTCGACCGGGCCCTGCACCACGTGGATGTCACGTTTCGCGGAATGACCGCGCGCGGCGACGAGACCCAGTGCGTCTGCCACTGGGGCGACCCGGAAGAACTCGCCCGGCTGAAGATTCCCGACGTGCTGCTCGACGCGAGCCTTCTCCGGCGCACCTGGACGGCGCCCGACTGGAAGGACCACGGTGCGGTGCTGCGCCGGATCCTGCCCCAGTTCGCCCGGGCGCTCGTCGACGGCCTGGTGGAGCCCTGGTTCGCGACGCACGAGATCGGACGTACTTTCGCGCGCGGGAAGTGGCGACAGTGGCCGGGGCGGCAGAGCGCGGCCGTCGAGGAGTTCCTGAACGCCTGGTGGGCGCACGCCCTCACCACACCGGATCCTGTCGTCCGCCCGTACGACCTCCTCGCGCTGTGTGCCGAGGCGTCCGGCACGCTCGGCCCGTGGCTCGGCACCTGGGAGGCGCTCGGGCACCACGTCGCCGACCGGCACCTGGTCGAAGCGGCCGCTCGATGGGAGGAGGACCTCCTGGGCGACGGGCTTCCCTGGGACGCGTGGGAGGGCGAGGAAACCTTGCGCGCCGAGCTTTCGGCCTGGCTGGTCCGCCACGCCCCGGCGCGTCTTCGGGCCGGGGGCGCTCCCGAGGAACTGCTGCACCGCATGCGGCTCCTCGGGCTCACCGGCCCCGACCGCTGGGAGGACCCGCACTGGCCCGATCTCGGCCGCTGAGACCGTTCGGCGTCCGAACCGGCCCGACCGCGGCCGGGGTGAATCCTTTTCGGGTCCCGCCGCCTCTAGTGGGTGCACCGGCCGGACGGGCCGGCGGAACCGGGAGGAACACCATGATGGTCACTGGCCTCGTACTGATCGCGGTCCTGCTCGTGGGCGCGTGCGGCCGGCACCTGATGCGGCGCTACAAGAGCCGTGTCTGACCGGCGCTTGTCCACGGACCGTCTGTGAAAGTGGGGAACCCATGAGCCAACGCTTCAGCTGGCCCGACGAGCGGTTGATCCAGGCCGCCCAGGGCGGTGACGTCAGCTCGCTGACCGCCGTCGTCATGAGATCGCAGCCCCATGTGCGCAGGTTCGCCCTGTCGCTGTGCGCCTCCCCGCAGGACGCGGAGGACGCGGCACAGGAGGCGCTGATCATCCTGTACCGGAAGATCGGCACCTTGCGGGCCACCGGAGCGCTTGCCTCCTGGATGTTCCGGATCGTGCGCAACGAATGCCTCCGGCAGGTACGGCTGCTCGTGGCGGGCCGCGACGAGCAGCCGGGCGAGCCGGAGGCGGGCGCGGAGCCCTCCGCCGAGGACGCGGTGCTGCGCAGGCTCGAGGCGGAGCGGATCGCGGCCGCCCTCGGCGCTCTGCCGCCCGACCAGCGGCGGGTGCTGATCATGCGGGACGTCCAGGGCCTGCCCGGCAGGACCGTGGCGCAGTCGCTCGGTGTGAGCACCTCCGCGATGAAGTCGAGGCTGCACCGGGCACGTACGGCACTGCGGGACGCGCTGGACGCACCCCACCTGCTCGCCGCCGCCCCGGTCGCCGACATCGCCGCCGACCGGACCGCGGCACGCGGCGCGGATCGGGTCGTCGGCCGCCCAGTCGAAGGAGACCGCCTGTGAAGAGCGGTGTGGACACCCCTGTGACGACCCTTGCGAAGCCCGTGGTGGAGACCGTGGTGACCACCGCGCGGCCCTCCCGGGGCACGACGCCCCCGACCGCCGCGCCCTCGCCTTCCCCGGCGCGCGATGCGAACTTCGCCAGCGCGTCCCTCCCCCGCCACCTGGCCCGCGGTGCCATCGGCTTCGGGCTGGTCATCGCCTCGGTCGCCGCGGTGCCCGTCGTCGGTCCCGTGATCCTGCTCGCGGCCGCGCCGGCGCTGATCGCCTTCCGCGGCTGCCCCGCCTGTTGGGCCGTCGGGCTCGCGCAGACCCTCTCCCGCGGCCGGCTGCGACGCCGGTGCGCGGACGGCGTCTGCACCCTGGAGAAGGCACCCGCGCCCACCCGTTGACACGGCCGGGCGCGGGAGGGGCGAGGGTCACCCCGTGGGCGGTCGCGTCACGGTCGCGGACCTCACCCGGCCGTGCGCGGCGTGCAGGGGTCGCAGCAGGCCGGTGCCGGTTCGACGCAGACGCTCACCGAGTCGGCGTTGTCGGAGGGATCGGGGTCCTTCTCGACGGCGGTGGCGACGGCGGTGTTCGTGATCAGGCCGGTCCGGGTCGCCTTCGCGCGCAGCGTGAGCGTGGCACGGGCCCCGACGGCAAGTTCGCCGACCGCCCACCGTCCGGTACCGGGGTCGTACGCGCCGCGGCTCGCGTCCGCCGAGAGGAACGCGAGTCCGGCCGGGAGCCGGTCGGTCACGCTGACGCCGGTCGCCGGGCTGGGGCCGGCGTTGTGGACGGTCACGCGATAGGCGACCGTCTGCCCGACGGTCACGGTCGTCGCGTCGGCCGCCTTCGTCACGTCCAGGTCCGCGGCCGGCCGGACCTCGGTGACGGCCTCGCCGGACGTGGCCGTGAGCGGCTCGGGGGTGGGGCCGAGCCGGTTCTCGTAGGCGGCGGTCGCCGTGTTGGCGACGTGCGTCCCCGCGGTCTCCAGGCCGAGCACGACGCGGTACTCGACGGTCGTGCCGCCCGGCAGGGCCGCGGTGTTGGCGAGGCTCCCGCCCTGCGCGGCGGAAGCGCCGGCGCCGAGGCGGAAGACGACCGCGCCCGCGGCGGCGTCGTGGAAGGCCTGGTCGTCCCCGGCCCGGTCGGTCTTCGCTCCGCTGTTCGGGCCGTCGATCACGCGCAGGGAGCCGGGCACGTACGTGGTGCCGGCCGGCAGCACGTCGGTGAGGGTGAGCCGCTCGGCGGCGCCGCCGCCCTCGTTCCGCGCGGTGATCCGGTACGTGACGACGTCGCCGACGTCCAACGGGCCCTCGGGGACGGCGGTCTTGGTGAGCACCACGTACGGCGCGGTGCCGAAGAAGACCCCGTCGAGGAAGTTGCCGATCCCTCGGTTGCCGCCGGCGGCCGAGATGGAACGGAAGGCGAAGCGGGTGGTGGTCTGCCCGTCCGGGACGGTGTAGGTCCCGGTGTAGTAGCCCCAGGCCGTGTTGCCGTCGGTGAAGGTGCGCTGCTCGACCACGCTGCCCGGGGCGCCGATGTCCAGGGCCATGGTGTCCTGCCCCTGCCGGCCGCGGTGGTAGAGCCGCCAGTACAGCTTGGAACCGGGGGTGGTCGGCAGGTCCTGGTAGAGGGTCGAGACCTGGTTGGCGTTGAGCTCGGCGAACTGCTCGCCCTCCGCCGACGGCACGCCGTTGAAACCGGAGTGCCATAACTCGATCATGTGGTCCGTGGCGGTGGTCAGCCAGCCAGGGACGCTGCGCGGGGCCTGCGTCTGGGAGGCGTCCGGCAGGAACGCCATGTCGGTGACGGCCGGTTGCTCGAAGCTGCCGTTGACGAGGGCGACCCGCAGGGGGGCCGGGGACGGTGTGCTCATGCTGATGCCTCCAGTCTGTCGACCGCGTCGACCGGTGGGCCGTCGCCCGCCGACCCTCGCCCCGGGGAACGGACGGGCGAGGAACGGCTGGGCGGGGAACGGCTGGGTGGGGAACGCTCCGTAGCTCACCGCCCGCCGCCCGGTCACGTACAGTCGCGGCGAAGGAGACCCGGCCACCACGGACTTGCAGGTTTGTGCGCGCCGGCACCCGCAGTCACCGCCCTGGCCCTCGCTCCCGTGCCCGGCGACGCACCCCTCCCCGCTCCTTCGCCACATCCGCCCCGCGGACACCGCCCGCGCTGACCGGATGCCACCACCTCCTGACGAGCAGGCGCCACAGGGAGGGGTGAATTCGCGGGCGCCACATTGACGTGCGGGTGTTCGAAAGCGGGGGCCTCAGGCGATGGCGAGCCGGTCGACCAGCAGCCGCACCCTCCGTTCGGTGTGCTCCGGCGGGAGCCGTCGGGCGCGGGTCAGGGTGGCCAGGCCGTGCAGGGCCGCCCAGAACGTCTCGGTGAACAGCCCCGGTTCGACGCCCTCCCCCGCGACCTCGCCCAGGCTCTCCAGCAGCGCGGCGAAGGCGTCCTTCAGCGGCTCGGGGGTGTCCTCCCGTGCGTACGCCAGGCCGCCGTCGAGCTGGAACAGGGCGTCGTAGACCGCGGGGTTGCGGGCGGCGAAGTCCAGGTAGGCGTGGGCGAGGGCGGCGACGCGCTCGCGCGGGCCCTCGACCTCGGAGGTCGCGGCGCGTACCGCCACGGCCATCTCCGCCGCGCCCTCGAGGGCGACGGCGCCGATGATCTCGCGCTTGCCGCGGAAGTGGCTGTAGAGGACGGGCTGACTGTATTCGATGCGCTCGGCGAGCCGGCGGGTGGTGACCGCGTCCCAGCCTTGCTGCTCGGCGAGTTCACGGGCCGTGGCCACGATGAGGCGCTCGCGTTCCGCCCGTTCGCGCTGCTTGCGTTCCTGTACCGACATAACCGGATCCTAGCATTGCTAGACATCCGAGCGGCAGCAGGTCTAGCGTTGCCTCAACAGCTAGCAGCGCTAGATATCTGGAGGGGTCGCCATGCTCAACGCACTCGAGGTCATCACCACCGTGGGCGTCGGACTGATGGTGGGCGTGGAGTTGTCCGTCGCCTTCGTCATGAACCCGATCCTCAACGCGCTCCCGGAGGACAGCAGCCAGCAGGCGCACGCCCACGGGGGCCGGATGCTCGGCGCCCTGATGCCGTTCTGGTACGTCGGTTCACTCGTCCTCACCGGCACGTGGGCCGTCGCCGGCCGGCACCACCCCGGCACCGGCCTCGTCGTCACCGCCGCCGGGCTGCTGATCGTCAGCGTGATCATGTCGGTCCTGCTGCTCGTCCCGATCAACAACCGGAACAAGACGTGGACCCCCGAGAACCGGCCCGCCGACTGGCGGGAGCAGGTGGACCGCTGGAACCGCTACCACTACGCCCGCGTCGCCGTCATCGTCGCCGCCTTCACCCTGCTGGTCACCGCCCTCACCTGAGCCGGCGGGCGGCCCGCGGGGGGGCGCGCTCCCGGACGACGAGCACGCCCCCCGCAGCTCGTCCCGTACGGGCGGGCCGCCCGGCGCTCAGGGCGAGCGGGGCATCACCCGCATCACCCACATCACCCGCATCACCCGCCGAAGCGTTCGTCGAGGTCTTCGTGGGCGGCGTTGCCGACGATCCGGGCGAACTCCTCGTAGCTGTGCTGCGGAGGACCGCCGGCCGGGGTGCCGGCCGACCGGAGGTGGGTCAGCGCGTCGGCGACCGCGCGCGTCGCGGTGAACAGGGCGGTCAGCGCGTAGAAGGCCAGCGAGAACCCCAGGTCCCGAAGGTCCGCCGCGGTCAGTGCGGTCGTCTCGTTGCCGTCGACGATCGACACCACCTTCGGCCCGTCGATCGCCGCCGCCACCGCCTCCAGCTCCTTGATCGTCCTGATCCCGTCGACGAAGGCCAGATCGGCACCCGCGTCGAGATACAGCCGGGCCCGCCGCACCGCTTCCCCGACGCCCTCGACGGGCAGCGCGTCGGTGCGCCCGATGACCAGCAGCTCGGACGATCCGCGCGCCGCCAGGGCGCACTTGAGGCGCTTGACGCCGCTCTCCGCGTCCAGCAGCCGGGCGCCGCCCCGCTGTCCGCACCGCTTGGGCATGGCCTGGTCCTCCAGGTGGATCGCCGCCACACCGGCCTGGAGATACTCGCGTACGGTGCGGTCGATGTTGCTCGGACCGCCGTAGCCGGTGTCGGCATCCGCGACGACCGGGATCTCCACCGCACGCGTCATGTTCCGCGCGTGCTCGGTCATCTCCGTCTGGCTGAGCAGACCGATGTCGGGCATCCCCAGCCGACTGGCCGTCGCACCGAAGCCCGTCATGTACACCGCGGGAAAGCCCGCCGCTTCCACCAGCCGGGCGGTGACCGCATCGGCCGCTCCGGGCGCCAGAACGATCTCCCCGCCCTCCAGGAGACTCTTCAAAGACGTGGTACGAGCCGACAACGGAACCTCTCCCCTGCCTGAAGGTCGGGCGGATCGCCCTCACCGGACGAGAGGCGAGCTACCCGAACGCACGACCGAGCACACCTCGCCGCCCCGGTCACTCGTCAGCGCACGAGCGCGGGCCGCTTCGCGTCGAACCGCCAGCCGGGGACGAGGTACCGCATGCCGGCCGCGTCGTCCCGAGCGCCCGGCCCCAGGCTCAGATGGAGCTCGTGCGCGGCCTCCACCCGCTCCATGTCCAGCTCGACACCGAGGCCCGGGCTCCGGGGCACCTCCAGGAATCCGTCCTCGATGACCAGCGGCCGCCGCGTGAGCCGCTGGCCGTCCTGCCAGATCCAGTGGGTGTCGATGGCCGTGATGTCGCCGGGCGCCGCGGCGGCCACGTGCGTGAACATGGCCAGGGACACGTCGAAGTGGCTGTTGGAGTGGGAGCCCCAGGTCAGGCCCCAGGCCTCGCAGAGCTGTGCGACGCGGACCGAACCGGCCATCGTCCAGAAGTGCGGGTCGGCGAGCGGGATGTCGACGGCGCCGGTCCGGACGGCGTGACCGAGCTGGCGCCAGTCCGTGGCGATCATGTTCGTCGCGGTGCGCAGGCCGGTGGCGCGCCGGAACTCGGCCATGATCTCCCGGCCGGAGTACCCTCCCTCGGCCCCGCACGGATCCTCCGCGTAGGCGAGGACGTCCCGCAGTTCCCGCCCGAGCCGGATCGCCTCCTCCAGGGACCACGCGCCGTTGGGGTCGAGCGTCACGCGGGCCCCCGGGAAGCGCTGGGCGAGGGCGCGCACGGCCTCGGCCTCCTCGGCACCGGGCAGGACGCCGCCCTTCAGCTTGAAGTCGCGGAAGCCGTAACGCCGCTGGGCGGCCTCGGCCAGCCGGACCACGGCCTCGGGGGTGAGGGCCTCCTCGTCGCGCAGCCTGAACCAGGCGTCGTCGGCGGCATCGGCGCCGGCCGCGCCTCCGGCGGCGCCGGACCGGTACGGCAGGTCCGTACGCCCCCGGTCGCCGATGTAGAAGAGGTAGCCGAGCACGGGCACGCGGTCGCGCTGCCGCCCCTCCCCGAGCAGCTCGGCGACGGGCACGCCCAGGTGCTGTCCGAGGAGGTCGAGGAGCGCCGACTCCACGGCGGTCACGGCGTGCACGGTGATCCGCAGGTCGAAGGTCTGGGCACCGCGCCCGCCGGCGTCCCGGTCGGCGAATCGGGACCGGATCGCGCGCAGCACGGCGTGGTGCTCGCCGACCGGCCGTCCGACGACCAGCTCGGCCGCCTCCGCCAGGGTGCCCCTGATGCCCTCGCCGCCCGGCACCTCGCCCACTCCGGTGCGCCCCTCCGAGTCGGTGAGGACGACGAGGTTGCGGGTGAAGCACGGGGCGTGGGCGCCGCTGAGGTTGAGCAGCATGCTGTCGTGGCCGGCGACGGGGATGACGCGCATCGCGGCCACGACCGGCCCGGTGGCGGCGAGGGGGGCCTTGGGGGCGGAGGCCGTACGGGGCATGGCATGTCCTTCGGCGAGGGAGCGGCGCTGACCCGGCAGACCCGTCCCCGAGCCCGACGACGTGGGGCCCGGGGCTTGCCGGGCACGAATCTAGGAGGGGAGGCTCATACCGGTCCAACACCGTTTTCGCATGCTGTGATACCGGAAGGGCATCAGTGTTCTCCTTGGAGCAACTGCACGGCTTCGTCGCCGTGGCGGAGGAACTGCACTTCGGGCGGGCCGCGGACCGGCTGAACCTGACCCAGCCGCCGCTCAGCCGCCGCATCCAGCAGCTGGAGCGCGAGATGGGCGTGGAGCTGCTCACCCGTACCCGCCGTTCGGTCCGGCTCACCCCGGCGGGGCGGGCCTTCCTCGCCGACGCGCGCAGGATCCTGGAGCTGTCCGAGCACGCGACCCTGTCCGCGCGCCGGACCTCGCTCGGGCAGGCCGGCACCGTCTCCCTGGGTTTCACCGCGGTGGCCGCCTACTCGCAGCTCGATTCCGTCCTGACCGCCGTCCGGGAGCAGCTGCCGCACGTCGACCTGGTGCTGCGCGAGGCGGTGAGCTCCACGCTCCGCGCCGCCCTGCTCGCCGGCGACCTGGACCTGGCCCTCGTCCGTCCGCCGGCGGACGACCCGGGCCTGGTCACGGCCCCGCTCAGCCGCGAGACGCTGCTCGCCGCGCTGCCGGCGGGGCACCGGCTGGCCGGCCGCGCCGCCGATCCCGACGTAGGGGACTTCGACGGGGAGCCGTTCGTCATGTACTCGCCGTCCGAGGCCCGCTACTTCCACGAGGTGCTGACCGGGGTCTTCCGGGCGGCCCGGGTCTCCCCCGTCTTCGTCCAGCACCTCGCGCAGGTGCACACGGTCCTCGCCCTGGTACGCGCCGGACTGGGCGTCTCGCTCGTCCCGGCCGCGGCACGGCGGCTGCGCTTCGACGGCGTGGTGCTCCGCCCGGTCGGCGGCCTGGCGGACGCCCCCGTGGAACTGGACCTGGCGTGGCGGGGCGACAACGACAATCCGGCGCTGGCGGCCCTGGTCGCGGCGATCGCGCCGAGCGCCTGATCGCCACGGCTCGGCACCGGCGGCACTACACTCCCGGAGGCGACACCGCCGTCCGCTACGCGGCAGCCGCCCGACTCGACTTCGGCCCGAGGAACACCTGATGCGCGTCGCCCTCTTCGCCACCTGCGTCAACGACGCCTTGTACCCCTCCACGGCCGTCGCCACCGTGAAGCTGCTCGAACGCCTCGGCGTCTCCGTGGACTTCCCCGCCGCCCAGACCTGCTGCGGACAGCCCCAGTACAACACCGGCTACCGCCGCGAGACCGAACCATTGGTGCACCGGATGGCCCGCGCCTTCGAGGGATACGACCACGTCGTCACGCCGTCGGGATCCTGTGTGGCGATGGTCCGCGACAACTACCCGCGGATCGGCCGGAAGGCCCACGCCGAGGGACGCGGCAGCACACTGGCGGCGGCCTCCGACTCCCTCGTACCGAGGACGTACGAGCTGACGGAGTTCCTCGTCGACGTCCTGGGCGTGACGGAGGTGGGCGCCTACTTCCCCCACGAGGTCACGTACCACCCGTCCTGCCACGGCCTGCGCGTGCTCGGCCTGGGCGAGCGTCCCCGCCGGCTCCTCCGGGCGGTGAAGGGCCTGAAACTGCTGGAGCTGCCGGGGGCGGAGGAGTGCTGCGGCTTCGGCGGCACGTTCGCCGTGAAGAACCCCGCCGTGTCGGCGGCGATGGGCGCCGACAAGATCCGCAACTCCCTGTCCACCGGCGCGGGAGTGCTGTGCGGCGCCGACAACTCCTGTCTGATGCACCTCGGCGGGATGCTGCGCCGCCAGGGCGCCCCGCAGCGCCCCCTGCACATCGCCGAGATCCTCGCGAGCACGGAAGAGGAGCCCTTCGTATGAGCGGGACGTTCATCGGCATGCCGGCCTTCCCGAAGGCCGCGCACGACTCCGTACGCGACGCCACCCTGCGCGCGAACCTGCGCCACGCCACCCACACCATCCGCGACAAGCGGGCGGTCGCCGTGTCCGAACTCGCGGACTGGGCCGAACTCCGCGAGGCCGGGAAGCAGATCAAGGACCGCACGCTCAGCCGGCTCGACCACTACCTGGTGCGGTTGGAGGAGGCGGTCACGGCCGCCGGCGGGACGGTGCACTGGGCCGCGGACGCGGCCGAGGCCAACTCGATCGTGACCGGACTGGTCAAGGCCACGGGCGAACGGGAGGTCGTCAAGGTCAAGTCGATGGCGACGCAGGAGATCGGCCTGAACGAGGCCCTGGAAGCCGAGGGCATCCGCGCCTACGAGACCGACCTGGCCGAACTCATCGTGCAGCTCGGCGAGGACCGCCCCTCCCACATCCTGGTACCGGCGATCCACCGCAACCGCGGCGAGATCCGTGACGTCTTCGGCTCCAAGATGGGCAAGTGGGGCCGCCCGGCACCCGAGGCCCTGACCGACAGCCCAGCCGAACTGGCGGAGGCGGCCCGGCTGCACCTGCGCGAGAAGTTCCTGCGGGCCAAGGTGGGCATTTCCGGGGCGAACTTCATGGTCGCGGAGACGGGCACCCTGGTGGTGGTGGAATCCGAGGGCAACGGCCGCATGTGCCTGACCCTCCCCGAGACGCTGATCTCGGTCGTCGGCATCGAGAAGGTCGTGCCGACCTGGCGGGACCTGGAGGTCTTCCTCCAGACCCTCCCCCGCTCCTCGACGGCCGAGCGGATGAACCCGTACACGAGCATGTGGACCGGCACCACGGACGCGGACGGCCCGAGGACCTTCCACCTCGTCCTGCTCGACAACGGGCGCACCGACACCCTCGCGGACGAGGTCGGGCGGCAGGCGCTGCGCTGCATCCGCTGCTCCGCCTGCCTCAACGTGTGCCCGGTGTACGAGCGGGCCGGAGGGCACGCGTACGGATCGGTCTACCCCGGCCCGATCGGCGCCATCCTCACGCCCCAGCTGCGGGGCATCCGGAGCGAGGTCGACGCCTCCCTCCCGTACGCCTCCTCGCTCTGCGGCGCCTGCTACGACGTGTGCCCCGTCGCCATCGACATCCCCGAGGTCCTCGTCCACCTGCGCGAGAGGGTCGCCGACCAGGGCGGCCCGGGACACCGCCTCGAAAAGGCCGCCGTCAGGGCGGCGGGCTGGGTCCTCGACCACCCCGGCGCCCTCGCCGCGGGCGAGCGCCTCGCGTCGAAGACCCGTGCCCTGCACCCGAAGAAGCTCCCCGGCCCCGGCGCGGGCCAGTGGACGGAGAGCCGGGACCTGCCCGAGATGCCCGTCGAACCGTTCCGCGACTGGTGGAAGAAGAACCGCTCATGAGCCAGGACTCCCGCGAACGCATCCTCGGCCGCATCCGCACGGCTCTCGCCGACGCACCGGCTGCCCCTGAACCGGCCCGCGACTACCTCCCCGCCCACATCCCCGACGACCCCGCGACGGCCCTGGACCTGCTCCACCGGAACCTCGCCGACTACCGGGCGATCGTGCATCGCACGACGGAGGCCGAACTCCCCTCCCTGATTGCGGAACTGCTCGACCGGCACGGCGCCCGCTCGGTCGCCGTCCCGCCCGGTCTGCCCGCGGCGTGGCTGTCCGCGACGACGGCGGAGCAGCGTCACGACGAGGACGCCGCGCTCACCCCGTACGAGCTGGACGCCACGGCCGCCGTGGTCACGGGCTGCGCCCTGGCGATCGCCGAGACCGGCACGATCGTCCTCGACGGCGGCCCCGCCCAGGGCCGCCGCGCCCTGACCCTCGTCCCCGACCTGCACATCTGCGTCGTCCGCACCCCCGCCCAGACCGTCGCGTCCATCCCCCGGGCACTCCCGCGGCTCGACCCGACCCGCGCCCTGACCTGGATCTCCGGCCCCTCGGCCACGAGCGACATCGAACTCGACCGCGTGGAGGGGGTACACGGCCCGCGGACCCTGCACGTGGTGCTGCTCACGTAGTCCGCCCGGGCGTCGGCCACCCGGACACGCTCAGCGGGCGCCGAAGACCTGGGTCCAGTACGGGCCGCCGGAGTCGTGGATGCCGATGCCGATCTCCTTGAAGTCGCAGTTGAGGATGTTGGCCCGGTGGCCGGGGCTGTTCATCCAGGACTCCATGACCTGCTCGGGGCTGGTCTGGCCCATGGCGATGTTCTCGCCGTAGGTGCTCCAGGGATAGCCGGCGGCGGTCACGCGGTCGCCGGGGCCGGCGCCGTCGGGGTTGGTGTGGTCGAAGAAGTCGCGGGCGGCCATGTCGTCCGAGTGGCCCTGGGCGGCGCTGGTGAGGGCCGCGTTGGCCGTGAGGGCGCCGCAGCCGACCTTCGCGCGCTCGGCGTTGACCAGGGCGATGACCTGGTCGGCGACCGAGGACTGGCCGGAGTCGTGGCGGGAGCCGCGGCTGTTCGCGGTCTTCGGGGCGGTGGCCGGTGCGGTGGTCCGGGCGGGTGCCGTGCTGCGCTTCGGGGCGGGGGCCGCCGTGGTGGGCCGGGGGGCCTTGCTCGGGGTGGCGGTGGACGGCTTCGGCGCGCGGGGGGTCCCCGTCGCGGAAGCGGACGCGGACGGAGTGGAGGCGGAGGCGGGGGTCGACGGGGAGGCGGAGAGGGTGCCGAGGTCGTTCGACAGCGGGAGGTCGAGGCCCGGGGCCGCGGCCCGGTTGGCCTCCAGGAGGTCGTCGTCGCCGCCGCGTCCGGCGTTCAGCGTGAACGCGCCGCCGGTCACCGCGACGACGGCAAGCCCGGCCGCGACGACCGCGCGCCTGCGGTTGCGCTCGTCCGTCTGGCGCCGCCGGCGGCGGTCGGCCCGGGTGCCGCGCCGCCCGGCCACGGGGGTGGTGTGGCCGGGCGTGTCTGCGAGGACCGCTTCGAAGGTCCGGGTGTCGGCGTCCCAGGCCGCGGGAGCGGAGACGTCCGGAAAGACGCCTCCCCGGGCGGCTGCCGCGGAGGCTCCCACGACGGTTGCGGCGGAGGCTCCCACGGCCGTTGTCACGGAGGCTTCCGCGTGGACGGGACGCCCGATGTCGGCCCGGGCCGCAGGGAACCCGGTGGCACAGTGTCCGCAACCGGCCGTGTGCCCCGCCATCCGGTCGCGCCAGGCGGCGCCGGGGCGGCCGTCCCAGGCAGCTGCGTACTCGTCGAGGCCCGGGCAGCGGGGGACGCGGGCGAGGGCCGTGGCGACGGAGCGGGCCGCCTCCATCCGAACGCTCACCGTCTCCAGGCGCAGCGCCACCTCGTCCGGCGACCACTGCAGAGCCGTCGCCGTCTCGTAGCGGCCGAGCAGCCCCTCCTGCTCCAGCGACCACAAGGCCGCCAGCACGGCGTCCTCGATGTCGATCCAGCACGAAGCGGGAGACGCACCGGAGGGATCGGCCGGAAGGGGCAGGTCGGCCGTGTGAGCGAGGATGCTCGCCACGCCGATCCCGATGAGCCAGGGGCGGAACGCGTCCGGCGACGGGAGGGTGCCGAGCCCGAACTCGGCACGCACCGACGTGTCGCGCACGATCGCGGAGACGGCGGCGTCAGCACCCGGGCGCCCGCCGAGGGCGCGGGACGCGAGCGCGTGGACCAGGGGCTGGGCGCCGCCGATGAGCTGCTCCCGCGCCCAGGCGTCGCCGTACTGCGCCGCCCGTATCAGCTCCGCACCCGTCAGCTGCTCAAAACCCGTCGTCCGCTGCACGCCGGCCGCCTTCCATGCCTCTTGTGGAGATCCTTGTGCAGGGGAGAGCCGCGGCCCGGACCCGGACAACGGAAAACACGAAAAGCAGTGCTATGACGTGGGTCACACGGACTCCGGGCGTTCCGCTCCCGCCACCCCCGTGGGGGCGGCGGGAGCGGGAGCCGGCGGGGCCGGCTGTCAGCAGGGGCGGATGTGGTAGACGGGGGTCCAGGAGGCGGTACCCGAGTCCTTGGCCACGTTGGACCAGCGTTCGCTGCCGTCGCTGTTGTAGAAGCGGGCCCGGGTCCCGGGGGTCTGGTTGTTGTTGAAGGTGCCGTCGCCGATGCCGTTGAAGTCGTAGTAGCCGCAACGGTAGTAGTCGTAGTTGACGCCCCGGCCGTCCCTGATGCAGAGGTGTCCGTCATTACAGGCGAGGGCCGCGTCGGGACTGGCGAGGTCACGCGTCTCGGTCCGTCCGGGGACGGGCAGCGTGAGCGTGCCGCCGGGAATGGCGAAGGCGTTGGCCGAGGTCTGGCGGGCCCCCGGCTCCTGGGCGAGAACGGCGTCGACCTGCCGCTGGAGCTGCCCGGCCTGCTGCTCGGTGAGGCCGGCGGCCCGCGCCTGCCGGGAATAGGTCTGCTGCTCGTCCGGGGCGGTGGGCGTCGAGGCGTGGGCGGACAGGGCGGTACCCATGAACAGGGCTGCGGCGGCGGCCGTCATTCCCGCGGCTCGGCGGAACGGGACACGCTTCAAGGTCTTCTCCCAAGGTCGGCTGTGCCCCTCGTTCGAGGAGCAAGGCCACCCTTTCCACCGCGCCCTGCGTTCAGTGACCGCTGGCGAGGGCGCGCCATACCGCGCGCGCATTACGGACAGTCGCGAGGGCGCCCGTACCCGCACGTCGGCACCGGTACCGCCTCGGGGCGTCGAGTCGCCCGCGGAATCACCGCGTTCGCGGGCCGGCAGGAGAGAGGACCGAAACCGCCCGTCAACTCTTGATGGGGCTTGACAGCTTCGGCGGCGGGGCGGCCGCCGTGCCATCCGTCAGACGGGCGGCATCAGATCGCTCTCGCTCAGGGTGTAGGTCAGCAGCGGGTAGGTGAAGTCCGTTTCCCGGTTCTCACGGCGCCGGAGTCCGAGGAATTCGACGCTCTGCTCGTCGTCGGCCGACGTGAGGCGCGACCCCATGGGGAGGAAGGCCTGCCCGTCACGGAACCGGACGAAGGTCTTCGACGTCCGGAAGGTGACACCCAGCCACTGGTTCTCTGCCCGCTGGGCGGGGTTGTCCAACACGATCTTGTGCTTGAGCCGCCGATTCGACTCGACGGAGAACACGACGAAACCGTTGTGGTCCAGGGGTATTTCGCGTCGCTCCCCCTCTTTCCCTCCCTGCCCCTCCTTGCGTTCGAAGATCAGCTTCCGCGGCGCGCTCTCCTCGGGATGCCGATAGCAGGAGAAGACGGCGATGAAGGAGTCGTCCGCCAGATCCAGTGCCTGGTCGGAGTGGGCGCCCATCTTCGTGTAGGCGTTCGTGTACTGCTCGACGAGTGCGTTGTTGAAGTCGACCGAGAGGCCCGCTTGTTCTCGTATCCGCCGCGCCAGCCGTTCGTGCACCTCTCCGAAGCGCTGGGCCGGACTGCCGTATCGCGTGGTCGTGCGCACGAGAGGAACCCCGCCTGTCGCGTCGACCTGCGCCAGCACGGCGCCTTGTCGCCCTTTGCCGACATCCTCCAGGCGCGTCGAGGCCGACAGCTCCGCGAAAAGGTCCTCCTGGGTGGACAAGGCGTATGTGCGGACCTCGTCCGAGATCGAGATCCTAGAGTCCGGGGGCACGATAGTCTCCCGCGTTCATGCTGAAGAGGAATGCGTCGCCGTAGTCGACGAACGCGGACGACCTGTTCTCCTCGGCGTACAGCCCGCGCAGGTCGTCCATGCCGGCGGGAGTGGGCGGCTCCAGCTTCACCAGCCCGCCGGCCCGTTTGAGGAAGGTCTGCCCGTCCTTGTGAACGGCTTCGGTCTTCGAGCAGCGCACCACGTAGCCCAGGCGGGTCGGGAGCAGCCCGGCGTCCAGCGTCGACGGCCGGATTTCGTGCGTGTACAGGCGGTTGGTGGACAGCGGCACGAAGAACACGGAGCCGGGATAGAGGGTCAGGGTGAACTGCTGCGGGAGGGCGGGCCCGTGGTGTTCCCCGACGGCCTCCTTGAGGCGGAACCGGAGTCTGGTCAGTCCGCTGGTGCCCTTCACACCGTGGTCGAAGGCGTCATCGGCCAGCGGGCGCAGCGCGTCGAGCCCTTCGTAGAAGGTGCAGAAGGCCATGACGCCGTTGACGGGCATGTCCTTGGTCTTGTCGGCATGGGAGGAGATCCTGGCCTTGGACTGCTTGCGCTCGGCCGTGGCGTGGGTGTTGTGGTAGATCTGGGCGAGGACGTGGTTCAGCGGCGCGTGGTCCTGGAAGACGACGGCCGCCTCCTCGTTCAGGCTGTCGACGATGTGCGTGTCGATCGGGCGGAAGTTCTCGGTCGGCCCGGAGAGATTCGTGGAGCAGCGGAGCAGGCGGAAGTGCCTCTCGTCGCCTTCTCGTGTGACGGGCGTCAGATAGATTCCGCTGCGATGTGCCGTTCCGGGCTTGGTGGATTCCGTGAGGGACTGGAATTCGTGGCCCTCTCGAATCCGACCGAAGTGGTCGTCGTCGCTTCCGAAGAAGTCACGGTAGTACACGCCTACGCCGTGCACCCGGACGGGAACTCGCCCGAGACCGACGAGCGTCCAGGCCCGATGGGCCTCCTCGTCGTAACCGTGCGAGAGCTCCCGCACCACGAACACACGGGAGGCCGCCTCGAGTCGGCGTGTGCCGAACTCGGAGATGTCGCCGCACAGGTAGACGGTCTTGCCCGCGAGTTCGAGCGAATCGGAGGCGGCAAGGTCCTCCGGTGTCATCACGGATCCGAAGAATTCCCTGACCGGTTCGTCGTCCCGCATGGACGAGGGCGCGACCAGGACGGTGCGCGCGTCCACGAGGGACGCTTCGGTCGACTCCGTCGTGCGCATCGGACGGCACCTGCCCTTCACATATCCGTTGATCTTCGATGCTGTCACGGAGGCTCGACGTCGGGCAACGGACCTTCGCCGCCGGGCCTCTTCGCGGGACCCGCGGGCCGCGCGCGGCGAGCGGCCCGACGCATGTTTGACGTGCTCAGCGCCCGGTGAGGCGTAGGCCACGGGCCTCTTCGACTCATCGACACACCGACTGGGGAGCACATGGAGAGCGTTATACGTCTGGCGATCTGCGTCGGCGGCTCGGCCTTGGCGGCACTCCTCGTCTGCCGCCTGGCGGATCTACTGGCACGGTTCGCCGACGCACGACACCCGGAGACCCCGCTGTGGGGGCTGCTGCGCCGCTGCCGCACGCCGCTGTACGTCGTCGTGTCGGCCGCCCTGATCAGGTGGACGTACCCCCTGGCGGCGACCGGCGCGGGGCCGCTCGACGCCCATGCGCAGGGGGTGAGTCGCGTGCTGCTGCTGTGTCTGATCGGCGGCGGAGCGTGGCTGACGATCCGGACGATCGCCGCGGTCGTCGAGTCCTCGTACGCGCGGTACGCGGGACGTTCACGCGATGCCGCTCGGCTGCGCCGGGTCCGTACCCAGGTCACGCTGATCATGCGGGCGGTGTCCGTAGCCGTCGGTGTGATCGCCGCCGCGGCGGCCCTCGTCACCTTCCCCTCGTTCCGCACCCTCGGCACGTCGCTGCTCGCTTCGGCCGGCATCATCGGCATCGTGGCCGGTGTGGCGGCGCAGTCGACGCTGAGCAACCTCTTCGCGGGTTTCCAGATCGCGTTCGGCGACATGGTCCGCATCGGCGACACCGTCGTCGTGGACGGCGAATGGGGGGTGGTGGAGGAGGTGACCCTCACCTTCCTGACCGTCCGCACCTGGGACGAGCGCCGCGTCACCCTCCCCGTCTCGTACTTCACGTCGCGGCCGTTCGAGAACTGGTCGCGCGGTGGCGCGGAGATGACGGGGTCGGTGTTCCTCTACTGCGACCACTCGACGCCGGTCGCGCTCGTACGGGCACACCTGAAGGAGTTCCTGGCCACGTGCGGCACCTGGGACGGGCGGGCCTGGGACCTCGCGGTCACGGACACCTCGCCGACCGGCATCACGATCCGGGCGATCGTGACCGCCAAGGACGCCGACGACCTGTGGACGACCCGATGCGCCGTACGGGAGGAACTCGTCGCCTGGCTCGCCCGCGAGCACCCGGGTGCCCTCCCCAAGGTCGTCACCGCTCCGGCGGCGGACGCCTTCGACTAGGTGCGCCCGGCCGATCGCCGTCCGGCCCGTCCGGGGCCGGCGTCGCCGGGCGGCTCCGGCTCGATGGCCGCCCGGCCCCACTAGGGTCGGGCGCATGACGACACCCCTTGCCCTCAGTGCCTTCGAGTCGCTCCGCCTCGACGCCGTGTCCGACCCCGAGGCACTGCGCCAGGTGTACGCGCTTCCCTCCGACGCGGCCGTGCGCAAGCAGATGGACGAACTCACCGAACAGACCCGGCAGCTGATCGGATGCTCCTCGCTGGTCCTGGTCGCCAGCGCGGACGCCGACGGCAACTGCGACGTCTCCCCGCGCGGCGGGCCCGCCGGGTTCGTCTCCGTACTGGACTCGCGGACCGTGGCGATACCGGACGCGACCGGCAACAAGCGCCTGGACACCCTGCAGAACGTCATCGCGACCGGACGGGTGGGACTGCTGTTCGTCGTACCCGGGCGCACCACGACGCTCCGGGTGAACGGGCGGGCCTGCGTCTCCACCAGGCCGGAGCTGCTGTCGCAGCTGACCGCCGTGGGCAAGCCGCCGGCCAGCGCGCTGGTCGTGGGGATCGAGGAGGTCTACCCGCACTGCCCCAAGTCGCTGCTGCGCAGCGGGGCCTGGAAGCCGGAGGAGTGGTTGCCCGCGGACGCCCAGCCGACCTCGGCCGAGGTGACGCTGGCGCAGTTGCGGATGCCGGAGCTCACGATCGCCGACATCGAGCAGAGGGAGGCGGATTCGTTGAGGTACCGGTACGAGTGACGGGCCGGGCGGGAGCCCGCGGGCACGGGGAGCCGACGCCTGACGGGGTGCCGTGGGGCCGGGTGCCGTGCCCGCCCCCACGGCGTGCCTCCCTAGCCGGCCGCGAGGGCCAGTGTCGGTGAGAGCCGGGACGCCCGTACCGCCGGGTAGAGGCCCGCAACCGTGCCGATCGCGAGCGTCGCGGCGAAGCCGCCCGCGGCCGACCAGGGTGGGACCACCCAGGGCAGGCCGCCCGCGGTGGCGTACGCGGCCACGGCGGCCGCTCCGAGGGCCACGCCGGCCAGGCCGCCGAGGCCCGAGAGCATCAGGGACTCGGTCACGAACTGGATCCGGATCTGGCCCCGGGTCGCGCCCAGTGAGCGGCGCAGGCCGATCTCGTGGCGCCGTTCCAACACCGAGATGATCATGGTGTTGGCGACGCCGACGCCGCCCACCAGCAGGGCGATGCCGCCCAGGCCGAGCAGCAGCGTGGAGAAGGCGCCTTCGGTGGCGGCCTTCGCCTTGAGCGCCGAGGACGGGTCGCTGACCGACACGTTCTGCGGGTTCTGCGGGTCGATGGTCGGCGCGAGCAGGCGCTGGACCTCGCGTACCGAGGTGTCCGTGGAGCGTTCGTACACCGCGGTGGGGTGTCCGTCGAAGCCGAGCAGCCGCTGGGCGGCGTCCCAGCCGACGAGCGCCGAGCGCTCGATGTCCGGGGCGAGCGGCAGCGGGTCGAGGATGCCGACGACGGTGAAGTAGCGGTCGTCGAGCCAGACCTGCCGACCGGGCCGGTCGATGCCCAGCCGCTCGGCCGCGACATGGCCGAGGACCACGGCCGGGTAGCGTCCGTTCGCGGCGTTGAGCCAGGTACCGGAGGCCGTTCGGCCGCGCAGGACGTCGAGCAGGCCCTCGGTGGCGGCCTTCACGGCGATGCCGCCGGTCTCGGCCTCCGGGATCTTCTCCGAGCGGCGCACCGAGCGGGCGAGGTCGCCGGTCGCGCCCGCGCTCTCCACGCCCTCGATGCGCGAGACCGTGCCGACCGCGTCCTTGGGCAGTTTGACCTGCTGTCCGCTGAACATCCCCTCGCCCGGCTTCGCGACCAGCATGTTGGTGCCAAGGGCGTCGAGCTGCCGCAGCAGCTGGGCCTGGCTGGACGCCGAGATGCCGACCACCGCGATCATCGTCGCGATGCCGATGGCGATGCCGAGCGCGGACAGCACCACGCGGACGGGCCGGCTGCGCAGCCCGGCCGAGCCGACGTGCAGGACGTCGCGCGGGCCGAGTCTGGCCGCTTTCAGAGCGGTCCGGCGGACGGTGGCGACGGCGAGCCTGGGACGGGTGGTCCGCCTCATGCGACGACGACCTTTCCCCGTGCCGTGTCCGCGACGACGCGGCCGTCACGGATCCGGACCTGCCGCGGCAACCGGCCCGCGATGTCGGTGTCGTGCGTGATGACCGCGATCGTGGCGCCCTCGGCGTTGAGCGCGTGCAGCAGTTCCATCACCGCCTCGCCGGACGCCGAGTCGAGCGCGCCGGTCGGCTCGTCGGCGAGCAGCAGCGCCGGCTCGCCGACGACCGCGCGGGCGATGGCCACGCGCTGTTTCTGCCCGCCGGAGAGCTCGTGCGGGCGGTGCCGCATGCGGTCGGCGAGCCCCACCCTGGCCAGCGCGTCGGCGGCCATGCGGCGGCGTCGGGCGCGGGGCAGGCCGGAGTACAGCAGCCCCTCGGCGACGTTGTCCACGGCGGCGACGCCCGGCACCAGGTGGAAGGCCTGGAAGACGAAGCCGATGTGCCGGGCGCGCAGCGCGGAGAGCTTGCGGTCGGTCAGCGTGGCGACGTCGTGCCCGGCGATCGCCACGGTGCCGGCAGTGGGCCGGTCGAGGGTGCCCACGATGTGCAGCAGGGTCGACTTGCCGGAGCCGGACGGGCCGACGATGCCGACCAGCTCGCCCTCTGCGATGGCGAGGTCGACGCCGTCGAGGGCGCGGACCCCGCCGGCGTACTCCTTGACGACCCCCTTGAGGTCCACGACGTGCTTCAGCGGGGGCAGCTGGGCGTCGGGGCCCTCGGCGGCGAACGCGTCCGGGTTCATGTCCTCCCTCATGCGTCCGGCACCCCGACCTTCATGCCCTCGCGCAGACCTCCGCCGGTGACCTCGACCCGGCCCTGGCCGAACAGTCCGAGCTCGACCCGGACGTCGCGGGTCCGGCCCTGCTCGACGACCTGTACGCCGAAGCCGCCGCCGGGCAGCGCGAGCAGCGCGTTGACGGGGACGGACAGGACGTCCTGGCGGGTGCGGCCTGTGAGTTCGACCGTCACCGGGGACTGGTCGACGCCCTTCACCTTGGCGGGCTCGTCGAAGGAGACGATGATCTCGATCTTCGGGGTCTTGTCCTGAGGGTCCTCGCCCGCCGAGGCGCTCTTGCCGACCGCGGAGATCTTCCCCGGCAGTTCGGCGCCGTCCGGCAACCGGACCTTCACCCGGGTCCCGGTCCTCGCCGACTCGGCCTCGGCGACGGGCAGTTCGAAGCGGACCACCCGCTCGGAGCCGGTCACCGTGAGCACCGGGCTGCCGGGAGCGATCCGGTCCCCGGGCGCGAGCCGGCTCCCGCCGGAGCCGCCGCCCGCGCCCCCGCCCGTGCCGCCTCCCGCGTCGGCGCCCGCGTCCTTGACGCGTACCGCGCTGCCCGCGAAGGCGATCCGGTCCGGGCCGACCGTGCCGGTCTGCTTCATGTCGTGGGACTTCTGCCAGCGTTTGACGGCCGCGGCGGTCTTCGCCGTGAACTCCTCGTCGACGTCGAAGCCGGTGAAGCCGAGGGCCGCGAGGTTCTCTTCCAGCTGCCGGACGTCCTTGCCCTTGTCGCCGGTCTTGAGCGTCCGGTACATGGGCTCGTCCCCGTACATCAGCCGGACCGGCTCCCCGTCCACCTCGTAGAGGCGTCCGTCCCGCTTCACGACGGATCCGGCCGGGGCGATCCAGGTGAGGGTGCCGCCGGGGCCGCCCGCGTTGATCTTCCGCTCGCCGAGGTGCCCGAGGGTGCCGTCCTTCTGGGAGCTGTCGCTGAGGTCGCCCCTGGTGACCGGGGCGGTGGCGGGCGGCAGCCCGCGGGAACCGGCGGCCCCGGCCTGCGGGTCCCGGTCCCGGTCGGCGGTCAGGGCGGTGACGGTCGCGCCGGCGCCCGCGACGGCGGTGATCGTCGCCAGGGCGATGATCAGTCGGCGCCGGCCGAGCGGGCGCTCGCCCTCGGAGCGGTCGTCACGCCGGCTCATCGGGCCACGCCCTCGCACGCCTTGGCGGCCTTGTCGAACTTCTGCTTCTCCGCCCCCTGCGGGATGGGCAGGGCCTGCTGGGCGTTGCCGTCGAACTTCGGGTCCGGCATGTTGAAGCCGTTCTCCCGCATGCAGCGCGCGTAGGCGAGGGCCTTGTCCTTGTCCGCCTGGGTCGGCTCCTTGCCGAAGCCGGCGCCGCCCGCCTTGTCCTGGCAGGCCTTGAAGGCCGCCTCCATCTTCTCCTTGGACATGCCGTCGCCGCCGATGGTGAGCCCGACGCCCTTCTCGCCCGGCTTGGGCTCGGGCACGTCGAGGCCGTGTTCACGCAGGCACTTGCGGTGCTCGAATGCCTGGTCGGCCTTCTTGCCCTCCTCGCTCCCACCCCCGCTGTTGCTTCCGCCCGGAGCGGAACCCGAGCAGGCGGCGGTGAGCAGGGCGACGGCAGCGGCCAGGGAAGCGGCGGCGGCCACACGAGTCGTGGTTCGTATCGTCATGGCTCAGACGGTGCCGCGAAGGGATGTTTCGCTTCTCTCAGCGGTTTCGTTTACATCGGCGAAAGGTCCCCTTCGGATACACAGGGGGCATGCGCGTACTACTGGTGGAGGACGAGGCGTTTCTCGCCGAAATGATCGCCGAGGGGCTGCGCCGTGACGCGCTCGCCGTGGACGTGGCGGCCGACGGCCTCGAAGCGCTGCGGAAGCTGCAGCTGGGGGAGTACGACGTGCTCGTCCTGGACCGTGACCTGCCCGGGATGCACGGCGACGACGTGTGCCGACGCGTGGTCGAGCAGCGCCTGATGACCCGGGTGCTGATGCTGACGGCGGCGGGCACGGTACGGGACCGGGTCCAGGGCCTCGGCCTGGGCGCCGACGACTACCTGACCAAGCCCTTCGCGTACGACGAGCTCCTCGCCCGCGTGCTGGCCCTGGGCCGGCGCGCCAGGCCGGCGCTGCCGCCCGTCCTCGAACGCCGCGGGATCGTCCTGGACACGGCCCGCCGCCAGGCCAGCCGGGACGGTCGGCACCTGCACCTGTCGCGCAAGGAGTTCGGCGTCCTGGAGGCGCTGCTGCGGGCGGAGGGCGCCGTGGTCAGCGGCGAGGACCTGATCGAGCAGGTCTGGGAGGAGCACACCAGCTACCGGACCAACGCGGTACGGGTCACCCTGAGCAAGCTGCGGGCCAAGCTGGGCGAACCGCCCGTGGTGGAGACGGTGCCGGGCGCCGGCTACCGGATCACGTCATGAGCCGCCGTCTGCCCGCGCGCCTTCCTCTCGGAGGGGAACGAACCCGGCTCACCGCCCTGTACGCCGGTCTCCTCCTGCTCGCCGGCGCCCTGCTCACCGGGGTCGTGTACATGCTCGTGCAGGAGGGCCTGTACTCGTCGATCAGCACGGCCGTCACCACCGCCGTACCGGCCCAGCGGCTCGAGAACCTGCCGGACTCCTGGCAGAGCGCTCTGCCCACCCGTCCGCTGCCCAGCGCGGCCGTGCCGAGCCCCGCCGCGACCCTTGGACCGGGCGAGGTACCGGCCCGGGCGCTCGCGATCACCCGGACCGTCAGCGACGCCGCCGAGTCCGCCGCCCTGGACCGCCTCCTGACGGTCTCCGTCGTCGTCTTCGCCTGCTATGCGGTCCTCTCGGTGGCGCTCGCCTGGTGGGCGGCCGGGCGGGTGCTCCGGCCGATCGCCGTGATCACCGACACCGCCCGCCGGCTGTCCGGTGCCAACCTCCACGAGCGGATCGCCCTCGACGCTCCGCCCGGCGAACTCAAGCGGCTCGCCGACACCTTCGACGGCATGCTCGGACGGATGGAGCAGCTCGTCTCCGCCCAGCAGCGGTTCGCCGCCAACGCCGCCCACGAGCTGCGCACCCCGGTAGCCGTGCAGCGCGCGGCGGCGGAGATCGGACTCGCCGGTGATCCCTCGCCCGAGCGGGTGGCGCGGATCCGCTCGAAGCTGGTCGAGGTCGCGGACAACAGCGAGCGGATCATCGAGGGACTGCTCCTGCTCGCCGCCTCCGACGAAGGACTCCAGGAGCGACGCCGGGTCGAGCTGGCCGAGGTCGCCCGGGAGACGGCCGCCGCCCTCGCGGACGAAGCGGCCGAGCGCGGGGTGACCGTCGTCGTACGGCCCGAGCCGCTGGCGGTCGAGGGCGACCCGGTGCTCCTGGAGCGCCTGCTGCACAACCTGGTCGCGAACGGCGTGCGCCACAACGTCCCCGAGGACGGCCGTGTGGAGGTGCGCACCGGCCCGGACGGCATCACGGTGACGAACACCGGCCCCGCCGTGCCGCCGGAAACCGTGCCGCTGCTCTTCGAGCCGTTCCGCCGCTCGGCCGCCCGCACCCACGCGCCCGACGAGGGCGTCGGCCTCGGCCTGTCGATCGTCGACTCGATCGCCCGCGCACACGGGGCGGAGGCGACGGCGGCGGCGAACACCGAGGGCGGGGGCCTGACCGTACGGATCCGCTTCCCCGAAGGTGCTCCGGGCCCGGCCGGCTGACCTCGGACGGTCTCGGACGGTCTGGGGCGGCCCCGGACGGTCTCGGGCGGCCTCGGCGGTCTCGGCGGTCTCGGCGGTCTCGGACGCCCAGGGGCGGGACGGCCACGGGTCCCGGGGCGTCACCGTTGGCTCGCTGGACCAATCCGCGTGCCCGCACGCATCGCTCCAGCCAGCACCCGCACCGGCTCGATGTACCACGCAACGAATCGCGAAATTGGTCTAGTCCAAGTTTGGTCCAGGCCATTGACGTGCCCATGGCCGCGGGGTTACTCCGTATCCCAACAGTGGTGCGCGACAAGGATGTTGACGCACTCCCCGCATCCCCCACAGCCACATTGGATCGCCATGAGACGACGTTCGCTCCGCTCGGCTTTCACCGCCGCCGTCACCGCCGTGGCCGCCTTCGGCCTCTCCGCCGTCGCCGCCGCCCCCGCCCAGGCGGCCACCCCGCTCCCCGCCCGGGTCTTCGCCCCGTACTTCGAGTCGTGGACCGGGGAGAGCCCCGCCGCCCTGAGTGCGCAGTCCGGCGCCAAGCACCTGACCATGGCGTTCCTCCAGACCGCCACCAAGGGCTCCTGTACCGCGTACTGGAACGGCGACACCGGCCTGCCCGTCGCCCAGTCCTCGTTCGGCGCCGACATCGCGACCATGCGGTCCCGCGGCGGCGACGTCATCCCCTCGTTCGGCGGCTACACGGCCGACACCACCGGCACCGAGATCGCCGACAGCTGCACCGACGTCAACCAGATCGCCGCCGTGTACCAGAAGGTCATCACGACCTACGACGTCACCCGGCTCGACATGGACATCGAGGTCGACTCCCTCGACAACACAGCCGGCATCGACCGCCGCAACAAGGCCATCAAGGTGCTGCAGGACTGGGCCGCCGCCAACGGCCGCCAGCTCCAGATCTCCTACACCCTGCCGACGACCACCCACGGGCTCGCCGCGAGCGGCCTCGCGGTCCTGAAGAACGCCGTGACCAACGGCGCGCGCGTGGACGTCGTCAACCTGATGACCTTCGACTACTACGACAACGCGGCGCACGACATGGCCGCGGACACCAAGACGGCCGCCCAGGGCCTCTACGACCAGCTCGCCAAGCTCTACCCGACGAAGACGGCCGCCCAGCTCTGGGGCATGGTCGGCATCACCGAGATGATCGGCGTCGACGACTTCGGCCCCGCCGAGACGTTCACCCTGGCCAACGCCCGCACGGTCTACGACTGGGCGGTCTCCAAGGGCATCAACACCCTCTCCTTCTGGGCGCTCCAGCGGGACAACGGCAGCTGCCCCGGCGGCGCGGCCGCCGACGGCTGCTCCGGCATCCAGCAGAACACCTGGGACTTCTCGCACATCTTCGCCCCCTTCACCAGCGGGACGACGACCCCGACCGACGACTTCTCGGTGAGCGCCTCCCCGGCCTCCGCCACCGTCGCCGCCGGCGCGTCCACCTCGACGACGGTGAAGACGGCCGTCACCGCCGGTACGGCGCAGACGGTGAACCTCACGGTCAGCGGCCTGCCCGCCGGCATCACCGCCACGCTCAGCCCCACCTCCGTGACGGCCGGGGGCTCCTCGACCCTCACCGTGAACACCACGACGGCCACGGTCTCCGGCACGTACCAGATCGTGGTCAACGGAGCGAGCCCCTCGGCCGGCCACGCGGCGGTCTTCTCCCTGACCGTCACCGGCGGCGCCACGCAGTGCACGGCCGCCCCGTGGGTCTCCTCCAGCGTCTACACCGGCGGCCAGCAGGTCTCGCACAAGGGCCACACCTGGAAGGCCAAGTGGTGGACGACCGGCGAGGAGCCCGGCACCACGGGCGAGTGGGGCGTCTGGCAGGACCTCGGCGCCTGCTGATCTCCGCTCCCCACCCCCTGTTCCCCGCTCGCCCACTCCCCCACCCGCCTGGGGCCCGCCGTACGGCGGGCCCCGGGAATCGGGGGCCTGAGGGTCGCCGGGAATGAGGTCGTACGCGGCATCGCCGGGCTCGCAGCGGCGATGCCGCGGCCGTTGTGGGCCCTGGGGCCGACCTCCTCCGGACGGGCGCCCACGCGCCCGTCCATCCCTTCGACACACACAGCCTGACCTGGTGCTTTCCCGGATTGCGCCTAGGCTGACAAGCCTTGCGGGCACCTGCCGAGGGGAACACCATGAGCGAGGGCACCAACGCGTACGACGCCAGTCGGATCCAGCTGCTGGAGGGGTGGGAGGCCGTGCGGAAACGGCCCGGGATGTATGTCGGGTCCACCGGTGAACGCGGCCTCCGGCAGATGGTGTTCGAGGTCACCGACCGCGCGGTGAACGAGGTCCTGGCCGGCCGCGCGAGTCGCGTGGACGTCACGCTCACCTCCGACGGCGGCGTACGGGTCCGCGACGACGGCCCGGGGCTTGCCGTCGGGGACGCGGCTGCCCCCGGCACTCCCGGTCTCCAAGCCCTGCTCACCGAGATGCAGTTCGGGACGGGAGGCCACGGCCGCCGCAGCGTTTCCCTTGGCCTGTGGGGCACGGGGCCCTTCGTCGTCAACGCCCTCTCGAACCGCATGACGGCCGAGGTGCGACGCGACGGCGCCCGCTGGGTGCAGGAGTACGCGCGCGGCGTCGCGGTCACACCGCCCACGGAGACGGGGCCCGCGACCGACAGCGGGACCACCCTCACGTTCTGGCCTGACGCCGGGATCTTCGGGACGGCCGAGTTCTCGTTCACGGAGCTGGCGGACCGCTTCAGGGAACTGGCCTTTCTCAACCGCGAGATGGACATCTCCCTGACCGATCGGCGCCACTCCCCCGCACCCCGTTCGGTTCGTTTCCGGTTCCCCGGCGGGGCCCGGGACTTCGTCGTCTTCCTCGACGCCCAGGAAGCGGCCCCAAACCACGCGCTTGCGGAGGCGGAGGCCGATGCGGAGGCGGAGGCGAGCGTCATCGGTTTCGAGCGGGAGGACCCACGGATGGGCGGGGCAGTGGAGGTGGCCCTGCGGTGGAACGACTCGGGCGCCGAGCGCGTACGGTCCTTCGCCAACAGCCTTCCCACCGTGGCGGGCACGCACGTGAGCGGGTTCCGTGACGGAGTGGCGGCGGCCGTCAACGGCTACGCACGCGGGCGACGACTGCTGACGGCGGCGGACCCCGATCTCGGGAGCGACCGGATGGGTGCGGGGATGACGGCCGTCGTGTCGGTGAAGCTGGACGAACCCGAATTCCACGGCTCCGTGCGGAACACGCTGGGCGGCACCGCGGTGCGCTCCTGCGTCGAGGAGGCCGTCCGCGATCACCTCGGCCGCTGGCTCGAGGAACACCCGGAACAGGCCGCAGCCGTCGTCGGGCGGGTCGTCCGGGGCGCGGCGGCATCAGGAGATCGGGGCGCGAGCGAGGCGCACGGCGGGCTCTCGCCCCGCTGACGACGCCCGCTGGGCTGCTGCCCTCGGGGCTGCTCGCCGTGGCTCCCCCGTCGCCGTCTCCGCCACCGTCTGGCACGCCACGAGCCGCGGAAACTCGTGTGAGCGGGCCGACCGCGTCTGCCAGACTCCGCCGACATGAGCACTTCGCAGGCCCTTCCGGTCCTCCGCACCCCCGATCCGCTGCTCGCCCTCCAGGCCGCCCGCCGCCTGCTGGCTCTGGGCAGTCCCCTGAGCCGGTTCCGGGTCAACGCGGAGACCCACGCGCTGACGCCGGCGGAGGCGCGGCGCGTGGTGGCCGCCTTCCCGGACGCCTGGATCAGCCCGGCCGACCCGGGCCGGCCCGAGTCCGAGGCCGAGGTCCGGCGCATGATCACGTCGGGCGACCAGCGGGTGGCGGCCCTGCTGCCCGCCGAGGTCAGCATGGAGGACCGGCCCGTCGGGTCGATCGAGGAAGCGTTCCTCGGTGTGGTCGGCTCCGGGCCGGCTTCGATGGACTGGGGCTTCTTCACCTGGCCGGCCGTTCCGGAACTCGACCTGGAGAGCAGCACCAAGGATTCCTACGTGCAGATCGCCCTCAACGCCGAGGACGTGTCCCGCGACATCCCGTCCGCGCAGCACACGGTCTTCGTCCACTTCCGGTGGGGCGACACCGTGCGGGGCGAGTGGCTGGCACGCCAGGCCGGGCTGCGGCCCGCCGGGCCGGCGCAGTGGGGCTGGTAGTCGGCGTCGTCCCTGCATGATTGACGCATAGTCAGTTTTGATGCAGCGTGCGCTTTTTCGGCAGTGGAGGGGGTAACTCCCCTTCTCGACAGGCCGTTCGATACCGTGTCGCCTTCTCAGTCATGATCACGCGGGTGTCCCCCACCGCCCGCTTCACGATGGAGCGACATGAAACGACCTATACGGTCCATGGTCGTCACGGCGCTGGCCGCCGTGGCCCTCGGTGCGATACCGGCCCACGCCGCCCCGGTGAGCACCAGCCCGGCATCCCCCACGCCGGGCGGCCCCGTCGGCGGGGCGCTGAAGGAGGCGGTGTCCGACGGAGGTACGGTCAGGGTCAACGTCGTCACCAGGACCCGTTCCGACCTGCCCGCCGCCGCCCGGGCCGGCAAGTCCGGCAAGGCGCTCAAGACCCTGTCCCTGCTGCCTGTCACCACCCTGAACGTGGACAGCGCCGGACTGGAGAAGCTCGCCGCGCAACCCGGTGTCGTGAGCGTCACCGAGGACGTGGCCGTTCCGCCCACCCTCGACTCGACGATACCGATCGTCGGTGCCGACAAGACCGCCGCCGCCGGCCAGACCGGCGCCGGCACCATGGTCGCGATCCTCGACACCGGCGTCGCCGTCAAGCACCCCTTCCTCGGCAACCGGGTCTCCGTCGAGGCGTGCTTCTCGACCAACAACCCCGCCTCCGGCGTCACCAGCCTGTGCCCCGACGGCACCGAGCGGCAGGAGGGAGCGGGTTCGGCGGACTCCGAGAGCGGGCCCTGCGCGGGGTCGGGCCTCTGCAATCACGGAACGCATGTCGCGGGCATCGCCGCGGGCAACGGGCAGGGGCTGTCCGGAGCCCCCAAGGCCGGTGTCGCGCCCGGCGCGAAGATCATCGCGATCCAGGTGTTCAGCAGGTTCGGCACCGAGGAGTCCTGCGGAGTCGGCAAGGCGCCGTGCGTCCTCTCGTACAGCAGCGACCAGTTGGCCGGACTGGAGAAGGTGCTCCAGCTCAAGCAGGCCGGGACGCCGGTCGTGTCGGCCAACATGAGCCTGGGCGGCGGGCAGTACACGACCGCCTGTGACACCGACTCCCGCAAGGTGGCCGTCGACAACCTCCGCGCGGCGGGCGTCGCCACGGTCATCTCCGCCGGCAACAACGCGTACACGGACGCCGTCGGCGCGCCCGGCTGCATCTCCTCGGCGATCACCGTCGGCAGCACCATGGACGACGACACGCTGTCCTCGTTCACCAACCGGGGCCCGCTGCTCGACGTGTTCGCGCCCGGCAGCAACGTCGTCTCCTCCGTGCCGGGCAACGCCTACGCCTCGTACAACGGCACCTCCATGGCCGCCCCGCACGTCACGGGCGCCTTCGCCGTGCTCAAGCAGGCGTATCCGCGGGCGAGCGTCTCGGAGCTGGAGTCGCTCCTGGAGAGCACGGGCAAGCCGATCAGCTACCCGGGCGCCACCACCCCGCGCATCCGGCTCGACCTGTCGGCGCGGACCACTGACTTCGACTGCGACGACGTCGAGGACACGGTCGTCGGCGATCCGAAGGCGACCGTGGGCGGCGACGCCAACGCCGGTGTCGTCCGTGTGCTGTACGGCGGCGGCAAGGCCCCCGCGGAGATCAGCCAGGATCTCGGCCCCGTGTCGGAAGGCGCCGAGCCGGGCGACTCCTTCGGAGAGAACGTCTCCGCCTTCGACTACGACCGGGACGGCTGCACCGACCTCGTCGTGGGCGTCCCGGGTGAGGACGTCGGTACGGTCGCGGACGCCGGTTCCGTGCAGGTCTTCTACGGCGCCGCGGGCGGCCTCTCCACGGGCAGGGCCCCGCTCAACCTGGTGCAGGGCACCGGCGCGGGCTCGATCCTGTCCTCGGCCGCGGAGGCCGGTGACCGCTTCGGCGCGGCCGTCGCGGCCGGGCACACCACCGCCGGTGAGCCGTACCTCGTGATCGGCGTGCCCGGCGAGGACCTCGGCACGGTCACCGACGCGGGCAGCGTCCACTACCTGCGCGGCAGCGTGAACGTCGCCGTGCACCAGGACAAGCCGGGCGTGGACGGCACCGCCGAGGCCGGTGACAAGTTCGGCGCCGCCGTCGCCGCCTCCGCCAACCACGTCGTCGTCGGCTCGCCCGGCGAGGCGATCGGCACCCTGGCGAACGCGGGCGGCGTGCAGATCCTCAAGCACGCCGTGAACGCCGACGGCATCCCCACGCCGGTCCAGGGCATCAGCCAGGACGACGACTTCGTCTCCGGTTCGGCCGAGGCGGGCGACCAGTTCGGCGCGTCCCTGGCGGCCGTCGCGTACTGCCCGTCGGCCACGTCCGCCGCGACCGACACCGTGTTCGCGGTGGGCTCCCCCGGCGAGGCCCTGGCCGTCGGCACCAGCACCGTCAGCCAGGCGGGCGCCGTGCAGTCCTTCCGCGTGACCGGGGCGGGCGCGGTCACCCAGGCGGCCAACTTCAACGCCGAGGTCGACAACGTGCAGGGCGCGGCCGAGGCGGGGGACAAGTTCGGCCAGAAGGTCGCCCTCGCCAACCTGGCCCCGCACGAGCCGGCCTCCGCGAACACCCTCGTCCTCGCCGTCGGCATCCCGGGCGAGGACGTCGGCACCACGGCGGACGCGGGCGCGGTGCAGACGTTCTATCCGTTCGGCGCGCCCGGTGACACGGACTTCTGGCTGGAAGCGGGCAACGCCTCCGGCCTCGGCGGCACCCCGACCGCGGGCCACGCCATCGGCAACCACCTCGGGGCGACCGCCACGCGCCTGTACGTCGGCGTGCCGAACACCGCTCCGTACGGCGCCGTCTACGCGCTGCCCTGGGGCAACGCGACCGGTGGCCGCACCGGTGCCACCGGCACGGTGACCGTCCACCAGCCGGGCCGGAACGGCCTGCCGGCCGCGGGCGGGGGCTTCGGCTGGGCCATCGGCTGACGCGCCCCGGCCGAGACCGTCCGAGGGCGAGGCCCTGGAGGAACGTCCTCCAGGGCCTCGCCCGCTCCCCGGCGCCGAAGGAACCTCCTCCGGGGCCCCGTCCGCACCCGCCCGCTCCGGCTCCGGCTCCCGCTCCGGCTGCTAGAGCGGCTCACGCAGCCTGCCCGCCCCGTCCCAGGCGGTACCGGTCGGCGAGCCGCCGGCGCCGCTCGCGCCGTTCGCGGGTGTGGCGGTCGAGTTCCTCCATCAGACGGCGGCCCCGGTGCTCCGGGTCCAGCTCGTCCAGGATCCGGTCGAGTTCGGCGAGCATCGCCCCGTACAGCTGCCAGCGGCCCGGTTCCCGCAGGGCCAGTGCCAGCAGGAGTTCGGCTGCTCGGCCCCGGCAGGAGCGGGCCGCCCGCAGCGAGCCCGCCAGTCGGCTCTCGGCGGCCTCCGCGGCCTCGCTGCCCGAGGCCGTCACCAGCACGGCGAAGCTGACGAACGCGTCGGCGGTGTGCTGCGAGGTCTCGCGCAGCGCGAGGGCCGCCGGACCGGGCAGCAGCTCGCCGCCGCCCCGCTGTTTGGCCAGGTCGGTGAGCGTACGGGTCAGGACGCGCAGCACCACCGTGCAGATCTCCAGGGTGTCCAGACCGGTACGCAGCACGATCCGGTGCAGCAGTCCTTCCTTGACGCGCGGGTTCAGGCGGAGGCTCTCCTCGGCGGTGCGCAGCGCCCCGTCGACCGCGGCCACGTCGTTGTCCAGGCGCCGCGCCTCGTGCAGCCGCGCCGCCGCCCGCTCGACGGGCGGTGCGCCGCCGAACTCCTCGGCGACGTCCAGCAGCAGCCGGCGCATGCGTCGGGCGAGGTCCTCGATCGAGTCGCCGGCGGTGTCGACCCAGACGGGCGGGGCGAGCACGAGGTTGAACAGCAGGCCGACCACGGCGCCGATCAGGGTCTCGAGCACGCGGTCCCAGGCGGTGTGGGCGACCTGGGTGACCCCGAGGACCAGCATGGCGCTGATCGCCACCTCCGGGATGAACTCCTCGACCCTCACGAGGCGGCCCACCAGCAGGGAGGCCAGGATGATCAGCGCGAGGCTCCACCACGTCAGGCCGACGAGCACGCTGAACGCGATGGCGATCAGCACGCCGACGACAACGGAGTTGACCCGCCGCAGGCTCGTCGTGAGCGTCGAGTAGAGCGTGACCTGCACGACGAGCAGCGCGGTGAGCGGTGCGGTCAGCGGCGCCGGCTCACTGCTCAGCCACAGCGCGACGACGTACGAGATCGTCGCCGCCGCCGTGGACCGTACCGTCTGCACCACGAACGGGTCGCGCCGCAGCCCGTCGAGCCACTCCCTCGTCCGTTCCCGCCGTGCGGCCGCCCGACCAGTTCGCACCACCGATCATCCACCTCACTTCCTGCGCCCGGCCCCCGCCAGGGGGCCCGCGCGACCGAGCCTGTCATCCCACGCGTACCCCGGAGCGTCCACCACGCCACACGGGAATCGGATCCCGGAACGGAACGGTCCAGCCCCCGCGCCTGAAAGATTTCATTCACAGTATTGATGTCTGTTCATTCCCATGCCAGATTCGGCGCAGCACCACCTGGGTCACCCCCGGCGCTCCGCTGAGCCGCGCCGGGACCGCTGCGGGAAGGGGACATCACCATGCCGGTCGAGTACGCCTCCGGGGAACGGCTCGCCATGGAGCGAAGGACCATCGAGGTCATCCCGGACGCCGAGCGGCACGGAACGCCGCGCAGCCAGTTCACGTTGTGGTTCGGCGCCAACATGCAGATCACCGCGATCGTCGACGGCGCCCTGTCGGTCGTCTTCGGCGCCGACGCGCTGTGGGCCATACCCGCGCTGCTGGTCGGCAACGTGCTCGGCGGCATCGTGATGGCGCTGCACTCGGCGCAGGGGCCGCGGCTCGGTGTGCCGCAGATGGTGTCGAGCCGGGCGCAGTTCGGCGTCTTCGGCGCGGTCCTGCCGTTGCTCCTCGTGATCCTCATGTACCTCGGCTTCGCCGCCACCGGAAGCGTGCTCGCCGGTCAGGCCGTGTCCAAGATGCTCGGCGTCGACGACACGGAGGTCGGCATCCTGCTCTTCGGCGCGCTGACCGCCGTCGTCGCGGTCGTCGGCTACCGCCTCATCCACGTCGCCGGCCGCATCGCCACCGTCGTCGGCGTGCTCGGCCTCGGCTATCTGCTGGTGCGGGTCCTCACCCGGTACGACGTGGGGGCGCACCTCGGCGACAAGGGCTTCGAGGCGTCGACGTTCCTGCTCGCCGTGGGCCTGGGTGCCGGGTGGCAGCTGACCTTCGGGCCGTACGTGGCCGACTACTCGCGCTATCTGCCGCGCGACACCAGCACGCGCGCCACGTTCTGGTCCACGTTCGCCGGGTCCGTCACCGGCTCCCAGTGGGCCATGACGCTCGGTGCGCTGACCGCCGCCGTCGCGGGCAAGGCGTTTCTGACCGACCAGGTCGGCTTCCTCGGCGGGCTTGCGGGACCGGCGCTCCTCGCGTTCCTCGTCTACCTCGTGGTCGTCGTCGGCAAGCTGACGGTCAACTGCCTGAACGCATACGGCGGATTCATGTCCATTCTGACCACGGTCACCGCGTTCGACGGCCGCTCCCGCATCTCGGCCGCCGCGCGCGCCGCCTACATCGTCGGATTCACGGCCGTGTCGATCGGCATCGCGCTCGCCGCCAGCGACGACTTCCTGGCCAACTTCAAGAACTTCGTGCTCCTGATCCTGATGGTCTTCACCCCGTGGAGCGCGATCAACCTCGTCGACTACTACCTGATCTCCCGCGAGCGCGTCGACATCCCCGCCCTGTACGACCCGGACGGCCGCTACGGGCGCTGGAACGTCACCGCGCTGACCTGCTACGTCGTGGGCGTGGCCGCCCAGATCCCGTTCCTCGCCACCAAGCTGTACACCGGCGCCCTCACCAAGGAGCTCGACGGCGCCGACATCTCCTGGATCGTCGGCCTCGCCGTCACCGCGGTCCTGTACTGGGTGTGGGCGCGCCGCAGCGCCAACCCGCCCGCCGAGACCATCCGCCCGGCGGCGGAGGACAGCGAGGACCGGACGGCGGCACGGGTGGGAGGCTGACCCCACGTCACCCATCGGCGGGATCCGCCCAGAGCGCGTCACCCAGCGGCAGGCATCCACCCAGAGCGCGTCACCCCACTGGCGAGATGTCCGCCCAGAGGGCGGCGGCCTCGGGCGAGAGCGGCACGATCGCCGCCTCGCCCGGGGCTGCCCCGCCGCCGCCTCCGTCCCACCACACGCCCTGCCCGGGCTCCAGGACACGCCCCCCGGCGCCCGCCCGCCAGCGCCCGTGACGTACGTACAGCAGCCCGGCATGCCCGGAGGGCGGTGCGACCGGACCGTGGACGCCCTTCACCCGGGCCTCCCAGCGGCCGCGACGCACCATGATGTTGAGCACCCGGCACGGGCCGCCCGGCAGTTCGGCGGCGAGGGACAGGTCGCCGGAGAACGCGAAGGGCTCTCCCACCCCGGTCAGCCTCTGGTCGAACACCCCGGGGCACGTCAGCCGCACCCCGTCCCCCGCCAGCAGGGTGAGCGTCCGGTCGACGCCCGGAAACGCCGAGAAGGGCCCGTCCGCGTCGATGTCGGCGATGCTCGCGCGCCACCCGAAGTCGTCCCCGCCGGTGTCCGCGGGCCGCACGGCGACCTCCCGCGTCGCCCCGCCTCCGTTGCGCCAGCGGCCGACCGTCAGGGTCTCGACGTCGAAGGGGTGCATGGGGTGGCCGAGGTCCATGCCGTCATTCCTGCCGTCGTCCATGAGCGGGCTCCTGACCTGCGTGCGGTATGGGTGCTGATCAGCGACGAAGTCTAGGCGGGCGCTCGGGGGCCGGGGCCGGGTGTGGTGCGGGGTGTCGGTCCGGGGTGTGGTGCCGGATGCCCTGGCGAGCGTACGGTGAGGGAATGGTCGAGGCCGGTTCACGTCTGTCCGTCGTCCGCGCCCCCGCGGGGTGGAAACGCCCGGGGTGGAAGCGCCCGGGGTGGAAGCGCAGGGCTGCGCTTCCGGTCACCCTCCTCGCCGCCGCATCGCTGGGGATCACGGCCTGTTCGTCCTCTCCTTCCCCTTCGGGCGCGGCACCGTCGGCCCCGCCCGCGCCCACGAGTGCTGCGGGTTCGCCCTCCGTACCGCCGTCACCGGACAGGAGCCCATCCCCCCGGACCGAGCCGACCGGCTCGCCCGACTCCGGCAGCCCGAGCAGTCCAACCGGCCCGGCGGCCCCGAGCAGTCCGAGCAGTCCGACCCGGTCGTCGAGGGAGTGCACCACCGGTCGGCTCTCGGTCGCTTTGACGAGCCCGGACGCCGCCGCGGGTTCGGTCTACGCGACCCTGGTGTTCACCAACAAGTCGACCACCACCTGCACGATGACCGGCTACCCCGGCGTGTCCTATGTGGCGAAGAACGGCGTGCAGTCCGGCAACCCCGCCGTACGCGAGCCCGCCACCGTCGCCACCGTCACCCTGCGTCCCGGCGAGCGGGCGAACGTCAGGCTGCGCGACGCGAACGGCGTCAGCGGTTACGACCCGGCACGGTGCAAGCTCGCTCCCGCCGAGGGCCTGCGGATCTACCCGCCGGATCAGACCGCCGCGCTCTTCGTCCCGTGGAAGACGGAACACTGCGCGGGCCCGACCGTGCACGCACTGACCGTCGGGCCGGTGCAGCCCGGCTGACCGACTGACCGACCCGGGCGCGGGTGGCGGGGCCCGGCGGCGCTCAGGCGTCCCAGGTGACCGGGAGGCTCTTCACCCCGTAGACGTCCGCGGTCTCCGGGCGCAGGGCGACCTCTTCGGCCGGGACGGCGAGGCGCAGCGTCGGGAAGCGGCTCAGCAGGGCGGAGAAGGCGACCCGCATCTCGACGCGGGCGAGCTGCGCGCCCAGGCACAGGTGGACGCCGTGGCCGAAGGCCAGGTGCCCGGCGGGCTTCCGGTGCAGGTCGAGCACATGGGGGTCGGCGAAGCGCTCGGGGTCCCGGTTGGCGGTGTGGTACGACAGGACGACGGTCGTCCCCGCCTCGATGGTCCGGCCGCCCACCTCGACGTCCTCCAGCGCCGTCCTCATGAAGGACTTCGCGACGGTCAGATACCGCAGCAGCTCCTCCACCGCCTGGTCGGTGAGCGCCGGATCGGCGCGCAGTGCGGCCAGTTGGTCCGGGTTCTGCAGCAGGGCGAAGGTGCCGAGCGACAGCATGTTCGCGGTGGTGTCGAACCCGGCCGCCAGCAGGATCAGGCTGATCCCCTTGAGCTCCTCGTCGCTGAGGTCGCTGTCGGTGAGCTCGCTGAGCACGTCGTCGGTCGGCTTCGCGCGCTTGGCCGCGACCAGTTCGGCGAGGTAGTCCTGGGTCGCGGTGTAGGCCGCGATCAGGTCCTCGTCGCTCGTCTCCCCGCCCATGAACGTGTCGATCTGCTCCTGGAAGGAGGCGCGGTCCGCGTACGGGACTCCCAGCAGCTCGCAGATGACGATGGTGGGGATGGGCTTGGCGAACGCGGTCACCAGGTCCGTGGGCGGTCCGGTCTCCGCCATGACGTCGAGGCGGTCGGCGGTGATCTGCTCGATGCGCTCGGTGAGCAGGCGCATCCGCCGTGCGGTGAACCTGCCCACCAGCGGCTTGCGGTAGCGGCTGTGCTGCGGGTCGTCCATGAGGAGGAACTCGCCGGGCGGCGCCGGCGGCACTTCGAAGTCGACCACGTTCAGGAGCTCCTTGCGCGAGCTGAACCGCGGGTCGGCCAGGACCGACCTGACCAGGTCGTGCCCGGTGATCAGCCAGCCGGGCTTGCCGCCGGGGTGGGTGTAGCGACTGATCGGTCCGTGCCGGCGTGCCTCGGTGAGCTCGGCGGGCGGGTCGAAGGGGCAGCCGGCCTGACGTGCCGTCGGCTGCGTCGTGACGGTGTGCACGGACTCGCTCATGACCATTCCCATCTCGCGACATTACGTGTTTGACGCATCTCGAAAGCTACGTTGCGTTCATGAGGTGGTCAATCACGATGACGGCGCCATCCCTGTTCATAGCGGCGAAATTGATGCAATGACGGTGCGATCGAATGCAATGAAGCGTTGCAATGAGGAGCGGCGAAGGCAATACTGGGGCGCATGCCAGGAGGACGGTTGACCCAGCAGGAACGTCACAGGATCGCCGCGGGACTCGCCGGCGGGCTCTCCTACGCCGAGATCGGCAGGCGGCTCGGCCGGCCGACGTCGACGATCAGCCGGGAGGTCACCCGCAACGGCGGCCCCGGGGGCTACCGGCCCCAGCAGGCGCACCAGGTGACGGCCCAGCGGGCGCGCCGGAGCACGCCGGCGCCGCCGCGCGCGGACCGACCGGCGGGCGACGAGATCACGGAGGAGATCGTCGAACTCGCCGTCCGCTCGGGGATGCCGCGGATGACGGCGCGCGTCCACGTGGACCTGCTGCTGTCCGAGGACGGCAGGCGCACCGCGGCCGAGCTGACCCGCAGGCTGGAGGTCAGCCCGGCGTCCGTGTCCGTCGCCATGAACTTCCTCGTCGAGCACGGCTATGTGCGGCGTGAGCGCGATCCGCGGCGGCGCCGCGACGTGTACGTGATCGACAACGAGGCCTGGTACCGCTCGATCATCATCAGCGCGCGCCAGACGCTCGACACGGCGCAGGCCGCCGTCGCGGCGGCGCAGAAGCTCGGCGCCGACACACCCGTCGGGCGGCGCCTGTCCGGCGCGGGGACCTTCCTGGAACGGGTCGTCCTGGACATGGCGGAGTCCGCCGACCGGTGGCGCCCCCTGCTGACCTGACGGACCTCCCGTCCCCCCGGCCGGGCCCGGGGGGGGCGGGTCAGTCCCCGTCCACGCGGGACAGCGCGTCGGTGATCAGGCGGGTCGCGAAGTCCCGGTCGTCGGTGATGCGGTTGATGTGCTCCGCGAGGAGGAAGGCCGTGGCCTCCAGGGGGTTCATCTCGTCCCTGGTCCACTCTCCGTACTGCTGGCGCCAGAGACTGGGGCTCAGCCCGGTGCCGGCCGCGACCACCAGTCCCGCCATGGTCGGAATCGCCTCGGGGCGGACGCTCTTGGTCATGGCGCGCATCGCGGACACGACGCCGGGCACCACGTACTCGATGACGTCCTTGTCGTGATCCTCGTGAGCCTGGCGCAGCCACTTCATGAACATGAAGATGACCGTGCACGTGCCGTCCAGCAGATCCCGGACCTCCTTCGGCCCCAAGGACGCGGTGAACTGCCGGATCAGCTGCTGCTCTTCGGGATCGGGCCGCGTCTTGTCGTCGTAGACGGCCCTGAGCCGGGAGTCGATCACCATGAGCGCCCCGCCCACATCACCGGCGGGAGCGTACTTCGGGTCGCAGGGCGATGACACGAGATCCTCCTCCGTGACCGCGGAAGGCAGCGCGGTACGCCCGCACGGTAAACCCGCGCGCGGGTCGGCGGCCCCCGGATTCGACGAAGACCACCCGCACGGAGACCGGCTGCGGTAGGAAGGGCCGGCCCCCGGGGGGCCGGCCTCGTTTGGCACCGCCTACGCCACGGGGCCGAGGCGGGGGTCGGCCGGCGTGCGGGGGCAGATGGTGAGGGCGCGCAGGCGGGGCGGGGCCCGTCGGCGGGGCGGGACTGAGCGGCGCGCCGCCCCGACCTCGATCGACAGGACTGGCGGGCCGCGGCCTCGATGCTCTTCAGGCGCCCGACGTCGACCGAACGCGTCGACCTCCTCGCACGATGCCCTCCGAGGCCCTGTCCGGGCCGTACGCGTGGAGGCAGCGATTCCCGGCGGTTCCCCCACCCCGGGCGCCGGAGTGACGCGAACGGCGCCGCCAACGCTGTAGGGCATGGGACCCCCGCTCCGCAGCTCCGATTCCCAGAGGCCGCCACCGCATGCACCCCCGCCCCGACCCCACGCGCGACGACACCGACGACACCATGGAGCTCTACCTCGGCGACGCGGTCGACGCCGAGGGGGCACAGCGCACGCCCGCGGCGGGTGGGGCCGGTGGCGGGGGCAGTCCCGTCTTCGTGGACACGTCCGGGCGCAGGCAACGGCGGGTGCGTCGCTGGGGCTGTCTGCTGGTGGTGCCTGCCGTCGGCTACGTAGCCCTGCTGGTCAGCGCCCTGCTGGGCGGCCCCACCGTGCAGGCCCCGTTCCTGCCCTCCGCCCGAGCACCGCAGACCACGGCTCCGCACCCGACCCCGACGGGCGGCGCCGACAGCTCGGCCCCGTCGCGGGGGATGTCGGCGAGCAGTACTCCGCACCGCGGTCCCAGCAGCACGCCGGAGGCGACCGCCTCGCGCACGTCCGGCGCGACGCCCTCGGCGGCGGGCTCGGCGACCTCGACCAGGCCGACGCCCGATCGGACCACCGGGGCGGCGACCGGCAGGCCCACACCGGCGACCGGCAAACCCACGAGCCGGCCCGGCCAGGGCGGCGGCAGACACACCAGCCACCCCTAGTCCACGCGCTCCTCACCGCTCTCCCCCACTGCGTCTCCGCGGCACCCGCACGCACCCCGCACCAGGCAGGAACCCCGTCCCTTGTCGAAGAACTCAGGCCGCCGGGCCCGTGGCCGGCACAGCTCGGTCCGCAACGTCCCCGTGCGCACGCACTGGCTCCTGCTGACCACCCTCGTGCTCACCCTCGCGGCGACGCTCCTCGTCCAGGGCTACACGCAGCACCTGTTCGACCAGACCCCCGACGCGGCCCCGCGCGAGCGCCGGTCGGCGGCGGCCGTCCCCGCCCAGGTGGTCTCCGGCGGTCCGGTGATCGAAGGAGCATCGGGACGGACCAGCCGCCCGGCGGACCGCACGGTGTCGCTGACGTTCGACGACGGCCCCGACCCGGTCGGGACTCCGAAGATCCTCGACGTGCTGCGCCGCAATCACGTCCACGCCACCTTCATCACCGTCGGCACCCGGGTCGCGCAGCACCCCGAGCTCGCCCGCAGGATCGTCGCGGAGGGCCATCAGATCGGTCTGCACAGCTTCACCCACACCGATCTCGGCTCCGCCTCCCCGTGGCGCCGATCGCTGGAGCTGCGCCAGACGCAGCTCGTCATCGCCGGTGCGACCGGGGTGACCACACCACTCCTCAGGCCCCCGTACTCCTCCTCGAACCGCGCGCTCACCGACGCCGACTGGGACGCCGTCGTGCAGGCAGGCCACGAGGGGTACCTCACCGTCCTGACGACGCAGGACAGCGAGGACTGGCAGCGCCCCGGTGTCGACCGGATCCTCGCCGACGCCACCCCTCAGGGCCCCGCGGGCCAGATCGTGCTGCTCCACGACGCCGGCGGAGACCGTGCGCAGACGGTCGCCGCGCTCGAACGGCTGCTTCCCCGCCTGAAGGCGGACGGGCGGCGGTTCACCACCGTCGGCGAGGCGGTCGCACTGTCAAGGGCGGAGCGCCCCGCCACGACGGCGAACGCCTGGCAGGGCTCCGCCCTGATCGCGGCGCTCCGGACCAGCGACTGGGCCGTGGGCGTGCTGTCCTGGCTCCTGTACGCCGCGGGCGCTGTCAGCGCGCTGCGCGCGCTCGCCGTCTTCGTCGCCGCGCGCCGTCACGTGCGCAAGCGACGCCGTCGCCCGTGGGGCCCACCCGTCACCGAACCGGTGAGCGTGATCGTCCCCGCGTACAACGAGAGCGCGGGCATCGAGGCGGCCGTGCGTTCGCTGCTGGCCTCGGACCACCCCGTGGAGGTCATCGTCGTCGACGACGGCTCGACGGACGGCACGGCCGATATCGTCGAGGCGCTGCGGCTGCCCGGCGTTCGGGTCCTCCGCCAGCAGAACGCGGGCAAGCCGGCCGCGCTCAACACCGGGATCGCCGCGGCCTCCTGCGACCTGCTGGTCATGGTGGACGGCGACACCGTCTTCGAGCCGGACGCGGTCCGTATGATCGTCCAGCCGTTCGCGGATCCCCGCGTGGGTGCCGTCTCCGGAAACGCCAAAGTGGTCAACCGGGGCGGGCTGCTCGGGCGCTGGCAGCACATCGAGTACGTGGTCGGCTTCAACCTCGACCGCCGCCTGTTCGACCTCGCCGAGTGCATGCCCACCGTGCCGGGTGCGGTCGGCGCGTTCCGGCGCGAGGCGCTGCTGCGGGTCGGCGGCGTCAGCGACATCACCCTCGCCGAGGACACCGACCTCACCATGGCCCTGTGCCGGGACGGCTGGCGGGTGGTCTACGAGGAGCGCGCCAAGGCCTGGACCGAGGCCCCCGCCTCGCTCGGCGCGCTGTGCAAGCAGCGCTACCGCTGGTGCTACGGCACCTTGCAGGCCATGTGGAAGCACCGCGGCGCCCTCGTCCAGCGCGGGCAGGCGGGCAAACTCGGGCGCCGCGGTCTGATGTACCTGCTGATGTTCCAGGTGCTGCTGCCGCTGCTCGCACCCGTCGTCGACGTCTTCGCCGTGTACGGCCTGGTCTTCCTCGACCCGGTGCGCATCCTGGGACTGTGGGGGGCCTTCCTCCTGCTCCAGGTGCTGATGGGCCTGTACGCGTTCCTTCTGGACGGCGAGCGCCCGGGGCCGCTGTGGAGTCTGCCCCTGCAGCAGTTCGTGTACCGCCAGCTGATGTACCTGGTCGTGATCCAGTCCGTCTTCACCGCGATCGCCGGGTCCCGGCTGCGGTGGCAGCGGATGGAGCGCTACGGGAGCCTCCCGGTGCCGGCGGCCGGTCCGGCGGCACCGGCCGAGTCCCCACAGCCGCGGCCGGGACCGGTACCGGAATCGCCGCCTTTGCCGGAGCCGGTGCAGTACGTGCCCGGCGCCGCGCCCATTCCGTCGAGCGGGTACGTGTACGAGGCAGGCTACGGGTACGGCCAGGGGCAGAGTCACGGGCAGGGGAACCAGTGGGCGGAGGCGAACCGGAACCCGGCCTGGCCCCAGGGGTGAGCGGGGCGGCGGTGCACGGTGATCGGTGCCAGGGCGCGTACGACAGACTGCGGGCATGATGGAGGACCTCGCGGAAGAACTCACGGGACCCGTACGGCACTGGTGGGACATCGGTTTCAATCAGGCGCTGCCCGAGGACCTGCTCATCCGGTTGCTCGATGTCGATCCCGGTTTCCTCTGCCGCAAGGACCTGCCGCCGGCGGTCGTGGACGCGGCAGTGGACCACCCCGACCGCGCCGTGCGCGGCACGGTCGCCGACCGCCATGCCTGGCTCACGGTGTCCTCCGAGCAGTGGGGCCGGCTGCTGCTGAACGAGCGGGAAGGGCCACGACGGGCGCTGTTCGTCGAGGTCGCCGCGGGAGCCGGTGTGCGCCTCGCGTCGGAGTGCCGCGAGGCCCTGGTCGCAGACCCCTCCCCTTTGGTCCGTGCCGAGGCGGCCCTGCTGCCCGGGATGGCCGCCGCTCCGCTGCGCGCGCTGGCCGCCGATTCCGCACCGCGGGTCCGGGCCGCCGCCTGCGCGCCCGCCTGGCCGCACCTCGACCGGGCCCTGCGGGAGGCGCTTCTCGCCGACGCCGACGAGGACGTCCGGACGGCGGCGCTCCTACGGCACCACCAGGACGTGTTCTTGGGCCGGGCGGTCTTCACCCGCCTGCACGGAAAGTGGCGCAGCCAGGCCCTGCACAGGTGCCGGCTCGAAGCCTCCTGGAGCATGGAGCTCGCGCTTCACTCGGACGTGGAGACGCGTCGACTTCTCGCCGGCAACGCCCTGCTGGACGGGGGCGCGGTCGCCGTCCTCCTCGACGACGAGGACGAGACCGTCCGTGCCGCCGTAGCCGTGCGCGCCGATCTGACGGAGGAGCAGCGCGCGAGCGTGCTCGTGGGCATCGAGCCCGACGCCCGGCACCCGTACGTCCTGCCATGGGTCGAGGAGCTCCACGACGACCCCCAAGCGATGCGCCGCCTCGCCTCTTCCGCTCACCCCCACATCCGCAGCAGCGTGGCCCGCGCGCCCCGGCTGCCGCCCGACGTGGTCGAACGCCTGGCCGGGGACACGGACCGGACCGTGCGCCTGTTCCTCGCGGAGTCCTGCGAAGACGCGCCGGCCGACGCCCTCCTGGAGGTGTGGCACTGGTGGGACGGCAGCCTCGGCTTCCCCGGCCGGCCACGCAGTCACCCCAACTTCCCGCGCACGGGCCTGCTGCGGTTCGCCACGCACCCGCAGCCGCGCCTGCGGCGGCTCGCCCTGTCGGACCCCGCGTCGGCCCCCGAGCTGGTCGAGCGGTTCAGCCGGGACGAGTCGGCAGAGGTACGACGGGAAGCCGCAGAGGAGCCGCGGCTCTCACCCGCGACGGCGGTACGGCTCCTCGACGACCCGGACCCCGGCGTCCGGGCCCGGGCTGCCGGGAATCCGGCGACACCGCCCGATGTCCTGCTGCGCCTGCTCGGCGACCCGGCCACGGCGCGGGACGCGTCGTTCAACCCGGCGCTGCCGCTTCCCGTCATGCGCCGGATGGTCGACCTCCTGGAACAGGAGGCGGAGGCGTCGAGAGCGGGGACGCCCAGCGGGTGAGGGCGGCCCGGGGAGACGCCCTCCCGGAGCCTTGACGTCGCAGGATCGCACTCTGCGCGGGTCGTCGGGGGCGAAGGGCTGCGGGGTCGGAGCCCAGGCCGGCGACGGCGGCCGTGTGCCCGGTGAGCGGGGCCTCGTGGCTGATCCGCACGCGCTCCTTGGGTCGGCCGACCGATGCCACCGCGGCGTCCCTGGGCGGCGCGGCCATCAGCAGGCGGGCCGGCCGGATCCGCCCCGACTCCGCACGGTCTTCCCCGCGGCGCCCGCCGGAGCCGGCGGTCCACCGATCGCCTTTGGGCGGCGCGGTCCGTCCGGCGTATGACTGCGGTTCTGGTGGTGGATGAGGTGCCCCGCCTACGCGCTCCACGTGATGCTCACCCGACCGCAGCACCGACTAGGCCGACTCGGCGCCCGTCGTCGGCGTGCGTGCGGGCTCGTTTTGGGGACGCGGCTTGCGGAGGCCGAGGGCCGTCAGGGCTGCCGCGGCGATCACCGCCAGGCCGACCGTGCGCAGGGCCGCCGCCATGCCGTCGGCGAAGCCCGTGTGGCCCGCCAGCAGGGTTCCCGTCACCGCCACGCCGAGTGCCGCGCCCATCTCGCGGGTCGAGGTGCCGAGGCCCGAGCCCAGGCCCGCCTGGTGGCGGGGCAGGGAGGAGACCACGCCCAGGGTCAGGGCCGGCATGCACAGTCCGGTGCCCGTCGAGATCAGCAGGAGCCAGCAGGCGTAGACGGGGTACGGGGTGCCCGCGTCGGCCGTCGAGACGCCGAGCAGACCCAGGCCGATGAGGAGCAGGCCGCCGCCCGCCACCGGTGCCGGTCGCGCGGACCAGCGGGCGGCGATGCGGGGCACGAGGGCCATGCCGAGGGTCAGGGGGACGATCGCGAAGCCCGCCTGGGCGGCGTCGTACCCCTTCACGTACTGCAGGTACTGCGAGTTGACGTAGAAGAGCGAGAAGAGGCCGAAGAAACTCGCGGCCGTGCCCAGGCTGGAGGCGCGCAGGCGGGCGGAGCGGAAGACGCGCGGGTCGAACAGCGGGGTGCGGGAGCGGAGCGCGTGCGCGGTGAAGGCGGCGAGCAGGGCCGTGCCCAGCGCGACGGCCAGCAGGATGCGTGGCGACGTCCAGCCGTACAGCGGGCTTTCGATGATGCCGAAGAGCACGGCCACCAGACCGCCGGTCAGCAGCAGGGTGCCGAGCGGGTCCAGGGAGGGGCGGCCGGCAGGGCCGGCGTCCGGGGTCTTGGCCGTACGGGGCGTGGTGCGGCCGACGGCGAGGGCGAGCAGCGCCGCGAGCGGCAGCATCGTCCAGAAGAGCGCCTGCCACGGCAGGTACGCGCCGATCAGGCCGCCGCCGACGTTGCCCGCCAGCCCGCCGAGTCCGACGGCGAGCGTCCATGACGCCAGGGCGCGGGGGCGGTGCTCGGGCCGGGCCAGGTGGGTCAGGATCGACATGGTCGCGGGCATGACGAGGGCGGCGCCGGCGCCCGAGACGCCCCGGCCGGCTATCAGCCACGCGGGCGTGCCGGCCAGCGCGCTGACCGCCGCGCCCGCCGCGAGCAGGCCGAGCCCGGCGAGCAGTGCTCCCTTGCGGCCGTAGCGGTCGCCGAGGGCGCCGGACGGGATGAGGAGGCCGGCGAAGACGATGACGTACGCGTCGACGGTCCAGAGCAGTTCGGCGTGCGAGGGGTGTACGGAGGACGAACTCAGCTGTGGGAGCAGGAGATTGACGGCGGCCACCATGGACTGGGCGACGAGCACGCAGGCGCACAGGGCGAGCAGGGTGGACCGCCGGAGCGGGTTTCGGGCAGGCGAAGGCAAGGCTCCTCCTTGGGAGCGGAGTGACGGGGGGCGCGGTCGGGGTTCCTCGGAACGGTTCCGGATGCCGTGGTCGAGGGACCGCCGCGCGGCGTATTCGGGGTGGACCCGTGACGCGCCGGCCGGCTGGTGCGGGGATCCGCTGCCACCGTAAGGTCGCTCCCGGACTTGTATCCAGTGCAACTTGTGCAGGTGGTGATTGCGCGTGACGCATACGGTGGAGAGGGGCGGTGCGGCGGCGTCCGGGCTCGACCTCAATCTCCTCGTCGCCCTCGACGCCCTCCTCGAAGAGGGGAGCGTGCGCGGCGCCGCCCGACGCCTTCACCTGTCCGAACCCGCGATGAGCCGCACGCTCGGGCGCATCCGCAAGGCGATCGGAGACCCCGTTCTCGTACGGGCGGGCCGTCACATGGTGCCGACGCCGCACGCGCTCGCGGTGCGCAGCGAGGTGAGCGCCGTGGTGGAGCGGGCCCGTGCGCTGTTCGCGGGTCCGGGCGTGGGCGATCTGCGCACGGTCTCCCGGACCTTCAGCGTGCTCGGGCACGACGCCGTCGCCGCTTCCCTGGGGCCCGCCCTCTTCGACCGCGCCGCGCGCGAGGCCCCCGGCATCCGACTGCGCTTCCTCGGTGAACTGCCGTCCGAGGCGCCCGCGCTGCGTGACGGCCGTGCCGATCTGGAGGTCGGTGTCATCGACACGGTGGCGCCCGAGGTGCGGGTGGAGCACCTCTTCGACGACCGGATGGTGGCCGTCGTGCGTCCGGGCCATCCCCTCCTGGACGGCCGGGTCACCGTCGAGCGGTTCGCCGACGCCGACCACCTGAACGTCTCTTCGCGTGGGCGACTGCAAGGGCCATTGGACGCCGCGCTCGCGGAACTCGGCTTCGAGCGGCGGGTCGTGGGCAGCGTCGGGTCCTTCCCCGCGTCCCTCTTCATCCTGCTCCGCACGGAGCTGGTGGGCATCGCCCCGAGCTGGACGCGGACGCTCGCCGAGGACCTCGGTCTGGTGGTCCTCCCCGTCCCGCTCGCCCTGCCGGCTCTGCCCGTCGGTCTCGCCTGGCATCCTCGCCACGACGCGGACCCGGCACACCTCTGGCTGCGGACCTGCGTCCGGGAGCTGCTCGGCGGACTCTGCCGAGGCCTCAACCGACCAGACGTCGGCGCCAGTCCAGGGGGGTGACGGTGATGGCCTTGCCGGGGTCCCGGTCCCATTCGGCGGCTAGGCCGACCGCTTCGAGGGCGGCCATGACCTCGTGACCGACGGCGGCGGTGGTCTCGGCCGAGCCGTCGAAGCCGCCGTAGAACAGCGTCAGTCCGTGGCCCGCCGCGGCGGAATCCGTGCACTGGGTGTGGAAGTAGACGAAGCCGCGCGCGTCGGACCGGCCTTCACCGCCGATCTCGGCCTGGCCGCAGCTCCGGCAACAGGTGAAGTTCTCACGGGCGGTGATGCCCGCATCCTGCAGGGCGGTGAACGCGCGCGTCAGCCGCTCGGGGTCCGTCTCCCCCTGCCACGAGGACTGTTCCGCGACCCGCTCCAGCCACAGGCGGTCGGCCAGGGCCCGCGCCTGCTCACGCGAGACGGGCCGGCTGTCCCCGTCGACCAGGTAGTCCTCGGCGAGCTCCGCCAGGTCGGCGCGCGAGGCGTAGCCGCCGACGAGCACTTCACGGACGCGCTCCTCCAGCTCCTCGCGGTCCTCCTTGTCGAGGTCGAGCGGCGGCACTTGGGGGGCGGGGCCCAAATCGAGCAGCGACCAGGCCAGGTCCCCGGCCCCCGCGGCCCCCCGGCGGGCCCAGCCGGTGAGCACCTCGATCACGGCCTCGGGCCCCTCGGCCGTCGCCTGGAAGTGCCGGTCGGCGGAGCCGTCGCGATGCTCCACCGTGTAGTCGCCGCCGGCCTCGTGCCATACCTGGGCGAACACGTCAGGCAGGTCCGGAAGCCGCTGGACCACGAGAAACCTGTCCCCGTCGCCACCGATGCGTCGGACCAACCCCGCAAGGTCCCCGGCCGACACACGGACGTGCCGCTCCCCGTTCTCCGTCATCACCACGATCTCGAACATGCGCAGACTCTGACACACCCCACTGACAACCGGCGCCCCTCCAGCTCCGCCGGTGCGCTGGCCGGAACTCGACGGCAGCCAGGGCTTCGTGAGCGAGGGCGACCGGGTACGGCCGTGTTCGGCGATCGTCCGCAGCGACGGGCTCAGTCGCCGAAGGAGCCGTGCCGTCCCGCCCCGGAGGTGAAGCGCGCGGCGCCGGTGAGGGTCTCGCCCGCCGACAGCGGGACCATGCCGTGGCGGAGCTCGGCCGCCAGGGCCTCGGGTTCGGGCAGTCCGTGCTGCGCGTACACCGACAGCCGGTCGTGGCGGAGGCAGAGCTGCGGGAACGCGGCGATCTCCCTGGCGAGTTCCTCCGCGGCGGCGCGGGCCCGGCCCGGGGGAACGAGGCGGTTGGCGAGCCCGATCTCGTACGCCTCGGCGGCCTGGACCGGACGTCCGGTGAGGATCAGGTCCATGGCGCGGCTCTCGCCGACCAGCCGGGGCAGGCGGACCGTGCCGCCGTCGATCAGGGGCACTCCCCAACGGCGGCAGAAGACTCCGAAGACCGCGTCCTCCTCGACCACGCGCAGGTCGCACCAGAGGGCGAGTTCGAGCCCGCCGGCCACGGCATGGCCCGCGACGGCGGCGATGACGGGCTTGGACAGCCGCATACGGGTGGGTCCCATGGGGCCGTCGCCGTCGGGTTCGACCCGGTTTCCGCGGTCCGTGCCGATGGCTTTGAGGTCGGCACCCGCGCAGAACGTTCCGCCCTCTCCCCACAGCACCGCCACGGAGGCCTCGTCGTCCGCCTCGAAGGCCCGGAAGGCGTCGGCCAGCAGACGCGCGGTGGGCCCGTCCACGGCGTTGCGGGCCCGGGGGCGCGACAGCACGACCGTCGTCACCGGGCCGTCGCGCTCGACCCGGACGGCGGGGGCACCGGTCGGCTCTGGAGGGGGCGCTGGGGTATCGGTCATGGCGGCATTCTCATGCGCCGGGCCGGCGTCGGCCAGTGCCTGACCCGGCGCGTACCCGACGTCCGACCGCTGCGCCATCGAACAGACGCGCATCCCGCTGGAGGCCACCGTTCGGGGAGCGGTACCAGCGCGAGCACGGCGTCCGGACGGCTGCCGTCCGGCTCCGGGATCCGCCGGGGCTGTACGCGTACCGGCGGATCCGGGAGGCCGTGCCGGTGGGTTTCGTCCTCGGCGTCGGCGTCCGCTTCGCCGGTGGGGTGGTCGCGGCGGTGGACGCGACTTCCTCGGCGAGTGCGAGAGCCGGAGCCGAGGCGCGCCCGGCTCCCGGCCTACTCCCCCTGACCGGTTATTCGGTTGATCTCGCCGCGGGCCGGCGCTGCACTGGGGCGGGCGCCACGAGTCGTGGTGCCGGCAACCAGGGGAGGCAGCACCACCGATGGACATCCGTCCCACGACCGACCAGGACCTCGACGTCTTCGTCGACACCCTCCACGCCGCGTTCGGGCGCTTCCCCGAGACTCCCGCCGGGGGCGGTGGCGGAGTCTGGTGGGCGGCGCTCGAGATGGACCGCGGCCTGCTCGCCGTGACGGCGGACGGGCACCCTGTCGGGACGGCCGCCGCCTACTCCTTCGAGCTCACCCTGCCCGGTGGGGCCCTCGTCCCGGCTGCCGGGGTGACCGCCGTCGGTGTCCTGCCCTCGCACCGGCGCCACGGCGTGCTCAGCGCGATGATGCGGCACCAGCTCACCGAACTGCGGGACCGGGGCGAGTTCCTTGCCGTCCTGCTGGCCTCCGAGGCGCCGATCTACGGGCGGTTCGGCTACGGGCCGGCGACGTACACGCAGCGGCTGACGGTGCCGCGGCACAACGCCGGACTCGCGCTCCCCCGGGCGGCCGCCGGTCGGGACGGGTCCCCGGCGCCCGGGCCGGGCACCGACGACCGGGCCTCCGGCGGCTCCGTGGCGGTGCTGCGGCGCGCCGAGTGCGGCGGGCTCCTGGAGGAGGTCTACGACCGGTACCGCCGCGGCCAGCCCGGGGCGCTGTCCCGGCCGCACACCTGGTGGACCCGGGGCGCGGGGCAGCCGCCGGTCGCTCCGGCGCCGCGATACGTCGCCGTGCACCGGGACGCCGACGGCGTCCCGGACGGGTACGCCAGCTACGCGATCGGCGAGGCCGACACCCTGACGGTGGACGAGGTCATCGCCGGCGACGACGCGGTCTTCACGGCCCTGGCCCGGTTCGTGCTCGGCCACGACCTCGTCGCCCAGGTCGTGTTCAAGCACGTCCCGCCCGGGCACCCGCTGCGCTGGCAGCTCGCGGACTTCCGCGCCGGGCAGGTGGGCGGCGACACCGACTGGCTGTGGGTGCGCCTCCTCGACGTGCCGCGTGCGCTGACCGCGCGTGGCTGGTTCGCGGACGGCGAGCTCGTCCTGGACGTCCACGACCCGTTCCTCGGCGAGCACGAGCGCCATCTGCTGACCGTCCGGGACGGCAAGGCCGACTGCGTCCCCACGGACCGGGCGCCCGACCTGTCCCTGGACGTCCGGGACCTGGGCTCGCTCTACCTGGGCGGCACCGCACCGAGCACCCTCGTGCGCGCCGGACACGTCCGGGCCCACCACCCGGCGGCGACCGCCCTCGCCGACGCCCTCTTCCGCACCGAGCGCGCCCCGCACTGCCTGCACTGGTTCTGACCCGGAGGCCACGACGGACGGGGCCATCCGGCCCTCCCCAGGGTTCCGGGCCGCGGGCCACACTCGGAAGGAGGCCGGAGAAGCGTCCTGGGAGAACACGATGACCGTCTCGCGCTACACCGTCAGCGACGTCATGTCGCACACCGCCGTCGCGATCGGCCGCGACGCGCCGTACAAGGAGATCGTCGCCCTGATGGACCAGTGGAAGGTGAGCGCCCTGCCCGTCCTGGAGGGTGAGGGGCGTGTCGTCGGGGTGGTGTCGGAGGCGGACCTGCTGCCGAAGGAGGAGTTCCGGGGCGTGGACCCTCGGCCGGAGGAGTTCACCGAGGCCGCGAAGGCCGGGGCGGTACGGGCCGGGGAGCTGATGTCGAGTCCGGCCGTGACCGTCCACGCGGACGCCTCTCTCGCGGAGGCGGCACGGATCATGGCCCGGCGGAAGGTGAAACGGCTCCCCGTCGTCAACGGGATCGGAATGCTGGAGGGCGTCGTCAGCCGGAGCGATCTCCTCAAGGTGTTCCTGCGCGATGACGAGGAGATCGCGTCGGAGGTCCGACACGCCGTGCTCGGCGGGGCGGCCGGCCTCACCGGCCTGGACGTCACGGTAGTGGAGGGGGTCGCCCAGGTGCGTGGGAGACTGCCCGATCGGGCGCTGCTACCGCTGGTGGCCCGTGCCGTGCGGGCCGTGGAAGGTGTCGTGGACGTGCGGATGGACATCGCCGTCCATGAAGGCGACTCCTGACGGACAATCCTTGTGAGGGGGTGGGCAGGTATCCGCCGAGCACAGGGATCGCCATGACCTATCCACCGGAAGCCGACACCACGACCACCCGGGTCTTCCTCGTGGACGATCACGAGGTCGTGCGCCGGGGGCTGCGCGACCTGATCGACGCCGAGACCGACATGACCGTCATCGGCGAGGCCGCGACGGCCGAGCAGGCGCTCGCCCGGGGCCCCGCCCTGCGGCCGGACGTGGCCGTGCTCGACGTGCGGCTGCCCGACGGCGAC